>NZ_JAGKRG010000054.1:0-289 GCF_017939565.1 Aeromonas sp. SrichE-2G
CCAGGGCTACACACGTGCTACAATGGCGCGTACAAAGGGCTGCAAGCTAGCGATAGTGAGCGAATCCCAGAAAGCGCGTCGTAGTCCGGATTGGAGTCTGCAACTCGACTCCATGAAGTCGGAATCGCTAGTAATCGCAAATCAGAATGTTGCGGTGAATACGTTCCCGGGCCTTGTACACACCGCCCGTCACACCATGGGAGTGGGTTGCACCAGAAGTAGATAGCTTAACCTTCGGGAGGGCGTTTACCACGGTGTGATTCATGACTGGGGTGAAGTCGTAACAAGG
>NZ_JAGKRG010000055.1:0-291 GCF_017939565.1 Aeromonas sp. SrichE-2G
CCGTCTCGCAGTTAAGCTGGCTTATGCCATTGCACTAACCTCCTGATGTCCGACCAGGATTAGCCAACCTTCGTGCTCCTCCGTTACTCTTTGGGAGGAGACCGCCCCAGTCAAACTACCCACCAGGCACTGTCCGCGGCCCAGATTCATGGGCCTGCGTTAGAACATCAAACATACAAGGGTGGTATTTCAAGGACGGCTCCAGCGCAACTGGCGTCACGCCTTCAAAGCCTCCCACCTATCCTACACATGTAGGTTCAATGTTCAGTGCCAAGCTGTAGTAAAGGTTCA
>NZ_JAGKRG010000010.1:0-66674 GCF_017939565.1 Aeromonas sp. SrichE-2G
GCGAGGATGACACCTCATAAAGAAGCAGCAAAAGATTTAGCGAAAGCTAACCGAATGCGGAGCGGTAGTTCAGTCGGTTAGAATACCGGCCTGTCACGCCGGGGGTCGCGGGTTCGAGTCCCGTCCGCTCCGCCACTACTTAAGAAGCCCAGTCGAAAGACTGGGCTTTTTTCTTTTCTGTTCGATTCCATATCCTGCTCCTTCCCGACTGGGAGTCCCTCACTAGTAATAGATGCAGAGCCAGACGGTGGCTTCGGTAGGATGGGTCCACTCCACCCTGTGCTGAAGGTGGGCGGGGATATTGATGTAGTCCCCTGGCCCCAGATGTGCACGCTCCTGTTCCCCGGTATCCGGTGTGATGAAGACCAGGATGGCCTCGCCCTGTACCAGCAGTACCCATTCGTGTTCATCCTGATCGAACCACTCCCCAGAAGGGGTCTGATGTCCCAGAGAGAGGATGCGTTCGATGCGAAAGTGGTTGGTGCTGACCAGATCCGTGAACACTTCATTGGGCAGGGGGGAGGGGATCTTGCCAAACAGATTGCCTGTGTGCATGGGCTTCTCTCCGGTGGATGGGCGGGTGATTAGTTAAGAGTGTAGAGGCTGATGGTGAGACCTCTGCACACAAGTTGTGGTTTCCATTGAGGCTGCAAATGGAAAAGTTCGGGAAAATGGTGGCTGATCCGCTGTAATTTCGCCAAATTCTTGCTATTTTGCGCGCCATTACGCAAACGATTTCCTTCACACTTTCAGGATGAGTTATGGCAACGCAAGAAATGACGGCCCGTACCGGCAACGGCGGATTTCTGGACTCCTATTTTTCCATCACCCAGCGTGGTAGTACCGTGCGCCAGGAACTGGTCGCAGGGCTGACCACCTTCCTGGCCATGGTCTACAGCATCATAGTGGTGCCGAACATGCTGGGTGCTGCTGGCTTTGAGCAGGGCCCGGTGTTTGTGGCTACCTGTTTGATCGCCGCCTTTGGCTCCCTGCTGATGGGGCTGTGGGCCAAGCTGCCGATGGCCATCGGTTGCGCCATCTCCCTGACCGCCTTCACCGCCTTCAGCCTGGTGCTGGGGCAGGGGCTGAGCATCCCGGTGGCGCTGGGCGCCATCTTCCTGATGGGGGTGTTGTTCACCCTGATCAGCGTCACCGGCGTGCGCCAGTGGATCTTGGACAACCTCCCCTCCGGCATTGCCCACGGCACCGGCATCGGTATCGGTTTGTTCCTGCTGCTGATCGCCACCAACGGTGTCGGTATGGTGATCAAGAATGAAGGGGCCGGCCTGCCGGTCCAACTTGGTGAAGTGACCGCCTTCCCCGTCGTCATGACGGTGCTGGGTCTGGCCGCCATCTTCGGTCTGGAGCGTCGCAAGGTACCGGGCGGTATCCTGATGGTGATCATCGCCATCTCCGTCCTGGGCCTCATCTTCGACCCGAAAGTGACCTGGCAGGGCTTCTTCGCAATGCCGAGCCTGACCGGCGAGAAGGGTTCCCTGGTGGGCAGCATGGATGTGCTGGGTGCTCTCAATCCGGTGGTGATCCCCACAGTGCTGGCGCTGGTGATGACCGCCGTGTTTGATGCCACCGGCACCATCCGTGCCGTGGCTGGCCAGGCCGGTCTCATCAACGAGCGCGGCCACATCATCAGCGGCGGCAAGGCCCTGACTGCCGACTCCGTCAGCAGCATGGTAGCCGGCGCCGTCGGTGGTGCACCGGCTGCCGTCTACATCGAATCCGCTGCAGGGACTGCCGCCGGTGGCAAGACCGGTCTGACCGCCACCCTGGTCGGCGTGCTGTTCCTGTTGATGATCTTCCTCTCCCCGCTGAGCTATCTGGTACCGGCCTACGCCACTGCACCGGCCCTGATGTACGTGGGTCTGCTGATGCTGGGCAACGTCACCAAGCTGGATTTCAACGACTCGGTCGATGCCCTCTCCGGCATGCTGTGCGCCGTCTTCATCGTGCTGACCTGCAACATAGTCACCGGCATCATGCTGGGCTTCGTAGCCCTGGTGATCGGCCGCCTGTTTGCCGCCGAGTGGAAAAAGCTCAACATCGGCACCGTCATCATCGCCCTGGCACTGGTGATCTTCTACGCCGGTGGCTGGGCCATCTAATACCTCCGGTTTTCGAAGAGGGCTCCTGCGGGGGCCCTTTTTCATGGGTGTGAGGCGGCTAACAGTTCTGCCTCGTTGCCACGCTTATCGTTTCAGATTGAAACGTACCGCCCCGCTTTTTCGTTTCAAATTCGAACCAAACAGCCCGTCATTTTTATCCTCTTTTCTGCCGTTAGACTGGCTCCATCAACCATCTGCCCACCCGAGCGGTGGCAAGCCAAGGAGTGAGCCATGAAGAAACTGATCAATGCCGTCGATGCCGTGGTCCGTGAACAGCTGATGGGGATGGCGGCTGCCCACCCCGAGCTCAAGGTGCGTATCGAGCCCCACTTCATTACCCGCGCCGATGCCCCCGTGGCGGGCAAGGTGGCGCTGGTTTCCGGCGGCGGCAGCGGCCACGAGCCGATGCACGGCGGTCTGGTGGGCAAGGGGATGCTGGATGGTGCCTGCCCCGGCGAGATCTTTACCTCGCCTACGCCGGATCAGATGTACGAGTGCGGCCAGGCGGTCGACGGCGGTGCCGGCGTGCTGTTTCTGGTGAAGAACTACACCGGCGACGTGCTCAACTTCGAGACGGCGGTCGAGCTGCTGCACGGCGATGGCATCAAGGTGGGGTTCTCCCTCATCGATGACGATGTGGCGGTCAAAGACAGCCTCTATACCGCCGGTCGCCGTGGCGTTGCCACGACCGTGCTGTGCGAGAAGCTGGTCGGTGCCGCCGCCGAGGCGGGCTATGATCTGGCGCGCTGCGAGGCACTGGCTCGTCGCGTCAACAACCAGAGCCGCACCATAGGCGTCGCCATGCACGCTTGCACAGTTCCCGCTGCCGGCAAGCCCTCCTTCACTCTGGCGGACAACGAGGTGGAGTTTGGCGTGGGCATCCACGGCGAGCCCGGCATCGAACGCCGCCCCTTCACCGACCTCAATGCCCTGGTGGATGACATGTTCAAGGAGCTGGTCGACAACACCCCTTATGGCCGTACCCTGCGTCACTGGGACAGAGCCTCCGGCAGCTGGCAGGAGGAGCACACCTTCATCGAGCCGTTCAGCAAGGGCGACCGGGTCATCGCGCTGGTCAACAGCCTGGGGGGCACGCCGATCTCCGAGCTCTACGGTGTCTATGGCCGTCTTGCCGCCCTGTGCGAAGAGGCAGGCATCCATCTGGTGCGCAACCTGATCGGCCCCTACTGCACCTCCCTCGACATGACCGGCATCTCCATCACCTTGCTCAAGGTGGATGACGAGCTGATGACCTTGTGGGATGCCCCCGTTCACACCCCCGCCCTGCGTCGCGGCTGCTAAGGAGCCCTCATTCCCATGCTAAGCAAACATCAGATCGTCAACTGGCTGCTCGACTGCGAGCACATCTTCACCGAGCAGCGCGACTACCTGACCGCGCTCGATACCGACATCGGCGACGGCGACCACGGCCTCAACATGCAACGCGGCTTCGCCAAGGTGGCCGAGAAGCTGCCGGCGGTGGCGGACAAGGACATCGGCCAGGTGCTGAAAACCACCGGCATGACCCTGCTCTCCTCGGTCGGCGGCGCCAGCGGCCCGCTCTACGGCACCTTCTTCATCCGGGCCGCGGCCAGCAGCGATGCCTGCCAGAGCCTGACCCTCGGCCAGCTCGGCAAGATGTTGAGCGACGGGGTCGAGGGGATCATCTCCCGCGGCCGCGCCGAGCCGGGCGACAAGACTATGTGCGACGCCTGGTGGCCCGCCCTGGCCGCCCTGCAGCAGGCGGAGCAGCAAGGCTTGCCGCTGCCCGAGGCGCTGGACAAGGCGGTGGCGGCCGCTGCGGCCGGCACCGAGGCCACCATCCAGATGCAGGCCCGCAAGGGGCGCGCCAGTTATCTTGGCGAGCGCAGCATCGGCCATCAGGATGCCGGGGCCACCTCGACCCTGTTGCTGTTGACCGCCCTGCGTGACAGAGCGAGGTTGTAAACATGATAGGAATCGTAGTGGTCTCTCACAGCGCCACGCTGGCAGTCGGCTTGAAAGCGCTGGCCGACCAGCTGGGCAGCCCGGCGAAACTGTTGCTGGCGGCCGGGGTCGATGACCCTGACCACCCCATCGGCACCGACGCCATCGCCGTGATGAGTGCGATTGAAGAGGCGGATGACGGCAGCGGCGTGCTGGTGCTGATGGATCTCGGCAGCGCTCTCCTGAGCGCCGAGACCGCCCTCGAGCTGTTGCCCCCTGAGCTGAGTGCCAGGGTGCGACTCTGCCCGGCCCCCCTGGTCGAGGGCACCCTGGCCGCCGTGGTGGCGGCCGGCTCCGGCCTGACACTGGACGAGGTAGCTGCCGAGGCCCTCGGCGCCCTGGGCCCCAAACAGGCGATGCTGCCGGGCAAAACCGAACCTGAGGCCGTCGAGGTCGCTTCCACCCCTGACGATGGCTGGCTGCGCTGCGAGGTGGTGGTAGACAATCCCCACGGCCTGCACGTGAGACCGGCCGCCCGCCTGGTGGCCGCCCTCAAGCCCTTCACCGCCGAGTTGAAACTGCAAAAGGGGGAGAAAGAAGCCAATCCCCGCAGCCTGACCCGGCTCACCATGCTGGACGTGCGTCAGGGGGATCGCCTGATCCTGCTGGCCAGGGGGGAGGATGCCGAGGCTGCCCTGACCAGCTTTAAAGAACTGGCCGAGGCGCGCTTCGGCGACTGAGTGGCTGACTCAACACAACGGGCTCCGTCATGACGGGGCCCGTTGTGTTTTCTGGGCCAGCACGTCTCAGCTCTGGTAGTCGGCCAGATCCATGTCGAGCCGTTTCAGGCGCCGCCACAGTGTGGTGCGGCTGATCCCGAGCTGGCGCGCCATCAGGCTGACCTGCCCCTTGCTGGCGTGGGCGCAGCGCAAGATGGCCTGACGCTCCAGCTCTGCCAGGGAAAGCAGAGGCTGCCCCATGGCATCCGCCGACACGGGGGGATGGCCGTGGCAGATGGCCGCCGGCAGCGCCTGTGGCGAGATAGACTCGTCACTGCTGTGGAGCAGGGCGTATTCGATGGTGCTGCGCAGCTCCCCGAGATTGCCGGGCCAGGGGTAGGCCAGCAGGCAATCGAGGGCCGCCGGGCTGAAGCGGCGTCCCGGCTCGCGCCCCTGGGCCACCAGTTGCTGGGCGATGAGGCCGGGCAGGTCGGCGGTGCGCTCCCTCAGGCTCGGCAACCACAGTTCGCACCCCTGCAGCGCATAGAGCAGCTGACGACCGAAGTGCCCCTCCTGCACCCTTTGCTCCAGCGGCGCGCTGCTGGTCGCGATGATCCTCACCCTGAGCGGCAGGATGCGGGCCGAGTCGAAGCGCTGTATGCGGCCCGTCTTGAGCAGCTGCAGCAGGGCCGCCTGCATGGGCATGGGCAGACACTCCACCTGCTCCAGCACTAGCGTGCCACCGTGGGCCAGCTCGAACTTGCCGGCCCGCTCCTGCCCGGCTTCGTCGGAACCCATCAGCTCCAGCGCCATCCGCTCGCTCGGCAGCGCCAGGCAGTTCAGGGTGACGAGGGGGCCGGCGGCCCCCTCGCTTCCGAAGTGGATCGCCTCGGCCAGCTGGGCCTTGCCCACCTCCTCCTCCCCCCGCAGCAGGATGGGGCCCTGCCCCCGGGCCGCCTGGCGGGCATGGCGCAGCAGCTTGCGCATGGCGCTCGACTCCCCCACCAGGGCCGAGAGCTCGGGCACCGTCTGGCGCAGGCGATGGATGGCGCGCAGCCTGTCGGTGGGGTGGAGCAGGGCGATGAAGCCGACCCCGTCCGGTCCGGGCAGCGGCTTGAGGCTCACCAGCGCATCGATGAACTCGCCCGCCTGCTCCCCCGTTTTCTCCAGGGTCACCTCCACGTGGCTCAGGGGGGTCATGGCCTCGATGGCGAGCCGCAGTCGCCGGGGCAGCAGCAGGTGGTGATCGAGGGGCTGGCCGAGACAGACATCCGGATCGAGGCGCAACCGCCTGGCCGCGAGCCCGTTGAGGTAGCGCAGCCTGCCCTGGGGATCCCAGGCCAGCACGCCGTCATCCATGCCGTCCAGCAGGGCGTAGAGCTCGCTCAGGTGGTGCTGGGACTCCTGCATCAGGCGCTCCATCTGCAGCAGGTGAGCCAGCTCGCGACTGGCGCTGACGGTGAGCGCCAGATCCCCCGCCGCCGCCTCTTCCACCCGGCAGAGCAGGGCCACCACGGCCACCTGGCGACCAGTGCTGTTGTAGACCGGGCTGGCGCAGCAGTGCCAGGGGTGCAGGGTCTGGTTGAAGTGCTGGGGACCGCTGACGCAGAGGGGGAGCCCCTCCAGCGCCGCCAGGTTGATGGCGTTGGTACCGATGCGCCCCTCGCTGAAGAAGGCACCGGGGCCAAAGCCGAGGGCATCGAGCTCCTTCAGCGTCTCGCCGTGGCCGGTGCGGGCCAGCAGGCAGCCGCTCTCGTCGGTCAGCAGCAGGGCGCAGGGGCGTCCTTCCATGAATTCGTAGAGATCCTCCAGTGCCATCTCGCCCGTGGTGAGCAGGTCCCGCTTGCGCTGGCGCAGGCTCTGCAGGGTTTGCCCTCTGGCACAGTGCGGCGGATGCCAGAGTGTGGCGCTGGTCTGGTGGGCGCAGCGCAGCCAGGAGGCCTGCAGGTGTTCGGGCCAGGACGAGGGGGGAAGGGGGGAGGATGACATGGTCACTGGGCTGTCCGGCAAGGGGAAAGGGGTCATTTAAGCACCCTTGCCGGCCCGATTCAGTGACCCATCTCAGAGTGTCGCTTCCCCACTCCCGGCATATCTCGTCAGATCCCCGTCATGCCTATTTCGTCGAGCTGGACATGGGCTCCCTGACGGAGGGTGTAGAGCACGGCCTCGGCGAGATCCTCCACCTGCAGCCAGCCTGGCTTGCGCTCGTCGGGACAGGCCGGGGGCGGTACCTGAACCAGGCCCGGGCAGAGGGTGTGGACCCGGATGCCCTGGTGCTGCACCTCTTCCCGCAGCGCCCTGGCGAACCCCAGCACGGCAAACTTGGCGGCGCAGTAGACGCTGGCCCTGGCATAACCGTGTCTGGCGGCCTGGGAGGCGATGTTGATGATGGTGCCGTGGCGGTTGGCCAGCATGTCCGGCAGGCAGGCCCGGGTCATCAGGAAGGTGCCCTTGGCGCAGGTGTCCATCACCCTGTCCCACTCGGACTCCGGCAGATCCTGTACCAGGTGGTCGCTGCCGACCCCGCTGTTGTTGATGAGCAGGTCGATTGGGCCGAACCGCTCCCGGATCTGGGCATATCCGTCCCGAACCTGGTCGCCGTCACACACATCCAGCGCGAGCGCCATGACCCTCACCCCGTATCGTGCCTCCAGTCTGGCCGCCTCCTGCTCCAGCAAGCCCTGGCGGCGTGAGGCCAGGACCAGCTCCACCCCCTGGCTGGCCAGAGCCTCGGCAATGGCCAGCCCGATGCCGCTGGCACCACCGGTGATCAGGGCGCGTCTTGCTCTCAATGTGCTCATCTTGTTCTCCTCTTGAATGGAGCCTGCATTGTGGCGGGCGACCCGGGGAGAGGACAGGGGAGGCGGGGGGAGAATTCGAACTCTGGTTCGTGTTTTGGCGCACCGGTTCGAACTTTGGTTCTGGCGCGGCCGGATGCGGGAAGAGGGCAGGGACGCCGCCCCTCGGCGGCGTCCTGGATGAGGGGTCAGTCCGCCTTGGGCGGGACAGGGGAGGCGATGGTTGGAGAGGTCTCTTCCTCCTTGATCCAGGCATCCAGCAGGGTGTAGCCCACTGCCAGCACCACGGGGCCGATGAAGAGGCCGATGATGCCGAGGGCCAGCAGGCCGCCGATGACGCCCACCAGGATGAGGATGAGGGGCAGATCGGCCCCGCGCTTGATGAGGAAGGGGCGCAGGAAGTTGTCCATGGTGCCCGCCAGCACGGACCAGACCAGCAGGAAGGTGCCCCAGGTGGTGTCCCCGCTCCAGTAGAGGTAGCCGATGCTGGTCAGCAGCACCGGGAAGGGGCCGATCTGGGCGACGATGAGCAGGAACATCAGCACCACCAGGATCATGGTGTAGGGAATGCCGGCAATCAGCAGGCCGAGTCCGGCAACCGAGGATTGCACCAGGGCAGTCACCACCACCCCCATTGCGACGGCGCGAATGGCCTGGGAGGCGAGCACCACGGCATTGTCGCCGCGCTGGCCCGCAAGGCGATGGGCGAAGCGGCGGATGCCATCCGCAGCCTTTTCGCCCGAATGGTAGAGCAGGCCGCAGATGGCCACGGTCAGCAGGAAGTGGACGAACAGCAGGCCGAGGTTGCCCGCCTGGGCCGCCAGCCAGCGGGCAGTCTGGCCGAAGTAGGGGGCCAGCTTGGCGAACAGCACCTGGCCGCCGCTCGCCAGGATCTGTTGCCAGAACTCATACAGCTTGGTGCCGACCAGGGGGACCTGCTGCAACCAGAGCAGCTCGGGGGGCGGGGAGTGGCTCAGCTCGGTGCCGAATTCGATCAGCATGGGAGCCTTCTCTGCCACGTTGGCCAGCGTCATGAAGAGCGGGATGACGAACATCAGCAGCAGGATGCCGCTCATCAGCAGGGCCGCCAGGGCGCGCTTGCCCCAGAGCAGGCGCTGGGCCATCTGCATCAGCGGCCAGGTGGCGATGGTGATCATCGTGGCCCACACCAGGGCGGGCAGGAAGGGGCGCAGCACCATGAAACACGAGATGATGAGCAGGCTGAGGAACAGCAAGCCCAGGGTGATCTTGGCCAAATCCACTTTCTTCATATTCATGACGTTCCCTTTGTGGGGGTGGGGCTCCGGGAGGAGCCGGTATGGACGATGGACAGCAGCCACCAGAGTCCGGCACTCAGCCAGAACCCCAGGCAGCCATAGAGTAACCCTCTCCCGGCCAGGATCAGCAGGGAGCTGCTGGTGAGCAGGGGCACCAGCAGCAGGCCTCCCCCGATGAGCAGCCCGCCCCCCAATGCCAGCAGGGTGGTACGGATGGCGGGAACCGGGTGCCGTTCGAGTTGTAGCAGATTACCCGATGCAAGCCCCAGGGTGAACATGGCAAGCCCGGCCAGGGCGGTGGACTGGGTCAGCCAGCCCGCCAGGGTGCAGATCAGCAGCAGGCCCCACCAGGAGAGGTGTTGCCCCGCCAGCGTGGTGAGGGGGGCGCGCAGCGCCAGCAGCAGGGTGCCAAGCCCCAGGCCTGCCAGGACGTCCGAGAGGAAGTGCACCCCGAGCCAGACCCGGGCCAGGCCAGCCAGCATGGCCAGCAACAGGGCCAGTGCGGCGCCCTGCCAGGTCTTGAGGGAGGTCTGGGTGGTCAGCAGCAGTCCCCAGAACAGCAGGGTCGAGGCGGTGTGGCCGCTGGGCATGCCAAACCCCTGGGCACTCTGGCGGGCCAGCTCGGGTTGCAGGTGGAAGGGCCTTGGCCAGCCGAGGCCGGCCTTGAACAGGTGCACCAGCATGGTGAGCAGCACCATGGCAAACAGCAGTCGGCGCAGCCCCTGCCAGCCCAGCAAGGGGATCAGGAAGGGCAGCAGCGCCAGCTGGAAGGGGGCGGAGCCCAGCAGATTGCCGACCAGGAGCCAGTTAGCGTCTGTCCCCAGCCAGGCTTGCAGGCGCTGGATCAGCGGCAGCTCGGCGCGATGCAGGGCGCTGGCGCCGTTGCTGAAGTTGGCCACCCACTGCACAGGGCTCTCGGGCACTCCGGCCAGTTTTGGCGCCAGCCAGTCGAGCTGCGCCGGGAAACGACGCGCGTCATGGGGCAGCCTGTCCGCCTCCATCAGCCTGGCGTTCTGGATCTCTCCGCCGAGATTCGGTGCCTGGAGCAGGGAGACGAACCCCGTCCCGGCCTGTGCCTGGATGGGGGAGAGGGTCTGGCAGGCGAACACCTGCGCCCGCTGCCAGCGCCCCAGCTCGCCGGTGACGCGCCCCCGCAATCCCGTCTCCTCGAACAGCTCCCGCAGGGCCGCCTGGGCCGGGGTTTCCCCCGCATCTATGTAGCCCCCGCTCAGGCTGTAGCGGGAAGAGAGACTGTCCTGCACCAGCAGCAGCGACTGCTGGTGGCGTACCACGCAGGCGGCCGCCGAAGGGGGCGGCTCGGCGGCGCGCAGGGGGACACAGAGCGCGCCAAACAGCAGGATCAGGAGCAAGGCGGATCGGATCATGATGGGTCCATGGGAGAGGAGTGGGGACAAGGGTCACAGAAATCAGATATCTGGGCAATCACTTCCCGACGAGGGAGCCGCATGCGGGGCGTGTCGGCTCAATCTGGGGCACAAAGATTGCCGTCTGCCCGGGCAGTCCCTAGTATTGGCGGTTGTTGTTCCTTTCAATCACCACATCTTGAGGCCCTTCATGCGACAGTTCGGTTTCTTCCTGGGGATCGCCATCGGCGTCATCCTGATACTGTTTGGCAGCATCGTCATCTTCCAGGCGCTGCCTGCGGCGCTGGACGTGCTGGAGATGCCGAGCCGCATACCCTTCGTGCGCGAGGTCTACAACTGGCTGATGAGCAGTGCCAACGGCCTCACCGCCCAGCTGGAGCAAAACTTCCTGGAGGCATTCCAGACGGTGCTCAAGCTGATCCTGCTCATCACCTTCATGTGGGTCTGCGTCAAGCTGGTCAACATGGGGGTGCTCATCATCCGGGCGGGTGTCGACCTTATCCGTACCGCCATCGAGCACAGCGAGGACAAGGTGGCCAAGCCCACCGAGCAGGACCGCCACTTCTAAGGCTGGCGCCCCTTCCCTGATAGACGACAGGCCACCCCGGGGTGGCCTGTTTGCATGGTGGCGTCGCTCGCCCTCGTTCAGTTGAGCAGCTTCTCCAGCTCGGCTTCGGCATCGGCCCTGGCCTGATCGCTCAGGGGGTCAGCCTCTTCCTCCGCCTTCTTGAGCTGTTGCTGCGTCTTGGTGGCGCCGCTGACCGCCAGCTGGGCGGCGGCGGCCACAGCCTTTCCGGCCTGTTGCTGTGTCGCGGAGGCGCTGCTGCTCGCCTGCTGGACGCTGCCGGCGACGGCCTTCTGGGCCTGTTGCTGCGCTGCGGTGGCGCTGCTGACCGCCTGCTGGGCACTGCCGGTGACGGCCTTCTGGGCCTGCTGCTGCGCCGACGTGGCGGCGCTGCTGACTGCCTGCTGGGTGCTGTCGGTAACGGCCTTCTGGGCCTGCTGCTGCGCCGAGGTGGCAGCGCTGCTGACCACCTGCTGGGCGCTGTCGGTGACGGTCTTCTGGGCCTGCTGCTGCGCCGAGGTGGCGACGCTGCTGACCGCCTGCTGGGCGCTGTCGGTGACGGCCTTCTGGGCCTGTTGCTGCGCTGACGTGGCAGCGCCGCCGATCATCTTGCTGGTGGAGTCGGCCAGGGTCTTGCTCGCGCTCTGCTGCAGGCTGCCCATCATGCCGCCCAGCAATGAGGTGCCGGATCCCGTCATGGCTTGCCCGACCCCGCTGAGGGCAGTGGCGGTGGGGTTGGTCTGGGATTGCCAATCCTGCATGGTGCTGGGCCAGACCGGGGTGCTCGCCATCAGGTTCTCACCGAACACCTGGGTCGCCCCGTCCCCTTTCTGCAGCATGACGGCGAGCTGGTTGGTGTCGGCGTTCCACACCATGCCGGCCTGCTTTGCCACGTCAGGAATGGGAGCGTAGCGGGAGACCACGTAGAACAGCGGTCCCTCCTGCTGCAACTCGTTGGCGGTCTTGAGCAGCTGCATGGTGGTGTCGTAGTTGGGCCCCAGCATGGCGGTCATTCTGTCCTTGATCATCGGTTGCTCGAACAGGCTGGTTTCGTTCGGATCGAAACCCACCAGAGGCTTGAGCAGGGCCCACATCAGCTGGCTGGTGGGGCTCATCATCAGCAGGGGGGCAACGCAGGCGGACAACATCAGGCTCAGGCAGGCGGCCTTGAGCAACGGCATGATACGCATCGACAACATATCCAAGTAATTATTTGATTAATAAGGTAATGTGTTGTCCTATCCCGACAACATCACCTGAATTGGTTCGCCAGCTCCATGGGTGTAGCCAGCGGGCGCAGGCAGGCTACCATATTGCCCCCGGAATGCCAGATGAGCTGTCATTTTTTGGTCAAGTGGGCGACGACTGTGGTCGCCTCTATGGATAGGGTTCTTCTCATCACGGGTCGCTTGTCATGATTAAATTCGTCTTCTCTCTGCTTGTCCTGGTGGGGGCGACCGGCGCCCTGGCGGATCCGGTCAGGGTACAGGCACAGTCCCGCCACTCGGTGGGGGCGGATCTGGTGCTGCCCCTGGGATCGCTGCCGGAGCGAGTCTGCTGGTATCAGGATCAGAAATACTCCCTCGGTGCCCGGATCCAGCAGGGGGATCTCTGGCTGGAGTGCGGCCCGCAGAACGATCTGGAGAGCAATGGCCCTCTGGCCTGGCGCGAACCCGCCGTGCTGCAACCCCCCGGGCAGGAGTCGAACAACAAGACGACGATCCGCGTCGGCCAGTGAGCCTTTTCTTGATCCAGCTACAGACACGGGCGTGATCTCTATCGCATAATGCGGCTCTTTCTTCTCTTGACTGGGATCTAGGCAATGGCTCGTCGCTCTTCCAATGCACAACGTCGTCGCAGCAGCTGGTGGTACAAACGCCTGTTGGCAAGGGAGCGCGAAGCGCGCGAGGCGCGTTCCGTCAGGGATTGATAACGCATTGAAACACGGAGCCATTGGCTCCGTGTTTGTTTTTCCGTGCAGCACGATGACAACGGGGGCCCATGGCCCCCGTTTGTTTTTTGTCTGCCGGGCAGGCATCAGCGCTGCAAGGCGGCCAGGGCCAGCTCGACTCGCCGGGCGTACTCGGGGTCGGCCTGCTCGAAGTGGCTGAGCTGTGCCGCGACGATGGCGTCATCCTGCACGTTGACCAGGGAGCGGGCCAGGTTGGCGGCGAGGCGCGCGCGCTGCCCCTCGTCCATCAGGCGGAACAGCGCCCCCGGTTGGCTGTAGTAGTCAGCGTCGTAGTCGCGGAAGTCGTAGTGCAGCGCCGCACCTTCCAGGCTCAGGGCCGGTTCGTGTTGACCGCTCGGGGTCTGGGTGCCGAAACGGTTCGGTTGGTAGTTGGGGCTGGCGCCGCCGTTGCCATCGCTGCGCATGGCGCCATCGCGGTGCGCGGTGTGGAAGGGGCAGCGCGGGGCGTTGACCGGCAGCAGGCCGTGGTTGACCCCGAGGCGGTAGCGCTGGGTATCGCCGTAGGAGAACAGCCGCCCTTGCAGCATGCGATCCGGCGAGAAGCCGATGCCGGGCACCACGTTGGCCGGGGTGAAGGCGGCCTGCTCCACGTGGGCGAAGTAGTTGTCCGGGTTCTGGTTGAGCTCCAGCACGCCGACCGGGATCAGCGGGTAGTCGCCGTGGGGCCACACCTTGGTGAGATCGAACGGGTGCACCTTGCTGGTGTGGGCCTCGGCCTCCGGCATCACCTGCACATAGACCTTCCAGCGCGGGAAG
Organism: Aeromonas sp. SrichE-2G; assembly: GCF_017939565.1. NCBI lineage: Bacteria > Pseudomonadati > Pseudomonadota > Gammaproteobacteria > Aeromonadales > Aeromonadaceae > Aeromonas > Aeromonas sp. SrichE-2G. The sequence goes on from NZ_JAGKRG010000010.1 coordinate 13,519, forward strand.
TCGCCGCGCTCGATGGCGTTGTAGAGGTCGGCCTGGCTGGTCTCTCGATCCTGGCCGACGGTGATGGCGGCCTCTTCATCGGTGTAGAAGCTGTGGCCCTGCTCGGTCTTGAAGTGGAACTTGACCCAGAAGCGCTCGTTGGCGTCGTTGATGAAGCTGAAGGTGTGACTGCCGTAGCCGTTCATCTCCCGCAGGCTCTTGGGGATGCCGCGGTCGCTGAAGAGGATGGTGACCTGGTGCAGGGATTCCGGGTGGCGGGACCAGAAGTCCCAGGCGGCGGTGGCGCTGCGCAGGTTGGTGCGCGGATCCCGCTTCTGGGTGTGGATGAAGTCGGGGAATTTCAGCGGATCGCGGATGAAGAAGACAGGGGTGTTGTTGCCCACCAGATCCCAGTTGCCCTGCTCGGTGTAGAACTTGAGGGCAAAGCCGCGCACGTCGCGCTCGGCGTCGGCGGCCCCCTTCTCGCCCGCCACGGTGGAGAAACGCAGGAACACCGGCGTCTGCTTGCCGACGGCGTTGAACAGGTCGGCCTTGCTGAACTGGCTGATGTCGTGGGTCACGGTGAAGGTGCCGTAGGCGCCCGAGCCCTTGGCGTGCACCACCCGCTCCGGGATGCGCTCGCGATCGAAGTGGGCGAGTTTCTCCAGCAACCAGACATCCTGCAGCAGGACGGGGCCGCGCGGGCCGGCGGTGAGGCTGTTGTTGTTGTCGACGACGGGGGCGCCGTTGGCGCTGTGCAGGGTCTTGTCGGTCATGGTGGATCTCCTTGTTGGCGTGCGGTCAGACTAGGGGAGTGGCGCGTCCGGCTCCAATGGAGTGTTCCTAACCCTTTGATTGGTTTCGCTGATGGGTATGGCGACGGGAGCAGATTTTGCGGCAAGATGGGTCATAGCCAAGGAGGTCTCATGTCCATTATTGTTCGCCGCGCCGGTCCCGAGGATGCCCCTGCCCTCCGCGATCTTTACGCCATGCCCCAGGCCCAGGCCGGCACCCTGCAACTCCCCTTCGCCTCGCTGCATCACTGGCAGCAGCGGCTCGAACCGCGAGACGGCGTCACCGTGCTGGTGGCCGAGTCCGATGGCCTGGTGGTGGGTAATCTGACCCTGTGGCAAGAGCCCAACCCGCGCCGGCGCCACGTGGCGGGCCTCGGCATGGCGGTGCGCGACGACTGGGCCGGGCGTGGCGTGGGCAGTGCCCTGATGGCGGCCGCCATCGATCTGGCGGATAACTGGCTCGGGTTGACCCGCCTCGAGCTCACCGTCTGGAGTGACAACGAGGCGGCTCAGGCCCTCTATCGCAAGGCTGGGTTCGTGCAGGAGGGGATCGCCCGGGAATACGGCATGCGCCACGGCCAGCTGATGGACACCCTCTACATGGCCAGGCTGCGCCCATGATCGATTATCGTCGCCGCCTGCTGCCGGTGGTGCGGGCGCTGGAGCAGGATCCGGACCTCTCCATCGAGGCGCTGGCCGCGCGAGCCTGTCTCTCCCTCTACCACTTCCACCGGGTCTTCACCGCCGTCACCGGCGAGGCCCCTGGCGAGATGTGCCGCCGCCTGCGCATGCAGCGAGCCGCCTGGCAGCTGCGCTATACCGACGCCAGCATCACCGCCATCGCCCTGGGGGCGGGGCTCGGCAGCTCCCAGGCCTTCGCCAAGGCGTTTCGTCGCCACTATGGCTGCACCCCGGGGGCGTTTCGCCGCCAGGAGAGCAAGAATGGACACCTGGAGCGCAAGGAGGGACACGCGCTCTTCGAGTCGGACCCCTATGCTGAAGGCCACTCATCAGCAAGGAGCAACATCATGAAGACGGTTGAAATGGACGCGCGTACCCTGGCCTACATCCGGGTGACGGGACCTTACGGGGAGGGGTATGACGCGGTCTGTGGCCGGCTGCACCAGTGGGCGTCCACCCGCGGCCTGGCGGACGGGGAGTGGATCTTCATCTACCACGACAACCCCGAGGTGACGCCACCGGCCCAGTGCCGCACCGACATCGGCATCACGGTGCCGGCAGGCACTCAGGGAACGGGGGAGGTGGAGACCCAGGGCATTCCCGCCGGGCGCTACGCCCAGTCCCGCTACCTGATCACGGATCGCAGCCAGTACGGGCTGCGCTGGCAGGAGCACATCGGCGACATCGTCGCCGCCGGGCTGGCCTTTGGCGACGGCCCCTGCTTCGAGCTCTACCACAGCGTGAGCAACGATCCGCTACGGGACGACGTGAGCTTCTGCTCCAGCGTGCAAGGCTGAGTGGCGACGCATACCGGGGTTCGTAAAGACGAAAGAGGAGCCATATCGGCTCCTCTTTGCATTCACTGGCTGGGCACCTTGTCCCGGCGGGACTTCCACCACCAGCGCAGCCGGATCTGGGAGATGAGCATGCCCGCCAGCATCAGGGCGCAGCCGACGATGGCCCGCTCGTCCAGGTGTTCCCCCAGCAGCAGGACACCGCCGATGGCGGCGAACACCGTCTCCAGGCTGAGGATGATGGCGGCATGGGCCGGATGGGCGCCCCGCTGACCGACCACCTGCAGGGTGTAGCCGATGCCGACCGAGACCAGGCCCGCGTAGAGCAGCGCCTGCCAGCCGGCGACGGCACCGGAGAGGGTCGGAGTCTCGATGGCGAACGCCGTGATCAGGCTGAGCAGGCCGCACACCACGAACTGTACCCCGGCGAGGCGAATGGGGGCGACCCGGTTGGAGTAGTGATCCAGCACCAGCAGATGCACGGCCCAGAACAGGGCGCCCACCACCTGCAGCAGATCGCCGTAGCCGATGGTGAACTCCTCGGTGACGCTGAGGTAGTAGAGCCCGGCCATGGCGATGAGGGCGCCGATCCAGGTGTTGGCTCCCGTCTTGTGGCGCAGGGCCAGGCCGATGACAGGCACCAGAATGATGTAAAGGCCGGTGATAAAGCCCGCCTTGGCGGCCGTAGTGTAGAGCAGCCCCACCTGTTGCAGGGAGGCGGCGGAGAAGAGCACTCCCCCGGCCAGCAGGCCCCCGATCAGCAGCTGGCGTCTATCCCCTGACGGTTGCCCGGCTGGCTGCCTGGGCTGGCGTGACTTGAGCCACCACAGCAGGGGCAGCAGGGAGAAGGCGCCGAGCAGAAAGCGCAGGCCGTTGAAGGTGAAGGGCCCCATGTGATCCATCCCCAGACGCTGGGCGACGAAGCCCAGCCCCCAGATGGCGGCGGCCATCAGTAACATCATGTTTGAACGCATACGAAATCATCCCTGAGAAACAGTCGCGGGCACTCGGGCCCCGTCAGTACGATACCCGTGTGCGGGGGCGTTTGTCGCCAGCGATTTGCATCGGCACGGGCATGGCCAGGGAGGCTGGCTCAGCGGCCGGCCAGTTTGGCGAGCAGAGGCAACAGGGCGAGCATCAGCAGGTTGCCCCTCAGGATCCAGATCACCCAGAGCTGCTGCTGGGTAGAGACGATGGGGGCTCGTCCCTGGCGCAGGGAGCGGCGCCAGCGATGGAACAGCCGGCTGGGGTAGCCGAAGCTGATGGCCATGGTGAAGAAGAGCAGCAGCTTGGTGCGGTAGCCGGGATTGGCGAACAGGGTGGAGGGAGGCTGCGGGTGGGCGAGCACCAGCAGCACGCCGGTGATGAAGATGAGCAGCAAGGCCAGCGCGGCCAGGCTGTCCGCCAGCAGCAGCTTGCGCACCTGGTCGATGGACATGCCGCGCCGGAACAGGAAGTATTGCGAGGTGATGGCACCGGTCAGGGTGATCACGGCGCAGTAATGGAGCGCGGTCAGCAGGTCCGGGTTCAACATCCAAGCCAGTTCCTTCTCGTTGGCCACATGGCACGCTTCCCTTTGGACGCCATCAGGCGGGGCTGATATTCTGACACTACACGACGTCAGGGTATAGGGGAGTCAGGGTTGGCGAAACAGGCAGTTTCCAGAAAGACCTGGTCCCTGGTCGCCCGTATGCGTCTGGGCCTGTTGGTGCTCTTCATCCCCGTGCTGATGCTGGGAGCCATCTATTACCTGCACATGGAGCGCAGCCTGCAAAAGGAGCTGCAACAGCGCCTGCTCGCCACCAACCACCAGTTGCGCCACGTCTTCATCGAGCCCTATCTGCACGAGATGGAGCGCCAGTTCACCCTCATCTACGACCAGATGAAGGTGGAGGACATCAGCGGCCCCCACCTGAAGAACACCGAGACCTATCTGAAGGAGTGGCGGCTCTACAAGGGCGTCATGGCCGATCTGGTCTACATCTATGTCGGCACCGCCGAGCGCCAGATGTTGATCTACCCCGAGTGGCAGGCGGATGCCAACTTCGATCCCAGAGTGCGCCCCTGGTATCAGCTGGCTAGCCAGCACGTGGGCAAGATGGTCTGGACCGAGCCCTATTACGACTACACCAACGGCAATCTGGTGATCGCCCTGGCGCGCGCCCTGACCGACAAGGAGGGCAAGGTGCGCGGGGTCCTCGCGGTCGATGCCATCCTGGCCCCCTTCTCGGCCCAGCTGAACCGCCAGGGGAGCAGCGGCTACCAGATGATCATCAATCAGTCCGGCAAGGTGCTGGCCCATCCCGACCCGTCCCGCCTGCTCAAATCCATGACCCACCCGGACTGGCTCTCCCGCTTCAGCAAAGAGGATGGGCTCTTCCTGGATCAGAGCTCGCAGCAGTTTGTGGCCTACAGCCGGCTGCCGGAGCGCAACTGGGTGCTGATCAGCGTGTTGCCTGCCTCCAGCATCCAGGCCGTGGTGACGAGTGCCTTGCTCAACGTGCTGGGGGTCATCATGCTGGCCTGCGTGCTCTATGTGGTGCTGGCGCTGTTCTGGTCCCGCTATTTCAGGCGCATGCTGGACGAGATCTCCACCATGATCCGCGCCAGCAGGACAAGGCCCGAGGAGGCTCCCCACGGGGGGATGCGCGAGCTAAGACACGTCTATGCCGAGCTGGCCGAGGTGAGCAAGGATTACCATGAGGCGCGCCAGCAGGCGAATCTGGACAAGCTGACCGGCCTCTACAACCGCCGTTTCTTCGACGAGCGCCTGAACCGGCTGCTGCTGGAACAGCACGTCTTCTGCCTGGCCATGATCGATCTTGATGACTTCAAGGGGGTCAACGACACCTATGGCCACCAGACCGGGGATGTGGTGCTCAAGCGGGTAGCGAGTTTTGGTACCCGGCTGCTGGGGGACCATGGCTGGGTCTGCCGCTATGGCGGCGAGGAGCTGGTAGTGCTGTTGGCCAACCCGGACGTGCACTTCTGCCAGATGCTGCTGGAGCAGTTTCGCAAGGGGGTGGCGGCACTGGACTGGCGCGAACCCGGGCTCGGGATCACCCTCAGCGGTGGCCTGGTGGCGAGTGCCCCCGGTCTCGATGCCAAGGCGCTGCTCGCCAGCGTCGATGCCGAGGTCTACCGCGCCAAGCGGGATGGCAAGAACCGCATCTATGTCGGGGCAAGCATTCCGGCAGGCCAGGAGGATTCGCCCCCGGATGACAGGGGGTTGCGCAAGGAAGAGGCCTGAGGGCCTCTTCTGCATTTCGGGCTCAGGCTTCTGTCGACCAGTGGAGCAGGGGCCAGCCGAGCTCCGAGGCACACTGGCGCAGCGCGGGGGCCGGGTTGACCGCATGGGGATGGCTCACCGCCCGCAGCAGGGGCAGATCGTTGTGGGAGTCGCTGTAGCCGAAGCTCTCCTGCCAGGGGTTGGCCAGGTCCGCAAACAGCTGGTTGATGCGGGCCACCTTGCCCTCCCGGAAGCTCAGGGTGCCTCGGGTCTGGCCGGTCAGCCGTCCCTCTTCCTCGTCCAGCTGGATGGCCACGCAGTGATCCATTCCCAGCATCCGGGCCATGGGGGCCACCAGATGTTCCCCCGAGGCGGAGATGAGCACCAGGGTGTGGCCCTGCTCCCTGTGCCACTCGATGCGCGCCAGCCCCTCGGGGTAGAGCCGATCGCGCAGCACCTGCTCGGCGAAGTGGTGGCACTGCTGATCCAGCCATTGGCGCTCCTTGCCCGCCAGTGGCTGCAGGGTGAAGGCCATGTACTGGTGCATGTCCATCTTGCCCTGATGGTAGAGGGACATCATCGCCTGCTCCTCGGCCACCATGTCCACCGGGGCCAGCCCCTGAGCCACCATGTACTCCAGCCAGAGGCTGGCGGAATCTCCCGCTATCAGGGTCTCGTCCAGATCAAACAGTGCCAGCGTCATGGGGGCTCCTTGCGGTGATGGCCTGCCTCGGCATGCCGGTCGAAAAAACAATGGGATTCATGGCGTTATGCTACCTCACAGAGTTGATCCCGGGCCACCGCCAGGGTCACGGCACTGCCCACCGGCAGCAGATCCCGGGCCGAGCGGTTGAGGCAGTCCACCGTGAGCATCCCCGCCTCGCAGGTCACCTGGTAGCGGATCACGTTGCCGAGCAACTGCTGGTGGGCGATGACGCCGGGCAGGCAGGGATCCTCGCACCGGGTACCGGCCGGCAGCAGGGCGATGGACTCGGGGCGCAGGGCCAGCTTGTGGCGAGAACGGGGGCCGAACAGGGACTTGCCCTGCTCGGCGCTCAGCAGGTTGTAGTGGCCGATAAAGCTCGCCACGAAGGCATCGGCGGGCCGGGTGTAGATCTCCTCCGGCGTGCCGCTCTGCACGATGGCGCCCTTGTTCATCAGGAAGATCCGGTCCGACAGGGTGAGCGCCTCCTCCTGATCGTGGGTGACGAAGATAGTGGTGAGCTCGAGGCGCTGCTGGATCTCGCGGATCTGCTGGCGCAGGCTGCGGCGGATGCGGGCATCCAGCGCCGAGAGCGGCTCGTCCAGCAGCAGGATCCGCGGCTGCACCACCAGGGCCCGGGCCAGGGCCACCCGCTGGCGCTGGCCACCGGAAAGCTCGGCCGGATAGCGGCGCTCGAAGCCGGTCAGCTCCACCAGCGCCAGCGCCTCGCGCACGCTGGCAGCCAGATCCCGCCCCGGCTGGGGCTTCATCTTGAGGCCGAAGGCGACGTTGTCCCGCACCGTCATGTTGGGAAACAGCGCATAACTCTGGAACACCATGCCGATGCCCCGCTTCTGGGGTGCCTGCCAGGTGATCTCCTCACCGGCCACCCGTACCTGACCGCCATCCACCGGGGTGAGCCCGGCCAGCGCCCGCAGCAGGGTGGACTTGCCGCAGCCGGAGGGACCGAGCAGGGTCACCAGCTCCCCCTTGCGGATGCCGAATTCGATTCCCTCAAAGACCTTTGTCTCGCCGTAGGATTTGTGTAACTGATTGACTTCTAAATGAAACATCTTGGTTCACCGATGAAATCTGTTCGCTGCCCAGGTGAGCAGCAGGGTCAGCAGGAAGTAGCTCATCACCAGGGCGCTGGTGAAGTGGCCCGAGGTGGAACGCATGTTGTAGAGGTAGACCTGCAGGGTTTCGTAACGGGTGCCTACCAGCATGTTGGCGAACACGAACTCCCCGAGCAGGAAGGAGAGCGACAGAAACAGCGCCGCCAGCAGCCCCTTGCGCAGGCAGGGGATCACCACCAGCAGGAAGGCGCGGCCGCTGCTCGCCCCCAGCAGGTGGGCGGCATCCATCAGATCCCTGAGCGGCACCCCCTGCAGGCTGTTGGCCAGCGCCCGGTACATGAAGGGGAGTACCACGGTGAACCAGGTACCCACCAGGATCCATGGCGTGCCGATGATGGGCAGGACGCCGTCGGCGTAGATCTGCAGCAGCCCCACAGACGAAACCACCGGCGGCACCGCGAAGGGGAGCAGGATCAACAGGTTCATCCAGGGATCCAGCTTTGGGAAGTAGTAGGCCACCACCAGCACGGTGGGCACCAGCACCAGGGTCCCCAGCAGCAGGGTGGCGAAGCAGACCAGCAGGCTTCGGCCAAAGGCCGCGAGAAAGCGCGGGTCGCCCCAGAGTTTGAGATACCAGTCGAGGGTGAAGCCGTCCGGCAGCAGGGTGGCCCCCCAGCGGGTGGAGATGGAGTAGAGAAAGGTGGCCAGCAGCGGCAACAGCAGGGTGGCCACCAGGGCCCCCAGCACCCAGCGCGGCCAGCCAGGTTTCAAGTCATGCATGGGATTGCCCCCTGTTCACGTAGCTCTTTTTCAGCAGCCACTGGTTGGCGGCTGTCACCACTCCCAGCAGCACCATCAGGATCACCGCCAGCGCTGCCGCCATGTTGGGCTCGAGGAAGATGTCGCCGGAGACCAGGCTGGCCACTCTGATGGTCACCAGGTTGAAGTTGCCGGTGGTGAGGGCGTAGGCGGAGGCATAGGCCCCCACCGCGTTGGCGAACAGGATGATCAGGGTGCCGAGCAGGGCGGGAGTGAGCACCGGCAGCGCCACGTGCCACACATATTGGCTCTTGCTCGCTCCCAGCAGGGCGGCGGCCTGCGGCCACTCATCCTGCAGCGCATCGAAGGCCGGATAGAGCAGCAGCAGGGCGAGCGGGATCTGGAAGTAGGTGTAGATGAGGATGAGGCCGGTGCCGGAGTAGAGGTTGAAGCCGTCGATGAGGCCCCAGGATTTCAGCAGCAGGGTCACGGCGCCATTGATGCCGAGAATGATGATGAAGGCGAAGGCCAGCGGCACCCCGCTGAAGTTGCCGGTCATGGTGACGAAGGCCAGCAGCAGCCGTTTCACCCGCTCGCCACTGTGGCGCAGCGCCGCCGCCCCGAGCGTGCCGATGGCGAGCCCCGCCAGACTGGCGATGCCGGCGATGCGCAAGGAGTTGCCGAACGATTGCAGGTAGAAGGGGGAGCTCAAAATCTCCCGGTAGTGGTCGAGCCCCCAGCCGTCCGGGGTCTGGAAACTGCCCACCAGCACCCACACCATGGGGGCGAGCTGGAACAGGATCATCAACAGGATAAACGGCAGCAGCACCAGGGCGGGCAGCCAGTGGCGACGCAGCCGGCGCCGGGTGACGGTCGGTTGATCCGCCAGGATCTCGGTGGTGGCGGGCATCATCAGTGTACCTCCGGCAGGTTGCCGGCCTTGAGCAGCGGGGGGGCAGCTGGCTTGTCGTGGGGAACCCCCAGCAGATCGGCCATCAGGGCGCAGAGCTGGGTCTGGGCGATCACTACCCCATCCGGCCAGCGCTCGATAAATGCATCGCCAAACAGCCAGAGCGGCACCCGGCGCTCTTCGGTCAGGGTGCCGCCGTGGCTCAAGTCGTTGTTCATGCCGTGATCCGAGGTGATCACCACCTGATATCCCTGTGCCAGCCACTGGGGCAGCAGGTCGGCCAGCAGGCTGTCCATGCGGCGCGCCTGATTGCGGTACTGACGGGAGTCCAGGCCGAACTGGTGGCCCGCGTCGTCCACCCCCATCGGGTGGATCAAGAGAAAATCGGGGTCGTACTGGCTGCGCAGCCACTCGCCATCCATCAACAGGTGGCTGTCGGGGTAGCCGTCATCCCAGTAGAAGCAGCCGTGCTGGATGGGCAGTCGTTCGTCATGAGTGAAGCGATCCCGCGCCGCTTGCCAGGGGCTCTGGTTGTAGAGCTCGCTTATCCAGTGGTAGGCCGCCGCCGCGGTGCGTTTGCCGCCCGCCCGGGCCAGATGGAAGATGGACGCCTGCCGGCTCAGACGGCTCACCCCGTTGTGGGTGATGCCGCTCTCCACTGGCGTCGTTCCGGTCAGGATGCACTCGTAGAGGGGCCGGGAGAGGGAGGGGAGGGCGCAGTTCAGGGTGGCCTGCAACCCTTGTCCCGCCTCCACCATGCCCGCGAGGTAACCCATGCAATGGGCTACCTCGGCAGAGAGGCCATCCACAAGTACCACTATCACCTTGTGTTGCACTGGCCGCTCCTTACTGCATGTTGATCATGACGGTTTCCTGCCACTGGCGCGGCAGGGCCTTGGAGCTCTGCTCCCAGGCGGCGTGATCCTGGACCGGCTTGGCATTGGCGTACTGCTCGGCCGGCAGCAGCTTGGCCTTGACGTCATCCGGCAGGGTCACGTTGCTGCGGATGGGGCGGGCGTAGCCGCGCGCCAGGTTGATCTGGCCGGCGTCGGAGAGGATGTATTCCCGCGCCAGCTTGGCGGCGTTGGGGTTTTTGGCCCACTTGTTGATGATGGTGGTGTAGCCGGCGATGACGGAACCGTCGCTCGGGATCACCACATCAAATTTCTTGGGGTCGATCTGGTCGCGGTAGTTGAGGGCGTTGAAGTCCCACAGCACACCCACTTCCACCTCGCCCTTCTCGATGTTGGCGATGGTGGGGTCATTGAGCGACAGACGCCCCTGCTGGGCCAGCTTGCCGAACAGCTCTAGCGCAGGCTTGAGGTTCTTCTCGCTGCCGCCGGTGGCATAGGCCGCCGCCAGCACGCCGTTGTTGGCCTGGGAGGCGACACCCACGTCACCCAGGGTCACCTTGTAGTCGCCGCCCAGCAGGGATTGCCAGCTGGTGGGGGCAGCCTTGACCAGATCCTTGTTGATCAGGAAGGCGATGGTGCCGGTATAGGCCAGCATCCAGTGACCGTCCGCGTCCTTGGCCCAGTTCGGAATGTCGGCCCAGGTGGAGGGCTTGTAGGGCTGGGTGACGCCCTGCTGGACCGCGACCGGGCCGAAGGCGCCGCCCACGTCACCGATGTCGGCGGTGGCGTTGCCCTTCTCGGCGGCGAACTTGGCGATCTCCTGAGCCGAGCTCATGTCGGTATCCTGGTGCTTGATGCCGTAGATGCTGCCGAGCTGCTGCCAGGTATCCTTCCAGTTGGCCCAGCTATCGGGCATGCCGACGCTGCTGAGCTGGCCTTCGCCGCGAGCGGCCTTCTCCAGATCCGCGATATTTTCGGCTGCAAAAAGTGGTTGGCTGATGGCCACCAGGGCCAGTGCACTTGCGATCACGCTTCTCATCATCCCATCCCTCTGGACTAGGTCAGTTAAGGTTCGAGAGGGATGCTAGAGCGCGAATATGACGGTGACGGGGCGCTTTGATGGCAATTTGATGACAAACGTCCTGTCACGTCCCTGTCATCCGCCCGGAGTACAACTCGGGGCCAAGGGGCACTGGCCTACTCCAGCCTGCCACCACAGAACAGACGACAGGGACAAGCGCGTGACAGAGCCGGAATTGAACGAACCGGGCATGGCCGACGGCCGTGGCCCCTCCAAGTGCGAGCGGATCTGCCGGATCCTGCGCCGCTACATCGGCAGCGGCCAGTTGGCGGCCGGGCAGCAGCTGCCCGCCGAGCGGGCCCTGAGCGAGCGATTCGCCACCACCCGCATCACCATCAAGGAGGCGCTCTCCAGCCTCGAGGCGGACGGCCTTATCTACCGGGCCGAGCGGCGCGGCTGGTTCGTGGCGCCCCCAAGGCTCACCTACGACCCCGCCATCCACACCCATTTTCACCAGTGGATCGGCGAGCAGCAGCGCACCGCCGAGACCCGGGTGCTGGCCCACGGCGGTCAGCTGGCCAGCAGTGACCTGTGTCACCGCATGGGATTGGCCCCCTTCACCCCCCTCTACGAGATCCGGCGCCTGCGCCTTATCGACGGCCGCCCCGTCCTGCACGTCAGCCACCACCTGCTGGCCAGCCGCTTCCCCGACATTGCGAATGCCCCCCTGGCCAGTTCCCTCACCGAGCTCTATCGGGAGCGCTATGGCATAGGCCAGGGCAGCTCGAGTCTGGAGATCACTCCCTCGGCGGCCCGGGGAGAAATAGCCCGCGCCCTCAATCTGGCACAGGGAAGCGCCGTGCTGCGGCTGGTGCGGATCAACTACGACGAACGGGGAGGGCTGGTGGATTGCGACATCGAGCACTGGCGCCCGGATGCCATCCGCATCTGCCTGGATACCCGCGCTTTGTCGCCCGCCTTCGAGAGACCATCGCAGAACCTGGTCCCGGATCGGGGGTGAGTTGGTGAACACTGGCGGCCAAGGCGGCCATCCCGCATCTACCTGGATACCCGCGCTTTGCCGACCGCCTTCGAGAAACCATCGCAGAGCCTGGTTGTGGATGAACGGTGAGTGGGTGAACGGGGCGGGCAGCGCGGGGATTCAGCAGGTCCTGGGGATCGCCTGAACTGGCGGGCAATCCGGGGGGAAAGAGGCGCGGATCCCGCAGGATCCGCCGGGATCAGTTGTCGATATTGGGGATCAGGTCGTCGAAGCTCTGGTAGCCGCAGTCCGCCAGCTGCAGGGACATGGTGTAGGTCTTGCTCCCTTCCCGCTGGCCGATGGCGGGGCGGTTGAGCTTGAGCTCCTGATGCCAGTACTCCTTCATGCGATCGATGAGGGCCATGGCCTCGGTCTCGTCCAGGTGGAGCTGGCACAGCGCCATGTAGTTGTTGGGCCTGTGCATGTTCTCTACCAGATAGTCCCCCAGCACCGACATCGCCTGGCGCGCCTGCTGGCGGGCGAAGCGGCTGTGCTGCTCGAAGCTGATCCGCTCGCTGATGAGGAAGTGATAGCTGTTGTCGATGCCAAGCTGCAGGATGCCGAGCTTCTCCAGCTTGCGCAGGTAGAGATAGCAGGAGGCATCGGTCAGGCCGTACTCCCGCTTGAGATCGATCAGGGTCTTGTCGCGCCAGAAGATGTTGGCGAGGAAGGCATAGAGCCCCGGCTCCTTGTGAAACGCCTCGTCCTGCTCCTGGGTGAAGACGGCGCGCCGGCTCTGGGCGTCCTGGGTGCGATCCAGCAGCTCCTCGAAGGAGAGTCCCACCAGGTGACAGATCTCCAGCAGGGTGTCGAACGGCAGGGAGGGCTTGTTCATCATCCGCTTCACGGTGGCGATGGACACACCCATGGCCTCCGCCAGGGTCTGATAGCGGATCCCCTTGTCGGTCAGGGTCTTCTTCAGGGTGTCGAGAATGTGGTTGGCCAGGGTCTGGCTGTAGGTCATGCAACTATTCCTTTATCTGCATTTTTAGTCGTGTCAGAAAATGCGTTGTTTGTCGGTATCGGGCTCAATTTTTGATACCTAGAAAAACCAGAGGAGAATAACCCGGTGATGATGGCTGAAATGGCCTGACCAGTTATGGTGCAAGGTGGCAGAAAGTGACACCTGGTGGTGCATATCCTTCAACCTTTCAACATTTTGCTGGTGATGCATATTACAAAGCACATAATTCAACACGAATCGGATTCAATACCTTCCTGGTTGAGAAAACGATTGTTTGCTTCCAATTTAAGGGTTTTTTAACCGAAAGGTTTTATTCTTTCCTGGCATTGAGCGGAACTCGCAAGAGGTCCGCTTTTTTTCTTTTCCTAGAATCTGAGCCCGTCGTCAAGACAAGGGCTCAGTTTCGGTACTTCCTGCGCCGACGTCCCCACGCGACAGCCATTTATTCCCCTTTGCAGGGAAACAGCTTGGGGATCTCCCGTACCAGCCAGCTCTTGGCCTTGCCCATGGTGTCGCGCCGCCAGGCCAGCGCGACCTGGATCTGGTGGCGATACTCGGGGCTGATCACCTTGAGTCGTCCCGCCTCGATGTCTTCTTCAATCCAGCTCAGCGGCATGGTGCCGACCCCGATCCCCGCCAGCAGGGCATCGCGCTTCTCCCCCATGGTGCTGACGGTCAGGCGCGGCTGTTTGTCGAGCAGGCGATAGGTGAGCACCGGCTTGCGCAGCGCCGTGTCGGCCACCGCGATGGCCCGGTAGCGGCGCAGGGTCTCGTCCGCCAGGGGCTCGGGCTCCTGGTGCAGGGGGTGATCCGGGTGGGCGACATAGAGCATCACCTCCTCCTGCAGCACCTGATGCTTGACGCCTGTCATCATGATGTCGGGGTTGAGGGAGGAGATAAGCAGGTCGGCCCGGCCATCTTCCAGACACTCCCAGCTGCCCGCCAGCACCTCGGCCCGCAGCCTGAGCCGGGTATCGGTCAGCTCGGCCAGCCGCTCCACCAGCGGGTAGAGCGCCTGCAGCGGTACCAGGGCATCGACGGCGATGGTGATGTCGGTCTCCCAGCCCCGGGAGAGGGCCCGGGTCTCGCCCACCAGATGTTCGGCCGCCTCCAGCAGTACCCGGCCCCGCTCCAGCAGCATGCGGCCCGCCGGGGTGAACTTGGTCCTGTGGCCGCTGCGGTCGAACAGCATGGCGTCCAGCTCGTCTTCCAGCTTCTGCACCGTGTAGCTCAGTGCCGAGGGCACCTTGCCCAGCTCGTCGGCCGCCGCCGCGAAGCTGCCCCGGCGATCGATGGCATCCAGCACCCGGATCGCCTCCAGGGTCAGCGCCCGCTCCTTGCTTGATTCCTTGGCCATATCAAACCTTCAATTTTTTTGAATATGTTTACCAGATTATCTCGCTAACAACTTAGGGGAAGTCACTTTAATATTCAATCAACGCTTAGGCAGGAAGGCCAAGCGACCAAATAAAAGGTAGTTCCGGGCTGAGACATCCCCAAAACACGATGTCTGATGTCAGCAAAAGAACAACATAGTATTTGAATGATCTCTTGCATGGATGCATTGATTCTGGCCCGCAGGGCCTTGGCAATGACATAAAAACCAAGAGAGTGAATGAACATGAAAAACGTAATCAAGATGCTGGCCGTTGCAGGCCTGATGACCGCAGGTGTAGCCCAGGCTTCCGTACCGGCCGACTTCAGCGCCGCCCCGGGCGTGCTGTTCGTCAACTGGAGCGCCACCGCTGCGATGGACGGCAAGGCCAACCCCATGCTGGAGGTGCGCGACGAGTCCGGTGATCTGCTGGCTTCCGTCCACGCCAACCTGATGGGCACCCAGCAGGTCGCCATCCCGAGCCGCACCCAGGGCAACCTGACCGTGAGCTTGGGCAACGAAAGCAGCAGCTACCGCATCCCGTTCGGTCTGGGTGACGGCCGCCAGCGTTAATGAACCACTTTGGTCAGTGAGGAGAACACCATGATGAAATTGAGAGCCGCGGAAGCACGGGGCAAGGCCAACTTCGGCTGGCTGGACGCCCGTCACAGCTTCTCCTTCGGTCACTACTATGACCCGGAGTGGATGGGACACTCTGCCCTGCGGGTCATCAATCAGGATCTGGTGGCGCCGGGTGGCGGATTCGCGACCCATCCTCACGCCAACATGGAGATCCTCACCTGTGTGCTGAGCGGCACCATAGAGCACAGGGACAGTCTCGGCCATGCCGAACAGATCCCGGCGGGGGATTTCCAGCTGATGAGCGCAGGGTCCGGCATCCGGCACAGCGAGTACAACCCCTCGCAGACCGAGCCGCTCTCCCTGTTGCAGATCTGGATAGAGCCGAATGAACACGGCACCACACCCGGATATCAGCAGAAGAAGATTGAGACCAGACCCGGTATGACGCTGGTGGCGTCACCGGATGGCGAGGATGGATCCTTCAGGATCCGCCAGCAGGCTCGCGTCTGGCGCTTGCAGCTCCCCGAGGGGGAATCCCTCGAATGGGCATTGCAAGGACGTCATGGTTACCTGCATATGATTTCAGGGGAGCTGACTGGCAACGGTCTGGCTGCCCGACCCGGCGACGGGCTGCTCAGCCGCGACGAGCCGACCTGGGTGCTCACGGCCTCCAGGGGGAGTGAAGCCCTGCTGTTTGATCTGCCTTGATAGATAATTCTTGGCAAAATTAATGAGTTAACAATTAGCTCTTACACTGTAAATACCATGATGGTAAGCAAAGGAATCGAACGATGGACAAGATGAAAGATGTGGCACTGCTGGTGGGTCGCGTACTGCTGGCACTGATGTTTGTGGTGGCGGGCTGGGGCAAGATTGGCGGTTACGCCAGCACCCAGGGCTATATGGAAGCCATGGGCGTGCCCGGTTTCATCCTGCCGCTGGTGATCCTGCTGGAGCTGGGTGGTGGCCTCGCCATCATGCTGGGCCTGTTTACCCGCAGCCTCTCCGTGCTGATGGCCGGTTTTACCCTGATGGCGGCCTTCATCTTCCACTATCAGCCGGCCGAACAGATGCAGATGCTGATGTTCATGAAGAACGTCTCCGTGGCCGGTGGTTTCCTGGCCCTGGCGGCAGCCGGTGCCGGCGCCTTCAGCCTGGATGCCCGCCTCGGCAAGAACTGGTAATACCCGCAGTTTCAAGTTTTCCAACGCCTTTTGGCCGGTGCAGCAGCACCGGCTTTTTTATGCCCGCCACCTGCGCCTCCTTGCCCTTCGTGATGACGACGTGATCGGCGGCAACAAGTGCCTTTTGCATCTTCCCCCCCGATCCCCGACAATCCCGATTCTTGTTGAAGTGGCGGGAATCCCTGGAATTTTCCCGCGCTCACCCCTTTGCATCGGCGGGAGTTGCTCATGTTCACCCTCTACCACTCCAATCAGCTGGATCTGCTCAAAGAGTTGCTGGTGAGCCGAATCCGGCAGGCGCCCCTCTCTCACCCCTTCGAACGGGAACAGATCCTGGTGCAGAGCCCCGGCATGGCCCAGTGGCTCAAGCTGGAGCTGGCCAAGGCCTTCGGCATCGCCGCCAATATCGACTTTCCCCTGCCCGCCAGCTTTATCTGGGAAATGTTCACCCGGGTGCTGGCGGACGTGCCACGCCAGAGCCCTTACAACAAGGGAGCCATGAGCTGGCAGCTGATGACCATCTTGCCCACCCTGCTGGACAGGCCCGCCTTTGCGCCGCTGGCCGCCTATCTGGGGAGTGGGGAAGACGCGGATCCTGCCCGGGAGCCCGCCAAGGCGCCCGAGCAGGTGCGCCTCTGGCAGCTCTGCCAGAAGGTAGCGGATCTGTTTGACCAGTATCTGGTTTACCGACCGGACTGGATCGCTCGCTGGGAACAGGGGGAAGGACTTGTCGGAACAGGGGGCCAGGAGCTGGCCGGGGTGAGCGGTCAGGATTGGCAGCCGGAGCTGTGGCGCGAGCTGGTGGCCCGCACCCTGGCGCTCGCTCCCAGTGGCTACCATCGCGCCAACCTCTACGAGGAGTTTATTCACGAGCTGGAGCGCACAGCAGAGCTGCCGGGCACGTTGCCCCAACGGGTCTTCGTGTTCGGCATCTCGGCGCTGCCGCCGCGCTATGTGGAGGCGCTGCTGGCCCTCGGCAGCCGGGATGAGGTGGAGGTGCACCTGTTCGTCACCAACCCCTGCCGCTACTACTGGGGTGACCTGCTCGATCGCAAGACCCTGGCGCGCCTCGAAAACAAGCTCAAGCCGGGTACCGATCTCGACACCCTGCAGGGCCCCGCCAACCCGCTGCTCGCCTCCATGGGCAAGCTGGGGCGCGACTACCTGCACCAGCTGATGGAGCTGGAGGTACCGCAAATCGAGGCCTTCGTCGATATCGACGACACCAGCTTGCTGCATGCTATCCAGAAAGACGTGCTGGAGCTGGCCGAACGGGGGGCTGGTCAGTTCGATCTCGACAGCAGTCAGCACAAGAACCCGATCGATCCGGCCGATGGATCCCTGCAGATCCACGCCTGTCACGGCCCGATGCGGGAGCTCGAGGTGCTGCACGACCGGCTGCTGGCGCTGTTCGAGCAGGACCCGACCCTCACCCCGAAAGACGTGGTGGTGATGATGCCGGATGTGAACAGCTACGGCCCCTATATCCAGGCGGTGTTTGGCGCGCGGGGCCAGATCCCCTTCGCGGTGTCGGATCGGGCGGCGAGCCAGGAGAGCCCGCTGCTGCAAAGCTTCCTCGCCCTGCTGAGACTCCCCAACGCCCGGCTGGGGGCCGGCGAGCTGCTCGCCATCCTCGAGGTGCCCGCCGTGCTGCGCCGCTTCGAGCTCGATGACGACGAATTCAACCAGCTGCGGCGCTGGGTGCAGGAGACCGGCATCCGCTGGGGGCTGGATGACGGCTACCCGGAGCGCTTCGATCTGCCGCGCCTCTCTGGCAACAGCTGGCTGTTCGGCCTGCGCCGCATGCTGCTCGGCTTTGCCATGGGGGATGGCGAGCCGGTGGCGGGCATCCTGCCCTATGCGGACATCGAGGGGCAGCAGGGGCTGGCGCTCGGCAAGCTCGCCTGGTTTGTCGACTCCCTGGCGGAATTTCTGCCCCGCCTGCAACAGGCGCAGCCGCTGCCCGAGTGGATCGCCTGCCTCAACGCACTGCTGGAGCGCTTCTATCAGGCCGACGAGGATGAGGAGCGCCAGCTGCAGCTTATTCGCAGCCAGCTGGCGGACTGGCTTGTCCAGCTCGGCGAGGCCCGCTTCGAGCAGGCCATCAGTGCCGATTTGCTACAGGATTACCTCGGCAGCGTGCTGGGGGAGTCCCGCTCCAGCCAGCGCTTCCTCGCCGGTCAGGTCAACTTCTGCACCCTGATGCCGATGCGCTCCATCCCCTTCCGGCAGGTCTGCCTGCTCGGCATGAACGACGGCGTCTACCCGCGCACCCTGCCCCCCATGGGGTTCGACCTGATGGCGGTGGCCGGCCGGCGCGGGGATCGTTCCCGCCGTGACGACGACCGCTACCTCTTCCTAGAGGCGTTGCTGAGCGCCCAGCAGGGGCTCTATATCAGCTATCAGGGTTTCAGTGCCCAGGACAACAGCGAGAAGGTGCCCTCCGTGCTGCTGGCCGAACTCATCGACTATGTGCGCCAGGGCTTCGTGCTGGCGGGGGATGAGGGCCTCGATGACGAGACGTCAGGCCGGCGGCTGCTCGAACACCTGATCGTCGAACACCCGCTCACCCCCTACAGCCGCAGCTACTTCTATCCAGAGGCACATTCCGGCCTCTTCACCTATGCCGCCGACTGGCTGCCGGCCCTGAGCCCGCAGCGCGGGGCCGCCAACTTCCAGAGCGGCGAGCTGCCGCTGCCACCGGAATGGGGCAAGGAGCAGGGACTGGAGCTGGCGGAGCTGCTGCGCTTCTATCGCCAGCCCGCCAAGTATTTCCTCAACCGCCGTCTCAAGGTGTGGTTCGAGCTGGACGAGGCCGAGATAGAGGACAGCGAGCCGTTCGAGCTGGACGGCCTGCAGCACTACCAGCTCAAGGCGCTGCTGCTCGATGCCCATCTGGCAGAGGGGGAGAGCCCGGAGCGAAGCGATAGCGTGAGCACGCGTCGCCAGCGCCTGCAGCTCTCCGGCCTGCTGCCCCAGGGCTGGTTCGGCAGCCTGCTGCTGGATGATCTGGATGCCGAGATGGGCAAGCTGGCGGCGCGCTTGCGCCCCTGGGTGGCGACCAATGAGGCGGACAAACAGGCAGTGGAGATCGATATCTCCCTGACCCAGGGCCAGCTGCAGGGGTGGATCGACACCCAGAAGGGGCGCTTGCTGGTGATCAAACCCGGCAGCTTCAACGGCAAGGATCTGCTGCTGGGCTGGATCCAGCACCTCTGCCTCTCATTGAGCGATGCCCCCGGTGACACCCTGCTGTTCGACGCCAAGCAGAGCCTGCGCCTGCCTAGGCTCCCGGCCGACGAGGCTCGGCAAAAACTGGCGGCCCTGGTCGCCCTCTGGACCCAGGGAATGAAGCGGCCGCTGCCCTTCTTTCCCAGCACCGCCTGGGAGTGGATCAAGGGGATCGAGAAGGATCCGGACAAGCCGGAGGCCGCCGACAAGGCGGCCCTCGCCCGCTTCCAGGGCGGCTACATGGTGACGGGGGAGGGGCAGGACGTCTATGTCGCCCGCTGCTTCCCGGAACTCGATGACGAGGTGCTGGCCCAGCTGCAGGCGCTGGCCCGGGAACACCTGACCCCGCTGCTGACCACCATGGAGATGATGTAATCATGGCTAACCCGCTCAATACGCTGCGTTTTCCCCTCCATGGCGAGCGGCTGATCGAGGCCTCTGCCGGCACCGGCAAAACCTACACCATTGCCGGCCTCTATCTGCGCCTCTTGTTGGGCCACGGCCCGCTCATTGAAGAGGGGGCCGATGCTGGTCAGATGAGCGCCCACGAGCGACCCCTGTCGGTGACCGAGATCCTGGTGGTGACCTTTACCGAGGCGGCCACTGCCGAGCTGCGCGGGCGGATCCGCGGCCGCATCCACGAGGCGCGCCTCGCCTTTATGCGTGGGCAAAGCAATGATGCCCTGCTGGCCCAGCTGCTGGAGGAGGTGGAGGATCACGAGCTGGCGGCCCGCCGCCTGCTGACCGCCGAGCGGCAGATGGACGAGGCGGCCGTCTTCACCATCCACGGCTTCTGCCAGCGGATGCTGAAACAGAATGCCTTCGAGTCGGGCGCCCTCTTCGAAACCGAATTTCTCACCGACGACAGCCAGCTCAGGTTGCAGGCGGTGAGCGACTACTGGCGCGCCGAGTTCTATCCGGTGGATAAAACCCTGGCCAGCGCCGTGCGCGCGCTCTGGCCGAGCCCGGCGGCCCTGCTGCGGGAGATGAACGGCTGGCTCGACAACAGCGAGCTGGAGATGCGCCCGCCGGCGGGGGACGAGACCCTGGCCGCCCGCCATCAGGCGGCCATGGCCCGCATCGAGGCGGTGAAAGCGGCCTGGCTGGCGCAGGTGGACGAGATCCGCCGCCAGACCGACGGCCATATCAGCCGCTATACCGGCAAGAACTACGAGGGGTGGCTCGCCAAGATAGCCGACTGGGCGCAAGATGAGGCCAGCGGCTATGCGATCCCTAAGGAGCTGGAGCGCTTCGGCCAGACGGTGCTGGAGGCGAACCTCAAGAAGGGGGGCGAGCTGCCCACCCTGCCGCTGTTCAGCGAGATCGACGCGCTGCTGGCGAGCCGTCCCGGCATCCGCGACCTTATCCTGCAGCGGGCCGCCGTGGTGGTGCGCAGCCGGATGCAGGCCAGCAAGCGCCAGGCCCATCAGCTCTCGTTCGACGATCTGCTCAAAGACCTCGACGGGGCGCTCGACTCCCCCCTTGGCGAGCGGCTGTGCGAGCGCATTCGCGCCACCTACCGGGTGGCCATGATCGATGAATTCCAGGATACCGACCCCCAGCAGTACCGCATCTTCCATCGGCTGTACGGCGGCCACCAGGACACGGCGCTGCTGATGATCGGTGACCCCAAGCAGGCCATCTACGGCTTTCGCGGCGCCGACATCTTCACCTACATTCAGGCGCGGCGAAATGTGAGCGCCCACTACACCCTGGGGCGCAACTGGCGCTCCAGCGGCGCTCTGGTGGCGGCGGTCAACGGTCTGTTCGAGCGAGCCAAGGATCCCTTTATCTACGAGGCGGATATCCCCTTCCTGCCGGTGGAGGCGCAGGGCAAGAGCAAGGCGCTACTGCTGGAGGGCGAAACCGCCCCCGTGCTGCACTGCTGGCAGCTGACCGGCCAGCCCACCTTCAACCGGGGGGATTACCAGAGCAAGATGGCCCGCGCCACGGCGGCGGAGATCCACCGCCTGCTGACCCTGGCCCGGGAGGGCAAGGCACTGATCGGCAGTGAGCCGGTCAAGGCCGGGGATATCGCCGTGCTGGTGCGCACCGGCGCCGAGGGCAAGCTGGTGCAGCAGGAGCTGGCGCGGCTCGCCATCGCCTCGGTTTATCTGTCGAATCGCGAGAGCGTGCTGGAGCAGGTGGAAGCGCGGGAGATCTTGCTGATCCTGCACGCCTGCCAGAACCCGAGCGAGGAGAGAAGTTTGCGGGCGGCGCTCGCCACCGGCCTGTTCGATCTGGACGCCAAGGCCCTCGACGAGCTTGCCTCGGACGAGCGGGCCTGGGAGAGCGCGGTGCAGGAGTTTATGGAGTACCGCAAGGTCTGGCACAAGCGCGGTGTGCTGGCCATGCTGCGGGCCCTGCTGCACCGGCGCAATCTCGCCGCATCGCTTTTGGCGAGCCCCTACGGGGAGCGGCGGCTGACCAACTTCCTCCATCTGGGGGAGCTCTTGCAGCAGGTGAGCAGCGAGCTGGACGGCGAATACGCCCTGCTGCGCTGGCTGGGGGAGGCGGTAAACCGCCAGAGCGGCCAGGATGCGGAGCAGATACTTCGCCTGGAGTCCGAGCGCAAGCTGGTGCAGATCGTCACCATCCACAAATCCAAGGGGCTGGAGTACCCGCTGGTGTTCCTCCCCTTTATCTGCAGCCACCGCAGCGCCGATACCCCCCTCTATCACGAGGCCGATGAGGCGGGTAATCGCACCATCCTCGATCTTACCGGCGCCGAGGAGTCTCTGGCGGAGGCCGACAAGGAGCGCCTCGCCGAGGATCTGCGGCTGCTTTATGTGGCGCTGACCCGGGGCGTCTACGCCACCTGGCTGGGGCTGGCGCCGGTGCGCTCCGGCAATGGCAAGTCGGAGAAGACCGACCTGCACCAGACCGCCATCGGCTACCTGCTGCAAAAGGGGGAGGAGGGGGACGCCGCAACCCTGGCCACCGCCCTCAGTGCGCTTGCTGAAGATCTACCCGGGGTGGCCGTCGGTGAGCCCTCGCTCACCCGCCCGGCCCCGTTGCCGGCAGAAGAGGAGCAACTGGGTGAGCCCCAGGTGCGCCGCTTTGGCGGCACCCTTGAGCGGGACTGGTGGATCAGCTCCTACTCTGGTCTCGCGGCCCAGGGCCACGGTCACAGCAAGGGGGTGCTGGCCAACCCCGGCTTCGATGACGAGGTGGTGACCGAGGCGGCGGCGCTGGCTGCCGAAGAGCCAGTGCAGGCGCCCCAGCCCTCCATCTTCACCTTCCCGAAGGGGGCGCGCCCCGGCACCCTGCTCCACAGCCTGTTCGAGACCATCGACTTTGAGAGTGCCGCAGGCGAGCCGCTGGCACAGCATATCGCCACCCTGCTGGCGCAGGATGGCTTCGACGAGAGCTGGGCCCAAGTGCTGCAACAGCAGGTGGAGGCGGTGCTGGATACGCCGCTTGAAACCGGCTTTGGCGAGCCGGTGCGGCTGCGGGATCTGGCCCCCGAGCGCAAGCAGGTGGAGCTGGAGTTCTTCCTGCCCATGGGGCGGGTGACGGCCCCTGCGCTGACGGCGCTCTGCCAGCAGCACGACCCGCTGTCGCGGGGCAACAAGCCCCTCAGCTTCGCCACCGTGCAGGGGATGCTCAAGGGCTTTATCGACCTGGTGTTCGAGTGGCAGGGGCGCTGGTATCTGCTCGACTACAAATCCAACCACCTCGGCATGAGCCCGGCGGACTACAGCCGGCCGGCGCTGGAGCAGGCCATGGTGGAGCATCGCTACGACCTGCAATACCAGCTCTACTCCCTGGCGCTGCACCGGCTGCTCGCCCTGCGCCTGCCGGGTTACGACTTCGAGCAGCACTTTGGCGGGGTCTTCTATCTGTTCCTGCGTGGCATGCCGCAGGGGGGGATCTTCCATACCCGCCCCAGCCGTGACCTGGTGTTGGGGCTGGATCGGCTGTTTAGCGAGGGGGCTACGCCCGCCCTCGCACAAGTTTCGGATAACGGGGTAGAAGCATGAAGCGCGCAATGATGATCGAACGACTCAAGGCCCTGGCGCTGGCGGGGCGCATCCGCCAGCTGGATCTGCAATTTGCCAAGCTGGTGGCCGATCTGGGCGGCGGCCCCGAGCTGGTGCTGGGGGCGGCGCTCGCCTGCTTCGAGCTGGGGCGGGGCCACGTCTGTCTGCCGCTGGAGATGCTATCTGCCGGATCCTTGCGCCCGTTCGGGCTGGATCCGGATCAGGGCCGGGATCTGCTGGCCGATCTGGCGGATCCGGCGAGCTGGCCTGCCCTGTTTGCGGCCAGCCCGCTGGTTGGCGGCGAACAGGATGAGGGGGAAGCCCCGCGCTGGCCGCTGCGGCTCTGGCACGGCCGCCTCTACCTCACCCGCTACCACGATCACGAGCAAGGGGTGGCCCGCCATCTTCGTGCCTTGAGTGAGCGCGCCGAATGGCCGGAGATTGCCCCGGCCCTGTCGCGCCTCTTTGCCCGCGACTACGGCCTGGTGTTCGGGGCCCTGCTCAAGGCCCGCCTCGCCCCCGACTTCTCGGCCCGCCACTTTATCGAGAAGTACCTGGATCTGGTGTTCCCAAGTGAGGTGGAGTGGCCCGCCATCGAGGCGCTGCTGGCCAGCGCCCAGGCTGCAAACGACCTGAGCAAACTGGATGCACTGGTGCCCGAGGCACTCTGCTGCAACGGCCAGAAGCTGGCGGCGGCCACGGCGGCGGCGCGCCCCTTTGCGGTCATTTCCGGCGGCCCCGGCACCGGCAAGACCACCACGGTGGCCAAACTGCTGGCCATTCTGGTGGAGACCGGCTTGCAAGGGGGCAAGGCCCCGGCGATCCGGCTGGTGGCCCCCACGGGCAAGGCGGCGGCGCGTCTGACCGAGAGTATCGGTTCTGCCCTGCAGGCGCTGGACTTGCCCCCCGAGTGGGTGGAAGCCATCCCCACCGAGGCGGGCACCCTGCACCGGCTGCTCGGGGTGATCCCGGGGCGCAGCCAGTTCCGCCACCACAAAGGCAACCCGCTGCACCTCGACCTGCTGGTGGTGGATGAGGCCTCCATGGTCGACCTGCCGATGATGGCGCGCCTGCTCGATGCGCTGCCAAGCCATGCCCGCCTGATCCTGCTCGGCGACAAGGATCAGCTCGCCTCGGTGGAGGCGGGGGCCGTGCTCGGCGATATCTGCAGCTTTATCGAACAGGGCATCAGCCCGGCGCAGGCACAGTGGCTCTCCCGCCAGACCGGCTACCGTCTGCAGGGCACGCCCGCAGGGGCCCCAGTGCGTGACAGCCTCTGTTTGCTCTCCAAGAGCTGGCGCTTCGATCAGCACTCCGGCATCGGCCAGCTGGCGCGCGCCTGCAACGGCGGCGATGCGGCGGCGGTGGAGGCTGTCTGGGGCGCGGGTTTTACGGATATCAGCCTGCACCCCTGGGCGGGGGAGGCCTACGACGAGTTGATTGCCAAGGGGGTGGCCGGTTACGGCAGCTATCTGAAGGCGGCCCGCGCGGGGGAGGAGCCCGCCGCCGTATTCAAGGCATTCAACGGTTTTCAGATCCTCTGCGCCCTGCGCGATGGCCCGTTCGGGGTCGAGGGGCTCAACGAGCGCCTCGAACTGGCCCTGTCACGGGCGGGCCTGATTGCCCGCGATGGCGACTGGTATGCCGGTCGCCCCGTGATGGTGGTGCGCAACGACCACGGGGTCGGCCTCTACAACGGCGATATGGGGCTCTGCCTGCCCGATGAAAGCGGGCGGCTCAAGGTCTGGTTCGAGCAGCCGGACGGCACCCTGCGCGCCCTCTTGCCCAGCCGCTTGCCGCCCCACGAGACCGTCTATGCCATGACCATTCACAAATCCCAGGGCTCGGAGTTTGCCCATACCGTGCTGGTGCTGCCCGACAGCCCCAGCCCCTTGCTGACCCGCGAGCTGGTCTATACCGGCATCACCCGCGCTAAGGCTCGGCTCGATCTCTACGGCGATCGCGCCCTGCTGGCCCAAGCGGTGCGGAAAAAGACCGAGCGTTATTCAGGGTTGGCACAGAGGTTGGGGGAGTGATGGGTTGGACGGCGGTAAAAATCACCGCCGTTCATCTAGATTTTATTGGTAATGATTTCTTATACGAATGCATTCATCACGAATAGTTTGAATTCGGTGGCCTTGATAGCTTTCGGGGGAGACAGTTGTGTCGCTATAAAGCGTAATTGCTCGCCGTAAGTGCCGAAAGCTCAGACTAGGATAAGTATGAGATAACAGCCCATCAATTTCACGAGCGATCCCTGTAATTATTTTTATGTCACGAGAAAACTTATCTATATCTTTTTGATATATACTTGGTGGTGAAAGCCAAAAATCTATTGACTCATCTTCAAGTTGTGTGATTCTAGATGTTAAGTCTCGCTTTAAACTAAATATTTTCTCTAGATTTCTACGTGTGTTTTCAGCATGTTCTCGAGCGATGTTTTTAGATTCCTGCCATTTCGCTATTATAAATGCGACACACCCTGCAACGACCCATCCTATCAGTACTAAGAGCCATGTTATATATTGACCCTCTTTTTTAAATTGGGAAGAGAAGTCATTTAAGAAAGATTGTATAGAGTCCATAGAAATATTTACCTGTCAATATTTCTTGCTGCCTCTTCATTGATATAGTCTTGGATCTCATCAATGAGGTCTGGCTCTTCATTTGAAATGAATTTTATTTTCTTCACTAGTTCAACAGGAACACCATCTCGAATCAAACCGCCAAAAGCCTCTTCTAAAAATGATGAGCCATATCCTTCTGTACCGTCGAGGTCTATTGTTACTTCATCACCGGACAAGATCGTATCTTTAATAATCCCTCTGTAATATTCACCAGAGTATTTTCCCAAAGAAATATATCTTGGACCCGGGCATGTGAATTTATCAGAAACTTTAAATGTTGTGCTCATGCGGCGCCCTCCTGCACGACTCCAGCTTTACCTTTAAGAGGTAGTGACCATTCAATGATCGTCCCTCTAACAGAATGCTTGTAATCTATAACAAAGTCAGAGAAACTGCCACCATTACCTCTGTAACCGTAACACCCTTTGTTACTGAAGATTGTCAGTAGCCCATCTTCATGTGCATCGATAACAGCTTTCATATCATGTATTCCTTTCCCTCTATTTGCTAGTCCTGTTTTGGTCTCTCTTAGGTTTGAAGATGCTTTAATAAAGGCAGAGTCAGTCCTTTCTCTGACACCTAAAAACTCAAATATTTCTTGTAAGAACCCAGCTTGAGTTTTAGGTAATGTGTTAGGAATTCCGACTCCCTTGTCACATATTACGACAACTAACTTCTCATCTTTTATTGCGGCAAAACACCACCATTTTTCTGTTGCAGTATTAGGATCGATCTCATCTAGGCAACGATTCGAAGAGTAAGCATGCTCTACGCTATTTGCCATCGCTTCAGAAAAGCCTCTGTATAACTTTCTACTGGCTTTTAGAGCTAGTTCCTTTCTTATTTCCTGTATGGTTTTTTGCGCAAGGAATGGTTCTGAACAAACACCGCTGGTATACTGCCAATAAATAACATCATCAAAATCTTTTGTAGGGCGTTTATTTTTTCTTAGTAAGTCATAAAATCCAACCTGTTTAAGAACAGACTCTACTTTTTCATCTTGGGGGTGATTGAAACTTATGGCCCTATATCCATGCTGACTAACTCGAGTATGCTGATCTACTTCGGCTAGCAGTGATAACATTGCAGCTGCAGTAACTTTTTCAGTTTCTGAAAAATCAAGAAACACTTTATAGCCAGAATTTATATGGCGCCTTAACTTATCGAGGCAAATGCTCAACGCTTCAAATTGACGCTCGTTATAATAGTTGATTACTTTAGGCATTTTGACTGGGATCGCTCTCTTTTTTTTTGCTGAGAGTATTGCAGATCTATATTTTGGAGATGTACAGCGAGGAGGTTTTACGGGGTATTTATGCAACCTAATCTGAGAAACTAATATCTCCTCCGCAGTAGCGGATCGCAAAGCATTAGAGTACGACCTCTTAAGCGAGGAGATGATCCTGCGGTGCTCAAGGGAAAATATGATTCTTTTATTTTTTTTCTCACACTTTTTCATAACTCAATCCGCGCGGCCCCAAATGTGACTTATAGTATGTCTAGAGTTTGCAAAGATCTAGTTTTTAAATAGAAATAACATCAAGAGTATTAACTATTGGGCCACATACTTTAGGCTTTCCACGATATCCCCAATCATTCCTCCGATATTTTCAATAGATATCACTTATGTTGGGCTTAGCAAGCTCTTCTACAACCCTTATTCTCAGATTTTTTAATCGGCATAATTTATGTTGGGTTTCATCGGGTCTATACCAACCTACTGATGCATAGCCAGGGTTTCGGCAAGCCAGAGATTAGGGTCGTCGGATATCCACACTCTCCAACCCCCTCTGGCTTATGGTTCGGCCTGTATCTCCGGCTGGCAGCCGGGACCCTGGGCAACCTCCTCCTTGAGCCGGTCGGTAAAGCAGCGGATCCGGGTCAACCAGGGGGAGTCGGGATCCCGGAGCAGGTGGTAGTCATTCTCGGGGTGATAGCTCCTGGTGAAGAGGCGGGTCAGCAGGCCGCCCCGGCCTATTAGTGGCGCCTGGGGGTTGGCGTTGAGGCGCACCTCGACCTCGGGGTGGCGCCTGCCAGGGTCATCTCCCCTGGCCTGAAGGGCCCAAAAAAACGGGGCCGAAGGTTTCCCTTCGGCCCCGCCTTCAACGCCTCTCGTCAGAGGCTGGATTTGACGCTGACAAACTCGGGGTAGGCATCGATGCCGCACTCGTGCATGTCCACGCCCATCAACTCTTCCTCTTCGCTGACGCGCAGGCCCATGGTGGCCTTGAGCAGGCTCCAGACGATCAGGGCGGCGACAAAGACCCAGCCGAAGATGACGGCGGCACCCAGCAGCTGGGCACCGAAGGTGGTGCTTTCGTTGGAGAAGGGCACCACCATCAGGCCGAACAGGCCGCACACCCCGTGTACCGAGATGGCACCGACCGGATCATCGATCTTCATGCGATCGAAGGCGACGATGGCGTAGACCACCAGGGCACCGGCCAGGGCGCCGATCAGGCTGGCGAACAGCGGGCTGGGGGAGGCCGGGTCGGCGGTGATGGCGACCAGGCCGCCGAGGGCGCCGTTGAGGATCATGGTGAGATCCGCCTTGCCCCAGGTGAGCTTGCTGACCAGCAGGGCGCCGACCACACCGGCGGCCGCGGCGGCGTTGGTGTTGACGAAGACGGTGCCGATGGCGGTGGCGTCAGCGGCGCTGGAGAGCGCGAGCTGGGAGCCGCCGTTGAAGCCGAACCAGCCCATCCACAGGATCAGGGTGCCCAGGGTCGCCAGCGGCAGGTTGGAGCCGGGGATGGGGTAGATCTCGCCCTGCTTGCCATATTTTCCACGACGGGGGCCGAGCAGCAGCACGGCGGCGAGGGCAGCGGCGGCGCCCGCCATGTGCACGATGCCGGAGCCCGCGAAGTCGGAGAAGCCCGCCTCCTTCAGGAAGCCGCCGCCCCAGGTCCAGAAGCCTTCCATGGGGTAGATGAAGCCGGTCATCACCACGCAGAACAGCAGGAAGGACCAGAGCTTCATGCGCTCGGCCACCGCCCCGGAGATGATGGAGGTGGCGGTCGCCACGAAGACCACCTGGAAGAAGAAGTCGGAGTGCAGGGAGTGGCCCGCGTCGTCCGCCTGGCTGCCCATCAGGCTGCCGAAGCTCGGCAGCCAGCCACCGGCGGTGTTGTCCACGTACATGATGTTGTAACCGACCAGCAGGAACATGATGCAGGCGATGGCATAGAGCAGGATGTTCTTGGTCAGGATCTCGGTGGTGTTCTTGGCGCGGACCAGGCCGGCCTCCAGCATGGCGAACCCGGCGGCCATCCACATGACCAGCACGCCGGAGATCAGCAGGTAGAAGGTGTCGAGTGCATAGCGCAGCTCGCTAACGGATTTGATCAACTCTTCCATGTCGTATTCCTCAGTTCCAGTCGTATCAAAGGGCGTCTGCGTCGGTCTCGCCGGTGCGGATGCGCACGGCGGCTTGCAGGTCGTAGACGAAGATCTTGCCGTCACCTATCTTGCCGGTGTAGGCGGCCTTGCTGATGGCTTCGATGATCGGCTCGACGTTGTCGGCCAGGGTGCCGATCTCCAGCTTCACCTTCGGCAGAAAATCCACCTGGTATTCGGCGCCCCGATAGAGTTCGGTGTGCCCCTTCTGGCGGCCAAACCCCTTGACCTCGGAGACCGTCAGCCCCTCGACGCCGAGATTGGCGATGGCTTCGCGCACGTCGTCGAGCTTGAACGGTTTGATGATGGCGGTAATCAATTTCATGCAATGTCCCCAATCCATGGTGGTTCACTCACGTATTGATATTGGCAAATATTGGGCCAAGAATTTTTATCTTATTATTCAAGTGTTTGATTAATTCCCGCATGGCGGCTACCAGCGGCGTGCCCAATGTGGGCAGGGCTGCGCCAAAGGTGTGCACCCGATTGGTGCAAGCCGGGCCGCAAGGAAATGCGGCAGGAGCGTGACTCCCCTCCAAGACCTGAGGCAGGGTGACTGCTACTGTTATTCAGACAAATGGTGGCGGGCCGATAACCCTGTCATGAGCGGGGCACAGGGGCTCCACCGCCACCACGGATCCCGGCCGGCAGGTTGCCCTTTTCACCGTGATTCACTATTCGGAACCGGGCCGCCCACCCTGGTGGCCACGTAGCAGAACAAGGATGGTTCCCATGCTGCAACACAATGACACGCTCGTGATCCCGGATCTCAACGAGGCCGTGGTGCACGGCATTCTGCAGGTCGTCAGCGATGGTATCTGGGACTGGAATGCCAACACCGGCTACGTCTATCGCAATCCCGGCTGGTACCAGATGCTGGGGTATGAGCCGCACTCTCTCGACAACTCCGTGCTGACCTGGGAGAACGTGATCCACCCGGACGATCTGGCGCGGGTCATGGCGCGCTTCGACGCCTATCTGAACGGAAGCGAGCTTGATTACCGGGTGGAGTACCGTTGCCGCTGCCACAACGGCGACTTCATCTGGATTGAGGATTGTGGCCGCATCATAGCGCGCAATCCGGACGGTTCCGTGGCCAGGATGATAGGGGCGCACCGGGACATCCACGCCCAGCGGGAGCTCTACCTGCGGCTGGAGCTGCAAAACCGTTCCCTGGAACAGCTGGTGGCGGAGCGCACCGCCGAGCTGGAGCGGCTCAATCTGGAGCTGCAACACCAGGTAGAAGAAAACCGCCGCCTGGCGGAGACGGACTCTCTGACCGGGGCGGCCAGCCGCTATCGGCTGGAGCACGGCGTCAGGCTGGAGTATGAGCGCGCCAGGCGCTTCAAGGAGCCCTTCGCCGTGATCGCCATGGACGTGGACGACTTCAAGCAGATCAACGATCGCTATGGTCACGGGGTCGGCGACCAGACCCTGATCGACATAGTGCGCCTGACCCGGGACTGCATCCGCGAGATCGATCTGCTGGCCCGCTGGGGCGGGGACGAGTTTATGCTGGTGCTGCCCAATACGCGCCTGGGGGAGGCCCACAAGGTCGCCGAAAAGTTGCGACAGCGACTGGGCTACGCCAGGGTCCAGGGGGTGGAGCCCATCACCCTGAGCTTCGGACTGGTGGAGTCCGACCCTGACGAGCCCCTGAATCATCTGATGGCGAGGGTGGACCGGGCCCTCTATCGGGCCAAGCTGGCGGGCAAGGATCAGCTCTGCGGCTAGACCGGCGTCACTGGTCGGAGGCGATGGACGGGTTTATCCCCCCGGATACGACTTGATCTTGGGATTGTCTTGACGCCATTTCATCCCGCTGGTTTCATGCGCGCTCTTTTCATTCCTGCGAGATGTATCTTCATGAAGAAGTGCCTTCTGATTGCCCTGACTACCCTGCCCCTGGTTGCCCACGCCGGCCTGATGGATGCCCTGACTGACACCGTGACCAGCAGTGTCACCAGCACCGCCAAGGAGATGGCGGGCAGCGCCATGGACACCGCCTCCAACGAGGCGATCAAAACGGCCCTGGACATCAAGGAAGGCGGCTCCAACAAGCAGGCCATCAAGGAGAAGCTGGGCGAGCCGGCCAGCACCCTGACCGAAGCCGGTCTGGAAGTGTGGACCTACGACCTGAGCGCCCTGAACAAGGCCTCTCCGCTGCTGGCCGAGACCACAGCCTCCCTGCTGAAGGAGTCCGAAGTGGCCCAGAAGAACGTGGTGATCAAGTTCGAAGGGGAGACAGTGAAGACCCTGAGCCTGGCCGACAAGACCAAGGCCTGAATCTGAACGACGTGTATAAAGAAAGGGGCCCGCGGGCCCCTTTTTGCTGCTTTCGAATTACTGGTTCGCTTCGGCGAACTGCTTCATCACTTCCGCGTGCTTGGTCATGCCGTCGGCGCGCAGGGAGAGGTTCTTCACGAACTCGGCCTTCTTGGCCGGATCTTCAATCTTGTCGTAGCGCTGCTGCAGGTGGGCCTGGATCTGCTCCGGGGTCATGTTCTGCATGCGGGCCATCTTGTCGTGACGGCCGCCATGGTGCTTGCCGCCCATCATGCCGGTACCGTCCATGGCGCAGTTGGTGGCCATGGCCTGGGTCGGTTGCGCGGTGGAGACAGCCTCGCTGGCGGCGTAGGCGCCAAGCGGCAGGCCAAGGATCAGGGTGGCGGTCAGCAGGGTCTTGGTCAGCTTTTTCATGGGTAACTCCTGTCGGATTGATACGGGTACAGGCTGTTTCGCCTTGGTACTCAGTAAACACCGTGGAAGTGTCTGAACTTTGCCAGTACCGGACTATTTTGTAGCAGAGTGTGGCATCTTGCCGCTCTGGCACACTTTGACACAACCCGCCCGGTTGATTTTCGTATAATCGCCCCAGCTCGATAACGGGAGAGACAGTGATGAACCAAGGCAGCCCTCATATTCTGGTGGTCGACGACCACAGCGAGATCCGCGATCTGCTCAAGCGCTTTCTGGAACAGCACGGCATGCGCGTCAGTTGTGCCCGTGATGGCAAGGAGATGAAGCGGCTGCTGGACGAGCGGGAGTTCGATCTGCTGGTGCTGGATCTGATGATGCCGGGGGAGGATGGTCTTACCCTGTGTCGCGAGCTAAGGGTCAAGTCTCGCCTGCCCATCATCATGCTCACCGCCATGGGGGAGGAGACGGATCGCATCATCGGCCTGGAGATGGGGGCCGACGACTACCTCTCCAAGCCCTTCAATCCCCGGGAGCTGCTGGCCCGCATCAAGGCGGTGATGCGCCGCACCCAGGCGGAGAGCCTGCCCGTCCCCGAGACACTGACCCGGGATCTGCGCTTCGACCGCTGGCTGCTCGACATCAATCGCCGCGAGCTGGTGGACGAGGAAGGGGTGGGGATGAGCCTCTCCACCGCCGAGTTCGATCTGCTCAAGGTCTTCCTGGAGCGCCCGCAGCGGGTGCTGAGCCGGGATCAGCTGCTGGATCTGGCCCGGGGCCGGGAGGCCGTGGCCTTCGATCGTGCCATCGACACCCTGGTGAGCCGCCTGCGGCGCAAGCTGGAGCGGGATCCCAAGAATCCCGAGCTCATCAAGACCATCTGGGGCGGCGGTTACCTGTTCGCCGCCGACGTGACCCAGGAGTGAGCGCGTCATGATCAAGCGCTTCTTCGCCAGGCTGCTGCCCAAGGGGCTGACCGGCCAGATCGTGCTGGTGGCCCTGGCGGGGTTGGTGCTGATCCAGCTGCTCAGCATCCAGATCTACCGCTCGGACAGGGAGGAGGCGCTCGGCTACGTCAACAGCCGCAACGCCATGCAGCGCATCATCTCTGTGGTGCGCCTGCTCTCCCTCTCGCCCCCCTCCCTCTATCACGAGATCCTCAAGGCGAGCCGCAGCGAGACTTTGCTGCTGCGCCTCTCCGACGAGCCGCTGCTGCCAGACAACCGCAGCCCCCGCTACGAGAAGCTGGTGCGGGCCAAGCTCGGCTACCCTTCCTCCCTGGCGGTGGAGATCAGCGCCGAGTTGAAGCAGGACGTCCAGCGCAGCCGGGCCTGGCAGCATCACAACCGCATGATGAAGGAGCGAAACGGCATGCCGCCGCCCCAGGACATGCGACTCTACGGCTCCATCGAGCTGCCCAACGGTGGCTGGTTGCAGTTCAGCTCCCTGGTGGACAAGGAGACGGCGAGCTGGTCCTGGCAGACCACCCTCAACCTGTTGCTGGTGGCGAGTCTGGTGATCGGTCTGATGATCTGGCTGTTCCGCCGCGCGACCCTGCCTCTCAAGCAGCTGGCCGCCAATGCGGACAGGCTGGGGCGTGGTGAGGACATAGAACCCCTGCGGGAAGAGGGGCCCATCGAGATCCGCGAATCCATTCAGGCCTTCAACCGCATGCATACCCGGCTCGATCGCTTCGTGCAGGACAGAACCCGGATGCTGGCCGCCATCTCCCATGACCTGCGCACCCCTATCACCAGCCTGCGGCTACGCAGCGAGTTTCTGGCGGACGGGGAGGACAAGGAGCGATTCCAGCAGACCCTGCTGCAGATGGAGCAGATGCTGGCGGCGACCCTGAGCTTCGCGCGGGAGGAGGGGCAGCAGGAGGCGACCCGGGAGCTGGATCTGGTCAGCCTGCTGGAGAGCCTGTGCGACGACTACGCCGACATGGGGCAGCCGGTTACCTGCCTGGCCGAGGGCAAGCAGGTGTATGCCTGTCGGGCCAATACCCTGCGCCGGGTGCTGCAAAACCTCATCGGCAACGCCATCAAGTACGCGGGGGGGGCCGAGGTGTCGCTGCTGCGTACCGAAACCGAGCTGGTGATCCTGGTCTGTGATCAGGGGCCGGGGATCGCCGAGAACCAGCTGGAGGAGGTGTTCAAGCCCTTCGTGCGCCTCGACGAGGCCCGCAACACAGAGTCTGGCAGCGTGGGGCTGGGGCTCGCCATCGCCCGTACCCTGGTGCATCAGCACGGCGGGGAGCTCAGCCTGCACAATCGCCAGGAGGGGGGGCTGGAGGCGAGGATCAGCCTGCCGTTGTAAGGGCCATGGCCACGAGAGAGGGCACAATTATGGTGCCCTTTTTGTTGCCCGTGGCGAGATGGCAGCAGGGCAACCAGCCGGCCAGCCGGAAAAAGCCAACAAAAAACCCGCCGAAGCGGGTTTTTTCAATTCTTGCAGAGGCCCTTGCCCGTAGAGGGGAAGGTGCTCCGGCTTGAATTACTGCGGAACGACGTTTGCAGCAGCCGGGCCTTTCTGGCCTTGCTCGATGGTAAACTCAACGCGCTGACCTTCTTCCAGGGTTTTGAAACCGTTGGACTGGATGGCGGAGAAGTGAACGAACACGTCTTTGCTGCCGTCAGCCGGGGAGATGAAACCGAAGCCTTTCTCGGCGTTGAAGAATTTTACGGTACCAGTCATTTTGGACATGATAATTTCCTTACAATAGTGATATTGAAACGCCACTCGGGGTGGCAATCCATGATTTTTCGTCAGCAATACGTATGGGGAGCACTAAAGAGGGAAATTATCTGGCAAGAATTATCCGGGACAACTCTATGCACAAATCACTGCTTTAAGATGACTGCCTAACATAATCAGGTCTGAACTACCGAACCATCGAAAACGATTAGAACACGCACACTCCGTCATGGCAATCTTTATCTTGGTATTCTGTTTTCTCTGTACTGGCCACTTCGGCTGGTTATGCTTGTTTTTGTAATGTAAATGGACGATTTGTCTGTCCTGTTGGGGTGAGTGGAGGTAAACACCGAAATGAATGTTTTATATGGTGTTTTCATCCTCAAGCATTCATGCTGAAATTATCGTCTGCCACGGAATTTGTTGCTGACTGAGTCTGCCCAGTTGAAGGTGTCTGGCAACACCTGCTCCCTGGCACGCTCCTTGGCCTTTTCCCGTGCCAGTGCTGAGGCATCCTTTGCTGCCTTGGCGCGATCCGCGGCAATCTTCAGTCGCCCGGCCTCCCGGATCTTGTTGCGCTCCCCGTTGGTCAGGGTGTGATCGGCGTTGGCCTGGGCCTTCTGCACCAGGAGGGCGATCTCGGCCTTCTCGGTCTCGGTCAGATCTTTCATTTCCAGCTTCTTCATGGCGCTATCCTGCGGCAGGTGAATGGCCACCCTAACACACATCCATCAGGGGAACTCGTCTCATCGACTGTCCGATGTGAAAAGTGCCTTCCTTGTCTCATCTGTGGCTGCTGATCCCTGAAGTGTGCCTATTGGAGGCCCTGCCTGGCCTTGCCGCTGTGAGGCTGGATCCCGACGGAAGGTTGGGGGTATGCTGAGGTCAGTGCGATCACTGATCGTCACTGCTAGCGTACTGGTTTTACGATTCGGCTGACATGCTGGAATTTCGTTCCAACTGTCCTGGTAACCTTTTTGGAGTCTGATGATGAGCAACAAAGAACAGCATCACGGCAAAGATGCCAAGAAAAAACCGCAGATGTCACTGAAAGAGAAGCGCGAGGCCAAACGGCAGAAAGCCGACCTGAAAAATGGCAGCGCGATGAAGTAACGCTCCCCTCACTGTTGTTCCTTTGGAGCCAGTATCAAGCCAGTCTGTCATGGGCTGGCTTTTATGTTTCCTGTCGATGAGCTCGCGCCATAGCGGGCAAAGATGCGTTCATAGCGTCCGTCTGCCTTCATCCGGGTGAGCTGCCTGTCGAACCACTGTTGCTGTGTGACGTCCCTGAAGGCGAAGTGGTAGTGGGTAGGAGGGAAGAGGTCGTGTTGCCTGACGCTCTCCGAGGGGTAGCGTTCGCCGCTCTCTGTCTCCCCGAGCAACCTGGCCAGGTAGTAGTAGAAGACCCGCTGCTCCAGGATCACGGCATCGGCGCGGCCCAGCAGCAACCTCTGCACCTGACCTTCCTGCCTCGCTACCTCCTCATAACGGGGATTGCTGCCGACTATCCCGGCGAACTCCTCCCCCAGGATCTGTTTTGCCCGCTGGAAGGCGCTGACCCGCAAGGTCTGCAGATCCTGCAGGCTGTGCAGTGCCGTCTGATCGAGGGTAAAGACCCGGTTGTGGAAGGTGATCACCCTCTGGGAGAGGTGGGCGTTGTTCAGCATGCCGGGCTTGACGTTGATGATGGCGTCCAGCTTGCCTTCCTCCAGCATCCGGAAAGTTCGCTCCAGGGGGAGATAGACGACCTGCAGGTCATGGCCGCTGTCTGCGAAGGCCTCGCGCACCAGATCCAGCTCGATGCCTCTGTCCTCTTTGCTGATGACATAGGGTGGAATGGCGAAGCTCACCCCCACCCGCAGCGGCTGTGCCATCAGGGGGACGGTGAACATCAGCAGAGTGAGGTACAACAGGCGGCTAAGGTGACTCATGCTGGCTCTCGAAGGTGCGGCTCGCCTCGATGATAGCCGCAAGCGCATGCACACGTGAGGGTAAGATCCGGATAGTCGCAGCACCATGATGACCGTGGCGATGAGTGCGTCAGAAACAGGCAAAAAAAGGCCCTGAATGATCAGGGCCCGATATGCATCAGAACGGAATATCGTCGTCGAAATCCATCGGCGGTTCGTTGTAGACAGGCGGTGCGGATTGCGGCTGCTGGGCCGGACGGCCGTAGCCACCCTGGGGCTGCATGTTCTGCTGCGGAGCGGCAGGACGTTGCATGTTCTGCTGCGGTGCGGCCTGTTGCGGCTGGCCCCAGTTGCCCTGGGAGGACTGGCCGCCCATGCCCTGACCGGCGCCCTGCGGACGGCCACCCAGCATCTGCATCACACCGGTGAAGCTGTCTACCAGTACCTCGGTGGTGTAGCGCTCCTGGCCGCTCTGATCCTGCCACTTGCGGGTCTGCAGCTTGCCTTCCACATAGACCTGGGAACCCTTCTTCAGGTATTCGCCAGCGACTTCGGCCAGCTTGCCCATGAAGACGACGCGGTGCCACTCGGTCCGCTCTTTCTGCTCGCCGGTCTGCTTGTCGCGCCAGGTGTCGGAGGTGGCCAGGGTGATGTTAGTCACGGCACCGCCGCTCGGCATGTAGCGCACTTCCGGGTCTTGGCCCAGGTTACCGATCAGAATGACTTTGTTGATGCCTCGACTGGCCATAATCTCTCTTCCACCTTATGTATACCGGCCAGGCCAGATGCCTGGGCCCATTCAATAATGCGTTTGTTTGCAACGAGATGCGCGCCGCGAATGGGCGTCATCTGCATTCAGTGTCCTGGCTGCGCGGGGTTGCCGACAGGAGCGGCACTCAACCGGCCACAGCGTTTGCCCGTCATAGTACCAGTTGGCGGGCATGAGCGCACACCTTCCTGCCTCTGCGGGCGCCAACGCAGACTGAGTAACTTACCCGAGGTCCGGGGAATCCAGCAAGGGGATGACGCAGGAGTGTGCTGCATCGGGAGGGAAGGCTTGCTATGGTGCAGTCAGGCACTAGCTACCCCCCAAATGGGGGGGGTGTGCTAGTCATTTGTATTGGCTGGAAAATTGTCGGGCTTCAAAAGGGCCACCGCGACGCCTAATACTTTTTTAATGCTGCAGCCAGAAGGGGGATTGGTACTCTTCTTGCCGAAAAGCCCCGACCGAATGTGCAAGGAAGTTCTCTTGATGACGCCCGAATATCCCCTAGTGCTGATCACCGAAAATAACGCACAAGCCACCAGTTTCCAGCGTCACCTCAGCGAACAGCTCGACCTCCCCATCATGTTGGTGGGTGCGCTGGATGCTCTGCCCGATCCCGCCGTGACTGGCACCCAACCGCTGCTGTTGATCGATCTGGACTACCTCAAGTCGGCGCAGCAGGAGCTGTGGAGCAAGACCATCTGCCAGCGTTTTGGCGATGCCAGCGCCGTGCTGCTCAATGCCCCGACCAGTACGGACAAGGAGCTGCTGTTGATGTGGCCCCACACCAGCGGCCTCTTCTTCCGCCAGGACAGCCTGGACAGGCTGGTCTTCGGCATTCGCAAGGTGTTGCAGGGGGAGTACTGGATCCCGCGCCACCTCTTGTGCGACCTGGTGGATTACTACCGCAAGGGCAACGGGCAACCCCTGCGCCAGCAGACACTGTTGACGGCCCGCGAGCAGGAGATCGTCCGCCATCTGATGACGGGCGCTTCCAACACTGAGATCGCCGACAACCTCTTCGTGAGCGAGCACACCGTCAAATCCCACCTCTACAACGTGTTCAAGAAGCTGAACGTCAAGAACCGGTTGCAGGCGGTGAGCTGGGCCAAGGAGTATCTCTGAGAGGCGGAGCGGGACGAGAAAGACTGTCTATTCATCCAGTAGTCTCTATGCCATACTGACCCGCTCTGGTTCCCGTATCGAGCGCGCAACAAGATGGAAAAAATCGTGATCCGGGGTGCCCGCACCCACAACCTCAAGAACATCAACCTGATCCTGCCCCGTGACAAGCTGATCGTGGTCACCGGCCTCTCCGGTTCGGGCAAATCCTCCCTGGCGTTCGATACCCTCTATGCGGAGGGACAACGCCGCTACGTGGAGTCGCTTTCTGCCTACGCTCGCCAGTTTCTCTCCCTGATGGAGAAGCCGGACGTGGACCACATCGAGGGGCTGTCTCCGGCCATCTCCATCGAGCAGAAGTCCACCTCCCACAACCCGCGCTCGACCGTCGGCACCATCACCGAAATTTACGACTACCTGCGTCTGTTGTTCGCCCGGGTTGGCGAGCCGCGCTGTCCGACCCACGCCATTCCGCTCGCCGCCCAGACCATCAGCCAGATGGTGGACCAGGTGCTGGCCCAGCCGGAAGGTGCCAAGCTGATGTTGCTTGCCCCCGTGGTACGCAACCGCAAGGGGGAGCACACCAAGCTGCTGGAGAACCTGGCCGCCCAGGGCTACATCCGTGCCCGTATCGACGGGGAGGTGTGCGATCTCTCGGATCCCCCCGCGCTGGAGCTGCACAAGAAGCACACCATCGAGGTGGTGGTGGATCGCTTCAAGGTGCGCGAGGATCTGGCCCTGCGTCTGGCCGAGTCGTTCGAGACGGCCCTGACCCTCTCCGGCGGCATCGTGCTGGTGGTGCCCATGGACGGGGAGGAGGGCGTGGAGCCCATGACCTTCTCCGCCAACTTCGCCTGCCCGGAGTGCGGCTACTCCATGTCTGAGCTGGAGCCGCGCATCTTCTCCTTCAACAACCCGGCCGGCGCCTGTCCCACCTGCGATGGCCTGGGGGTGCAGCAGTACTTCGACCCTGCCAAGCTGATCCACGATCCGGGCCAGAGCCTGGCCGGCGGCGCCATCCGTGGCTGGGACAAGCGCAGCTTCTATTACTTCCAGATGCTGAAATCCCTGGCCGAACACTACCAGTTCGATCTGGAGGCGCCCTGGGAGGATCTGCCGGCCAAGATCCAGGAGGTGATCCTGCGGGGTTCCGGTCGTACCGAGATCGAGTTCCGCTACATGAACGACCGCGGCGACGTTGTGGTGCGCAAGCACCCGTTCGAGGGGATCCTCCACAACATGGAGCGCCGCTACCGGGAAACCGAATCAAACTCGGTGCGGGAAGAGCTGGCCAAGTACATCGCCAACAAGTCCTGTACCAGCTGTGGCGGCAGCCGGCTGCGGGAAGAAGCGCGCCACGTCTTCGTGGATAATCGCAACCTGCCGGCCATCGCCGAGCAGTCCATCGGCGATGCGCTGGCCTTCTTTGAAGGGATGAACCTGACCGGCCAGCGCGCACAGATCGCCGAGAAGATCCTGAAAGAGATCGTCGAGCGGCTCGGTTTCCTGGTCAACGTGGGCCTCAACTATCTGAGCCTGTCCCGCAGCGCCGAGACCCTCTCCGGCGGCGAGGCGCAGCGGATCCGGCTGGCCAGCCAGATCGGCGCCGGCCTGGTGGGGGTCATGTATGTGCTGGATGAACCTTCCATCGGCCTGCACCAGCGGGACAACGAGCGGCTGCTCAAGACGCTCACCCACCTGCGGGATCTCGGCAACACGGTGATCGTGGTGGAGCACGACGAGGACGCCATTCGCCTCGCCGACCACGTGCTCGACATCGGCCCGGGGGCCGGGGTGCACGGCGGCGCCATCGTCGCTCAGGGCACACCGGCGGAGATCATCGCCAACCCCGAGTCATTGACCGGTGACTACCTCTCCGGTCGCAAGCAGATCGCCATCCCGGCCGAGCGCACGCCGCTCACCGGCAAGTGGTTGAAATTGAAAGGGGCGAGCGGCAACAACCTGCGTAACGTCAACCTGGACCTGCCCATCGGGGTGATGACCTGCGTCACCGGCGTCTCCGGCTCCGGCAAGTCGACGCTCATCAACGACACCCTGTTCCGCATTGCCCACCGCGAGTTGAACAAGGCGACCGAGTCCACCCCGGCACCCTATCGCAGCGTCGAGGGGCTGGAGCACCTGGACAAGGTGGTGGACATCGACCAGAGCCCCATCGGTCGCACGCCGCGCTCCAACCCGGCCACCTACACCGGCCTGTTCACCCCGATCCGCGAGCTGCTCTCCGGCACCCAGGAGGCGCGCTCCCGCGGCTACCAGCCGGGCCGCTTCTCCTTCAACGTGAAGGGGGGGCGCTGCGAGGCGTGCCAGGGGGACGGTGTCATCAAGGTGGAGATGCACTTCCTGCCGGACGTCTACGTGCCGTGCGACGTCTGCAAGGGCAAGCGCTACAACCGCGAGACCCTGGAGGTGAAGTACAAGGGCAAGAACATCCACGAGATCCTCGAGATGACGGTGGAAGATGCCCGCGCCTTCTTCGATCCGGTGCCGGCGGTGGCGCGCAAGCTGCAGACCCTGATGGACGTGGGCCTCTCCTATATCCGCCTCGGTCAGTCAGCCACCACCCTGTCGGGGGGCGAGGCGCAGCGGGTCAAGCTGGCGCGGGAGCTCTCCAAGCGGGATACCGGCCAGACCCTCTATATCCTGGACGAGCCGACCACAGGGCTGCACTTCCACGACATCCAGCAGCTGCTCAAGGTACTGCACCAGTTGCGGGATCGGGGCAACACCATCGTCATCATCGAGCACAATCTGGACGTCATCAAAACCGCCGACTGGATCGTCGATCTGGGGCCGGAGGGGGGCGCCGGTGGCGGCCGCATCCTGGTGACCGGTACGCCGGAGGAGATGAGTCGCTGCAAGGAATCCCATACGGCCCGTTTCCTGGCCCCGCTGCTGGGCAAGTAAGGGAAGGTCATGAAAACGAGGGGCTCAGGCCCCTTTTTTCATGGGCAGAGCCTCATCGGAGGGGATGGCAGAAGCGGAAGGGGAAATAAACGGGGCGATGTGGAGCCGGTTGGCGAACCTGCGTACTGGCCGGGGGACTCAGTGGGTCAGCATCAGGAAGGCGAGGGCAAACAGGAAGCCCAGCAGAATGAACAGGAAGGAGCCTATGCCCCAGATGGCGGCCAGGATGCCGATTATTTTGTCTTTGCGGGTCTGTGGTTTCATAAAAATAAAATTACAGCGTGGCTACATTGCGTTAATAAAATACCCCTGTGGCCATAATTAAACAACAATGAAAAGGAAATATGAAGGTCGTTAAGGTGTATTTATTTGCTATTTTAAATCGGTTTCAGATGTGAAAATTAACTGCATCATCATGTATTTAAATGATTTTTCTTTGCGTGGTGCTGAATTTGTAAGCCCCATAAGCTGCTGTGTACATCCATCTATTTCTTGATAACTATTGAGCTAAATCAATAACCGATCATTCACATCCTTTTATAGTTTTCGGGCTTACAACTTAGAAAGAAAACAAAAAAGGAATTACGTGATGAAAAAGATCCTTCCTCTGTTAATCGCAGCCGCCTTTGCCTCCCCTGTCGCCATGGCGCACCAGGCCGGTGACATCCTGGTCCGCGGGGGCCTGGCCTTCGTCTCTCCCCAGACCAGCAGTGACGACGTCCTGGGGACGGGCGAGCTTGAGATCGACAGCAACATGCAGCTGGGCCTGACCCTCTCCTACATGCTGACGGACAACTGGGGTGTCGAGCTGCTGGCTGCAACCCCCTTCTCCCATTCGGTCTCCACGGCCGGTCTGGGTGAGGTCGCCAAGGTCAAACACCTGCCGCCGACCCTGATGGCGCAGTACTACTTCGGGGATGCCAACAGCAAGGTGCGTCCCTATGTCGGCGCCGGTATCAACTACACCACCTTCTTCGACGAGGAGGGGCGCGGTGCCCTGGCCGGCACCGAGGTGAGCGTCGACTCTTCCTGGGGGATGGCGGGTCAGGTGGGCCTGGACATGGCGATCAACGATCGCTGGTTCGTCAACGCCTCCGCCTGGATCATCGACATCGACACCGATGTGCACACCGCCGTGGGCACCATCGACACTTCCATCGATCCGGTCGCCTTCATGTTCGGTGTCGGCTACCGCTTCTGATGACAAGGTTGGCCGCCACAAGGCCATGACAACCAAGCATGTCTCTTTGGCCCGGCTCTGTTCGGGCCCTTTTCTGTCCAGCACCGCACAAGAACTGTGATCCGGTGCGCCATCGCGCCATGAACTGCTCTTCCATTGTCTCAGGCTGCCGATAACCTCCAGGTTCATATCTTTCCCAACGAGTGAGGATGTCTCCATGGGTTTATCTATCGTGCAGCGGATCATCGCCGGATTTGTGCTGATGCTGCTGTTGCTGGTTTTGCTCGGCTTCATCAGCATCCTGA
Source organism: Aeromonas sp. SrichE-2G (assembly GCF_017939565.1). Classification (NCBI taxonomy): domain Bacteria; kingdom Pseudomonadati; phylum Pseudomonadota; class Gammaproteobacteria; order Aeromonadales; family Aeromonadaceae; genus Aeromonas; species Aeromonas sp. SrichE-2G. The sequence goes on from NZ_JAGKRG010000010.1 coordinate 56,305, forward strand.
AGATCCGGGGGATCAACGAGGGGCTGTCCCAGGTCTCGGATCGCGCCACCCCGCTGGTGATCGCGGTCGCCGGTCTCAAGGGCGCATTGCAGGACAGCAACCGCTGGGTGCTGACCTACAGAACCAGCGAGGATGCGACCCAGCTGCCACAGCTGGCCAGTCAGTTCAAGGCGCAGCAGGAACGCTTCCTGGCCCAGAGCAGGGAGATGGCCCGCTTCGATGAAGTGGCCGAGGCGGGCGAGCGGTTCCGTCAGATCGACGGGGCGACCCGGGAATTCTATGGTCTGGCGGATCAGGTGCTGACCCAGCATGGCCAGTGGGTGGCCGCCCTCGATCGGCGTCATGAGCTGGAGCTGGCGTTCATCCGGCTGGAGGACACCTATCAGTGGGCCGCCGAGCTGCTGTTGCAGCAGACTGCCAGCAAGCGATCCATGCGCAACAAGGCTGAGCTCATCACCTCGGGCATTGCCCGGGATCTGAAGAACATTCGTCGGGCCGACGCCAAGACCGATCTCAACGAGCTGGAGAAGGTGCTCGGCAAGGATATCGAGATGGCTCGCAAGCGGCTGGAGCGGGTGCAGGTGCCTGACGATGTGAGGCAGCGCTTCATCGTCAATCTGGACCGGATGCAGGAGCTGGCGCTCGGCCCCCAGGGGCTGCTCGCCACCATGCGCCACGGCCAGCAACTCGCCGCCTCGCTGCAGGCCCTGAACCAACAGCTCGATACCAGCCTGGTCAACAGCCTGGCGTTGCTGGACGAGATGGGCAAGTCGGCGGGCAGCATCGCCAGCCAGAGCCGGATCGGTGCTGATGGTGCCGTCAGCAGTGCCAGCGTCTGGATCCTGGTGGTCTCCGTCATCTCGGCCGCCGCGGCGCTCATCATCGGCTACACTACGGCCCGCAGCATCCAGCGTCCGTTGCAGCTCATCGACCGGGAGCTGGAACGCATGGCCACGGGTGACATGACGCGGCGCATCGACTACCAGAGCCGCTGCGAATTCGGCAGCCTGGCTCGCTCCATCAATACCCTGGCGGACAAGACGGGGGAACTGCTTGCCCAGATCAATGCCGGCTCCCGCCATCTGGTGGACGAGGCGAGCCGCGCCGCCGAGATAAGCGAGCGGGCCATGTCCCGGGTGCAGGATCAGAAGAGTCAGACCGATCAGGTCGCCGCCGCCATCACCGAGCTGGAAGTCAGTGCCACCGAGGTGGCGCGCTCCACCGATGGCACCAAGCGCGAGGTGGATCTGGCGGACGAAGAGGCCCGTGCCGGACGCAAACAGGTGGCCAGCACGCGCCGGATCACCGAGCAGCTGGCGGGCGCCATGGAAGAGGCGGTCGGCATCACCCACAAGCTGGGGGAATTCAGCGACAACATCGGCAGCATCCTGGACGTGATCCGCAGCATCGCCGAGCAGACCAACCTGTTGGCACTGAATGCGGCCATCGAGGCAGCCCGGGCCGGTGACGCCGGTCGTGGCTTTGCCGTGGTGGCGGACGAGGTGCGGGCGCTGGCCAACCGGACCCAGACCTCGACCGAAGAGATCCAGGCCATGATCGAGAACCTGCAGAATTCCAGCAGGCACGTGGTGGAGGTGATGGCGCGCAGCCAGGAGCAGACCCAGGGATGCGTCGAGCAGACCCGGGTCATGGACGAGGCGCTGCAGTCCATCGCCGAGCGGATGAGCGCCATCAAGGCGATGGCGGATCAGGTGGCCCACGCAGCCCAGGAGCAGATCTCCGTCAGCCAAGGGGTGGCCCGCCATGTGGCCGGGATCGCGGACGTGGCCTACGAGACCGAGCGCGAGGCACGGGAATCGGCAAGCAGCAGTGAAGTGCTGGCGGATCTGGTCGCCAAGCAGCAGCAATTGATCGCTCATTTCAAGGTGTAGGAGGACTTATGGCTAACAAGTGGATCGGGGCCCTGAGTCTCCTGTTGTGCGGCCAGCTGGTGGCCAGCGAGCTGGTGATAGAGAGCTGGCGAATCGATGACAAGGCCCTGTGGGAGCAGAAGATCATTCCCGCCTTCGAGGCGGCCCACCCGGGCATACAGGTGAAGTTCAACGGGGTGCAGAACGTAGAGTACATGCCGACTCTCTGGGCCAGCCTGAAGGAGGGCAAGGCGGGGGATCTCATCACCTGCCGTCCGTTCGACGACTCCCTGGCCCTGTTCAGGGCAGGCCACCTGGTGGAGCTGAGCGAGATGGCGGGCATGGAGAACTTCCCGAGCTTCGCCCAGTCGCCCTGGCAGACCGACAGCGGGGCCCAGACCTTCTGTGTGCCCATGGCCTCGGTCATTCACGGTTTCTTCTACAACAAGAAGATTTTCAGCGAGCTGGGGCTGACGGTGCCGCAGACCCGCGACGAATTCTTCGCGACCCTCGACAAGGTGAAGGCGGACGGCCGCTATGTGCCGCTCGCCGTGAGCGGCTCCGAGAGCTGGGTCGCCTCCGAGCTCGGCTTCCAGAATATCGGCCCCAACTACTGGAAGGGGGAGGATGGCCGCCTGGCGCTGATCGGGGGCCAGGAGAGGCTCAATAACCCGCAGTACGTCAAGGTGTTCGAGGAGCTGGCCCGCTGGCGTGATTACCTGGGTGAAGGGGGCGAGAGCCGGGACTATGCCACGACCAACGCGTTGTTTACCTCGGGCAAGGCCGCCTTCTATGCCGCCGGCTCCTGGGAGATAGCCCCCTTCACCGGCAAGGTCGACTTTGGTGTGATGCGCCCGCCCGTGGCAAAGCAGGGGGATGGCTGTTTCTTCGCCGATCACACGGACATCGGCATGGGGATGAACCCGGCCAGCAAGAACAAGGAGGCGGCCATGGCCTTCCTGCAGTGGCTGACCACGGCCCAGTTTGCCGAGCTCTACACCAACTCGCTGCCGGGCTTCTTCTCCCTCTCCAACCACTTCTTCGAGGCCACCAACCCGGCGGCAAAGGAGATGATGGAGTGGCGGGATCAGTGCGACTCCACCATCCGGGTCGCCACCCAGATCCTCTCCCGCGGGACCCCCAAGCTCGGGGACGAGCTGGCCGAGGTGAGCCAGCAAGTGCTGCTTGGCAAGACGATGCCCCAGGCCGCTGCGGATCGTCTGGAGCAGGGGTTGAAGGGCTGGTATGCCCCCCATCAGGGTAATCAGGAGAAGGGGGGCGAGTGTCAGTGCAATGCAGCGGCGCCCGTGACCGCGCCTGCCTCTGCGGCCTTGGCGACCCTGCCTGCCGTGGCCGGGTCAGCGGCTTCGTCGGCATCGGCAACGGTCGGTTCCTCCTCTGCAGCCCCCCCGCCCGCCGAGGAGGTGGAGCAGGCCCTCGCGAGCGAGCTGGATGGCGCGCAGCCGTGATCTTGAGTGCCATGAAAAAAACGGGAGGCTGCGGCCTCCCGTTTTTATTGTTGTCCGTCGCCGGTTTGTCCGGGTGAGTGGGGCCAGCGGCACAGACTGCCGATGCGTGCCACCGGGGTGAAGCCGAGGGCGCGATAGACCCGCTGGGCGTGGTAGTGCTCGTCGGCCACTATGATGAGCCGCTCGGCTCGCTCGAAACCCTGGCGAGCCACCTGGCTCAGCAGTTGGCGACAGAATCCCAGGTTGCGCCACTCCCTGTGGGTACGCACCAGCTGGAAGCGCCCCATGTTGCCGGTGAAGAAGAGGCCGCAGCTGGCGACCAGGTTTCCCTGATGCCAGAGTCCCCACCACTGCCCCAGTCCGTCGGCGATCATCGCCTCATAGAGATGGCGGCGTGACTGCAGATAGGGCAGGTAACTCTCCTCCGAGTGGGCGGGATCCCGCTCTGCCAGCTCGAAGGCGAGCCACTCATCCCAGTCGTCGGCGGTGAAGGGGCGGGCCTGTGGCAACGCATTCCGGCTCGGAGCTTGTTCGCCGCCAGCCTCCAGGGCCAGCACCACGCACTCCATGTACTGGTATCCCGCCGCCACGAACCCGGCGACCCGGCTGTTCTGCCCCTCGCCCAGGGGCCACTGGAAGGTACGGTGGCGGATCCGGGGATCCTGGCCGATCAGGCTGTCGAAACTGGACTCCAGCCAGCCCTTGTCATGATCGCTGGGGGGCGTGGGGAGCAGCAGGTAGTTGCCAAAGTAATAGTCGGGGGCGTTCGGGGTGCGCACGGCCCAGAAGGTGCCATGGTGCGTCACCTCGCCCTGGTAGCGGTCGAACAGCAGATCGGTGGCAAAACCGGGGTGATCTTCCATGATGAGGCTCCTGCACATACTTGAATGGCTTATCGGCAGGTCGGGAGAGAAGTTAAAAAAGGCCGGGAGACCCGGCCAAACAATCACACGCAGATTCAGAACGTCCAGGACGATCCGCCCGCATCATAGCGTGCCTGAGGGCAATTTGGGATGGGCTCGGTCATGACTTAGGTTGAATTGCAAAATAAAAAAATCGTATATCCCCCTTGTCCACGAGAAATCGGTGTTGACTTTGCGTCATTTTCTCATAAAGATAGAAAGACGTTTAGACGTCCAAACATCCGTTTTGACGTAGAAGAATGGATTGCAGGACAGGGAGAGAGCAGATGGGATTTCACAGCGCGCGTCAGGTTGAGGCACTCAACCAGAGTCTGGCGGATCTGGGTGGCGACATATCGGTCAGTTTCGAGTTTTTTCCGCCCAACAGCGAAGGGATGGAGAACACCCTCTGGCAATCCATCGAGCGCCTGCAGGTGCTGGAACCCAAGTTTGTCTCCGTGACCTATGGCGCCAACTCGGGCACCCGGGATCGCACTCACAAGGTGATCAAGGACATCAAGGAGCGCACCGGTCTCATCGCCGCCCCGCACCTGACCTGTATCGATGCCAGCCGCGACGAGCTGCGAACCATTGCCCGTGACTACTGGAACAGCGGCATTCGCCACATCGTCGCGCTGCGCGGGGATCTGCCTCCGGGGCTCGACAAACCGGACATGTACGCCACCGACCTGGTCGCCCTGCTCAAGTCCGAGGCCGACTTCGACATCTCCGTGGCCGCCTATCCGGAGGGACACCCCGAGGCCCGGAGCGCGCAGTCCGACCTGCTCAACCTCAAGCGCAAGATAGACGCGGGCGCCAACCGTGCCATCACCCAGTTCTTCTTTGACGTGGAGACCTACCTGCGCTTTCGTGATCGCTGTGCCGCCATCGGCATCGATGCCGAGATCGTGCCGGGGATCCTGCCGGTCTCCAACTACCAGACCCTGGCCAAGTTTGCCGGCTTCACCAACGTGAAGATCCCGCGCTGGATGCATCAGCGTTTCGAGGGGCTGGAACACGATCAGATGACGCGGAACATGGTGGGGGCCAGCATCGCCATCGATCAGGTGCGGGTGCTGAGTCAGGAAGGGGTGAAGGATTTCCACTTCTATACCCTGAACCGCTCCGAGCTGACCTACGCCATCTGCCATACCCTGGGGGTGAGGCCGAAAGGCCAGGCCTGATCCCGCGAGCCCGTATACAGTAAAGCCAATGAGTCCCCTCATTGGCTTTTTGTTTTGGCTGGGAGTCAGGGCCGGGTTGGCTGGATCTCCCTGGGTTCGAGATCGATGACGGCATTGCCGGCGGCACCCGGGTACTGGTGGTAGCTCTGGTCTTGCTCCAGGGTGTAGAAGGTGTCGAGGTAGTCGTCGTTGTTGGTCATCCAGGAGTCAGGCAGCGCCTTGACGATGCGCCCCCCGAGATCGAGGAAGGGCAGGGCCTCGGGGACTCCTCCCGCGGTGAAGCCGAGTTTGAGTGCGTCGATCAGCAGGGCGCTCAGCTCCTTGTAGTTGACGTTGTCGTCCTGCTCCATCATCACCACGTCGACGGCGCCCCAGCGATAGCGGTCCCAGTACATCAGGATCTGGTTGGGGGTATAGTCGGTGTTGTCATAGTCGAGGTAGGGCATGTCGACGATGTCCACCACGGGCTCGTCCCTGCCTGGATTGACCCCGGCGACCACCGCATAGACCTCGGCAGCACCGAGCAGCCAGGGCTCCTGATCATCCTTCAGTCTTATCTTCTTCAACACGCTGGTCTTGAGCGGTGCCGTGACGCTGGCAGCGCGGGGGGCTACCTGCATGTCGGCCTCGGCCAGCGCCTTTCGCATCACCTTGAGGCCGGCGTTCTTGGCCTTGATCGGATCGGCCTCCACGACCAGCACGGGCCGCGCTGGCGCCTGGTTCACGTCGAGATAGACAGGGTTGCCAGCCACATCGAAGGCTTCGATGGCACTCCAGCTTTTTTCATCTCCGCTCGGCACATAGGCAACCAGGGGTTCTGCTCCCTGCTTGAGCGCATTCGCCTGTGCGGGATTGGCCAGCCGCAACTGCATGAGCTGTTTGACTTCTCCCTCTAGGCCCTGCCGGCTGATGGCGGCCTGGTTGGCGTCCGTGGCCTGCCGCTTGAGGCGTGGACTCGCCTTTTGCAGCAAGTCGGGCAGCGGGCTCTGGTAGCCCTGGTTGGTGAGCAGGGGCAACAGGTTCTTCTGTTGCAATGCGATCTGGCGAGCCAGATCGCGGTCCGTATCGGCCGCGTGGGCAGTGGTGCCCAGCAAGGCCATTAACAGGATGACAGCCTGATTCCTCATTATTCTCGTTCTCCGATATTGAGTCTGACAGAGGCGCCGATTGGGAAGAATCTGCGCCTCTTTCTCACTAGAGGGGAACAAGGTTCATATGTGAACACCCTTGGCAGAATTATGTGCTGAGTCTCACTGGGGTTTCACCATATGGGCAGGTCAGACGCGGAGTCGGTTGACTTGGTGAAGCGCCACGCCGACCAGCAAACCCCAGCAGGCGGAGCCGACCCCGAGCAGGCTGATCCCGGAGGCGGTGATGATGAAGGTCAGCAAGGCGGCCTCCCGCTCCCCATCCTGTTGCAAGGCGCTGTGCAGGCTGCTGCCTATGGTACCGAGCAGCGCCAGTCCGGCCACGCAGGTCACCAGAGCGGTGGGAAATGCGCTGAACAGGGCCACCACTGTGGCGCCGAAGCAACCGGTGAGCAGGTAGAAGCAACCGGCCCAGACTGGGGCCGGCCAGCGGCGAGTGGCATCGGGATCCACCTCCTTGCCCATGCAGATCGCCGCAGTGATGGCCGCCAGGTTGAAGGCATAACCGCCGAACGGTGCCAGCAACAGGCCGGTCAAACCGGTCCAGGTGATCAGGGAGGAGGTGGACGGTTGATAGCCGTGGGCCCGCAGGATGGCGATGCCGGGCATGTTCTGGGACGTCATGGTGACGAGGAACAACGGCAGGGCAATGCCCAGCAGGGCATCAATGGAAAAGGCCGGCGAGATCCACGCCGGGCTGGAGAGCTGCCAATGCACCTCACTCAGCTGCAACTCACCCCTCAAGGTGCATAGCAGCATGCCGGTGGCCAGCACCAGCACCATGGTGTATCGAGGCCAGAGATGGCGACCGAGCAGAAAGGCCAGCAGCAGGGTGCCAAGCAGCAGAGGATCCTGGGGGGCCACCTTGAAGAGATCCAGCCCGAACCGGAGCAAGACACCGGCCAGCATGGCGGCAGCAAGGGGGGCGGGAATGTGGCGCATCAACTTGTCGAACCAGCCGCTGATGCCGCAGAGGGTGATCAGCAGCGAAGAGACGATAAAGGCACCGATGGCCTCCGCCAGACTGAAGTTGCCCAGGCTGGTGATGAGCAGCGCGGCGCCCGGGGTGGACCAGGCCGTCAGCACCGGGATGCGGTAGTAGAGGGAGAGGCCGATGCAGCTTACGCCCATGCCGATCCCGAGTGTCCATAACCAGGAGGATACCTGGGCGGCATCGGCGCCGGCGGCAGCGGCGGCCTGGAGGATCAAGACGACCGAGCTGGTATAACCCACCAGAACGGCGATGAGGCCTGCGACCAGGTGGGGGAGGGCAAAGGGCATGATGACGTCCTTGTGAATACTGATAGTCTGTGCGTTATTGCGTACAATGTCGTCTCGACTATAGCGATGTGCGCTATAGCGCACAATATGGCATATGCAAAAACCGGAGAGCAGATGCAGGAGATGAGTCGCTATCTGGCCCAGCGCTTGAAAGGGCTGCGTGCCGAGAGGGGATGGAGTTTGGATGCGGCCGCCCGGGAGACCGGAGTGAGCAAGGCCATGCTGGGGCAGATCGAGCGGGGGGAGTCCAGCCCGACGGTGGCGACTCTGTGGAAGATTGCCACCGGTTTTCGGGTATCTTTCTCCAGCTTCATCGAGCCGCCCCCGGAGGTGCAGGGGGAAACACTCTATCGTATCGCCGATGATATCCGCCAGCAGCCTGCGGGAGAGGGGATGCAGGTCGCCCCGTTGTTTCCCTATGAGGGGCGCTTTGGCTTCGAGTTGTTCGAGCTGACCCTGCTGCCCGGCTACCAGAGGGAGTCGGAACCCCATGAGTCCGGGGTGACCGAGCATGTCATTGTCATCAGCGGCGTGATGGAGGTGCTGGTGGACGGGGAGTGGCGTTCCCTCGAGCAGGGGGAGGCGGTCCGCTTTGCCGCCGATCGTCCCCATGGCTACCGCAATCTGGGAATCGCTCCTGCCATCTTCCATAACCTGATCCACTATCCTGCCATGCCGATGCTATGACTAGCCGGGGCGGCCATCCGCCCTGGGACTGGTCAGTAAGGGGGCATAGACCCAGACAAAGAGACCGTAGGCGGCAATCCAGCTCCAGCCGCTCAGGTTCCATCCCGCCAGCGACAGACCAGGCCAGAAGAGCGGAAGGAAGACCCGAACGATCGCTGACAGGACGATGAGCGCAAATGCCGCCGTGATCCTGCGCCCGACCTGTAGGGCTCTGCCGCTGTGGCCGAGAGAGACTCTGGCGATCATCCCGAGGATCATGGTGCCCATGCAGCCTGCGCTGAGCAGGTGGCTGGCCAGGGACAGGGTGATGGGCAAGCCTGCTGTATGGGCGGCCAGCGCGGCCAACCCCAGGGGGATGAAGAGATAGGCCAGATGCAGCGACCAGAGCAGGGGCTGTGCCACAGTGGTGGCGGGTCGCCAGCGCAGCTGTCTGTAGAGGTGGGTGCCTGCCGCCACTATATATAGAGGGAACATCTGGATGCCGGTGACCCATGGAGTGGGAAGCAGCAACCAGAGCAGCAGGATGAGCCACAGGAGCGCGAGCGCGGTGCGTTCCAGCCATGGCAGGGGAGTGGCTTTCTCCATGCCGGTGGCTCTGGCCGTGAAGAAGGGGATGACCCTCCCCCCCATCACTGCGATCAGAGTGGTGAACAGCAACACCGTCGTGATCAGCAGATGTTCCATCAGGCTCCAGTCAGCACGCCTTAACCAGCTTGCTCCGTTGAGCAGGGTCAAGACGAGGAGCAGGGGAACGAAGAAGAGGTTGCGCCACTGGCGTGTCACTATGATGGGTCTGGCGAGGAACCAGGCGCAGAGGGGCAGCCAGGCCAGGTCCATCGCCATCAGGATGACATGGTTTTCCCCCAGCCAGGGAAGCAGGCACCTCGGTGCAGCCCACAATCCCACGACCAGAGCCAGTGGCCAGCTGCGCACGCCCGGGTGAGCGGTCCAGTTCTGCACGGCGGTGAGCAGGAAGCCTGCCACTATGGCTGCGCCAAAGCCGAACAGCATCTCGTGAGCATGCCACCAGACGGGATTGCCAATACCGGGCAGGGCAAGCCAGCCGTTGAGCTGCCCCAGCCAGCCCAGCATGGCCAGGCAGGAAAACAGGGCGCCCAGCAGGAAGAAAGGGCGAAATCCCAAACGAAACAGCGGAACTATCCGTTCTTCCTTTTGGCTATCCAGGATCTGGTGCATGGCGGCGACCTTAATTGAGCATTTGAAAAGCCAATTATAAAGTGGCTTTTCAAATACTCAATTCAAATCCGGTGAAAGGCCGTCTCGAGACGGTGTGATGAGTGAAAAAGACACGCTTTGCTGCATGTTTGAGCGAACGCGCCGCCAATGTGAAAAAGCCCTTGTCATCGTGGCGCCGCTCCCTATAATGCGCCCCTACCAGCACGGCGGTCCACGCCGAACTGATGAGCCAGCTTCCTTGTGAAGTCGGCGCCGAAAGAAAAGCGAAAACAAGCGCTTGACTTTCGAAGTGAGGTCGGTATTATACGCCACCTCAGCGCGACAAGCGCCGCGTTCTTTAACAATTTGAATCAAGCAATCTGTGTGGGCACTCACAGCATCGAGCATCAAAAACAATTTTTGATTTTCAATGTCTGATGAAGTGACCAAAGCAACTTTTAAGTTGCAGCAGTTAATTCAGCAATTCATTGAGCCGCCTTTATAGGCAACCAAGCTTAAATTGAAGAGTTTGATCATGGCTCAGATTGAACGCTGGCGGCAGGCCTAACACATGCAAGTCGAGCGGCAGCGGGAAAGTAGCTTGCTACTTTTGCCGGCGAGCGGCGGACGGGTGAGTAATGCCTGGGAAATT
>NZ_JAGKRG010000056.1:0-277 GCF_017939565.1 Aeromonas sp. SrichE-2G
CCAAATAAAATTTGGTTTTCGCCAAGAAGTTTCCAAAGCACTTGTAACAAATGTTTGAGAACTACTTTTTAAATCAGCTTTCCAGATTGTTAAAGAGCAAACTTCGTAAAGAAGTCAAAGACATAGATTGAACAAATCGTTCAACTCATGGCTTTTGCTTCTCGCAAATTCAGTACGGATTATGGTGGAGCTATGCGGGATCGAACCGCAGACCTCCTGCGTGCAAAGCAGGCGCTCTCCCAGCTGAGCTATAGCCCCGTAATCGAAGTGGTGGGTC
>NZ_JAGKRG010000057.1:0-388 GCF_017939565.1 Aeromonas sp. SrichE-2G
ACTGACCCCAGTCACCGTGATGAAGTTACTTATGTCGTCGAAATGATCCGTGGCTGCCGGCGGGGTCAGCACATTGTCCGACAAGGTATAGGTGTATCCAACCGTCGCACTCTTGCCATCCGCGCTCAACGTCACGCTAGTGATATCCAGCAACCCATTACCGGTATTGATGCCCTGTGGCAACACGCCGCCCGGTACAAAGTTTTGACCCAGCACGGTGATGCTCGCCACACCATCGGTTGCGCTCACCGTGAAGGTGCCGCTCACCGCCTCTCGGGTGTCACTGTTCAGGGCCGGGTCTGACAGCTCATTGCGCCCATCCGCTAATGCCGTTTCATAGACCGTTGTGGTGGCCCCACCGGCTGCCACGACAGTGACACTCTGGCTG
>NZ_JAGKRG010000058.1:0-86801 GCF_017939565.1 Aeromonas sp. SrichE-2G
CGAACCAGGAGAGGGCGAACAGAGTCATGTTGGCGATGGAGTGCTCGTAGCCGGAGGCGATGAAGGCCAGCAGGCACCACCAGATGGCGATGAAGCGGGCGGCTCCTTCGGTGCGCAGCGCCATCCAGATGGCGAGGCAGACCAGCCAGTTGCAGAGGATCCCTTTCATGAACAGGGTCAGGGCCGGTGCCTGGGTCTTGGCCAGCGCCACCTTGTGGGCCAGACTGCCCGCATCCGGCAGCAGGCTGCCGCCGTAGGAGTAGATGAGCGCCACGACGATGGAGCCGAGCAGGTTGCCCGCCCAGGTCTGCGGCAGGATGCGCAGCAGGTCACCCATGGTGATCTTGCCCGTCTTCACCCCGAAGGTGAGGAACATGGTGTGGCCGGTGTAGAGCTCGGAGCCGGCGATGATGACCAGGGTCAGGGCGATGCCGAAGGTGGCCCCCATTACCAGCGGACGGACGGTGGGATCCACCAGGTTGCCGAGGGTGAAGATGAGGATGATGCCCAGGCCCACATAGGCCCCCGCCATGGCGGAGCTGAGCCAGAAGCCGAGCTTGTCGCTGCGCTCGAAGCGGTTGATGCGGGCCGCGTTGGCGGCGCACTTGTTGATGGTTTCTGTATACATCGTTGTTTCCTTCGAGAGGGCCGCCCGCGGGCAGCCCTGATATGCATGGTGTTAGACGGCGACCCAGACCTGCTGGTCGCGCACTTCAACGGGATAGCTCTGCACCGACATGGCCGGGTTATCGAAGCAGTGGCCATCGCTCAGGCGAAAGCGCTGCTTCTTGAGGGGGCTGGCCACCCAGAGCTCGCCGTCGTGTTCGCAGAGGATGCCCCGCGACAGCACGTTGGCGGCGAAGAAGGGATCCCGGTTGTCGATGGCGAACACCTCGGCGGCCGCGTTCGGGCGGAACAGGGCGATCTGGCGCCCTTCCAGCAGGGCGCAGACACCGGTGCCCGGCAGGATGTCGTTGAGTTGGCAGGCAAGTTTCATCATTTGGTCTCCACCTCGATCTGGTAGACGGGGATGCGCTCGGCCGGGGTCGCCGGTCGGTGCTGGTCACGCTCGGCAACGAACTGGACGTCCGGATCGCGCTTGTCGCTGTTGATGAAGTGGCTGAAGCGCTGCAACGCCTGCTCTTCGTTGAGGGTGCGCGACCATTCGCACTCGTAGCTGTCGATGAGGGTCTGGATATCGCGCTCCAGGGTCTCGGCCAGCCCCAGCTTGTCGTCGACGATCACTTCGCGCAGGTAGTCGACGCCCCCTTCCAGATTGCCGAGCCAGACCGAGGTGCGCTGCAGTTTGTCGGCGCTCATGACGTAGAACATCATGAAACGGTCGATCAGCTTGATTAGGGTCTCGCGGTCGAGGTCAGACGCCAGCAGGTCGGCGTGGCGCGGCTTCATGCCGCCGTTGCCGCCCACGTAGAGGTTCCAGCCCGCGTCGGTGGCGATGATGCCGACGTCCTTGCCCTGGGCTTCCGCACACTCGCGGGTACAGCCGGAGACGCCGAACTTCATCTTGTGGGGGGTGCGAATGCCCTTGTAGCGGTTCTCGAGGAAGACCCCGAGGCCGACGCTGTCCTGCACGCCGAAGCGGCACCAGGTGCTGCCGACGCAGGTCTTGGCCATGCGCAGCGCCTTGGCGTAGGCCTGACCGGTCTCGAAGCCCGCTGCCAGCAGTTTGCGCCAGATGGCGGGCAGATCATCCTTCTGGGCCCCGAACAGGCCGATGCGCTGGGCGCCGGTGATCTTGGTGTAGAGCTTGTAGTCGCGGGCCACTTCGGCCACCGCCAGCAGCCCTTCCGGGGTCACCTCGCCGCCGGCCATGCGCGGGATGACGGAGTAGGTCCCGTCCTTTTGCATGTTGCCGAGGAAGATGTCGTTGGTGTCCTGCAGCGGGGTGTTGAGCGGGCTCAGCACATAGTCGTTCCAGCAGGAGGCGAGGATGGAGCCGACCGTCGGTTTGCACACCTCGCAGCCATGACCCTGACCGTGCCTGGCCAGCAGCTCGTCGAAGCTCTTGATCCCCTCCACCTTGACCAGGTGGAACAGCTCCTGACGGGAGTGGGGGAAGTGGGCGCAGAGGTGGTTGTTGACCTCGATGCCCTGTTTCACCAGCTCGGCGTTGAGCACCTGGCTGATGAGGGGCACGCAGCCGCCGCAGCCGGTACCGGCCTTGGTGTGCTGCTTGATGGCGGCGAGGGTGGTGTGGCCCTCGGCGACGGCCTGGGCGATGTCGCCCTTGGAGACGTCGAAGCAGGAGCAGATCTGGGCGCTTTCCGGCAGGGCATCCACCCCCAGGGTCGGCTTGGCACCGGCATAGGCGGGCAGGATCAGGGTGTCCGGGTGGCTCGGCAGGGGCAGAGCGTTGAGCATCATCTGCAGCAGGTTGCCGTAATCCTCCACGTCACCCACCAGCACGGCGCCGAGCAATCGGCTGTTGTCTTCGCTCACCACGATTTTCTTGTAGACGCCGGCCTGGTCATCCTGGAACACATAGCTGTGGCTGCCCGGGGTGCGGCCGTGGGCATCGCCGATGGAGCCGACGGAGACGCCGAGCAGCTTGAGCTTGGCGCTCATGTCAGCCCCTTCGAAGCAGCTGTCGCCGCCCAGCAGGTGGTCGACGGTGATCTGGGCCATCTTGTAGCCCGGGGCCACCAGGCCGAAGAAGCGGCCCTGCCAGGCGGCGCACTCGCCGATGGCATAGATGTCGGGGTCGGAGGTGAGGCAGTGATCGTCGATGACGATGCCGCCGCGCTCGGCGATGGCCAAATCGCCGTAGCGACCGAGGGTGTCTTGCGGGCGGATGCCGGTGGAGAAGACCACCACGTCTACTTCAAGCGTGCTGCCGTCGGCGAAGGCGAGGCGGTGTTTCGCCTGTTCGCCGCCATGCATCAGGATCTCGCTGGTGCTCTTGCTGGTGTGCACCTGCACACCCATGGATTCGATCTTGCGGCGCAGCAGCTGGCCGCCCTGGCCGTCGAGCTGCTCGGCCATCAGTACCGGGGCAAACTCCACCACGTGGGTCTCGAGACCCAATGCCTTGAGGGCACCGGCGGCTTCGAGGCCAAGCAGGCCGCCCCCGATCACCACCCCGCTCTTGCCACTCTTGGCGGCGCTGCGGATGGCCTTCAGATCCTCGATGGTGCGATAGACGAAGCACTCGTGGTGCTGGCTACCCTGGATGGGCGGCACCCAGGGGTAGGAGCCGGTGGCCAGCACCAGCTTGTCGTAACCGACCACAGTGCCCTTGTTGGAGTGCACCTCGCGGGCCGCTTTGTCGATTTTTTTCACCGCTTCGCCGAGCAGCAGGCGGATGCCGTGCTTGTCGTAGAAGCCGGGTTTGACGAGGGAGAGATCTTCGCTGGTGTGGTGAGAGAAGTAGGAGGAGAGGTGGACGCGATCATAGGCGGGGCGGGGTTCTGCACCGAAGACGGTGATCTCGTATCGGCCCGGCTCGGCCCGCTCGATCAACTCTTCGATGAAGCGGTGCCCCACCATGCCGTTGCCTACAACGACCAGTCTGACTTTGCTCATGGTTGCCTCAAGTTTGGAGTAATAAAACATCAATCTGACGTTAGGCTATCCAGTTAGGGGAGGTGGGCAATTGATGTAAATCAAGTGTCTGTTTATATATCCCTTCAGGGGTAATTCTCGAAAATTCAAGCATATACATAAATGGGTATATTGAAGGCTCATTCAGGAACCCTATCAGGGCAGTCAGGGAAGGGGGAAAGGTGAGGAGGCGAGGCCTTATCTGCCTGACGGAAAAGATGAAAATTGCCGTCATGGACCAGGAGGCCCTGCATCGGGTCTCCTGGTGGAGCGTCGACACCGTCAGGCGATGTGGCGGCGGAACAGGGCGAGGGCCAGGGAGAGGCTGATGCCGCCGATGGCGATCAGGGGCCAGAGCAGGGGCCAGGCCGCCGACCAGTCGAGACCCTTGAGAAAGACCCCCTTGAGCAGCACGATGAAGTGGGTCAGGGGGTCGATGGCGGCCAGCCACTGGAACACCTGCGGCATGTTCTCCACCGGCGAGACATAGCCCGAGAGGATCACCGCCGGCACCATGAAGCAGAAGACCCCGAGAAACGCCTGCTGCTGGGTCGAGCAGAGGGACGAGATGAAGAGCCCGATGCCGGCCAGCGCCAGGCCGTAGCAGATCATGCCGGCCAGCAGCAGGGTCAGGCTGCCGGAAAACGGTACCGCGTAGACGAAGCGGGCCGCCAGCGCGACGATTGTGCCCTGCCCCACCGCTACCAGGATGCCGGGCACCGCCTTGCCCGCCATGATCCAGCCCGGGGTGAGGGGGGAGACCAGCAGCTGGTCGAAGGTGCCCTCTTCCCGCTCGCGCGCCACCGACAGGGCGGTGACGATGAGACAGCCGATGGTGGTGATGATGGCCACCAGAGAGGGGAGCACGTGCCAGCGAAACTCGATGTTGGGGTTGTAGAGGTGGCGCACCAGCAGCTCGGGGGCGCCGCGTCCCTCGCTCTGCCAGCGGGCGATCACCTGGCTGATGTAGCCCGCCGCGACCTGGCCTCCGTTGGAGCGGCGTCCGTCGACGATGAGCTGCAGCGGCGCACTCTGTCCCTGGGCCAGTCGGCGCGAGAAGTTGGCGGGGATGACCAGCGCCAGCAGGGCCTGCTGCTCGGTGATCGCCGCCGTCACGCCAGCATCGCCCGCCACCGGCAGCACGGTCGTGAAGGCGGGCATGTGGGTCAGGCGCGCCAGCAGCTCGCGGCTCTCGGCGCCCCCGTCCTGGTTGTAGACGGCCAGGGTGTTGCCGGTCACCTCCAGGGTGGCGGCGAACGGGAACAGGGCGGTCTGCAGCAGCACCGGCATGATCAGCAGGAAGCGCCCCTGGGTGTTGCCCAGTAGGATGGAGAGCTCTTTTCGTACCAGCCACCAGAGTCGAGTCAGCATGCTTACTCCAGGGTTCGCCGCGTCTTGCGGGCGGTGAGGGCCAGCCAGAAGGCGGCCAGCAGCAACAGACAGAGGGCGTTGACCAGCAAGATGGAGAGCACGTTGCCCGCCTGATAGAGAGTCTGCAGGGAGCTCGCGAAGTAGCGGGCCGGAATGAGGTGAGTGATGGCCCGCAGCAACGGCGGCATGCTGGCGATTTCAAACACGAAGCCCGAGAGCATCATGGCCGGCAGGAAGGCCGCCGTCAGGGCCGCCTGGGCGGCGTTGAACTGGCTGCGCATCACGGTGGAGAGATACAGCCCGAGCCCCAGGGCGCTGCCAAGAAACAGGCTGGTGACCAGGAACAGGACGGCCAGGGAGCCGCGCCAGGGCACCCCCATCACAGCCACCGAGAAGAGCAGGCAGATGAACATGGCGGCGATGCCGAGCCCGTAGTAGGGGATGAGCTTGGAGAGCAGCAGCTCGGCCTTAGTCACCGGGGTGGCGAGCAGGGCCTCCATGGTGCCGCGCTCCCACTCCCGGGCCACCACCAGGGAGGTGAGCAGGGCGCCGATGATGGTCATCACGACGGCAATGGAGCCCGGCACCAGGAAGTTGCGGCTCACCAGCGCCGGGTTGAACCAGGCGCGGGTGCGCAGCTCCACCGGCTGGCTCCGGGGCTTGCCCTCAGTGAGAAGCCAACCCTGCCAGATCCCCTGCACATAGTTGGTGACGAAGTTCGCCGTATTGGGCTCGGATCCATCGGTGAGCAGGGCGATGCGCAGCGCGCTGCCCCCCTGGCCCGCCAGGGCGCGGGAGAAGCCCTCGTCGATCACCAAAAGCCCCCGGATCTCGCCGCGCGCCAGGCTTCCCAGCAGCGCCTCCTTGCTCGCGCCCCCGTGCACCTCCAGCGCGGTCGAGCCGCGCAGGGCCTGCTCGAAGCGGATCGCCGGCGCCCCGCCGTCGGCGCGCCACACCCCGAGGCGCAGGTGGTCCACGTCCAGGTTGATGGCGTACCCCATCACCACCAGCAGCACCACCGGCATGATGAAGGCGACCAGTATGCTGCTCGGGTCGCGCACGATCTGCAGCGACTCCTTGCGGCACAGGGCCAGCAGACGGCGGCGGCTGATGCTCATGCGTCCTCCTCGCTGGCCCGCTCGACCAGGATGATAAAGGCCTCTTCCATGGTGGGCAAAGAGGTGGTGGGTAAGGCCATGGTGTGTGACGAATTGACGGGCATGGCCTGCGCCGCCTGTCCCTTGAGTTCGTCCGGGGTGCCGAGGGCCAGCAGCTTGCCGCGGTAGATGAGGGCGATGCGGTCGCAATACTCCGCCTCGTCCATGAAGTGGGTGGTGACCAGCACGGTCACCCCGTGATCGGCCAGGGCGTTGATGTGGGACCAGAACTCGCGCCGGGTGACCGGATCGACACCCGAGGTGGGTTCGTCGAGAAACAGCAGCGGCGGCGCGTGCAGCAGGGCGCAGGCCAGCGATAAGCGCTGGCGCAGCCCAAGCGGCAGGGCTTCGGCCTGCTGGCCGAGCCAGGGGCCGAGGGCGAAGGCCTTCACCATGGCGTCGATGCGCGCCTGCTGGGCGCGGCCGAACAGACCGTAGATGCCGGCGAAGAACGACAGGTTCTGGGCCACGGTGAGCTGCTTGTAGAGGGAGAACTTCTGGGCCATGTAGCCGAGGTGCTGGCGCGCCGCCGACGGGCTGTGGGCGAGATCGATGCCGGTCACCAGGGCCTGGCCGCCGCTTGGGCGCAGCAGGCCGCACTCCATCTTGAAGGTGGTGGACTTGCCCGCCCCGTTGGGGCCGAGCAGGCCGAAGATCTCGCCCCGGCGCACCGCAAAGCTGACGTCGTCGGTGGCGGCAAAGTCTCCGAAGCGCTTGGTGAGGTGGCGCGCCTCGATCACCGCCTCGGGGGAGACCCCCTCCGGCAGCTCGGCCTCGGCCATGGTGGCGGCCAGGCTCGACTCCCCGCCCGGCCCGCCGCCGAGCAGATCGATGAAGGCATCCTCCAGCCGGGCCGGGGTCGGCGTGAAGGCCCCCTCGGAGAGCCCCAGCTCGTCGAGGGGAGGCGGCGCAGCATCGGGGCGCAGCAGCAGGCGCACCCGTTCCCCGGCCACGGCGCCGTCCATCACCGCCGGGTGGGCCAGGGCCCGGCGCAGCAGGGCGCGCCGGGCCCGCCCGTCCAGGTTGCCCGCCTCCAGCAGCCAGCAGCGGCTCGCCATGGCCCCCATCAGATCCGCCGGGGTGCCGCTGGTGCGCACCGCGCCCTCCGCCATCAGCAGCACGTGATCGCACAGCTCAGCTTCATCGAGATAGGCGGTGCTCCAGAGCACCGTCATGCCCCCCTGGGCGAGCTCGCGCACCATCTTCCACAGGGCGCGGCGGCTGATGGGGTCGACCCCGACCCCGGGTTCGTCCAGCAGCAGCACCTCGGGCTGGCCGAGCAGGGCGCAGGCGAGCCCGAGTTTCTGTTTCATCCCCCCCGACAGCTTGCCCGCCGGGCGGGCGGTGAAACGGGCAAGATCGGTGAAGGCGAGCAGCCGGGCAAACGTCGGGCTGCGCTCGGGCTCCACCACGCCGCGCAGGTCGGCGTAGAGGGTAAGGTTCTCCAGCACGCTGAGATCTTCATACAGGCCGAACTGCTGGGGCATGTAGCCGAGGCGCTGGCGCAAGGCATCGCCTTCCTGCACCGGATCGAGCCCGAGCACCCGGCTCTGCCCGGCCTCCGGCACCAGCAGGCCGGCGAGCAGGCGCAGCAATGTGCTCTTGCCCGCCCCGTCCGGCCCCACCAGCCCCGTGATGCCGCCGCCCGGTATGGTGGCCGAGATGGCATCCAGCGCGACGCGCTCGCCAAAGCGCTTGGTCAGCCCGTCGAGCCGGATGGCGGCGCTCATGGGGCCAGCCTGACGGTGATCGGCATTCCCTGGCGCAGGGCCGGGTCCGGATCCTGCACCACGATGCGCAGCCGGTAGACCAGGTGGGTGCGAAGGTCCGGCGTTTCTACCGATTTGGGTGTGAACTCGGCACTGGGCGACACGAAGCCCACCACCCCCTGATAGGGCTGGTCCGGCCTTGAGTCGGTGGTGAGCTGCACCCTGGTGCCGCTCGGGAAGTGGCCGAGCCAGGGCTCCTCGACGTAGGCACGCACCCAGACCGGGGTGGTGAGTGACAGGTTGAAGGCGGTGGCGCCGGCCTGCACCATGCTGCCCGCCTCGACGGCGCGGGTGAGGATGATGCCGTCGCTCGGGGCGGTCAGGGTCGCGTCCGCCAGGGCCAGCTCGGCGCTGGCAAGCGCCGCCTTGGCCCCCTCCAGCTGGGCATCGGACTGGGCGATCTCCTCGGGACGGTAGCCGGTCTCGAGCTGGGCCAGCTGCTCGCGGGCGGCGCGCACCTGGGCCCGGGTCTGATCCCGCTGGGAGCGGGCGGTGTCGAGCTGGCCGCGGGAGATGGCGCCGGTGGCGGCCAGGGCGCTCTGGCGGCGCCACTGCTTGTCGGCCTCCAGGGCCGCAGCCTCGGCGGCGCTGAGGGACGCTCGGGCGCGGTCTGTCTCCTCGCTGCGATACCCCTTGTGCATCAAGGCGTTGGCGGCGGTGAGCGCGGCCAGGTTGGCCCGCGCGCTGTCGCGGCTATGGATGAGGGGGGCTGGATCGAGGCGGGCCAGTAGCTGGCCTGCCTTCACACTATCCCCTTCATCGACCAGCACCTGATCGACGCGGCCACCGACCCGAAACGCCAGGTTCACGTCGCGGATGTCGACGTTGCCGTAGAGGACGGAGCCGTCGGCGGGCCGCCCCTGCCACCAGAGATAGCCACCGATCAGGACCAGTACGAGGGCCACAAGCGCGATGCGTTGCTTCATAGGGGTTCTCCTTGGGGACGGCGCAGGCCGCGCAGGGCCCAGACCAGCCGCTGCTGGGCGGCCTCGGGGTTGTCGATGTGGGCGAGGAAGGGGGCGGCCTGCTCGGGCAGCCAGCCGAGCTGACGCCCGCCACCGGCGATCACCAGGGGCAGGCCGACCGCCCCCATGATGAAGATCATCAGCTGCACCGGGTTGCCCGCCACCAGCGAACCTTCGGCCTGGGCCCGCTGTACCTGCTCGAGCAGCAGCAGGGGGTGGCGGCGCGGCAGGCTGAGCAGGAAGCGCTGGGCGGCCCCTTCGCCCGCCAGGGCATCGCCAAACAGGTGGTTGATGAAGCCGCGCTGGCGCCCCACCAGGGCGATCAGCGCCTGCATGGTGGCCTCGAACTGGGTGAGGGCATCGGGGTAGGCGCCGCGGGCGGCCACCGCCTTGAGCTCATCAAAGAGGGGGGCGTACCAGAGCTCCACCAGCTCGTCGATAAAGGCGTCGCGATTGCCAAAGTGGTAGACGAAGGAGCCGAGGTTTACCCCGGCGGCGGCCGCCAGCTCGCGCACCGTGAGACCGCGCAGCCCCTTGTCGGTGGCGATGGCGAGGCCGGTATCGAGCAGTTTTTGCCGGGTCGGGTGCACTGTGTTATCCCCATGGTGTGCAAAGAATACACGAAGTTATACGTATGTATAAATCAAGTCCGATAATGAAGGAAGCACTTTTTTTGAGCAGGGAGGGAGAGAGAAAGAAAATAAAAACGCCTCCACAAAGGGAGGCGTTTGGATAACGTGAGGAGCGGGCCTTACAGAATAAAGCGGCTCAGATCCTCGTCTTCAATCAGCTTGCCGAGGTGGGCGTTGACGTAGGCGGTGTCGATGACGAAGGTTTCACCGGATTTCTCGGAGGCGTCGTAGGAGATGTCTTCCATCAGGCGCTCCATCACGGTGTGCAGACGGCGGGCACCGATATTCTCGGTGCGCTCGTTGACCTGCCAGGCGGCCTCGGCC
This sequence comes from Aeromonas sp. SrichE-2G, assembly GCF_017939565.1. Classification (NCBI taxonomy): domain Bacteria; kingdom Pseudomonadati; phylum Pseudomonadota; class Gammaproteobacteria; order Aeromonadales; family Aeromonadaceae; genus Aeromonas; species Aeromonas sp. SrichE-2G. The sequence continues at coordinate 9,780 of NZ_JAGKRG010000058.1, forward strand.
AGACGGCGGATGCCATCCTTGGTGAACTCGATCTTGACCCCTTCGGTGGCCATCAGCGCCTGGTACTGATCGGTCAGTGAGGCGTTCGGCTCGGTCAGGATGCGCTCGAAATCTTCGGTGGTCAGCGCGGTCAGCTCGACCCGGATCGGCAGACGGCCCTGCAGCTCGGGGATGAGGTCAGACGGCTTGGCGATCTGGAAGGCGCCGGAGGCGACAAACAGGATATGGTCGGTCTTGACCATGCCGTGCTTGGTGTTGACGGTGCAGCCCTCGACCAGCGGCAGCAAGTCGCGCTGGACCCCCTCGCGGGAGACATCCGGGCCCGAGCTCTCGCCGCGCTTGCAGATCTTGTCGATCTCGTCGAGGAAGACGATGCCGTTGTTCTCGACGGAGGCGATGGCCTTCTGCTTCAGCTCTTCCGGGTTGACCAGGCGAGCCGCTTCTTCTTCGATCAGCGCCTTCATGGCCTCCTTGACCTTGACCTTGCGCTTCTTCTTCTGGCCCTGGCCCAGGTTCTGGAACAGCCCCTGCAGCTGGTTGGCCATCTCTTCCATGCCCGGCGGGGTCATGATCTCGACGCCCATCGGGGAGGCGGCCAGGTCCAGCTCGATCTCCTTGTCATCCAGCTGACCTTCGCGCAGCTTCTTGCGGAAGATCTGGCGGGTGTTGGAGTTGTCGGCCTTCTCCTCTTCCCCCCAGCTGTTGCGCGGGTTCGGCAGCAGGGCGTCGAGGATGCGCTCCTCGGCGGCTTCCTCGGCGCGGTATTTCATCTTCTCCATCTCGGTTTCGCGCACCAGCTTGATGGCGACATCGGTCAGATCGCGGATGATGCTGTCCACTTCCTTGCCCACGTAGCCCACTTCGGTGAACTTGGTCGCTTCGACCTTGATGAAGGGGGCATTGGCCAGCTTGGCCAGGCGGCGGGCGATCTCGGTCTTGCCGACACCGGTCGGGCCTATCATCAGGATGTTCTTCGGGGTCACCTCGTGGCGCATCTCTTCATTGAGCTGCATGCGGCGCCAGCGGTTGCGCAGGGCCACGGCCACGGCGCGCTTGGCATCGGCCTGACCAATGATGTGCCGGTCCAGCTCGTGGACGATTTCTCTCGGGGTCATCTCGGACATGATGGGATTCCTGTGTCGGGGGCGGCGTGGCCGCCCCTGGAGAATGGGGGGCGCTTACTTGGCGCTGTAGTCCAGCACTTCGACGGTGTGGTGCTGGTTGGTGAAGACGCAGATGTCGCCCGCAATCTTGAGGGCCTTCTCGACGATGCTCTTGGCATCCAGCTCTGTGTTCTCCAGCAGGGCGATGGCAGCGGACTGGGCGAAGTTGCCGCCGCTGCCGATGGCGATGAGATCGTGCTCCGGCTGCACCACGTCACCGTTGCCGGTGATGATGAAGGATTTGTGCTCGTCCGCGACCGCCAGCAGGGCCTCGAGGCGGCGCAGGGCGCGATCGGTGCGCCAGTCCTTGGCCAGCGCCACGGCGGCGCGCTCCAGGTTGCCCTGGTGGGCCTGCAGCTTGGCTTCGAAGCGCTCGAGCAGGGTGAAGGCATCGGCGGTGCCGCCGGCGAAACCTGCCAGCACCTTGCCGTTGTAGAGGCGATGAACCTTGCGGGCATTGCCCTTCATGACGGTGTTGCCAAGGGAAACCTGGCCATCGCCACCGATGACGACCTGACCGTTGCGGCGAACTGAAACTATGGTAGTCACTTCATTTACCTCGCTTGAGCCGAATGACGGCCTGACTGTGCATGGCAACAAAGATGGGGATGGCGCACCGGCTTTTCAAGCCTGTTTATTGTGCGGATGGCGGGGAGGGGGAGATGGGCGCCAGGAGGGCGTCGAAAGAAACAGGGCCGGGTGTTGCCACCCGGCCCTGTGCATGGACGCAGCGATCACCCCTTCCTGGGGATGCAGCCACTGATGCCGGAGCCCTGCAGCTTGCGGTTGGCCGCGTCGGCCGCCGCCTTGCCGTTGAAGGGGCCCACCATCACCTTGTAGACGGTGCCGTTGGCGCCGTTGATCACCTGCAGGCTGGAGGAGAGTCCGGCGGTAAAGGCGATGCGCGCCTTGAGCGACTCCGCGGAGTCCTGGGAGCGCAGGGCGGCGCACTGCATCATGTAGCGGCCGCCGTCGGCAGCTGCCGTCTGTGCAGACTGGGTCGCTGCCTGAGCCCTGGCGGCCTCGGCCCGTTCCCGTTCCAGCTCGGCGCGGATCTCCCGCTCCATCCGTTCACGTTCGGCCTTCTGGTCGATCACCTGCTCCCGGGCGCTGGCGACCGGGGCGGCGGTGGCCGGCTTGGTCGGCTGCACCGGCTGCGGCTGATAGGGCTTCGTCTGGCCGATGGGGGTGCCCGGTTGGGGAATGTCGGTCGGCACCGGCTGCGGCAGTGTCTCCGGCTGCAGAGTGACGGTCGGCGCGGGCGGTGGCGGCAGCACGCCCGGCTGGGGCGGCGGTTCGATGACGTCCACCTGCTTGTTCTCCAGCCGCTCGATGTAGCTCCACTTCTCCTGGGGCAGGCCATTGCCCTGCGTCTTGGGCTTGTTCGCCTTTACCTGTTCCTCGATGGTGGGGGCGTCGGCCCCCTTGCCGTTGATGAGGTAGAGGAAGGCGCCGAAGCCGACCACCAGGGCCCCGGCCAGCAGTGCCGGGATAACAGGAAAGCGGCGAGGCGCCGCTTTCTTGATGTTACGGCCACCCGCCCTGCGTCGCGGGCTGTTGCCGACGTAATCCCGGGTCGCCATCTATTACATGCGCTCCAGGGTGTGGATGCCCAGCACGCCCAGGCCCAGCTTGAGCACCTTGGCGGTGGCCGCACACAGCAGCAGACGGCTCTGGCGAGTGGCCTCGTCGACGCCATCCTTGTTGATCGGGCAGGCTTCGTAGAAGGTCATGAAGTTGCCAGACAATTCATAGAGATATGTGCACAGAAGGTGCGGCATCCCCTTGTCCGCCACGCCGTTGACCGCGTCGGAGAACTGGATCAGTTTCTGGGCCAGGGTCTCTTCCGCCTCTTCGGCCAGGATCACCTTGCCGCTCAGGGTATCGGCATCGACGCCGGCCTTGCGGAAGATGGACTGGATCCGGGTGTAGGCGTACTGCAGATAGGGCGCGGTGTTGCCCTCGAACGACAGCATCAGATCCCAGTCGAAGATGTAGTCCGTGGTGCGGTTCTTGGAGAGATCCGCGTACTTGACCGCACCCATGGCGATGGCGTGAACCACCTGGGCCTTCTCATCGGCGGAAAGGTCGCTGTTGCGGCTCTCCAGCAGGGCGGCGGCGCGCTCTTCTGCCTCGTTCAGCAGGTCGACCAGCTTGACGGTGCCGCCGGAGCGGGTCTTGTAGGGACGACCATCCTTGCCCAGCATCATGCCGAAGGCGTGGTGTTCGAGGGGCACGGATTCCGGCACATAGCCCGCCTTGCGGGTGATGGTCCAGGCCTGCATCAGGTGCTGGTGCTGACGGGAGTCGATGAAGTACATGACACGGTCGGCGCCCAGGGTTTCATAGCGGTACTTGGCACAGGCGATGTCGGTAGTGGTGTAGAGGAAGCCGCCGTCGCTCTTCTGGATGATGACGCCCATGGGCTCGCCATCCTTGTTCTTGAACTCGTCCAGGAACACCACGGTGGCGCCTTCGCTCTCGACCGCGAGGCCCTTGGCCTTCAGGTCGGCCACGATCTGGGGCAGCATGTCGTTGTACATGGACTCGCCCATGATGTCCTTGTTGGTCAGGGAGACATTCAGGCGGTCGTAGTTGCGCTGGTTCTGTTCCATGGTCATGTCGACCAGCTTCTTCCACATGGCGCGGCAGTACTCGTCACCGCCCTGCAGCTTGACCACGTAGTTGCGCGCGCGCTCGGCGAAGGCTTCGTCTTCGTCGTAGTGGCGCTTGGCCTGGGTGTAGAAGGCTTCCAGATCGCGCAGCTCCATGTCGGAGGCGTGCTCGTTGGCCATCTTCTCCAGGTAGGCGATCAGCATGCCGAACTGGGTGCCCCAGTCGCCGATGTGGTTGGCGCGGATCACCTTGTGGCCGAGAAACTCCAGGGCACGGGCAGCCACGTCACCGAGGACGGTGGAGCGGATGTGGTGCACCGCCATCTCCTTGGCCACGTTCGGGGCGGAGTAGTCCACCACCACTGTCTGGGCGGTCGGCAGCTTCACGTTGGCGTTGGCGGAGGTCACCATGGCCTCGACCTGACCGGCCAGCCAGCTCGGGTCGAAGAAGAAGTTGATGAAGCCGGGGCCGGCGATCTCGACCTTGGCGATCAGATCGGAGGCGGGCAGGTGCTCGATGATGGCGGCAGCCAGCTCGCGGGGGTTCTTGCGGGCCGGTTTGGCCAGCAGCATGGCCAGGTTGGTGGCCAGATCACCGTGAGCCTTTTCCTTGCATCGGTCTACTTGCACCCGGGCTTCCAGGTCCGCCGGCAGGATGCCCGCTGACTTGAGATTGGCTACCGTTTGTTCAAGTAGATGATGAATATGCTCTTTCATAACTGACCACCGAGGTTGCGCGTCGAAAAATGACAGACTGGATAAGGGCGTGAATTTTACCCGCATCGGGCCGAGAAAACTATAGGAACGGCCCGCACCCATGGGTGTGGCGGATATTTCACTGCGTTTTCCACCACATTGCAGGATATTGATTTGGGTAAGTGGTGGTTATCCATTTTTACTGCATATCGAAGCGGCTTGTCCAGGCTATTTTCCCCTGATTGTTAAGGGGTTATTTAGACCGATTCGATCTGAATGATCCCGCCTCGCACGACGGTCGTATCCTTAGAGGAAGCCGATGGAGGACGATTTCGATGAAACTGGCGCTGTTCCCGCTCTCTGCTCACCTGCTGCCCGGCGGCATCATGCCGCTGCGCATCTTCGAGTCCCGCTACCAGCGCATGGTCGCCGAGTCCCGGGAGAGGGAGTTTGCGCTCTGCATGCTGGACCCTCGTCAGCCCGATGCGCTGCGCAACATGTATCCCATCGCCACCCGGGTGCGGATCATCGACTTCGATCTGCTGCCGGACGGCCTGCTCGGCATTACCGTGCTCGGTGTGGAGCGGGTGCGGATCACCGATCTGTGGCAGGAATCCGACGGCCTGCGGGTCGGCGAAGTGGAACCCCTGCCCCCCTGGCAGAGCGCCCGGCTCAAGGCCGATCAGCACTCCCTGGCCAAGGCGCTGCAGGACGTGTTCAACGACTACCCCGAGTATGCCGCTCTCTACCCCGCGCCGGACTGGGAGGACGCGAGCTGGGTGGCCCAGCGCTGGCTGGAGGTGCTGCCCATTCCGGTGGAGCAGAAGCAGTGGCTGGTGGCGGCCAAGGACAACCAGCCAGCCCTCTCCCTGTTGAGTGGCCTGCTGGTCGCGAGCCACTGACACGTCAGGGTGATCCTTTTCCCTTCCCGCGCGTACTGGTGAAGACCACGACACGCGAGGGATGGCGCAATGGCATATACTGGCCAACCACAATCGGCTCCACGCAGGACATCGCCCCCCATGGATAACCCAGATGGCGATCTGACTTCTCTTCTCATCCGGGTGGCGGAGCAGGGCGACAAGGCTGCCTTCGCCACCCTGTTTCACCACTTCGCCCCGCGCATCCGCGGCTACGGGCTGCGCCACCTCGGCAGCGAGGCCAACGCCATGGAGCTGGTCCAGGAGACCATGCTGCTGGTCTGGCAGAAGGCACGCCTCTACCACCCCGACAAGGGGGCGCCAACCACCTGGATCTACACGGTGATGCGCAACCAGAGCTTCGACATGCTGCGCCGCCGCCGTGCCAGCAAGGAGGAGCTCTGCGCCGAGGAGCTGTGGCCCCTGCTGGAGTTCAGGGCGGAGGAAGAACACCTGAGCGGGGGCGAAGACGCCGTGCTGACCCGCCAGATGGCCCGTTATGTGGCCACCCTGCCGGAACCGCAGCAGCAGGTGGTGCGCGGCCTCTATCTGCAGGAGCTCTCCCAGCAGGAGCTGGCAGACAGCCTCGGCGTGCCGCTCGGCACCATCAAGTCCCGCCTCCGTCTGGCATTACAGAAACTGAAGGAACAAGTGGAGCAAGGCCATGATTAAGACCCATCCGACTGCACTCATGCTGCGCGCCTTTGCCGCCGACGAGCTGCCCCTGCCGCTGGCCGTCGGCGTCTCCGCCCATTGCGAGCTCTGCCCCGACTGTGCCGCCCGGGTCAAGGAGTGCGAAAAAGAGCTGGCCCGGGAACACCTGACGCCCGACGAACCGGACGAGGCGCTGCCGCCCGGGTTCGATGCCATGCTCGCCGGGATACTGCAGCAACCCGCCCCCCCTGTGAGCACACGCGAGCGGCATGGGCTGTCGGCCCCCGAGCTGAGGGTGGCGGGCCAGAGCTACCGCCTGCCACGGGTGCTGGCCAGGCACCATGACCCCAGGTGGCGCCACCTCGGCGCCATTCGTCAGCACAGCCTGCCGCTCGACGAGATGGGGGCTCGCGCCAGCCTGCTGCACATCGAGGCGGGGGGGCGCATTCCGGAGCACACCCACAAGGGCTATGAGCTGACCCTGCTGCTGGCGGGCACCATCGAAGATGGCGACACCCGCTATCAGGTGGGGGACTTCATCTGGCGCGACGCCAGCCATGCCCACAGCCCGCACACGCCGGACGGCTGCCTCTGCTACACGGTGCAGAACGCGCCCGTACAGTTCACCAAGGGGCTGTCGCGGCTGCTCAACGGCATCAGTCATCGCCTCTACTGAGGCGCCCGCCATCATGAAAAAAGGGACCAAGAGGTCCCTTTTTTGTTGTGCATTCCGCAGTCTGTCAGGCCACGAAGACCAGGTAGACGGCGAAGGCCACCACGAAGCGGTAGATGGCGAACGGGATGAAGTCGAGGCGACGGATCAGCGCCAGGAAGGTCTTGATGGCGATCATGGCCACCACGAAGGCGGTGACGAAGCCTACCGCGAACATGGGGAAATCGGCCATGGAGAGGAAGTCGCGGCTCTTGTAGAGGTCCAGGCCGCTGGCCGCGATCATCATGGGCACCGCCATGATGAAGGAGAACTCGGCCGCCGCATGACGACTGATCCCCATCAGCATGCCGCCGCTGATGGTGGCGCCGGAGCGGGAGAAGCCGGGCCAGAGCGCCAGGCACTGGAACAGGCCGATGCCGAACGCCTGCTTGTAGCTGATGTCGTCCAGGGTCTCGGCGCGCACCGCAGGGCGGAACTTCTCGGCGATGATGAGCAGGATGCCGCCGGCCACCAGGGCATACATCACGGTCTGGGGGCCAAACAGATAGGCCTTGATCCAGCTGTGGACCAGCAGCCCGATGACCACGGCGGGCAGCATCCCGAGGATGACGTGCACCAGCGTCAGGGTGGCCTGGCCCTGCGGCGGCTTCTGGCCGAAATGAATGCCGATGAGGCCAAACAGGCGGCGCCAGAACATGACGACCACCGCCAGGATGGAGCCCAGCTGGATCACCACCTCGAAGGTGGCGGCCTTGGGGCCTTCAAACCCGAGCAGGTGGCCGACGATGATCATGTGGCCGGTGGAGGAGACGGGCAAAAATTCGGTCAGGCCTTCCACTATGCCCAGCACGAAGGCGACAAACAGGGCGTAGGATTCGGTCATGGTGCAGATCTCTTGGTTGATGTGTCTGGATAAAATCAGCCCCGATCAGGGTCGGGGCGGCCAATGATGGCGGAAAATCGCGCGGGCAACCAGAGATTATTGGGGGCCGTGTCTGCGAACCCGGCCGACCCCTCTTGTGGGAGAGGGGCGGGGTAGGTAGCTCCCCTGTTTTCCGGGGAGCGGGGCCGGCGCCGCCATGGTCACGTCATTGTCTGACATGACCTTTTGTGCGGACTGACGGCGCGGGCCGGCGGCTCATCCCGTTATGTCAGCACGGACAGGATCTGCTGCTGCAGGGCCTCCTCCAGGGGCGGCTGGGCCAGGGCGTCGACGGCGCTCGCGATCTGCTGCGGGTTGCTGGCACCGATGAGGGCGCAGCTCACCACGGGGTCGCGCAACACCCACTGCAGCGCGAGCTGTGACAGGGGTTGTCCCCGCTGCTGCGCCAGTTCGTGCAGGGCACGGATCCTGGCGAGCCTCTCATCGGTGAGCTGTTCGGGCTTGAGGAAGGGGCTGCCGCTGGCGGCGCGCGAATCGGCGGGAATGCCGGCCAGGTAGCGATCGCTCAGCAGCCCGCCGGCCAGGGGGGAGAAAGCGACCACGCCCATGCCGTGTTCGCGGCAAACCGGCAGTGTCTCGGCCTCGATGTCGCGCTGGAACAGGGAGTATTTGAGCTGGTTGACCAGGCAGGGGGTGCCGAGCTCCGCCAGCCGGGTCGCGGCCTTCGCCGCCAGTTCGGCCGGGTAGTTGGAGAGGCCGACGTAGAGCGCCTTGCCCTGGCGCACCATGAGTGCCAGCGCCTGGCAGGTCTCCTCCAGCGGGGTGCGGGGGTCGGGCCTGTGGTGATAGAAGATGTCCACGTAGTCGAGGCCGAGCCGGCGCAGGCTCTGGTGCAGGCTGGCAAACAGGTATTTGGCGCTGCCCCCATCCCCGTAGGGGCCGTCCCACATCACGTAGCCCGCCTTGCTGGCGATGACGAGCTCGTCCCGATACGGCGCCAGGCTGCCCTTGAGCAGTTTGCCGAAGGTGATCTCGGCGCTGCCCGGCGGCGGCCCGTAGTTGTTGGCGAGGTCGAAGTGGGTGATGCCCAGATCGAACGCCCGGTGCACCATGGCTTTCGCCGTGGCGGGGTCGCATCCTTCCCCGAAGTTGTGCCAGAGCCCGAGACCTATGCCGGGCAGGCGCAGACCGTGGCGACCGGCGGGTCGATAGGCCTGGCGTTGGTAGCGGTCGGGCGCGGCGAGGTAGTGTTCATCCATAACGACTCCTTGCGTGTTCGGATCAGGGGCTGGGGAAGAAGCGGTAGCGGGTCTGGTGGCGATAGCGCTCCCCCGGTAGCAGCCAGGGATCGCCGAGGGCCGGCCGGTTCGGGCTGTCGGGCAGCTGCTGCGCCTCCAGGCAGAAACCGTCGTAGTCCCGATAAGGCTGGCCATTGCGATCCATCGTGCCGGCCAGCCAGTTGCCGCTGTAGAACTGCAGCGAGGGCTGGTTGGTGTGCACCACCATCGCCAGCTTGCCGTCCCCCGAGACCACCCTGGCCGCCCAGGGCTGATCGGGGCTGTCGGGCAGGGCATTGCCCTGATGGGGGGCCGGGTCGGCGTTGAGAAGGAAGGCGTGATCATACCCCTTGGCCAGCCGCTGCTGGGGATGGCTCATCCACTCCTGGCCGATGAGGCGCGGAGCCCGCAGATCGAAGGGACCCTCCACCGGAGTGATGGCCAGCGGCAGACTCTGCTCGTCGGTGGGCAGGAAGCGGTCGGCGTTGAGGCTGATGCTGTGACTGCGGATGTCGCCGTCCCCGTCCAGGTTGAAGTAGGCGTGGCTGGTGAGGCTGACCGGGGTCGCCTCATCCGTGCTGGCGCTGAAGTCGACCACCAGATCGTGGTGCTCCAGACGGTACTCCAGGGTCACTCTCAGATTGCCGGGAAAGCCCTGATCCCCCGCCCGTGAGATCAGGGCCAGCCTGACCCTGTCCGCCTCCTGCTCCTTGATCTGCCAGTGGCGGCGGTGAAAGCCCTCGCGCCCGCCGTGCAGGCAGTTGGCCCCCTGATTCGCGTCCAGGGGCCAGCGGTCGTCCCCTCGCACCAGTTCGGCCCCCCCGATGCGGTTGGCGAAACGCCCAGCCACGGCCCCCAGCCACACCTGCTGGTCGGGGTAGGCGGCATCGCTGCAGCCCAGCAGTACCTCCCGCCGCATACCGGCCACCGGCAGGCTGAGGGAGGTGAGGGTGGCCCCGAAGTCGAGGCCGCGCAGGCGCAGCCCCTCCTCGTTTTCCAGTTCGAAGGAGGTCATAGCTTGCCTGCCCCGGCGCTGGCGCGACAGACGTAGCAGTCCGCCTTGAGACCGAATTTGGCCGGGTATTGGGCCTCGACCACGGCGATCACCTCGGCCACCTTCTCGGGGCGCAGCAGGGCGACCACACAGCCACCGAAGCCGCCGCCAGTCATCCGCACGCCCCCCTCGGTGCCGATCTCGGCCTTGATGATCTCCACCAGGCCGTCGATGGCGGGCACGGTGATCTCGAAGTCATCCCGCATGGCGGCGTGGGACTCGGCCATCAGGGCGCCGAGGCGCACCAGATCGCCGGAGGCGAGCGCATCGGCGGCCGCCAGGGTGCGGGCGTTCTCCCCGACCACGTGGCGGGCGCGGCGATAGCAGGCCTCGTCCAGCCCGGCCTTGCCCGCTTCCAGGGTCGCCAGATCCAGGTCGCGCAGCGCCTTGACCCTGTAATGGCGGGCGGCACTCTCGCACTGCTGGCGACGGGTGTTGTATTCGCTGTCCACCAGGCCGCGGCGCACGTTGGAATTGACGATGAGCACCGCCAGATCCGCGGGCATGGGGATGAGACGGGTTTCCAGGGAGCGGCAGTCGAGCAGCAGGGCGTGATCCTTCTCGCCGCTCGCGGAGATCATCTGATCCATGATGCCGCAGTTGCAGCCGACGAACTGGTTCTCCGCCTGCTGGCCGTTGAGGGCGATCTCCGCCTGGCTGATGTCGAGTCCCTGGGCCTCCTTGAAGGCCTGGCCGATGGCCACCTCCAGGGAAGCGGAGGAGGAGAGCCCGGTTCCCTGGGGTACGTTGCCGGAGACCACCAGGTTGAGACCGCGCAGGGCATAACCACGCCCCTGCAGATGTTTCACCACCCCGCGGATGTAATCGCTCCAGCGCTGGTCCGGGTGATGGGTGATGGGTTTGTCCAGATCGAACAGGTCGCGCTGGTTGCCGTAGTCGGCGGCGACCACGTGCACCAGGTTGTCATTCCGCAGGCCGATGGCGACACAGGTCTCGTAGTCGATGGCACAGGGCAGCACGAAGCCGTCGTTGTAGTCGGTGTGCTCGCCGATGAGGTTGACGCGGCCCGGGGCGCGCACCAGCAGATCGGGTTGCTGCTCAAACTGCTCGGCAAAGACGGCGCTGACGCGTTGGCTCGGGGTCATGGGGTCACCTCACTGGCTTTGTAATGAACGGGGGAAAGGGCGCGCAGGCGCTCTGCGGCCTGCTCCGGCGTCAGATCGCGCTGGGTCTCGGCCAGCATCTCGAAGCCCACCATGAACTTGCGCACCGTGGCCGAACGCAGCAGAGGCGGGTAGAAGTGGGCATGCAACTGCCACGCTTCGGGGCAATCGGTGCGGGGGGGCGCAAAGTGCCAGCCCATGGAGTAGGGGAAGCTGCACTCGAACAGGTTGTCGTAGCGGCTGGTGAGCTCCTTGAGCGCGATGGCCAGGTCCTGCTGCAGCTCGGGAGTGAGGTCGAGCAGGGAGGGGACGTGGCGCTTGGGCAGCAGCAGGGTCTCGAACGGCCAGGCGGCCCAGAAGGGGACCACAGCCAGCCAGTGTTCCGTTTCCACCACGATGCGCGAGCGATCCGCCAGCTCCCGCTCCACGTAGTCGACCAGCAGCGGGCGGCCGTGCTCGGCCAGCCAGGCGCGCTGGTGCTCCTCTTCCCGGGCGATCTCGTTGGGCAGGAAGTCGCTGCCCCACAGCTGGCCGTGAGGATGAGGGTTGGAGCAGCCCATGACGGCGCCCTTGTTTTCAAAGACCTGTACCCACGCCCACTGGGCAGACAGCTCGGCCACCTGATCCATCCAGGTGGTGATCACCCCCTCGATGGCGGGCAGGGGCAGCTCGGGGAGAGTCTTGCCGTGATCCGGCGAGAAGCAGATGACCCGGCTGGTGCCGCGGGCGGCCTCCAGCTTGAGCAGGGGATCCGGCGCCGCATCGCTCGGCGGGGTGTCCTGCATCAGGGCGGCGAAGTCGTTGGTGAAGACGAAGGTGCCCTGATACTCGGGGTTGATGTCACCAGTGACCCGCTTGTTGCCCGCGCAGAGGAAGCAGTCGGGATCATGGGCCTGGCTCGGCGCCTGGCTGACTTTTTCGACCTGGCCTTGCCAGGGGCGCTTGGCCCTGTGGGGAGAGACCAGCACATACTGGCCGGTCAGCGGGTTGAAGCGGCGGTGGGGGTGATCAACGGGGTTGAACATCATCACTCCAGTCTATGAGTTGAAGAAATCCGGAGGCGCAGGCCTGGGCCTACTCCTCGTAACCATTGGGGTTGGCGGACTGCCAGCGCCAGCTGTCGGCACACATGGTCGCGAGATCCCGGCTGGCGTGCCAGTCCAGTTCCCGTGCGGCCTTGGCCGGATCTGCCCAGCACTCGGCGATGTCGCCGGGACGCCGGGGCTCGATGCGATAGGGCAGAGGACGGCCGCAGGCTGTCTCGAACGCCGCCAACATCTGCAGCACGCTCTGGCCCTGGCCCGTGCCCAGGTTGTAGGGGTGGACGCCCCCCCGGCCGGCGCAGTGGTGGAGCGCCTTGACGTGCCCCTCGGCGAGATCCATCACATGGATGTAGTCGCGTACCCCGGTGCCGTCCACGGTAGGGTAATCGTTACCAAAGACCGAGAGGCTGTCGCGGCGGCCGATGGCGACCTGGGTTAAAAAGGGCATGAGGTTGTTGGGAATGCCCTGGGGATCTTCCCCCAGGGTGCCGGATTCGTGGGCCCCTACCGGGTTGAAGTAGCGCAGCAGGGTCATGCTCCAGTGGGGCTCGGCAGCCTGCAGATCCTCGAGGATCTCTTCGATGATCAGCTTGGATCGGCCGTAGGGGTTGGTGGCGCTGCGTGGGAACGCCTCCTTGATGGGGGTACTGGCCGGGTCGCCGTAGACGGTGGCCGATGAGCTGAAGACCAGGTTGTGTACCCCTGCCCGCTTCATCGTCTGCAGCAGCACCAGGGTGCCGCCGAGGTTGTTGTCGTAGTAGTCCAGCGGCATGCGGGTCGACTCCCCGACCGCCTTGAGGGCGGCGAAGTGGATCACCGCCCCTATCTCCTGTTCGGTGAAGATGCGATCCAGCAGGGCCGCGTCGCGGATGTCCCCCTGATAGAAGCGGGGAGCCTGCCCGCTGATGGCGGCGACACGGGTCAGCACGCCGGCCTTGCTGTTGCAGAGATTGTCCACCACCACGGGCTCCATGCCCGCGGCCTGCAGGGCCAGACAGGTGTGGCTGCCGATGTAGCCACAACCGCCGGTCACCAGTACTTTCATCCTCTTCTCCACCCTCGTTTCCTCACACAGGAAAAGCCTGAGGAGGAGTCTAGCCGAGGGGCAGACGGGCAAACTGTGAGCCGCTTAACAAATACGTGTAAACGATTACACCATTTTTTGTCGTCATGAATATCGTGATATGACTTTTTCCACTGTTATCAGGGACATTGACCGGTATAATGCGATCTATCGAACCGTGAAATAAGTGAAAACAGCATGAGCACCATCAAGGATGTCGCCCGTTTGGCCAACGTTTCGGTGGCAACGGTTTCACGGGTGATGAACAACTCACCCAAGGCCAGCGCCGCCTCCCGCGAGGTGGTGCTGAAAGCCATGGCCGAACTGGGCTACACCCCCAATGCCAACGCCCGGGCTCTGGTCAGCCAGACCTGTGACACCATGGGCGTGGTGGTGGGCGACGTGGCGGATCCTTTCTTCGGTGCCCTGGTCAAGGGGGTGGCCGCGGTGGCGGTGGAGCAGGGGCTGCACTTGCTGATGGGTAATGGTTTTCACCGTGCCCAGCAGGAGCGGGAAGCGATCGAGCTGCTCATCGGCAAGCGTTGCGAGGCGCTGGTGGTGCACAGCAAGGCGCTCGACGATGAAGAGCTCATCGACTATGCCCTGCGGGCGCCCGGCATGGTGCTGATCAACCGCGACATTCCGAGCCTGAGGGGGCGTTGTATCGCCCTCAACAACCGGTTGGGGGCGGCGACTGCGACCCGCCATCTGCTGGATCTGGGTCATCGCCACATCGCATTCCTGAGCTCGGATCACGCCATCGAGGATGCCCTGTTGCGCCATCAGGGCTATCAGGATGCGCTGGCGGAGGCGGGACTGAGCACCGATCCCGAGCTGGTGGAGAGCGGCATGCCCAATGAAGAGGGTGGTGAGCGCGCCATGCTCAACCTGCTGGCCAAGGGGCTGCCCATCACGGCGGTGGTGGCCTACAACGATGCCATGGCGGCGGGGGCCATCTCGGTGCTGGCTGACAACGGCTTCAAGGTGCCGGAAGAGGTCTCTGTGGTGGGGTTCGATGATATCATCTACGCGAGATACTTGCGGCCCAAGCTCTCCACCATGCGTTATCCCATCGAGCTGATGGCGGCCCAGGCGGCCAAGCTGGCGTTGCAACTCGCCGCCGGGGAGGGCGAGTCGGTGCAGAGCCGCATCTACACCCCGACCCTGATCAACCGCCACTCAGTGGCGCCCGTCAGGCTCTGATCCCGGGCTGCCCACCTTCTTTCAAGCCTGCCATGCGGTCCCGACCCCGTTGCCGCCACCCTGGTGACGGGGTGGCGGCCTCGCCTCCCTGATTGCCGCCTGCACCCTTATCTGCGCATTGTTCTCCGTCCAGATCGACTGATGCCGCTACCTGGTGGTGATGGGCGTCCTCGCCTGTCGACAGCGCACCGAGCCACGTACTGTCCTTCTGCCCCGATCTCACGGCGGATGCCGCCACCGGGCGGTGGGCATCGTATTGCCCTTTCACGAGATCCACCTAGGTGTTGCTCCCTTGCCACTATTGCGGCCCGGGTGTGGGGATGGCGGTAACAAGAGGTGGTCGTTCGCCCCCTGCCTCTGCGCGGCGGCTCCGATCCCCTGTCCGATGCGGTCACCCCGGCGGCGGGATGGCGGCGGCAAGAACTCATCCCTGCCCGCATCTTTATCAACCATCAGCTCCCGGTCTCCGAGCCGTGAATCCCCGCTTTTTACCCCCGTGCTGACCGGAACGGGCTTTTACCAGCATTTATCCTATTTTTACTCCGTTTTACTTAACAAAATGAGTGTAATCGTTTACATCGTTGTGAGCGGGATCGCCGATCCACGGCCAAAACTTCCCTACACTGCAATGGTTTTCAGCGCTCATGCAGGGAGAGAAAGAGATGCTCAGGGAGATAGTGGCCCGTCAGGACTGGCAGACCCAGGCGATTACGTCGGTGAATCGGCTGCCCGCCCATACCCCCTTGTCCAGTTGGCGTGACGAGGCCGAGGCGCGGGCCGGCTTGCCTTCCCCCTCCTGCCTGCTGCTCGACGGCGAGTGGCGCTTCTCCTTCTTCGATGCGCCGGAGTCGGTGCCCGAGTCCTGGGTGAACGAGGATCTGGGGGACGCGACCGCTATCCTGGTGCCGGGCAACTGGCAGCTGGATGCGGCCTACCCAGGGTTGCGGCCTGTGACCGATGTGCCCATCTACACCAACATCAAGTACCCCTTCCCCTGCGATCCGCCCCGGGTGCCCGCCGAGAATCCCACCGGCTGCTACTCCCGCGTGTTCGACTTGCCTGCCGGCTGGCTGGCCGGCGGCCAGACCCGGATCATCTTCGGCGGGGTGGACAGCGCCTTCCACCTGTTCTGCAACGGCCGCTGGGTCGGCTACTCCCAGGACAGCCGGCTGCCCGCCGAGTTCGATCTGACTCCCTTCCTGCAGGCCGGCCAAAACCGGCTGGCGGCCCTGGTGCTGCGCTGGTCCGATGGCTCCTACCTGGAGGATCAGGACATGTGGCGCATGAGCGGCATCTTCCGCTCCGTCAGCCTGCTGCACAAACCCGGGCGCCGCCTGCTGGACATACGGCTGACGCCGGTGCTGGACGCCTGCTACCGGGATGCACGCCTCAAGATCGATCTGCAGGTCAATGAGGGCACCGGACTGGCTGTGGAGGCCAGGCTCTATTTCGGTGAGACGCTGATCGCCGAGCGACGCCAGCCGCTCGGCACCGGGGCCATCGACGAGAAGGGGGCCTACGGAGACAGGAGCGAGGTCTGGCTGGAGGTGGCGGCACCGCACAAGTGGAGCGCCGAGACCCCCCATCTCTACCGCCTGACCCTGACCCTGCTGGACGAGCAGGGGGAGTCCATCGAGAGCGAGGCCTATGACGTGGGCTTTCGGGCGGTGGAGATCCGCGGCGGTCTGCTGCGGGTCAACGGCCAGCCCCTGCTCATTCGCGGTGCCAACCGCCACGAGCACCACCCCGCCACCGGGCATGCGGTGACGCCTGCCGACATGGAGCAGGATCTGCTGCTGATGAAGCGGCACAACTTCAACGCGGTGCGCTGTTCTCACTATCCCAACCACCCCGAGCTCTATCGCCTGTGCGACCGGCTCGGTCTCTACGTGGTGGACGAGGCGAACCTGGAGACCCACGGCATGACCCCCATGGGGCGGCTGGCGCGGGATCCCGCCTGGAGCACCGCCTTCCTCGAGCGGGTCACCCGCATGGTGGCGCGGGACTTCAACCACCCCAGCATCATCATCTGGTCCCTCGGCAATGAATCCGGCTACGGCCCGGCCCACGACGCCATGTACCAGTGGGTCAAGGGCTGCGACCCCAGCCGTCCCGTGCAGTACGAGGGGGGCGGGGCCGATACCCAGGCCACCGACATCATCTGCCCCATGTATGCCCGGACCCATCAGGATCAACCCTTCCCGGCCGTGCCCAAGTGGGCGCTGGCCAAGTGGATCGGCCTGCCGGGGGAAACCCGGCCGCTGATCCTGTGTGAATACGCCCACGCCATGGGCAACAGCCTGGGGGGCTATGCCCACTACTGGCAGGCGTTTCGCGATCATCCCCGCCTGCAGGGCGGTTTCGTCTGGGATTGGGTCGATCAGGGGCTGGACAAACAGACCGACGACGGCCGCCACTTCTGGGCCTATGGGGGAGACTTCGGCGATACCCCCAATGACCGCCAGTTCTGCTGCAACGGCCTGTTATTCCCCGATCGCACGCCCCATCCGTCGCTGTTCGAGGCCAAGCGTGCCCAGCAGCCCTTCGTGCTGACCCTGGTCAGCCAGCAGCCGCTCAAGGTCGCGATCACCAGCGAGTACCTGTTCCGCAGGACGGACAACGAAACGCTGCACTGGCGGTTGTGCGAGGACGGCATGGTGGTGAGTCAGGGTGAGTGCTCGCTTGAGCTGGTGCCCCTGGACTGCGTGACCCTGACCCTGCTGGAGCGCTTGCCTGCCTTTGCGGCGGGGAGCCTTGCGTGGCTGGATCTCGCCATCGTACAGCACGGCGCCACGGCCTGGGCCGAGGCGGGGCACGAGGTGGCGCGCCAGCAATGCATGCTGCCGACGCCCCTGGCCATCCCGGCGGCGTTCAGCCCCGCCACCCTGAGCGAACAGGGTGATCACTGGCAAGTGCGTACGACAGGGGGAGAGTGGCAGCTCGACAAGGCCAGCGGCCGAGTCGCGAGCTGGCAGAAGCAGGGTCGGGAGCGGCTGAAAGACGCCATTGCCGACCACTTCTATCGGGCACCACTCGACAACGACATCGGCACCAGCGAGGCGGATCACGCCGATCCCAACGCCTGGATCGCCCGCTGGCAGGAATCCGGACTCAACGCACTGGCGCACCGCTGTCTCGACCTGACGGTGAGCCCTGATCAAGGGACGGTGACGGTGCGACACGGCTACTTCGTCGGGGCCGAACTCAAGCTGCTGACCCGCTGGCACCACAAGTTTGCCAGCGACGGAGCCATGCACCTCGCCATCGAGGTGGAGGTGGCCGGTGACATGCCCTCCTTGCCGCGCATCGGTGCCCGGCTCTGGCTGGCTGACGAGCTGGCTGACGGTGACGAGGTGAGCTGGCTGGGACGCGGTCCCCACGAGAATTACCCGGACAGGCTGCTGGCCGCCGACGTGCAGCGCTGGCAACGGCCCGCCTCGGCCCTGCACACCCCCTATGTCTTCCCGACCGACAACGGCCTGCGCTGCGATACCCGTCAGCTGCAATTGGGGGATCTGGCGGTGGAGGGACGCTTCCACTTCAGCGTCAGCCGCTACAGCCAGCAGCAGCTCGCTCAGGCCCGTCACCAGACCGATCTGGTGGCCCTAGGGGGGACTCACCTCTGCCTCGATGGCTTCCATATGGGGGTGGGCGGGGATGACTCCTGGAGCCAGAGTGTGCGGCCCGAATTCTGGTTGTTGCCTGGAAGTTACAGCTGGAACTGCATTTTGCGCTAGATAGTCTAGTCTCTTATGGCAAGGCCTCGAAGGAGGCTGCTATGGGCATAACTATTTAATTTTTAACAATATTGTCGCTATGTAACAGAGTGTAAACGTTTTCATTTTGTTGCCATGATCACAGACCGTCACACAACAAACTGATTACATTAGGCTGGCGCCAGTTCACATGGTGTACAGCATTCCCTACAAAAACAGATAGAGATCGGAGCATAACAATGAAAAAACTCACGACAGTTGCCACCTTGCTGATGGGACTGATGGCGGGAGCCCAAGCCCAGGCCGATACCCGTATCGGTGTCACCGTCTACAAGTATGACGACAACTTCATGGCCGTGGTGCGCAAGGCCATCGAGAAGGAAGCGACAGCCAACCCGGGTGTCGAGCTGCTGATGAACGACTCCCAGAACGACCAGTCCAAGCAGAATGACCAGATCGACGTCCTGCTGGCCAAGGGTGTGAAAGCGCTGGCCATCAACCTGGTCGACCCGGCTGCGGCCTCTGTCGTGATCGAAAAGGCCCGTGCCGACGAGATCCCCGTCGTGTTCTACAACAAGGAACCGAGCGCGGCGGACATGGCCAGCTATGACAAGGCCTACTACGTGGGTACCGACTCCAAAGAGTCCGGTATCATCCAGGGTCAGCTGATCGCCAAGCACTGGAAAGCCAATCCGGCCTGGGATCTGAACAAGGATGGCGTCATCCAGTTCGTGCTGCTCAAGGGTGAGCCTGGCCACCCGGATGCGGAAGCCCGTACCACCTACGTCGTCAAGACCCTGAACGACGGCGGCATCAAGACCGAGCAGCTGCACATGGATACCGGTATGTGGGATACCGCCATGGCGAAGGACAAGATGGACGCCTGGATCTCCGGCCCGAACGCCAACAAGATCGAAGTGGTCATCGCCAACAACGACGGCATGGCGATGGGCGCTGTTGAATCCCTGAAGGCACAAGGCAAGAGCGCCATCCCGGTGTTCGGCGTTGACGCCCTGCCGGAAGCCCTGGCCATGGTCAAGAGCGGCGCCATGGCGGGTACCGTGCTGAACGACGCGGCCAACCAGGCCAAGGCGACCTTCGATCTGTCCAAGAACCTGGCCGAAGGCAAGCCGGCCGGTGAAGGCACCAACTGGAAGATCGACAACAAGATCGTGCGTGTTCCTTACGTGGGCGTGGATAAAGACAACCTGTCCCAGTTCGAGTAATTCCCTCCTCCCGGGCAAGGGTGATCCCCTTGCCCTCTGTTCCAACCAGATGTGATGGCTGATATGACAACACGGCAACAATCAGAATGGCTGTTGGAGATGATTGACGTCAGTAAGAGTTTCCCTGGCGTCAAGGCACTCGATAAAGTCAATTTACGGGTCCGTCCTCATTCTGTGCATGCGTTGATGGGCGAGAATGGCGCAGGCAAGTCCACGCTGCTCAAGTGCCTGTTCGGCATCTACGAGAAGGATGAGGGCAAGATCTTCTTCAAGGGGGAGGAGATCAACTTTACCTCCTCCAAGGAGGCGCTGGAGAACGGTGTCTCCATGGTCCACCAGGAGCTGAACCTGGTGTTGCAACGCACCGTGATGGACAACATGTGGCTCGGCCGCTACCCCACCAAGGGGTGGTTCATCGATCACGGCAAGATGTATGAAGAGACCAAGCAGATCTTCGACGAACTGGACATCGACATCGACCCCAGGGTCAAGGTCGGTACCCTCTCCGTCTCCCAGATGCAGATGATCGAGATCGCCAAGGCATTCTCCTATGACGCCAAGATCGTCATCATGGACGAGCCCACCTCCTCCCTGACCGAGAAAGAGGTCAACCACCTCTTCAAGATCATCAACAAGCTCAAGGAGAAAGGCTGCGGCATCGTCTACATCTCCCACAAGATGGAAGAGATCTTCCAGCTCTGTGACGAGATCACCATATTGCGGGATGGGCAGTGGGTGGCGACCCAGCCACTCAAGGGCATGACCATGGATCAGATCATCGGCATGATGGTCGGTCGCGAGCTGACCCAGCGCTTCCCGGAGAAAACCAACCAGCCCAAAGAGGTGATCCTCGAAGTCGAGCACCTGACGGCCAAGAACCAGCCTTCCATCCAGGATGTGACCTTCAACCTGCACAAGGGGGAGATCCTCGGCATCGCCGGTCTGGTGGGGGCCAAGCGCACGGACATCGTCGAGACCCTGTTCGGCATCCGCGAACGCAGCGAGGGGACCATCAAGCTGCACGGCAAAGAGGTGGCGAACCACAATGCCCACGAGGCGATCCAGAATGGCTTCGCCCTGGTGACCGAGGAGCGCCGCTCCACCGGTATCTATTCCCGTCTCGACATCGCCTTCAACTCCCTGATCGCCAACATGGACAACTACAAGGGTTCCATGGGGCTGCTCAGCGACAACAAGATGAAGAGCGACACCCAGTGGGTCATCGACTCCATGCGGGTCAAGACACCGACCCAGCAGACCCAGATCGGCAGCCTCTCCGGCGGCAACCAGCAGAAGGTCATCATCGGCCGCTGGCTGCTGACCCAGCCCGAGATCCTGATGCTGGATGAACCTACCCGCGGCATCGACGTGGGGGCCAAGTTCGAGATCTACCAGCTCATCCTCGAGCTGGCGAAGAAGGACAAGGGGATCGTCATCATCTCCTCCGAGATGCCCGAACTGCTCGGCATCACGGATCGCATCCTGGTCATGAGCAATGGCCGGGTCGCGGGGATCGTCAACACCAAAGAAACTGACCAGAGCGAGATCCTGCGCCTGGCATCTCTGTACCTATAAGACAGGAAGACATTATGGAGTCGGCTAAAAAATTCAATCTGATGCAGGCGCTCAAAGAGAACGGCATCTATGTGGTACTGCTGGTGCTGCTCATGGTCATCGTGATCAAGGAGCCCTCCTTCCTCAGTCTCACCAACTTCAGCAACATCCTGACCCAGTCCTCGGTGCGGATCATCATCGCGCTGGGGGTGGCGGGCATCATCATCACCCAGGGGACCGACCTGTCGGCCGGTCGTCAGGTCGGCCTGGCTGCGCTCATTGCGGCCACCATGCTGCAGGCCCTGACCAACGTCAACAAGGTGTTCCCCTCTCTGGGTGAAGTGCCCATCCCGGCGGTGATCCTGCTGGTCTGCGCCGTGGGTGCCTTGATCGGCCTCATCAACGGCCTGATCGTGGCCTACCTGAACGTGACGCCCTTCATCACCACGCTGGGCACCATGATCATCGTCTACGGCATCAACTCGCTGTATTTCGACTCCGTGGGGGCTTCTCCGGTGGCCGGCTTCGATCCCCGCTTCTCCAGCTTCGCACAGGGGTTCATCCGGATAGGCGGATTCAAGCTGTCGTATCTGACCTTCTATGCGGCCATCGCCAGCGTCTTCGTCTGGGTGCTGTGGAACAAGACCCGTTTCGGCAAGAATATCTTCGCCATCGGTGGCAACCCGGAAGCGGCCAAGGTGTCCGGCGTCAACGTCGCCGTCAACCTGGTGATCATCTATGCCCTGGCCGGCGTCTTCTATGCCTTCGGCGGCATGCTGGAAGCGGGCCGTATCGGTAGTGCCACCAACAACCTGGGCTTCATGTATGAGCTCGACGCCATCGCGGCCTGCGTGGTGGGCGGGGTGTCATTTGCCGGTGGTGTGGGGACGGTGGCCGGTGTCATCACCGGGGTACTCATCTTCACACTGATCAACTACGGTCTGACCTACATCGGGGTCAGCCCTTACTGGCAGTTCATCATCAAGGGCGGCATCATCATCCTGGCGGTCGCGCTGGACTCCATGAAGTACGCCAAGAAGAAGTAAGCATTGGCAGAGAGGGCTGGAGCAATTCCAGCCCTCTTCATTTGGAGGGACCCATCCCATGCCATTCAAAGTCAAGATCAACGTCCTCCTGCTGCTCGCCATCCTGGCTACCATCGGCACCGCCTGGTTCAGCGTCAATCACTTCATCAGCAGTTACATCCGCACCCAGGCGACCCAGAACATCAACGAACAGATCACCCTGGTCAGGGAGAAACTGGCGGACGACATCAATCAGAAAGTACTGCTGGCCGCCAACCTCAACCTCGGGGTCACCAGCGTCAAGAAGGCGCTGCAGGAGACCGGCTTTCACAACATCGTCAAGGTGATTGGCGACATGGCGTTCGACGCAAATGGCGTCATCGACGACAAGGCCAGGGTCGATGCCCTGCGCAAGCAGATCCCCGCCGCCAACAACCAGATCACCGTGAGCCCGCTGGAGCAGCTGGACGACAAGCCGGTCATCTCCATTCTGGTGCCGCGAGGGGCCGACTCCGCCTACCTCTATTACCTCGACATGAGCGAGTTCAAAACGCTGCTGGCGAAGGTGAGCGGAGAGGGGCGTTACTTCTCCCTCACCGACAGCCAGGGCCAGGTGCTCTACAGCAGCAAGCCCGGTGGAGAGGTCGAGAGCCGCCCCAACAAGCTCGACATCCGGGGCAGTCAGTGGACCCTGACCGGGTACGTGGATCTCGACCATATCCGGGCCATGACCCAGGCCCTCAACGGCAAGATCACCCTGGCCCTGCTCGGGGTCGCAGCCCTGGTGCTGGCAATCTCCATGGTGGCGCTCAACCTGGCCTATCGCCCGATTCTCTCCCTGCGCGACCTGGTGCAGGAGCTGTCCCAGGGCAATGGTGACCTGACTCGCCGGCTCACCGTGACCAGCAAGGATGACCTCGGCCAGATCTCGGCGGGCATCAACCGCTTCATCGAGCGACTGCAGGAGATGATGGGGGAGGTGCGGCACGCCAGCGGCCAGCTCAACGA
This sequence comes from Aeromonas sp. SrichE-2G, assembly GCF_017939565.1. Taxonomy (NCBI): domain Bacteria; kingdom Pseudomonadati; phylum Pseudomonadota; class Gammaproteobacteria; order Aeromonadales; family Aeromonadaceae; genus Aeromonas; species Aeromonas sp. SrichE-2G. The sequence continues at coordinate 32,677 of NZ_JAGKRG010000058.1, forward strand.
CGGGATTTCGGATCTCGCGCGGGAGACGGGGGCGGCCCAGGGGCTGCTGGCCGAGCATGTGCGGGAGACGGAGCAGGTCGTCACTGCGATCAACGAGATGAGCCGCACCGCCGTCTCGGTGTCGGAGAGTGCGGCCAGCACGGCCCAGCTGACCGGCCAGAGCCAGCAGCTGGCAAGCCAGTCACGCCAGGTCGTGGATCAGGCCATGGCCAGCGTGACCGCCCTGGTGACCGAGGTGGAGGCCACGGCCCACTCCATCGAGGCCATGCAGCAGGATGTGCAGCAGATTGGCTCCATACTCGGGGTCATCGGCAGCATCGCCGAGCAGACCAACCTGCTGGCCCTCAACGCCGCCATCGAGGCTGCCCGGGCCGGTGAGCAGGGACGCGGATTCGCCGTGGTGGCCGATGAGGTGCGCTCCCTGGCGGGCCGCACCCAGCAGAGTACCGCCGAGATCCAGACCATGCTGACCCGGCTGCAACGAGGCGCCCAGACAGTGGTGGTGGCCATGGGCAACACCCGTCAGAGTTGTCAGGATGCGGCAGAAAACACCGGTAAGGTGAATGCGTCGCTGGATTTGATGGCGGGGGAGGTGGTGGAGATCAACGATCTCATCAGCCATATCGCCACTGCGGCGGAGCAACAGAGCGCCGTTGCCGAGGAGATCAACCGCAACATGAGCGCCATTGCCGAGGTGATTACCCAGCTCAAGGGCAATGGGGAGCGGACGGTGCACAGCTCGAACGCCATGCAGCACACCTATGACAGGTTGCGGGAGATAGTGGGGCACTTCCGGCTGGAGTGAGAGACGTTGGCCGAGGCAAAAAACGGCCAAAAAAGATGGGGGCGACTTGCGTCGCCCCCGATAGTCTTATCGCTCATATCCTTGAACGAAGTTGCTCCCTGCAATCCCTGACTATACCTCTTCCTTTAGGTTTCCCCTTCCCAATCCTTTGGGGTGTCCTTTAGCCATCATGGCCTGACGAGTCATCCATTCCCGCCGCACTTTCTCCGTCCTGGGAGGTGTCCTTTACCACATCCTGTGGTGAGTCCATTTGCCCAACCCTGGCAGCCAGTCATCCTGACCGACTTCATTGCGTCCGTGCAGGAGTAACTATAAGGATTTCCCGCAGGGCGACAACAGCATGTTGAAAAACGTTTTTGCGAAACTCGTTTCTTGCGAAATGAAATAACGATTATTTTGTTATTAATCATCATCTTGAAGATTTTATCTGCGGGTTTTTCGCGCTTATCTTCCGACTATGGCGAGAGCTTTGTGGGATGTTTGCTTACGCATTCTATGGCGAATGTCTTACAAGCCATTTAACTGGGGTTCAGAAATGACGTGAAGAGAGGTGTCGATCGCAGATGAGCACATCCTGGAGTATCGAAGGGAAATGGGATGACCGGGGGCCGATCCCGCCAATGAGCGGGCAATGCGGCAGCGAATACGGCAACTGGCAGGGCTGTGGTGTGAGCGGCTGGGTACCAGCTGAGTGGGGAGGCGCCGAGTGGAGGGTGTCGGACTCGGGCTTCCACCCAAGAGGAGGACATCTCCCCCTGGGTGAGCGGATCAGTGGTGCTGGCTACCACCATACCATTGGCAGAGGTAGGCGGGGATCAGCATCTGGGGGGCCTGGTCAACATGGCATACCACCAGCGGCATGGCGGGGGCTCCCTGGGCGTGGACCAGGGCCGGGGCCAGGGGAAGGACCAGGGCGACGAACAGAAACAGCGGCTTGATCTTCATGGTTATCTCCTTGGTAAGGGAATTTGGTGTGATCCAAGTCACTTTCTGAGTTAAGGCGAACCATGGCCTGGTGCAAGGTGATGCAAAAAATTCAACTAATGAAAAAACTTTAAATCCCGCCTGCAATGAGGCGGGTGAGAGAAACGCCGTCAGGAAGCGCCCAAAATGCATATTCATATAAGCGAGATGGGGGCATGACGGGAGGGTGGGAGCGTTGCCGCGCGACCTGGCACAGATGCCATGATCTGGAACAAAAAACGGATTATTCAACCGAAATGGAGAAAGTGACTATTTATGTGGTGACTCTCAGGGGGATGAATGACGATAAATTCATGGATGGATATAAAAAATTCAAATACTAAAAAAATCTTTTTTATCTGATTGATTATAAAGATATTTTAAAATCATGGATATCTCTTTATGGATAGCTTAAATGAATGAAAACGCTATCTTGCTGGGATTTTTATGGGGATTTTTGCTTGTTTATGCCGTGTTTGCTCAATGGCAAATATCGTTTATGTACACTCCGTCATAAATTAACTCCTGAATTTATGCAGTCTCGGTTGAATGTGATCAATGTCCAAGTTTGGTGTGGCTGCCAGTCCTAATCTCTGCATCGAAAGGCAAGGGCAGGATAGAACACAAGCTGAATACCCTATATAAAGAATATCCCGCCTTAGCCACGAGCCAGAATAGAAGGAATCTATTCAATCACTCGCAGGGACCACTGCTAGACGGAATATAATCATGAGCAAATTTTATGTAGGTTCTGAAGTTGGCCAGTTGCGCCGCGTCATGTTGCACCGCCCCAACCTCAGTCTGAAGCGTCTGACTCCTTCCAACTGCCAGGATCTGCTGTTCGATGACGTCCTGTCCGTGGAACGCGCCGGTCAGGAGCACGACAAATTCGCTCAGGTACTGCGCGATCAGAATGTCGAAGTCTTCCTGCTGACCAATCTGCTGGCGGAAACCCTGGACGTGCCGGAAGCCAAAGCCTGGCTGTTGCAGCATCAGGTCTCCGACTATCGTCTCGGCACCGCGCTGGCCAACGACGTGCGCTGCTTCCTGGCGGACATGCCCCATCGCGAGCTGGCCCGCATTCTCTCCGGCGGCCTGACCTACTCCGAGATGCCCTACAGCGGCGTCAACATGGTGGTCGGCATGCACGCCCCGACCGATTTCATCATCGAGCCGCTGCCCAATCACCTCTTCACCCGCGACACCTCCTGCTGGGTCTATGGCGGCGTCTCTATCAACCCCATGGCCAAGGCCGCCCGTCGTCGCGAGACCAACCATGTGAAGGCCATCTACCGCTGGCACCCGCAGTTTGCCGGTCAGGACTTCATCAAGTACTTCGGTGACGAAGACCGCGACTACGACAACTCCACCATCGAAGGGGGTGACGTCCTGGTCATCGGCCGCGGCGCCGTGCTCATCGGCATGTCCGAGCGCACCACGCCGCAAGGGGTCGAGCACCTGGCTCGCAGCCTGTTCAAGCACGGCCAGGCCAAACAGGTCATCGCCATGGAGCTGCCGAAACACCGCAGCTGCATGCACCTGGATACCGTCATGACCCACATGGACATAGACACCTTCTCCGTCTATCCGGAAGTCATCCGCAAGGATGTGAACTGCTGGAGCCTGACCCCGGGCGGTGCCACCGGCATGAACATCAAGGAAGAGGGTTACTTCGTGACCGCCATCGAGAAGGCGTTGGGCGTGGATCAGCTCAAGCTCATCACCACCGGCGGTGACAGCTTCGAGGCCGAGCGCGAGCAGTGGAACGACGCCAACAACGTGCTGACCGTGCGTCCCGGCGTGGTGGTGGGTTACGAGCGCAACACCTACACCAACGAGAAGTACGACAAGGCTGGCATCACTGTGCTGCCCATCCCGGGCGAAGAGCTGGGACGTGGCCGCGGCGGCGCCCGCTGCATGAGCTGCCCGATGGAACGCGACGGCATCTGACAAGACGGCGTGGCGCCGGCAGAGGCTGGCGCCACACAGACCAAGACTCGAGAGTAACATCATGAAAAAACCAACTGTCGTCGTCGCCCTGGGGGGCAATGCCCTGCTCCGTCGTGGCGAACCGCTCGAAGCGGATATCCAGCGCAAGAACATCGCCACCGCCGCCAAGACCATCGCCCGCATCGCCGAGGATTACAACGTGGTGCTGGTGCACGGCAACGGCCCGCAAGTCGGCCTGCTGGCCCTGCAGAACAGCGCCTATACCAAGGTCTCCCCCTATCCCCTGGATGTGCTGGGCGCCGAGTCCCAGGGCATGATCGGCTACATGCTGATCCAGGAACTGAAGAACCTGATGCCGAGCCGCAACGTCACCGCCCTGCTGACCCAGGTGCAGGTCGACCCCGAGGATCCGGCGTTCGCCAACCCGACCAAGTTTATCGGTCCCGTCTACGAAGAGGCGGAAGCCCGCGCCCTGGCCGCCGAGAAGCAGTGGTCGGTCAAGGCCGACGGCAAGTTCTTCCGCCGCGTGGTGCCGTCTCCGCTGCCCCAGCGCATCGTCGAAGGTGACGCCATCGAAACCCTGATCGCCCAAGGCCACCTCATCATCTGTACCGGTGGTGGCGGCATCCCGGTGACCTGGGATGGCCAGAGCCTGACCGGCATCGAAGCCGTCATCGACAAGGACATGTCTGCCGCCTACCTGGCCAAGCAGATCAAGGCCGACGCCCTGCTGATCCTGACCGATGCCGATGCCGTCTACCTGGACTGGGGCAAACCGACCCAGCGCCCGCTGCGGGTCACCAGCCCGGACGAGCTGGCCGGGGTCAAGTTCGATGCCGGCTCCATGGGGCCCAAGGTCGAAGCCTCCTGTGAATTTGTGAAAGCCACCGGCGGCATGGTGGGGATCGGTTCCCTGGAAGATGGTCTGGCCATCCTCAGAGGCGAAGCCGGCACCAATATCGTTGCCACCAACACAGTGAATGCCTGAGTAACCGAACAAATTTTGCGTAGTCAACACTACTGCCCCAATTGGTCTGAACAAATATAGAGAGAACTCATCATGGCTTTTAATCTGCGTAACCGTAACTTCCTGAAACTGCTGGACTTCACCCCGCGCGAAATCCAATACATGATCGATCTGGCCATCGACCTGAAGAAGGCCAAGTACGGTGGCTATGAGCGCAAGCATCTGGTCGGCAAAAACATCGCCCTGATCTTCGAAAAAACCTCCACCCGCACCCGTTGTGCCTTTGAAGTGGCGGCCTTCGACCAGGGCGCCCAGGTCTCCTACCTCGGCCCGAGCGGTTCCCAGATCGGTCACAAGGAGTCCATGAAGGACACCGCCCGCGTACTGGGCCGCATGTATGACGGCATCGAATACCGTGGCTACGGCCAGGAGATCGTGGAAGAGCTGGGTGCCTACGCCGGCGTGCCGGTCTGGAACGGCCTGACCAACGAATTCCACCCGACCCAGATCCTGGCCGACTTCATGACCATGCTGGAGCACGGCAAGGGCAAGCGCCTGGATCAGATCAAGTTCGCCTACCTGGGTGACGCCCGCAACAACATGGGCAACTCCCTGATGGTCGGCGCCGCCAAGATGGGCATGGACATCCGCCTGGTCGCACCGAAGGCCTTCTGGCCGGAAGAGGAGCTGGTTGCCCAGTGCCGCCAGATCGCCGAAGAGACCGGTGCGCGCATCCACCTGACCGAAGACGTGAAAGAGGGCGTGCTGGGTGCCGACTTCCTCTACACCGACGTCTGGGTCTCCATGGGTGAGGCGAAAGAGGCCTGGGATCAGCGCGTGAAACTGATGACCCCGTATCAGGTCAACATGGACGTCATCAACGCCACCAAGAACCCGGACGTGAAGTTCATGCACTGCCTGCCGGCCTTCCACAACGACGAGACCACCATGGGCAAGGAAGTGGCCGACAAATACGGCATGAAAGGCCTGGAAGTGACCGAGGATGTGTTCGAGTCCGAGCACAGCATCGTGTTCGACGAGGCCGAAAACCGGATGCACACCATCAAGGCAGTGATGGTTGCTACGCTGGGCGACTGAGGTCGCAGTAGTGGTGCCGGGGGGTGACCCCCGGCTTTTCGACCATGTGACAGCGGAACAACACCTCTAACCCTACGACCCGCAGCCTGCATGGATACCACACCCACAGAAGGAAGCTGGACCATGACCAAATTCAAGTTCCCGTCAGCCTACACGATTTTGTTTGTGCTGATCGCCCTGGTGGCCGCCCTGAGCTGGATAGTGCCCGCCGGCAAATACGAGATGACCATGAACGAGGCCCTCGGCAAGGAAGTGCCGGTGGCCGGTACCTACAAGCTGGTGGATGCCAATCCCCAGGGCATCGTCGACGTGCTGCTGGCACCCATCGACGGCCTCTACAACCACGACACCTATGAGGCTGGCGCCATCGACGTCTCCCTCTTCATCCTGATCATCGGTGGCTTCCTCGGCATCGTGACCAAGACGGGGGCCATCGACGCCGGCATCGAGCGCGTCACCGACCGCCTGCGCGGCCGCGAGGAGTGGATGATCCCCATCCTGATGGCGCTGTTCGCCGCAGGGGGCACCATCTACGGCATGGCCGAAGAGTCCCTGCCGTTCTACACCCTGCTGGTGCCCGTGATGATGGCCGCCCGCTTTGACCCTGTCGTCGCCGCCGCCACCGTGCTGCTGGGGGCCGGCATCGGTACCCTGGGCTCCACCATCAACCCGTTCGCCACCGTGATCGCCGCCAACGCCGCCGGCATCTCCTTCACCGACGGCATCTGGCTGCGCGTGGCCATGCTGGTGGCCGGCTGGATCCTCTGTGTCGCCTACGTGATGCGTTACGCCAAGATGGTGCGCAACGATCCGAGCAAGTCCCTGGTGGCCGACAAGTGGGAAGAGAACCGCGCCCACTTCCTCGGCAACAAGAGTGACCAGATGCTGGAGTTCACCTTGACCCGCAAGATCGTGCTGGGCATCTTCGTCGCCGCCTTCGCCGTGATGATCTACGGGGTGGCCGTACTGGGCTGGTGGATGGCGCAGATCTCCGGTGTCTTCCTGGCTTCCGCCATCATCGTCGGCCTCATCTCCCGCATGAGCGAGGAAGAGCTGACCTCCAACTTCATCGACGGTGCCCGTGACCTGCTCGGCGTGGCCCTCATCATCGGTATCGCCCGCGGTATCGTGGTGGTGATGGACAACGGCATGATCACCCACACCATCTTGCACAGTGCGGAAGGCATAGTGACCGGCCTCTCCACCGTGGTGTTCATCAACGTGATGTTCGCGCTGGAAGTGGTGCTCTCCTTCCTGGTGCCGTCCTCCTCCGGCCTGGCCGTGCTGACCATGCCGATCATGGCGCCGCTCGCCGACTTCGCCAACGTGGGTCGCGAGCTGGTGGTTACCGCCTACCAGTCCGCCTCCGGCCTGGTGAACCTGGTGACCCCGACCTCCGCCGTGGTCATGGGCGGCCTGGCCATCGCCAAGGTGCCCTATGTGCGCTACCTGAAGTGGGTGGCCCCGCTGCTCGGCCTGCTGACCGTGCTGATCGTGGCCTGCCTGAGCCTGGGCGCCATGCTGGCATGACGCTGAGATCGACACCGCAAACGGGAGCCAGGGGCTCCCGTTTTTTTTATGATGGCGGCCTGATCCCCGGCAAACCACGGACAATAAAAAGGCGACCCCCAGGGTCGCCTTGCTGCATGCGGGGGAGGGGCCTAGCGTGCCCGCTCCAGGGTGCGCACCACGGCGGCATGGGCCTGGCGGGTGCGGCTGATGTGGCGCGGGGCGATCAGCACCACGTCGTTGCCGGCCACGGCCCCCAGGATCTCCGGATCGGCATGGCGGTCCAGCAGGCGGGCGACCACGGTGGCTGCGCCCGGCGTGGTGTGCACCAGCACCATCTGCTGGTTGTGCACCACGGCGCGCACCATGTCGTGCACGGAGCGGGTACTGCCGGCGGGCTCCAGCTGCTCCTCCACTAGCGTGTAGACCTTCTTGCCGTTGGCATTCTGGGCCTTGGCGACACCGAGGCGACGCAGCAGGCGGGAGATGGTGGACTGGCTGATGTCGGCGAAACCGCGCACGGAGAGCTCGCGGCGGATCTCCTCCTGGGTGCTGTAGCAGTGCTGGCCGATGATCTGGCGGCAGGCATCGAGCTGAGCCTGGTCGGACTCTTGATCCAGGGGGCGGCTGAGGGTCTTGACCATGGCGACTTCCTTTGATGATGAGCGATGGCTATCTCGCCCAGTCTGTCATTCCTGTTTTTCATAGCAAAAAACACTGATGACGAGCCTTCCCGCAGGGGATGAGCGATGCCTAGCCGTTATGAGATGGCAAATTATAACCAAAGGGGGAAAAAGTGATGTGACAGGAGTCAAAAATGGGCCCGGAGGGGCCCACATGGATATTTTTGACGGGGTATCAGTAGCGCTCGCTGACGATGTCCTGGGTGAAGGACTTCTCGCAGTATTTGCACTTCATGCGCACCGCGCCCTTCACCTCGCGCACGCGGAAGTAGCTGTCCACCGGCTCGTTGTGGGAGATGCAGTTGGAGTTGGGGCAGTGGAACACCCCGGCGATGAACTCCGGCAGCGCCAGCTGGTGTTTCTTCACCACCACGAAGTCTTCGATGATGTTGACGGTGGCCTTGGGGGCGAACAGGGCCAGCTGGTTGGCCTGCTGTTCGGTCAGGCGGGTGTTCTCTATCTTGATGAGATCCTTCTTGCCCAGGGCGCCGGATTTCAGGTTGAAGCCGACGGTGATCCGCTCCTGGGTCTCGATCAGCTGGAACAGCTTGAGGATCTTGATGCCCTGGCCGGCGGGGACGTGGTCGATGACGGAGCCGTGACGGATGGCTTCGACTTGCAGTTGGTTCTTCTCGGACATGATGTTCCCCTTTCCCTTATACGGTTTCGTTCAGTACCAGTGCCAGCAGAGCCTGGCGCGCATAGACCCCGTTCTCTGCCTGCTGGAAGTAGTAGGCGTGAGGGGTCTTGTCGACGGCCACGTCGATCTCGTCGACCCGGGGCAGGGGATGCAGGATCTTCATGGTGGGCTTGGCCCCTTCCAGGGTGGCCAGTTCCAGCACGAACTTGGCGGCCATGTGCTTGTACTCGGTCTCGTCGAAACGCTCTTTCTGGACGCGGGTCATGTAGAGGATGTCGAGCTCCGGCATTACCTCTTCCATGGTCTCGTGCACGCTGAACTGGATGCCCTTCTCTTCCAGCTCCTCGCACAGGTAGTCCGGCATGGCCAGCGCCTCCGGGGAGATGAAGAAGAAGCGGCAGTTGAACAGGCTCAGGGCCTGGGCCAGGGAGTGGACGGTGCGGCCATATTTCAGGTCGCCGACGAAGGCGACGTTGAGGCCGTCCAGGCGCCCTTGGGTCTCGTGGATGGAGAAGAGGTCGAGCAGGGTCTGGGTCGGATGCTGGTTGGAGCCGTCACCGCCGTTGATGACAGGTACCCGGGAGAACTCGGAGGCGAGGCGGGCGGCGCCCTCTTTCGGGTGACGCATCACCACCGCATCGGAGTAGGAGCCGATGATCTTGATGGAGTCGGCCAGGGTCTCGCCCTTCTTGGCGCTGGTGTTACCGCCGTCGGCGAAGCCGATGATGTTGCCGCCCAGGCGCTGGACCGCGGTCTCGAAGGAGAGGCGGGTACGGGTGGAGGCCTCGAAGAAGCAGCTGGCGACCAGCTTGTCTTTCAGCAGGCGGGTGTCGGGTTCGGCCTTCAACCGCTGAGCGGTGGCGACCACCAGTTCCATGTCAGACCGGGTCAGGTCCGAGATGGAGATGACGTGTTTGTTATAGAGTGGATTGGTCATCGTCTGCATTCCCTTTGACATCAATGAAGGTTTTTCCGGCACAAAAAAAAGCCCCTGAAACAGGGGCTTTTTTTAAAAACAATTGGGGATCTGTGGGTCGGGAACCGGAAACAACGGGGCCGCTCTGGTGCGCTCCACCCGTCTGCAAGGCTGCTTTTTTCATCAAAAACGGCATCGTCCTGTCCCGACCTTTTTTCAAACCGGACAGATTATAGAGTCGCTTTTTGAATTGTCAAAAATTTATTTCAAAGGCAATATTTGCGCGGAAAAACGTTTAAGTGTTGCGAACGGGTCGGCAAACCCACACCTGGTGCTGCGCCCGCAGTGGCTCGCCATCCTGCGCCATGGCGCGCAGATAGCCGAGCCTGTGGTGCCCCTCCAGCAGGCAATAGGGGGAGGGCAGGGGTTGCCCGTTCGGGTAGCTGTCCCCTGCCGTCGATGCCAGCACGATGACCGGTTCTGGCCAGCTCCCTTCGCTCAACATCTTCTCCCCGAGCCAGGAGCGGCGCACGTAACGGTTGTGGCGCAGCATCTCGCCCCAGCGGTCGATCACCTCCATGTGGCGGGAGTCTATCTCGCCCACAATGCGGGCGGTGGACCAGCGTTCACACTCGAAGCCGTGGCTGGCGAGATCGATAAAGCTCCAGTTGGATTCAAAACCGCGCCAATGGCGGTAAATCCACTGGGTGAGCACGTTCTCGGGGATGAAGGGCACCAGGGGGGAGACCCGGGCGAGATAGTCGGTCAGGGACTCGGTTTGGCGCTCGTCCCTGAAGTTGAGCGGCGCAAGTTGTTGCAGCAATCGGTAATTGAGCATGGGCGACCTCCCTCTACCTGAGTTCACCCTACCCCCATTTGTGTCCCATTCCTACCCTGTTGAGGCTGCAAATACAGCGGCTTATCCCTGTTTCTTGCTGGAAGTGCGACGATTTGCTCGTCATTTGTTCGATCGCATCAAAAGTGAGAAAAAAAGCCTTTACCTTTGATCCCGGCTTTGTATAATTCGCCTCGTTTGTTGCAGGGGCGTAGTTCCAATTGGTAGAACAGCGGTCTCCAAAACCGATGGTTGCGGGTTCGAGTCCTGCCGCCCCTGCCATTTTTCAGAGAGGCCAGCTCATTGAGCTGGCCTTTCGCATTTCTGCTCTCCCGATATACTCCCGTGTACCCTCTTGCGTCGCCACCTCCTGCTGCTCGCCCCCTGTCCTGACTAGGCGTCAGTATGTCGCTCACGGTGATGGCATCTTGCCTGGCGTTCTCTTCTCTACTTGCTCTTCATTGCGGGTCTTCATCCGGCGATGATCCGGCAATTCGAATGAACTTCGTCATCTTCATAGCCTGAGCGAATGGGGTCGATACCCGGAACAAAATTCTCTCTGTCACCCTGTCTGGTGATAATCGGGGGCCAGCCCATGGTGGCAGACCCGTATCAAGGAGATCCCATGTCCCCCCGCTTTACCGAATGGACCCAGCCCCTGCACCTGGGGGAGGTCCGGCTCGACATTTCCGCCATCGGCCGCGACGGTCGGCGAGCCCCTGTCGTCTTCCTGCACGGCTTTGGCTCCACCAAGGAGGATTACGCCGATGTGGTCCATCACCCGGACTTCGATGACCGCCCCTTCCTGGCCTGGGATGCCCCCGGCTGCGGCGCCACGACCATAGATAATCCGGCGCGCATCGACCTGCCCCTGCTGGTGGCGACGGCGACTGCGGCGGCGATGATCGACAGCCGGGGCTGGGGGCAATACCACCTGGTGGGGCACTCCATGGGCGGGCTGACGGCCCTGCTGCTGGCGCACCTGAGGCCGGAGCGAGTGTTGAGCTTCACCAGCATAGAGGGCAACCTGGCGCCGGAGGATTGCTTCCTGAGCCGTCAGGTGCACGAGCACCCGGCGCAGGAGGACGAGGTCTTCTTTGCCGCCTTTATCGAGCGGACCCGCCACGGGCGCGATCTGGCGAGCACCCTCTATGCGGCCTCCCTGCGCCACAAGGTGCGCGCCGGGGCGGTGCGCCCCATCTTTCGCTCCATGGTGGCCTGCTCGGACGAGGGAGCGCTGCTCGACAAGTTCCTGGGGCTGCCCTGCCCGGTTCACTTCATGTATGGCGAGCAGAATGCCCACCTCTCCTACCTCGATACGCTGGCGCGGGAGGGCGTTCGTCTGACCTCCATCCCCCAGTGCGGCCACTTCCCCATGTACTCCAACCCCGTGCTGATGTGGTGGGCGCTGGCCGAATTCTTCGAGGAGAGTGAGCGCCGCCTCGACCGCTAGGCGGCGTTTTATCCCGGGAGCTAGGCCGGCTCCCGGGACCATGGCGCGAACGGTCTAGCTCCGCAGCAGCAGGATGGCGAGCAGCAGAAAGGCGAGGGCGCTGATGCGGTTGAACAGGCGCCCACCCCCTCCTTGCAGCCAGCGCCGCGCCTTGCGGGCCGAGAGGATGTAACCGCCGTGTACCATCATCATGAGCAGGCAGAAGCTGGAGACCAGTAGCAGAAACTGCGGCAGGTAGGCGCGCTGCGGATCGATGAACTGAGGCAGTATGGAGAGAAAGAAGATCAGCGCGTTGGGGTTCGAGAATTGCAGCATGACCCCTTCCAGAAAGAGGTGGCGGTGCGCCGCCGGGGGCGCGTCTCCCGGCAGGGCGGGGACGGAGCGCCACAGCTTGATGCCGAGCCAGAGGAGATAGAGGCTGCCCCCATAGCGCACCAGCTCGAAGGTGGTGGGAGAGGCGGCGATGAGCACCCCCAGGCTGGTTGCCGACAGGGTGGCGACCGCGAGCACGCCGAAGGTGAGGCCGGCCATGCCCACCAGAGCCGGGCCCAGCCCGTGGTTGAGGGCGTTGGTAAGGGACTTGAGGGTGCTGGGGCCTGGGCTCAGTATGGTCAGGGCCGCCAGGGCGAGAAACATCAGGTAGAGGTGCACGGGGACTCCAGTAGAGTTGACGGGGACGGCGTATTGTTCGGCGCGCTGCCCTATACGTAAAATCCAAAGAAAGTAACGAGACGATTCGTAGAGGCTATGGAACATGATCAATTTCCGACTCGTCAGGCACCTATGGCTGTTCCTAGCGGTGGCCGAGGAGCGACACTTCGGGCGGGCCGCCCGCCGCCTCGGCATGACCCAGCCGCCCCTGACCGAGCAGATCAAGGTGCTGGAGCACGCCCTGAGGGTGAAGCTGTTCGATCGCACCCCCAAGGGAGTGCAGCTGACGCCGGCGGGGCAGGCGATCCTGCCGGCGGTGCGGCGGCTGGCGGATCACCTGGAGCACCTGGAGCTGACGGTGCGGGAGGCGGCGGCGGGCCAGGTGGGGGTGCTGACCATAGGGGCCATCACCTCCGCCATGCTGGACGAGCTGCCCAGGGTGATCGAGCGCCTCAAGCTAAGCCACCCCGGGGTCACCGTCTCGGTGCGGGAGATAGACAGTGCCGACGCCATTCCGGCGCTGGAGAGCGGCGAGCTGGATCTGGCGCTGGTGCGGCTGGCCGAGCAGCAGGAGGGGAGCATCCGGGTGCACCCCCTCAAGCAGGATCGGCTGGCCGTGGCGCTGCCGGCCACCCATCCGCTGGCGTGTGAGTCGGTCGTGCCCCTGGCCGCCCTGGCGGAAACCCCCTTCGTGCTGTTCCCCCGCGCCCTCAATCCGACCTACTTCGACACCCTGATGGCCTGCTGTCACGGGGCCGGGTTCGCTCCCAGGGTGCTGCACGAGGCGCGCACCGTGGCCTCCCAGGTGGCCTTCGTCGGCTGTGGCCAGGGGGTGGCGCTGGTGCCGGAGACGCTGCACAAGAGCGCCCCCGCCAACGTGGTCATCCTGCCGCTGGCGGGGGAGGTGCAGGTGGTGACCACGGCGCTGGCCTGGCATCGGGAGCGGCCTCCCGCCCTGCTCGATCTGCTGCTGACCGAGCTGGCGGGGCTCCCTTCTGAGCCGATCTCTTCGTGAATACGCCGCGATAAATCCAAAACTCAGTAGAGGCTGCCGGTCAGGTGACGTTTTACTGCGGGTTATGTTGTGCCGGGTTCACGACGCCACCGCCGATCTCAGGCCGCTGACCGAGCGGCTGGAGCGGGAGATTGAGCGCTTCCGGCTCCAGAGACGAGCCGGCAGGACAGCGACACAAGGCAACCTCGGGTCGCCTTGTGTCATGCTGCGGGCTCGATCTGAAAGCCCGCGGTGAAGGGGTGCCGGGATCGCCCGTCGCGAACCCGTGGCGGGCCCCTAGCGCTGACTGACCCGGATCAACGCGTCGGTATTGAACCCCAGAGCGCGGGCCCGGGCGATCAGGGCCTGGACTCCGGCTTCGGGGGGCTCTGGGGTGCGCGACAGGATCCAGAGGTACTGCAGGTTGTAGCTGCTCACCAGGGTGAGCTCGTAGTCGGTGGCGAGGACGTTGTAGCTGCCGTAGAAGGGGCCGAAGAAGCTTACCTTGAGGCGCCCCTCGTCCTTTGCCCCCAGGAAGTAGGCGCGCCCCTCGGCCTCGCGCCAGCTGCCGTCGGGCTCCTGACCCCGGTTGATCACCCTGACCCCGCCGTCATCCCGCAGGCTGTAGGTGGCGGTGACCCGGTTCAGGCCGCGCTCGAAGCCGTGGTCGAGGCGGGCTATCTCGTACCAGGTGCCGAGGTAGCGATCGAGGTAAAACGGCCTGACCACCTGGTGCCCCTGCGGAATGCCGGTGCAGGCGCTGACCAGCAGGGCCAGCATCCCCAAAACCAATACGCGCATCTATCCCTCCACGATACGAAGTTGTCCCTCGCGAAAACGCGCCGCGTGCTCGCTCGGAGTGTTGCCGAAGAAGCGCTTGTACTCGCGACTGAACTGGGAGCCGCTCTCGTAGCCGACCCGCCCGGCCGCCACCCCGGCCTTGAGGCCGTCGTGCAGCATCATCATGCGCGCCCGGTGCAGGCGCAGGGTCTTGATGTACTGCAGGGGCGAGGTGGCGGTGGCCGACTTGAAGTGGTGGTGGAAGGCCGACACGCTCATGTTGGCCTCCCCCGCCAGCTCCTCCACCGTCAGGTTCTCGGTAAAGCGCTGCTCCATGATACGCAGCACCCGGGCTATCTGGCTCACCTGGCTGTGGCGGCTGGCCATGGCGAGCAGGGCAGGCCCGCCGCCGTCGTGCAGGGCGTGGAACAGGATCTCGCGCACTATCTGGGGGCCCAGCACCCGGGCGTGCAGGGGCTTGTCCATCACGTCGATGAGGCGCTCCACGGCGCACAGCATGAGCTCGGAGAGGGGGACCGACACCACGCCGCGGCCCGGCTCGGCCGGGGCGGGGGCCGCATCCCCCATCTCCAGCAGCAGGGCCTGCAGGGCCGCCACGTCGATCTCCAGCGACAGGCCGACCAGGGGCGCCTCGGGAGAGGCGAAGCACTCGCACTCGCAGGGCAGCGGCAGGGTCATCATCAGGTAGTGATCGGGGTCGTAGCGGAAGGTGAAGTCCGAGAGGTAACCCACCTTGTGCCCCTGCAGGATGATGATCATGCGCGGGCGGTAGAGCACCGGGATGCGGTCGTGGTGCTCCGTGGTGTAGATGAGGTGCACACCGGGCACCGGGGCCGGCGTGATGCCCTGGCGTGGCGCCAGGGCGGCGAGCCGGGCAGCCAGGGTGGACTGGTGTGTCGTCGCAGGGGGCTGAATTGTGCTCATTTTTCCAGGCTTAGTAGGAATAGGCAAAAAATTGGCAGAATGTTCCCTTGATGGTAAGCCTCGACAGGAGAAAAATGCAACTCATC
Source organism: Aeromonas sp. SrichE-2G (assembly GCF_017939565.1). Taxonomy (NCBI): domain Bacteria; kingdom Pseudomonadati; phylum Pseudomonadota; class Gammaproteobacteria; order Aeromonadales; family Aeromonadaceae; genus Aeromonas; species Aeromonas sp. SrichE-2G. Next base: position 47,952 of record NZ_JAGKRG010000058.1, read on the forward strand.
CCATAGCGACCATTCCTACCCGAGGAGATCCCATGAACAACTTCATCCTGCACACCCCGACCAAGGTGCTGTTCGGCAAGGGCCAGGTAGCCCAGCTCCGTGACCAGATCCCCGGCGATGCCCGCGTGCTCATCACCTATGGCGGCGGCAGCGTGGTGCGCAGCGGCCTGCTGGCCCAGATCCGCAGCGAGCTGGCCGGCATGACCCTGTTCGAGTTCGGCGGCATCGAGCCCAACCCCGCCTACGAGACCCTGATGGGGGCCGTCGAGCTGGCCCGTGCCGAGAAGGTCGACTTCCTGCTGGCGGTCGGCGGCGGCTCCGTGCTGGACGGCACCAAGTTCATCGCGGCGGCGGCCCACTACGATCCGGCCCGGGATCCCTGGCACATCCTCGAGACTGTCGGGGGCGAGGTGGGTTCCGCCATCCCGCTCGGTACCGTATTGACCCTGCCGGCCACCGGCTCGGAGATGAACATGGGGGCGGTCATCACCCGCAAGAGCACGGGTGACAAGCAGCACTTCTTCTCCCCCTTCGTGATGCCGCGCTTCGCCGTGCTGGATCCCGTGCTCACCTACACCCTGCCGGCGCGCCAGGTGGCGAACGGCGTGGTGGATGCCTTCATCCACACCCTGGAGCAGTACCTCACCTACCCGGTGAACGCCAAGGTGCAGGATCGCTTCGCCGAGGGTCTGCTGCTGACTCTGGCCGAAGAGGGCCCCAAGGCGCTGGTGGAGCCGGAGAACTACGACGTGCGCGCCAACATCATGTGGAGCGCCACGCTGGCCCTCAACGGCCTGATCGGGGCCGGCGTGCCCCAGGACTGGGCCACTCACATGCTGGGCCACGAGCTGACCGCCCTGCACGGCCTGGACCACGCCCAGACCCTGGCGGTGGTACTGCCCGCCCTGCTGCAGGCCAAGCGTGAACAGAAGCATGCCAAGCTGCTGCAATACGCCGAGCGGGTCTGGGATCTGCGCAGCGGCAGCGAGGAGGAGCGCATCGACGGGGCCATCGCTGCCACCCGCGACTTCTTCGAGCGCATGGGGGTCAAGACCCGGCTGCGTGACTACGGCATGGCGGACGCCGGCATCGACGCCCTGCTGGCCAAGCTCGAGGAGCACGGCATGACCAGCCTGGGTGAGCACGGCGACATCGACCTGGCACAGAGCCGGCATATTTATGAGGCGGCCTGGTAAGAGGCGAGCAATGGACCCCGGTTCTGGCCGGGGTTGAACGAGGGGGCCGACACCTGCCAGATGGCGGGGGATCGGCCCCCTGATCGTTACAAAATGGTTATTTTTTCCGATTTCGTTTCATCTGGTGAGCCAGGGGCAGATTTCATAAGAACAAAAAACGCTAAGGTAGAGGTGGGACAAAACATTTTTTTTGACTGGTTGGATCACTTTTTTTGGCGCTTTTTGCTGATATAAGCCCCTAATTTGGTTTGTTTTTTTTAATCATGGGCCGGGATGGGCTGAATTCTGTACCCGCTCGCTCGGGGCCGTGGTTGTAATAAAACTCCAAAATTTGATACTAATCACCCTCGCGCCTGAAAAGCGGGGGCCTGACCGTGACAGGAGGTCGAGGTGAAGCCTGCTGATTTTCATAACAAAGGGCCCGTGACCTGCACTTTGATCATGCCTTGTCCCCTCAGACATGAGAGACTGGGCAATGATTGTTTATTAACCATCAGGGAATAGTCATGCAGATTGGAATACCGAGAGAGAGTCTCGCCGGTGAAACCCGGGTCGCAGCGACCCCGGCTACCGTCGAGCAGCTGAAAAAGCTCGGCTTCGAGGTTGCCATCGAGGCCGGTGCCGGCCTGCGAGCCAGCTTCGACGATGCCGCCTTCGAGGCTGCCGGTGCCAGCGTGGTACCGAACGTCTGGCAAGCCGACCTTATCTTCAAGGTCAACGCGCCGACCGAGGCCGAAATCGCACAAATTAAGGATGGTGCCACCCTGGTGAGCTTCATCTGGCCTGCCCAGAACCCCGAGCTGGTCAAGAAGCTTTCCGAGCGCAACATCAATGTGATGGCGATGGACATGGTACCGCGGATCTCCCGTGCCCAGTCCCTCGATGCCCTCTCTTCCATGGCCAACATCGGTGGCTATCGCGCCGTGGTCGAAGCCGCGCACCAGTTCGGTCGCTTCTTCACCGGGCAGATCACCGCCGCCGGTAAAGTACCGCCCGCCAAGGTGCTGGTCATCGGTGCCGGCGTGGCCGGTCTGGCCGCCATCGGGACTGCCGGTTCCCTCGGTGCCATCGTGCGTGCGTTCGACACCCGTCTGGAAGTGGCCGAGCAGATCGAGTCCATGGGTGGGGAATTCCTCAAGCTGGACTTCGGTGGCGAGGATGGTTCCTCCTCCGATGGTTACGCCAAGGTGATGAGCGAAGAGTTCATCAAGGCCGAGATGGAGCTGTTCGCCCAGCAGGCGAAGGAAGTGGACATCATCATCACTACCGCCCTGATCCCGGGCAAGCCGGCTCCGAAGCTGATCACCAAAGAGATGGTGGACAGCATGAAGCCGGGCTCCGTCATCGTGGACATGGCGGCCCAGGCCGGCGGCAACTGCGAATACACTGTGCCGGGTGAACTGCATGTCACCGACAGCGGCGTCAAGGTGATCGGCTACACCGATCTGCCGGGTCGTCTGCCTGCCCAATCCTCCCAGCTCTACGGGACCAACCTGGTCAACCTGATGAAGCTGATGTGCAAGGAGAAGGACGGCAACGTCGCCATCGACTTCGAAGACGTGGTGCAGCGCAACATGACCGTGGTCCAGGCCGGTGAAGTGACCTTCCCGCCCCCCGCGATCTCCGTCTCTGCCGCTCCGCAGAAACCGGCTGCCGCCAAAGTGGCCGCCAAGAAGGAAGAGGCCAAGCCCTCCAACAAGAAGTTCGTGTTCGGTGCCCTCGGCATCGCCGCCTTCGGTTGGGTTGCTGCCGTGGCGCCTGCCGCCTTCCTGTCCCACTTCACCGTCTTCATCCTGGCCTGTGTGGTCGGTTACTACGTGGTGTGGAATGTCTCTCACGCCCTGCACACGCCGCTGATGTCGGTCACCAATGCCATCTCCGGCATTATCGTGGTCGGTGCCCTGCTGCAGATTGGGCAAGGGTCGACCCTGGTCACCGTTCTGGCCTTCGTGGCCGTGCTGATTGCCAGTATCAACATCTTCGGTGGCTTCACCGTCACCCAGCGCATGCTGAAGATGTTCCGTAAGGATTAAGGGGGTTTAACGTGTCTCAAGGACTGGTAACAGCATCCTATATCGTTGCCGCCGTGCTCTTCATCCTCAGTCTCGCGGGACTGTCGAAGCAAGAAACGGCCAAGCATGGCAACCTGTTCGGTATCGCGGGCATGGCCATCGCCCTGCTCGCCACCGTCTTCAACCCGGAAACCAGTGGCGTTCACTGGATCATCCTGGCCATGGTCATCGGCGGCGCCATCGGCGTGCGTCTGGCGCTCAAGGTCGAGATGACCGAGATGCCCGAGCTGGTGGCCGTGCTGCACAGCTTCGTGGGCATGGCGGCCGTGCTGGTGGGCTTCAACAGCTTCATCGATCTGCACCCCTCTGCGCCGGCTGAAGTCGTCGTCTCCGTCGGTTCCAACCTGGATGCGACCCTGGCAGCCGCCCGGGCGGCGTTCGAGCAGGCGGCCAGTGTCGCCCAGGTCGAGCACCTCTCCGGCGCCATGCTGAACATCCACCTGGTGGAAGTGTTCCTGGGCGTCTTCATCGGTGCGGTGACCTTCACCGGTTCCGTGGTGGCGTTCGGCAAGCTGCGTGGCCTCATCTCTTCCAAGCCGCTGATGCTGCCGCACCGCCACAAGCTGAACCTGTTGGCCGTGATCGTGTCCCTGGTGCTGATGATCCACTTCGTCAACGCGGGTGGCTCCACCTTCGCCCTGCTGGTAATGACTCTGATCGCCTTCGCCTTCGGCTGGCACCTGGTGGCCTCCATCGGCGGCGCCGACATGCCGGTGGTGGTCTCCATGCTGAACTCCTACTCCGGTTGGGCGGCGGCGGCGGCGGGCTTCATGCTCTCCAACGACCTGCTGATCGTCACCGGTGCCCTGGTGGGCTCCTCCGGTGCCATCCTGTCCTACATCATGTGCAAGGCGATGAACCGCTCCTTCATCTCCGTGATCGCTGGTGGCTTCGGCTCCGACGGCGTGGCCTCCACCGCCGAGCAGGAGCTGGGCGAATACCGCGAGACCAACGCCGAAGACGTGGCGGACATGCTGAAGAACGCTCACTCCGTCATCATCACCCCGGGCTATGGCATGGCGGTGGCGCAGGCTCAGTACCCGGTGGCCGAGATCACCCAGAAGCTGCGTGACCGCGGCGTCAAGGTGCGCTTCGGTATTCACCCGGTTGCCGGTCGTCTGCCTGGTCACATGAACGTGCTGCTGGCGGAAGCCAAGGTTCCCTACGATATCGTGCTGGAAATGGACGAGATCAACGAGGACTTCGGCGACACCGACGTGGTGCTGGTGATCGGTGCGAACGACACCGTGAACCCGGCCGCCATGGAAGATCCGGGCAGCCCCATTGCCGGCATGCCGGTGCTGGAAGTGTGGAAGGCGCAGAACGTCATCGGCTTCAAGCGCTCCATGAACACTGGCTACGCCGGTGTGCAGAACCCGCTGTTCTTCAAGGACAACACCCAGATGTTGTTTGGCGATGCCAAGGCCAGCGTCGAGGCCATCCTGAAGGCGCTCTAAGCGTCGCTGGGATGAAACAAAGAGGAGGCTTCGGCCTCCTTTTTTTATTGCCTGTTTTTACCGGAGGCAAGGCATTGATGACAAAGAGGTTCGGTTGACATGACGAGACATGCCCGTCGGCGCGGCTCAGCAATCCGGTGACCTTGCCCCAGAGGGAAGGCATAATGGCGGCAAAAGGCGGGGAGGTTCAATTTTAGTTGATGCCCACCCCGTTAGAATCAAATCAAGTTGCATGAACCGGGTGCCCGGCGGGCTACCCCGAGGCCTGACCCGACACCGTGAAGAGATGCCCGCGGCACAGTGAACCAGAGAAACCACAGATGAAAGCACAATGGACCGACTTTATTACCCTGCTCAAGCGTGAAGTGGTGCCGGCCCTGGGCTGTACCGAACCCATGTCGGTCGCCCTTGCGGCGGCCAACTGCCGCAAGCTGCTGGGACAGGCGCCGACCCGCACCAGCGTCTGGGTCAGCGGCAATCTGTTCAAGAACGGTATGGGGGTCGGGGTGCCCGGCACCGGCATGATAGGCCTGCCGGTAGCGGCGGCCGTCGGCATCACCGGGGGCAACCCGGATGCCGGGCTGGAGGTGCTCAAGGGACTCACCGCCGAGCAGGTCGAGGCAGCCAGGGCACTGCTGCCGACCATCACGGTGGACGTGAAGGACGTGCCTGATGTCCTCTACGCCGAGGTGCTGGCGGAGGTGGAGGGCCACAGTGCCCGGGTGGTGATCTGCACGGATCACACCCGCATCGTGCTGATGGAGAAGGATGGCGAGGTGTTGATGGCGCAGGACAGCGCCCCGGGTGTGCAGATCCAGCCCGCGAAGTCCGACAAGCCCGCCATGTCCCTGCGGGAGATCGTCGACTTCGCATTGCAGGCGCCGCTCGCCGAGATCGACTTCATCCGCGAGGCGGCCACCATGAACCAGGCCCTGGCGGATGAAGGGCTGCAGGGCTATGGCCTGCGCATCGGCAAGATCCTGACCGAACAGGTGGAGCGCAAGCTGCTCTCCGATGACTTGATGACCCTGGCTATGCGTCTCTCCTCCGCCGCCTCCGATGCGCGGATGGACGGCGCCATGCTGCCCGCCATGTCCAACTCGGGGTCGGGCAATCAGGGCATTGCCGCCACCATGCCGGTGGTCGCCGCCGCCCGCTTCCTCAAGGCCGATGACGAGCAGCTGGCCCGGGCGCTGGTGATGAGCCACCTGGTGGCCATCTACATCAAGGCCTACCAGAACAAGCTCTCTGCCCTGTGTGCCGCCAGCACCGCCGCCATGGGATCGGGCGCCGCCATCACCTGGCTGCTGGGCGGTCAGTTCGAGCAGATCAGCCACTGCATCAACAACATGATTGGTGACGTCTCGGGCATCATCTGCGATGGGGCGGGGAGTGCCTGCTCCATGAAGGTCTCTACCTCCACCTCGGCGGCGGTGAAATCCTCCCTCATGGCCATCAACAACCTGCGGGTGCCCCAGAGCGAGGGGATCGTCTCGGATGACGTGGATCAGACCATCGCGAACCTGGGGCGTCTCTCCAGGGAGGGGATGCTGGATACCGACATCGAGATCATCAACATCATGCGGGCCAAGCAGCAGGGGAAGCACCAATAACCTCGGGGGGCCACCGTCGGGCATAAAAAAACCGGAGCCAGTGGCTCCGGTTTTTTTATTGTCCATCCGCTATTCAGCCGCGGCCGAGGCGATTGTCCGGGTAGTTCTTGGCCAGCACTTCGCGAGCGTGGCGGGCCAGGGTCGGCATCTTGAGGGTGTCGTAGGCGTTGACCATGATCTCCAGCGCCTTCTCGGTCTCGGCGGTGTCGGGGTAGGTCTCGACGACCAGCTTGGCACGGTTGGCGGCGGCGATCAGGGCATCACGCTTGACGTAATACTCGGCCACGTTCAGATCGTAGCGAGCCAGACGGTTCTTCAGACCGATCATGCGGGCACGGGCATCGGCGGCGTACTGGCTGTTGGGATAGTTCTGCAGCAGGGTCTTGAAGTCCTGGAAGGCCTGACGGGCGTAGGAGGGGTCCTTGTCATCCCGATCGATGCCCAGGAAGTCCTGGAAGAAGTTGTAGTCCGCCGCCATGTTGGTCAGACCGCGCATATAGAAGACGTAATCGATGTTCTTGTGCGCCGGATTCAGACGGATAAAGCGGTCGATGTTGGCGATCGCCTGGGCGGTGTCGTCCTGCTTGTAGTAGGCATAGATGAGATCGAGCTGCACCTGGCTGGAATAGGCACCGAACGGATAACGGGAGTCCAGCGCCTCCAGCAATTCGATGGCGTTCAGGTAGTTGCCAGTATCCAGTTTGAGGCGGGCCTTCTGATACAGAACTTCCGGCGGTTCATCGGGAACCTTGGGTTTGGTGCTGGAACAGCCTGTGATCAGGGTGGCAACCAAGGCGAGCGACATCAGCAGGTGAGACTTCTTTCCCATCAACAACATCCGGTCCATTTCCACGAAATTGGCAAAGTATCCGTTATGCTTGGCTAAAAGAAAAGCTAGAATACCCGGATTATTTCGAATTGATACCCCCGCTCAAGAGACCATACATGAGCCAGCATATTGAACTGACAGGCGAATTTCAGGATCACCAATTCGGGCAGCGACTCGACCAGGCCCTGGCCGAATTGTTTCCCGACTACTCCCGGACCCGCATCAAGGAGTGGATTTTACAGGACAGAGTGACCCTGGACGGTCAGGTTGCCAATACCCCGCGCGAGAAAGTGGTGGCCGGGCAGCAGGTACATGTGAATGTCGAACTGGAAGACGATACCCGCTGGGATGCCCAGAACATCGAGCTGAACATCGTCTATGAAGATGAACACATCCTGGTGATCGACAAGCCGGCTGGCCTGGTGGTTCACCCGGGCGCCGGCACCCCGGACGGCACCGTGCTCAACGCCCTGCTGCACCGCTACCCCGGCATCGCCGAGGTGCCCCGTGCCGGCATAGTGCACCGTCTGGATAAAGACACCACCGGCCTGATGGTGGTCGCCAAGACCATTCCGGCCCAGACCCACCTGGTGGAGGCGCTGCAGGCGCGCCAGATCACCCGTGAGTACGAAGCCATCGCCATCGGTCACATGACTGCCGGCGGCACCGTCGATGCCCCCATCGGCCGCCACCCGACCCAGCGTACCCACATGGCTGTGGTGCCCAATGGCCGCGAGTCCGTCACCCACTACCGGGTGCACGAGAAGTTCCGTGGTCACACCCGTCTGCGGTTGCGTCTGGAAACCGGTCGTACCCACCAGATCCGTGTCCACATGGCTCACATCAAGCATCCCCTGGTGGGGGATCCGGCCTACGGTGGCCGCCTTCGCCTGCTGCGCAATGCCACCCCGGAGCTGACTCAGGCCCTGCGCAACTTCCACCGCCAGGCGCTGCACGCGACCATGCTGAAGCTGGCCCACCCCATCACGGGTGAAGTGATGGAGTGGCACTCCCCCACGCCCCAGGACATGGTGGAGCTGATGGAAGTGCTGCGGGCCGACACCCTGGCCAATCCGGACGATCTGGTCTGGAACTGATTTCGTCGGACCTGCGTCGATTCCTGCCGTAAGCGGGTCTGGATGACGCATCAAGCGGGGCTCCTTCTCTAGGAGCCCCGTTTTCATATTCGTGAAGTGAAGGAGTCGCAGATGAACTGGATCCAACCCGACTGGCCCGCACCGGGCAATGTCAGGGCCCTGTCGACCACCCGGGACGGGGGCGTGAGCGAGGGGGTCTTCGCCGGCCTCAATCTGGGGGCCCACGTGGGGGACGAACCCGCGCGTGTCGAGGCCAACCGGGCCCGGCTGCAGCAGGAAGCCGCGATCCCTGGCCCCCTCAACTGGCTCAACCAGGTGCATGGCATCGCCGTGCATCCGGTCAGCGACCGGTATGAGCGTGCGCCGGATGCGGACGCCGCCTGCGCCCATGAAGCGGGGCTGGCCTGTATCGTGATGACCGCCGACTGCCTGCCGGTGCTGTTCTGCGATCGCGCCGGTACCCGGGTAGCCGCCGCCCATGCCGGCTGGCGCGGGCTGCATGCCGGTGTGCTGGAGGAGAGCATTAATGCCATGGGCTGCGAGCCGGCCGAGATCCTGGCCTGGCTCGGCCCCGCCATCGGCCCCACGGCGTTCGAGGTGGGTGGCGAGGTGCGCGACGCCTTTCTGGCGGAGCAGGCCGAGGCGGTGGCGGCCTTCGTGCCATCCCCCAACGAGGGCAAGTGGCTGGCGGACATCTACCGGCTGGCCCGGCTGCGCCTCGCCCGCGCCGGCGTCACCGCCATCTATGGCGGCGAATGCTGTACCTTCAGCGACAGCGAGCAGTTCTACTCTTATCGTCGCGACGGCCAGACCGGCCGCATGGCCTCGATTATCTGGCTGGCCGAATAAACACTCAGCGGCCCCTTGTTTGCCAAGGGGCCGTGATCCCCTCACGCCTGCATCTGCAGAAAAAATAACCAGACTCACCCCTTGAAATAGTCCGTACGGGCCTCATCTTTCATCTCAGAAAGTTATGTCGTTGCCGCGCAAGCGGCGTCTGTTTGAAGGGGGAGTGCAATGCGCCTCGATCGCCTGACCAGCAAATTCCAGATTGCTATTTCCGATGCCCAGTCTCTGGCTCTGGGCCGTGACCATCAATTCATCGAACCCGTCCACCTGATGTCTGCCCTGATCAACCAGGATGGCGGCTCCATTCGTCCATTGCTGACCCTGACCGGGATGGACATCAATGCCCTGCGTTCTCGCCTTGGCGAGGAGCTCGACCGCCTGCCCCGCGTCAGCGGCGTGGAGGGGGACGTCCAGCTCTCCAACGGCCTCGGCCGGTTGCTCAACGTCTGTGACAAGCTGGCCCAGCAGCGCAAGGATCAGTTCATCTCGTCCGAACTCTTCGTGCTGGCGGCCCTGGACGAGAAGGGGACCCTGGGCGAGCTGCTGCGTGCCCAGGGGCTGACCAAGGAGAAACTGGAAGCCGCCATCGACAAGGTGCGCGGCGGCAAGAAGGTGGATGACGCCAACGCCGAGGAGAACCGCCAGGCGCTGGAGAAATACACCATCGATCTCACCGAGCGGGCCGAGATCGGCAAGCTCGACCCGGTGATCGGCCGCGATGACGAAATTCGCCGTACCATCCAGGTACTGCAGCGCCGCACCAAGAACAACCCCGTGCTGATCGGTGCCCCCGGCGTCGGCAAGACCGCCATCGTCGAGGGGCTGGCCCAGCGCATCGTCAACGGCGAGGTGCCGGAAGGGCTCAAGAACAAGCGGGTCCTGTCCCTCGACATGGGAGCCCTGGTGGCCGGTGCCAAGTACCGCGGTGAGTTCGAAGAGCGCCTCAAGGCCGTGCTGAACGATCTGGCGAAGGAGGAGGGCAACGTCATCCTCTTCATCGACGAGCTGCACACCATGGTCGGTGCCGGCAAGGGCGAGGGGGCCATGGACGCGGGCAACATGCTGAAACCTGCGCTGGCTCGCGGCGAGCTGCACTGCGTCGGGGCTACCACGCTCGATGAATATCGCCAGTTCATCGAGAAGGATGCCGCCCTGGAGCGCCGCTTCCAGAAGGTGCTGGTGGAAGAGCCGAGCGTGGAAGACACCATCGCCATCCTGCGCGGCCTGAAAGAGCGTTACGAGCTGCACCACCACGTGCAGATCACCGATCCTGCCATCGTCGCGGCAGCCCAGCTGTCCCACCGCTACATCGCGGATCGCCAGCTGCCGGACAAGGCCATCGACCTCATCGACGAGGCGGCGGCCAGCATCCGGCTGCAGATCGACTCCAAGCCCGAGTCTCTCGACCGGCTCGAGCGGCGCATCATCCAGCTGAAACTCGAACAGCAGGCGCTGATGAAGGAGGACGACGACGCCAGCCGCAAGCGGCTGGAGCTCATCAATCAGGAGATCGGCGAAAAGGATAGGGAATACAACGAGCTGGAAGAGGTGTGGAAGGCCGAGAAGGCCGCCCTCGCCGGCACCCAGCACATCAAGGCGGCGCTGGAGCAGGCCCGCCAGGATCTCGATGTGGCACGCCGCGCAGGGGACTTGGGCCGCATGTCCGAGCTGCAGTACGGCCGCATCCCGGAGCTGGAGAAACAGCTCGACCTCGCCACCCAGGCGGAGATGCAGGAGACCAGCCTGCTGCGCAACCGGGTCACCGATGTGGAGATCGCGGATGTGCTGGCGCGCTGGACCGGCATTCCGGTGGCGCGGATGCTGGAAGGGGAGCGGGAGAAGCTGCTGCGGATGGAAGATCAGCTGCACAGCCGGGTAATCGGCCAGGAGGAGGCGGTGGACGCCGTCTCCAACGCCATCCGCCGCTCTCGCGCCGGGCTGTCCGACCCGAACCGTCCCATCGGCTCCTTCCTGTTCCTCGGTCCCACCGGGGTGGGCAAGACCGAGTTGTGCAAGGCGCTGGCCGAGTTCCTGTTCGATACCCAGGATGCCATGGTGCGGATCGACATGTCCGAGTTCATGGAGAAACACAGCGTGGCCCGTCTGGTGGGGGCGCCTCCGGGATACGTGGGTTACGAGGAGGGGGGTTATCTCACCGAGGCGGTGCGCCGTCGCCCCTACTCGGTGATCCTGCTGGACGAGGTGGAGAAGGCTCACCCGGATGTGTTCAATATCCTGCTGCAGGTGCTGGATGACGGCCGCCTGACCGACGGCCAGGGCCGCACCGTGGACTTCCGCAATAGCGTGGTGATCATGACCTCCAACCTGGGGTCGGATCTCATTCAGGAGCACCACAGCGCGAAGGATTACGACGAGATGAAGGCCATGCTGATGGAGGTGCTGACCCGCAGCTTCCGTCCCGAGTTCATCAACCGGATCGACGAGACAGTGGTGTTCCACCCCCTCGGCGAGGATCACATCAAGTCCATCGCCCGCATCCAGCTCAAGAGCCTGATGGGCCGCCTGGAGGCTCAGGGCTTCGAGGTGGAGGTGACCGAGGAGCTGCTGACCAAGCTGGTCCACGCCGGGTTCGACCCCGTCTACGGGGCGCGCCCCCTCAAGCGTGCGATCCAGCACAAGGTGGAGAACCCGCTGGCCCAGGCGCTGCTCTCCGGTCGCATCCTTCCGGGCAAGAAGCTGGTGCTCGGGGCAGACAGCAACGGCCTGACCATGAACCAGTGACCTCTCCTTTGTCCGTGTTTACAACGCCAGCCCTCGGGCTGGCGTTGTCATATCCATGAAGCAGAAATAAAAAAACGGCAATCCGAGGATTGCCGGGAGGAATGTATTCGATGCGACCTGGCGTGGGTTGAGCGGGTCGCAGGGGCAAGCCCCGGTTTCGCGGAGGACCATCGAGGATGGCCACTCTGCTTACAGCCTGTCCGGACTGCGCTCGTTCAGTCCGCACCGCCACACTCTTGCAGCGTCCGCCTCACCCGGCCGGACGCCCTCCATTTGTTACAGCATGCCCTGAACGGCGGCTTTCATCTCGGCCGGCCAGACACCGACCTGGACCTGGCCGATATGCTCCTTCTGCAGCAACAGCATGGCCAGACGGGATTGGCCGATGCCGCCGCCGATAGTCTGGGGCATGCGCTCCGCCAGCAGATCCTGGTGCCAGTCGTACTGCAGGCGATCCTCGTCACCGGTGATGGCGAGCTGACGGCGCAGGGCGTCGGCGTCGACGCGGATCCCCATGGAGGAGATCTCGAAGCTGTCTTCCAGCACCGGGTTCCATACCAGGATGTCGCCGTTCAGACCCGCCAGACCCAGCTCGCTGTGGCTGCTCCAGTCGTCATAGTCCGGGGCGCGCACGTCGTGGCGCTCACCATGGGACAAGGCCCCGCCGATGCCGATGAGGAAGACGGCCCCCAGCTCCCTGGCGATGGCGCGCTCACGCCCCTTGGCGTCGAGATCCGGGTAGCGGGTCAGCAGCTCTTCGCTGTGCAGGAACTGGATGTCGTTCGGCAGGAAGGGGGTCAGGTCGTGCTCGGCACAGACGGCGCGCTCGGTGGCCTTGATGGCGGTCCAGATGCCGTGCACGGTGTCCTGCAGGTAGGCCAGATCCCGGCGCTCGCTCGGCATCACCTTCTCCCAGTCCCACTGATCCACGTAGACGGAGTGGATGGGGCTGAGTCTGTCTTCGTCCGGACGCAGCGCCTTCATGTGGGTGTAGATGCCCTCGCCAGGGCCGAAGCCGAAGCGGCCCAGGGTCTGGCGCTTCCACTTGGCCAGGGAGTGCACGACCTCGTAGCTGTGATCCGGCAGGGTTTTCACCTTGACCTGCACCGCATGCTCGCAGCCGGAGAGGTTGTCCTGGGTGCCGTCACCGACGCGGCTCAGAATGGGGGCTTGTACCTCCATCAGGCCGAGCTGCAATGCGAGTTGGCGGGAGAACATCTCTTTGACGAAGCTGATCTGCTGTTGGCTGCGAATGTAGTGCTGTTTCATGCTGAATTACCTGTCTTGAACCCGTTGAATGCGATGATTCTTCAACGGATTGCCAACTAAATTCAATATTCGATAATAGAAATAGGCTTTATGTATTTTTTTCTTCAAAATAATCGCCTTGTTAATGAGATATCATCAAAGGGAGTGCAAAAAAGTGTCAGAAAATTATCGGATCGATAATCTCGATCAGGCCATCCTGACCGCCCTGATGGACAATGCGCGGATCCCCTATGCCGAGTTGGCCAAGCAGCTGGCGGTCAGCCCGGGGACCATTCACGTGCGAGTGGAAAAGATGAAGCAGGCGGGAATCATCGAGGGTACCCGGGTGCAGGTGAACCCCAAGAAGCTCGGCTATGACGTCTGCTGCTTCATCGGCATCAATCTCAAGAGCGCCAAGGACTACCCCTCGGCCCTGGCCAAGCTGCAGGCGCTGGACGAGGTGGTGGAGGCCTACTACACCACGGGCCACTACAGCATCTTCATGAAGGTGATGACCCGCTCCATCGACGAGTTGCAGACGGTGCTGATCCACAAGATCCAGACCATCGACGAGATCCAGTCCACCGAAACGCTGATCTCGCTGCAAAACCCGATCCTGCGGGATGTGAAGCCCTGAGGTGTGCTCGGGAGGGCATCCGGGGCTCAGAGTATGGAGGAGCGTCGCGAGATCCCTCTCCCGCGCAAAACACTGACCTCGCTGCAAAACCCGATCCTGCGGGACGTGAAGCCCTGAGACGTGTCGTGTGGGCCGGATCAGGGCTCGAGGTAGGGAATGCCGTACTTGTCGTAGATGGCCTTGAGGCGGCCGTCCTGCTTCATGTGCAGCAACTCGGTATCGTAGGCTGCCATCAGGGCCGGGGTGTCGGCATCGGCCCTGGCACGGGTCCAGACATTGAAGTAGGGGCTGGTCTTGAGGGGTTTTGGCAGGTAGGCGACCTTGCCCTCCAGCCCCTCCTTTCTGATCTGGTCGAAGGCGGTGACCAGGGACATGGGGACCACGTCGATGCGTCCGGCGATCAGTTTGCGCAGCTGCAACTGGTTGATGGGGATCTCCTGGAAGTGATAGGCAGGGTCGACCATGGCCGCCATGAGCTCCGGAGTGTAGGAGAAATCCCGGGTGACGCCGATGCGCCAGGGCTTGAGATCCGCCAGATGGTCGTAGTGGATCTGCCCCGCGGAGTCCTTGCGCACGAAGAAGTGCCAGCTATGGCGGATGTGGGCCTGCTGTGGGTAGAGCAGGTAGCGTTCCCGTTCCGGCTTGTAGGAGTGGGTCAGCAACAGGTCATAGAGGCCGTTCTCGGCATTGCGGGTGAGCCTGGCCCCAGAGTCGATCAGCTCTATCTTGATAGGGACATGGAGGGTGCCAAAAATGGTGCTGACCAGATCCACATCCAGGCCTCTGGGCTGGCCGCGCGCATCGAGCCACTTCAGGGGCGGTTCGAGGATGCCGCCAATGACCAGCTCCCTGGCCGACAGCCAGCAGGGCAACAGCAGGCAGAACACGAGCAAGCTTCGCAAGTCACATCTCCTGAGCACGCGGGGGTCACGCGCACGGGATGTGGTGACCGTCAGATATCTAACTAGAGACGACCCCGAATGGCAAATCCTGAAATGGGAATGCACGAGATGCCCTCGACAGGGTAGGTCCCAGGCTCTATCGTCTCGGTCTGAGTCTGACACCGTGGCGGTCGCGATGTCGAGGGGAGGGTGGGCAAGGTGTGACGCCTGCCCGTCCGATGAGGAGGGCGGAGCGCCCTCCCGGCTAGGTCGCCTGACACTGCTTCATCTGGGTGTTGAGGGCTCGCATCACCTGCCGACGGTTGATGATGCCGATCACCTTGCCCCCTTCCAGAACCGGATAGACCTTGGGTTTGGCGCCGGTCATCTGGCGGGCCAGATCCAGGATGCTGTCGTCCGGGGCGACGAACAGCGGTGCCCGGCTCATCAGATCCTCGACCCGGGTGCGGGTGTCGCAGTGATAGCTGCCGGTGAGCAGGCTGGGGATGCAGTCCTGCTCGGAGAGGAATCCGATGAGGTGCCGCCGGTCGTCCAGTACCGGCAGGCCGCCGAGGTCCGCCTGATGGAGCCGGTCAAGCGCCTCGGCCAGGCCGAGCTCCGGGCTGAGGCTGTGGTTGAGGCGCTGCATGTGATCGCGAACTTGTAGCATGATGGGGCTCCATAAGGGGTCGATGGGCCACTATGCCCGGCCAGCCCGGCGAGGGGCCAATGGGTTTGGCCGCAGAGATTGATAGGTAATTCACTGAGCTGCCCCTTCGCGGTTCCGGCACGGGATCGGGAGGGGGCACAACCACAAGGAGAGGGTATGCGGGCATTGGTGACAGGGTGTGGCCGTCGACTGGGGTTTTACCTGTGCGAACAGCTGGTCGCGGCGGGCTGGCAAGTGACGGGCAGCTATCGCAGCGAGCGCCCCGAGCTGGCCCATCTGCGGGCCCTGGGGGTGGAGCTGGTCAAGGCGGACTTCGCCAGGGAAGGGGAGGTGGACGGGCTGATAGCGACGCTGGCACCCCATCAGGATCTGGCGTTGATCATCCACAATGCCTCGGCCTTCGAGCCGCAGGCGGACGAGCAGTCGGCCCAGCTGGCCCAGTTCGAGCAGTTCTACCGGGTGCACATGGCGGCCCCCTTCCAGCTGAATCGGGCGCTGGCCCCCCGGCTGGCCCAAAACGCCAACGCCGGCATCATCCACGTCACCGACATCTACATCCACGCGCCGGCCCCCCGGTTTGCGGCCTATGTGGCGACCAAGGCGGGGGCCCATTCGCTCGCCATGAGCTTTGCCCGCGAGCTGGCGCCCGCGGTGCGGGTCAACACCATAGAGCCGGGGCCCATCCTGTTTCTCGACGAGCACGGGGAAGCGTGGCGCCAGCAGGTGCTGGCCAAGACGCCGCTGGCGAGGGAAGGGGGGCTCGAGCCCATCTGGCAGGCGGTGCAACTGCTGATACAGAATGACTACATGACCGGGGCCAGTATCCGGGTGGATGGGGGGCGGTCCCTGGCCGTCATCTAGACGGCATGCTTCCGGAAAAGGCTGAGGCGCCTGCGGGCGCCTCAGTGCATGGCACTGTCAGTGGTGCCGAATGGTCGTCTGCCTGGCGGGGAGTTCCGGCTGGGTATTGCCGGGGAGCGGGGGCGTCTCGGGCTGGCTGAGCTCGACGGGGGCGTGGCCGAAGACCTGTTTCGCGAACACCTTGCTGCCAGGCAGGCTCAGCGTCACTTTGCCGGCATCGATGTGCCCTCCCCGATACATTTCGGTCAGCAGGTCGCCCAGGTAGGCATCCACCCTGGCGCTGGCGAAGTCGTCCCGCTCGTCGCAGGTGAGGATGTCGATGTCGAGCGGCCTGTCCGCCACCTTGCACAGGGGGTGGTTGCGATCCCGGCCATGGGTCAGCTCCATGGTGACAAACTCGGCCTTGAGCTGGGTGGCGGAGAGTTCGCTCTGTACGACGAACAGGCAGTTGAGAAAGTCGTGGCGCGACTGCATACCCACCGGCTTGGTCTGGATCACCGAGCTCAGGCGCAGGCGCCCGAAGCGTGCCAGCAATTGTTCCACGGCCTGGCTCACGTGCTGGGCCGGGTCGAGGTTGGATCCAATGCTACAGAGGTAAAACATGCTTGCCCTTCCTTGGGTTGGTCTCGTCTGAAATATATACGCGGCTCACGGATATCGGATTTACTATGAATTAACATGTCATTATCTGTTGTGATCCAACTCTGATTGGCAGAAAGGAGGTTTGCATGAGCGTGGAGATGAAATGGGCACTGTTGGCCGCAGCGGGAGCCCTGACCGTGATAATGGTCATCTGTGTGGCGTCCGTCGGTCTGGCGTGACCCCACCCCTGAGAGCAATCAAACCGGCTGCCAAGCCGGTTTTGCTTTTTGGGGCTGTGCGGATATGCTGGCCCCCCATGATGACGCGAGACAGCAGAAGATGACCAAGGTTCGCCCCCGCTCCCTGCTCCAGGTGGTATTGATGGGCTTCGTGCTGGTGCTGATGCCGCTGGGGGGCATGATCTGGCACGACAGCCAGGCGCTCTCCCACCTGGGCCAGTTGACCAGCGACGAGATGGAACGCGCGGTGCGGGATACCCGCCGGGCGACCCTGCTCACCACCCAGGCCATCGACCTGGAGCGCACCCTGCGTCGCTACGCCGTGCTCGGGGACGAGCGCATTCTGGCGAACTATCAGCAGCAGCTGGCCCGCTATCGGGAGCTGCTCGGCATCCATCAGCAATCCATCCCGGATGCCGAGGTCTACGGCGAGCTCGAGGCCGCGCTCACCTGGCTCGATGGCCTGCAGGATCTCGGCAAAGCCAGGCAGGAGGCGACCAGCCCCAACTTCACCGGTTTCAATGAGCTCAACCAGCAGCTGGAGGTCGTCACCCGAAGCCAGGTTGATGATCATGTCTCCCGCATGCGGGCCGCCATCGCGGAGCTGAAGCAGGAGATCTGGTGGGTCAGCGGCTTCGTGGTGGGGCTCAGCCTGCTGCTGGTGCTGCTCTTTACCTACCTGATCATCCACCCTGTACGTCAGATTGAGTCGCGGATCCTGAGTCTGGGGGCCGGGGTCGAGCCGGATCCTCGGCCGGTGGACGGCCCGGCCGAACTGGTGCTGCTGGGGGAGCGGATTAGCTGGCTGCACGACAAGCTCAAGGAGCTGGAACAGCAGAAGTACCAGTTCTTGCGCCACGTCTCCCACGAGCTGAAGACCCCGCTGGCGGTGCTGCGGGAGGGGGCGGATCTGCTCTCCGAACAGCTGGTGGGGCCCCTCAACGGGGATCAGCAGGAGATCTGCCAGATGCTGGAGGAGAACAGCCGCCGGCTGCAGACACTGATCGAACGCCTGCTCGACTTCAATCGCCTGAGCCAGCAGGAGGTGTTCAGCCTGACGGCGGTGCCTCTGGCCCCTCTGCTGTCCGATCTGTCCGAAGAGTACCGGTTGGCGCTGGAATCCAAGCAAATCAGTGTACACTTGCCGCCCGACCCCATCAGTCTGCAGGCCGAGCCCTATCGCCTGCGGCTCATCCTCGACAACCTGTTCTCCAACGCGGTCAGCTACGGCGCCAAGGGGGGGCAGATCTGGATCCGGGCCGGCCAGAGCGACAATGGGGGCTGGCTGGAGGTGGCCAACGAGGGGCCCGTCATCCCGCTGGATGAACGGGAGCGGATCTTCGAGCCTTTTGAGCAGGGCAGCATAGTACGACAGGGATTGTTGAAGGGGTCCGGGATGGGCCTCTCCATCGCCCGTGAGTCGGCGATGAGTCTGGGTGGCGAGCTCAGGCTGATCGAGGATGAGCAGGCAGATGTCTGCTTCCGGCTGGATTTGAAACAAGGTGCGGCATGACGGGATCAGCCGTGCCGACGACTGCCCTTCATACCGGGGCGGTCCATTGCAACTGACTATTGAGACGAACGGGCGGATGCCTGTTTTCCCCCTTGGATCCTAAGTGACATTCAAGATGAAACGATTTGTTGTTCCCGTGTTGATGATGAGCCTGCTCGCGGGCTGCTCCCTGCTCCCATCCCGCAGCCTCACCGAGCCCTCCCAGGAGGCGGTCGCCAGGCGGATGGAGTTTGCCAACAAGGAGATGCAGGTACGCCTGCAGTACTCGGACTGGCTGCTGGCCAGTCATCCCCAGCAGCGGATGCAGGAGCGCCAGCGCCTGACCGGTGCCACCGATCTCGAGAGCCGGGTCAGCCTGGCCATGGTCAACACCCATCCGTCCGAGTCGGTGGCCAGCCGCCGGGCGGGACTCGACAAGCTCAAGTCCCTCCTGCCCGAACTCGGCCTGGATGCCCAGGCCTTCCTGCGTAGCTGGATAGCCCTCGGCGAGGAGCTGCTGGTGCGCGACAGTCGTCGCGATGACCAGAGCCAGGAGGTGCAGCGTCTGCGCCGCCAGATAGAACAGCTTTCCGCCATCGACGAGCAGCTCAACGAGCGTAAGCTCAATGGAGGGGGCCAGCCATGACACGCCGGTCCTGTGCCGGGGTCATCCCCCCGGCTCTTCACGCAGAGGGAGTGAGAGCATGAGCCGCATTCTGCTGGTGGACGACGATGCCAGTCTGCTCAAGCTGATGAGCATGCGCCTGCGCAGCCAGGGCTATGAGGTGGATACCGCAGACAGTGCCGAAGGGGCCCTGGACAGGCTGCGGCAGCAGCGGGCCGACCTGGTGCTGAGCGATCTGCGGATGGGGGGCATGGACGGACTGGCGCTCTTCGAGCGGATCCAGTCCCAGTGGCTCGGCATGCCGGTCATCATCATGACCGCCCACGGCACCATTCCCGATGCCATCCAGGCGACCCGCTCAGGGGTGTTCAGCTTCCTCACCAAGCCCATCGACAAGGATGAGTTGCTGGTCACCATAGAGCACGCCCTGAGCCTGACCCGACCCAAGCAGCAGCACGAGTGGCAGTCCCTCATCCAGACACGCAACCCGCAGATGGAGCAGCTGCTTATCCAGGCGAGCAGCATCGCCACCATGGACGTGCCCGTTCTGATCCTGGGGCCTTCCGGCGCCGGCAAGGGGGTCATGACCCAGGCGCTGCATCAGGCCAGCCACCGCCGCGACAAGCCGCTCCATACCATCAACTGCGCCGCCCTGCCCTGGGGGGCGCTGGACCTGCAACTGTTCGGTGAGGACGGCCAGTCCGGCCTGTTTGCCGAGGCCAGGGGCGGTACCCTCTTCCTCGACGAAATCGGGGATCTGTCGGAGTCGCTGCAGGCCAAGTTGCTGCAGGTGTTGTCGGAATATGGCCAGGGCACACCCGAGGTGCGGGTCATCAGCTCCAGTCATCAGGATCTGGTGGCGGCCATGGAGGAGGGACGTTTTCGGGAGGATCTCTTCTACCGCCTCAACGTGGCCAACATCACCCTGCCTCCTCTCAGTGCCCGCAGCGAGGACATCCCGCTGCTGGCGCGCCAGGCGCTGGACGACTATCGCAGTCGCCACGACAACTGCGCCGCCCTCGGCTTCTCGCCGGAAGCGCTGGCCATGCTGGCGGCGGCGGCCTGGCCCGGCAACGTACGCCAGCTCTACGGGGTGGTGGAACAGCTCGCCAGTCTCTGCTGCAGCCCGGTGATTGGGGCCGCCATGGTGGAATCCGCCCTGAGTGGCGGCGGTGGCGGCATTCCCTCGTTCAACGAGGCGCGGGCGGAGTTCGAGAAGGAGTATCTGATCCGCCTGCTGCGCACCACGGAGGGGAACGTGACCCTGGCGGCCAACATGGCGGGAAGAAACCGCACCGACTTCTACAAGCTATTGAATCGACACGGTATCGAGGCAGCAAACTTCAAGTCGAAGGGATAAATGACAGAGGGGCGGCCCGTCGATGGCGGACCGCCCCTCTTGTTTCAGACCGAACCGGTCACCTTGGCAGGCTCAGGCCGGGTCGGTGACGCCGACCTCGGGCTGGGCCTTCTGGGTTTTATGGGAGAGCCAGAGGCCGCTTGCCTTCATCAGGTAGCCGAACAGGGCACCGATCACCAGGGAAGGCAGAATGAGGCGCCACTCGCCGGCCGCCCCGAAGGTGGCGCAGCAACCGGCGAAGGTGCCGGGAATGTAGGAGAGCCACTGCTGTTTCGCCTGCACGCACATCAGGGTCGCGACCACCCCCGTCATCAGATAGCCGGCCATGCCGGCGCCCCACCAGGACTCCCCGTGGATCAGCAAGAGTGCCCACAGCATGCCGGTGGCGTTGCACAGCAGGGTCTGCAGCAGCGCCTTGTAACCGCCGCTCGAGGCGAAGTAGCTGGTGCAGCCGAGAAAACCGACCCAGGTGATGAGGCCGAGGGCGGCGGCCAGTCCGCCCCAGACGGCGGAGAGGATCCCGGTCGTGATGGCGATGGCGATCAATGGGCTCATGGCGTGACTCTCAGTGGTTGAATCCGGAAAAGGAGGCAGCCTACTCTGCGGCAGAGAGGCGGCAAGCGGGGGCGGAATTGTGTGTGATCCCGGTCACTCTTTTCAACCCGGGAATACGCTTGCGCTCGCGAAAAAAATTCATTGGAGACGCCGCAATCCTTGAACCATAGTTAGAGGCCCTGTCCTGCTCATGGAGTGAGTCTGATGGTGCCAAACGTGATCGTTCCTCTGCTGGTGTTCGTAGTGCTCTTCCTGGCCGGTACCATGGCCAAGGCACTGCCCCTTTATCAACTCATGTAATGTTGTGTGAAATAAAACTCGGCCGGGGCGGGTCTTATGGTTGTCAGCCTCATCGTCCCGGGAGTTTTTCATGTTGATCAAGCGCCGTACTTCTCATCACCCCACCGAACAGGATGTCACGCCGGAAGCCGTCTATCAGGATCGTCGCCTCATCCTCAAGGGACTGGGATTGGGTGCCGCCGCAACTCTGGCCTTCCCGGCCAAGGCAAGTCTGCTGGATCTCTTCGGCTCGAAACCGGACATGCCCGCCACCCCGGCCAGGCCGCTCGACATCCGCGCCGCCGCCCGGCCA
Organism: Aeromonas sp. SrichE-2G; assembly: GCF_017939565.1. NCBI lineage: Bacteria > Pseudomonadati > Pseudomonadota > Gammaproteobacteria > Aeromonadales > Aeromonadaceae > Aeromonas > Aeromonas sp. SrichE-2G. The sequence goes on from NZ_JAGKRG010000058.1 coordinate 69,549, forward strand.
GAGGGGCTGATCCTCACCCCGGAGGAGAAGGCCACCACCCACAACAACTTCTATGAGCTCGGCACCGACAAGGGGGATCCCGCTCGCAACGCCCACTACCTCAAGCCCGAGCCCTGGACTCTGAAGGTGGGAGGGGAGGTGGCCAAGCCCTTTACCCTGGATGTGTGGGATCTCATCAACAAGACCACGCTGGAGGAGCGGATCTACCGGTTGCGCTGCGTGGAGGCCTGGTCCATGGTGCTGCCCTGGAGCGGCATACCGCTGGCGGATCTGATCCGCCGGGCCGAGCCTACCAGTCGCGCCAAGTTCGTGGCCTTCGAGACCCTCTATGATCCCGAGCAGCTGCCGGGGCAGGCCTCCCGCTCCCTCGGCGGCGGCATCGATTATCCCTATGTGGAGGGTCTGCGCCTCGACGAGGCCATGCACCCCCTCTCCTTCCTCGCGATGGGGCTCTACGGCAAGGCGCTGCCGGCGCAGAACGGGGCGCCCATCCGATTGGTGGTGCCCTGGAAGTACGGCTTCAAGAGCATCAAGAGCATCGTCTCCATCCGCCTGGTGGAGGAGATGCCCCCCACCACCTGGAACCTGCTGGCGCCGAACGAATATGGTTTCTATGCCAACGTGAACCCCGAGGTGGATCACCCGCGCTGGAGCCAGGCCAGCGAGCGCTTCATCGGCGAGGGGGGCATCTTCGGGGCCAAGCGTCAGCCGACCCTGATGTTCAACGGCTACGGCGACGAGGTGGCCTCCCTCTATCAGGGGATGGATCTGCGCAGATGGTATTGAGGCGGAGGAGCTGACATGACATTGCGACTGACGGCGCGCCACATCACCCTGCTGCGTGCCCTGGTACATCTGGCCTCGCTGGGCTTTTTGCTCTGGCTCGGCTATGCGGTACCGGCGGGTCTGCTGGGGGGGGATCCGGTACAGGGGCTGACCCACTACCTCGGCAAGGGCGCCCTGCACTTGCTGCTGCTGACCCTGCTGGTCTCGCCGCTCGCCAAGCGTTGGCGCCAGGGTCAGCTCGTCAAGCTGCGCCGCCCCCTCGGGCTCTGGTGCGCAGCCTGGGCCTGTTTGCACTTTATGGTCTGGTTGGGGCTGGATCTGCAGTTCGACTGGGGGCTCATCGGGGGGGAACTGGTAAAGCGCAGCTATATCGTGCTGGGGGCGCTGGCCCTGCTGCTATTGCTGGCCCTGAGCATCACCTCGATCCCGGCCCTGTTGCGGGCCATGGGGCCGGCCTGGCAGAGACTGCACAACTGGATCTATGCGGTGGCCCTGCTGGTGCCGGTGCACTACTGGTGGTCGGTCAAGAGCGGCTGGCTGGAGCCCCTCATCTATCTGATGCTGGCCTGTGCTCTGCTGTGGCCGCGCCGGGACAAGTTGCTGCGCCCCTGGCGCCAGCGCCAGTCACTGAAGGGGACGCAGGGCGCCGTGTAGCAGCCGTCGCCCCCATAGCAGAAGAGGCCTATCTGGCCTCTTTTTTGGTGATCTCCCCGCTGTAGGCGTCGACCTCCAGCTGGACCCGCTGGTTGTCGGCATTCAGGGTGTCCACCTCGAATTTGTCGTCTTCCAGCTCCACTTCCCGAATGTCGTGGTACCCTTGAGCCAGCAACAGCTTGACCAGTCCGGCCATGTCGAGACGGCTCTGGGCCGCCCAGCCAACGGTGGAAAAGAGACACAAGATCAGCAGGATACTGCGTGGGATCATATTCATTCCGGATTCATGGCAGGCACACTATAAACGGCATTATGTTAGGTTTTGAGAGATGAATCACCCATGAATAGCGCGCTGCCCCTGCTTGGATTGCTGCTGCCGATGCTGGTGCAGGCGGCCCAGCCGAACGAGGCCTTGCTGCAACAGGCAGTGAGCGAGGGGCGGATACGGCCTTTTCATGAGCTGATGGAGGTGGCGTCCCGCCTGCCGGTGCGCGTGCTGCGCGTCGACCTGGGGGAGGAAGACGGGGTCTGGCTGTACGAGCTCAGGCTCATCGACGAGGAAAACAGCGTCATCAAGGTGGGCTATCGGGCCGACAACCTGGAGATGGTGTGGCTCAAGGGACACCATCTGGAGCGCCTGTTCGAGCCGCGCCCGCCTCCGGACGAGGAGTGATCCCGGCTGCCCCACCACCCTGGTGCCTCGCCTCCAACCGCTGCCGAGAGAGGCGCAATTCTGCTTTGGATATCCATTTATGCGAATTCTGATAGTTGAAGATGAAAAGATCCTGGCGAACCAGCTGGCTGAACAGTTGCGCCTGTCTGGTTTCGTGACCGACCTCTGCCACGACGGCAACGAGGCGGGCTTTCTCGGCGAGACCGAACCCTATGACGCCATCATCCTGGATCTCGGCCTGCCGGGGCGCGACGGCCTGAGCGTGCTGAAGGAGTGGCGCAGCAAGGGGATCGACACCCCTGTGCTGGTGCTGACCGCCCGCGGCCAGCTGCATGAGAAGATCGAGGGATTGAACGCCGGGGCCGACGACTACCTCACCAAGCCGTTCCAGGTCGCCGAGCTGGTCGCCCGGGTGCAGGCCCTGGTGCGGCGGGCCGCGGGCAACGCCAGCTCCATCCTCGAGATCGGCGGGGTGCGTCTCGACATGGCGGCCTCCCAGGTCTGGTACGAAGGTACCCCCATCAAGCTCACCGCGCACGAATTCCGGGTGCTGGGTTACCTGATGCAGCACAGGGGCAAGGTGGTGTCCCGCAGCGAGCTCATCGACCACATCTATGCCCAGGATTTCGATCGCGACTCCAACACGGTGGAGGTGTTCATCGGCCGGATCCGCAAGAAGACCCATGCCGATCTGATCGAGACGGTGCGCGGGCTCGGTTACCGGATCAACGAATGACGCTGAGGTACGAGACGTCATGGTGGGCTGAATGAGGCTGGTGCGAACCCTGCGGGGACGGCTGGTAGCCATCGCCCTGGTCTGGTGCGGCCTCTTCCTGTTTGCCACCGGTTTCAGCCTGCAGACCATGATGCGCAACTACTGGCAGGAGGCGGAGGCTGACGGCCTTCGCCTGCAGCTCTACGATCTGCTCTCCCGCCTCGAGATCCAGCCGGATGGCATGCCTGTCGTGACCGAACCCATGGCCGACCCCCGGTATCGTCAGCCCTATTCCGGCTACTACTGGCAGCTGGAGCTGGGCGAGACGGTGGTGAGCCGCTCCCGTTCCCTGTGGGATGCCCACCTGAGCGCCCACGGCCTGAAGTCGGCCTTCGGCGATCCGGATCTTTTCGTCGGCAAGGGGCCCAACAAGGAGCCCCTGCTGATCATGACCCGCACCGTGTTGTTGCCGGGTTCGGATAGGGTCTTCACCCTGGTGATGGCCAAGGACAGCAGCGCTTTGACCCAGACCCTGAAGAAGACCCGGATCAGCCTCTTCCTCGGCCTCGGCTTCGCGGCCACGGGCCTTGTGCTCGGCTTCATGTTCCAGATCGTCTACGGCCTGCGCCCGCTCCACCTGCTTCGCCGCGAGCTGAGCCGGGTCCATCAGGGCCATCAGGAGGGGTTCAGGCTGCGCTATCCGCTGGAGATCCAGCCGCTGGTGGAGGACATCAACCGGCTGCTGCACCACTACGGCGAGCTGTTGCAGCGGGCCCGCTCCCACACTGGCAACCTGGCCCACGCCCTCAAGACGCCGCTCAGCATCATGCGCAACCAGGTGGCCCAGCTGCCGCCGGAGGATCAGGCCGCCCTCGGCGAGCAGCTCGATCAGATCCAGCGCCACATCGACTACCACCTCGGCAAGGCGAGGGTGACCGGCGCCGCCAAGATCCTCGGGGTGTCGACCCCGGTGCGGGCGCGGGTGGAGTACATCTGCCGCGCCTTCTCCCGCCTCTATCCGGGCAGGGAGGTGGATCTGCAGGTGCCGGCCAATCTGGCGGTCGGGGTGGAGGAGCAGGACTTCGACGAGATGGTGGGCAACCTGCTGGAGAACGCCTTCAAGTGGTCCGCCGGCCGGCTGCGTATCTCCAGCGCCGAGCTGGGGGGCTGGATCACCCTGCGCATCGAGGATGACGGTCCCGGCATGAGCGAGGATCAGATCGCCAAGGCGGTGCTACGGGGGGTGCGCCTCGACGAGAAAGTGCCGGGCTCCGGCCTCGGCCTCAACATCGTCTCGGATCTGGCGGAAGCCTATCGTGGCAGCCTCATCATGGGGCGGGCGGAGCTCGGCGGTCTGGCCGCTTCGCTCTCCCTGCCCAAGGTGGCCAGGATCGAGAGCTAGGCATCGTTGGCGCCCTGTTTCGCCCGCGCTGGCAAGGGGGGGGCGCCCGGCATAAGATAAGGCACTTTGTTTCAAGGTTGAGGAAGGGTAGCAATGAGTGACGATCCGTGGGCACTGTGTCATCTCGACGATTCGTTCGATGCCTCCGTGCTGGGGACCAAGGGAGCCCAGATCCAGTGGTTTGAGGACAGGGACGCCCTGATCCAGTTCCTGCTGGAGGATTTCGTCGATCTGCTGGCCGATGTGGGCGAGCTGGACGAAGACCAGACCGAAAGCGCCCGCGAGCGCTTCACCCTGCTGGTGGAGCAGAGCCTGGACGACCGCAGCCTGATGGACGCCATCAACGACCTCGCCTCCGGCCTGCGTCGCATCGCCTGGCTGGGGCCGCTCTCCGAGCTGGCGGAGATCAGCGACGACTTCGCGAGCGGGTTGCGGGCCTTCTTCTGGACCCAGTATGACGGGGACGAGGACGACCCCGAGGCCTGGGTGCCGGAAGATCTCTGGCCCCAGCTGGTGGAGTGTGCGGAAGAGTACATGGTTGAGGGTGACTTCTGAGTCGCCTCGTCTGCGCTCTGGCCACAACCTGGGTCGAGTGTGCGGAAGAGCACAGGGTCGAAGGGGACTTCGAAGGCCCTTCTAGGTCATTTGAATAAGAAAACGGCGCCTTGATGGCGCCGTTTTTGTTGGCCTGCCAGCCAACATCAGGCGTTGGCGGGCACCTCGTGGGCGGTGTTGGCCGGCACGGGGCCGCTGTACTTCTCTATCTGCAATTGGGCCATGTGGCCGCAGTTGCCCTGGGCCAGGCTGGAGGAGCCTTCATCGAAGGTGAGGCAGTTGACGTTGCCGTTCTTGCACAGGCTCCCCGCCTCCCCCGGCTTGGCCGGGTCGAACCAGGCTCCCTCGCAGATCCGCACCACCCCGGGGCGGATATCCTCGGAGATCCGGGCCCCTACCAGTATCTGGCCGCGCTCGTTGAAGGCGCGCACCAGATCGCCATCCTGGATGCCGCGCGCCTTGGCATCGGCCGGGTGGATCAGGATGGCCTCCCGGTCGGCCACCGCGAACTTGTCCCGCAGCGGGGTGTTGTCGAGCTGGGAGTGCAGCCGTTGGGTCGGGTGGGAGGTGTTGAGCGACAGGGGATAGCGCGCCGCCACTTCGCTCTTCACCCACTCCCTGGGTTCATACCACCTGGGGTGGCCGGCGCAGTCGGCATAGCCCATGCTCGCCACCGTCTTGGAGAAGATCTCTATCTTGCCGGACGGGGTGCCGAGGGGGTTCAGCAGCGGGTTCTCGCGAAAATCGGCGTGACGGATCCACTGGCGGTTCGCCTCCGGCACCGGGAAGCGCACATAGTTGTTGGATTCCCAGAACATGCTGAACGGCGGCAGTGCCACCCGGGCACCGCGTGCCTGGGCGGCCATGCCGTCGTACATCTGCTTGAGCCACAGCATCTCGTCCTTGCCCTCGGTGTACTGCTCCTGCAGCCCCAGCTTGGCGGCCACGGCGCTGAAAATGTCAAAGTCGTTGCGCGCTTCAAACTGGGGCGGTACGCACTGGTGCATCGGGAAGACATAGCGCTGGGAGTAGTCGCCCCCCATCTCCAGATCGTTGCGCTCGTAGCTGGTGGTCACCGGCAGCACTATGTCGGCGTGCTTGGCGGTGGCGGTCCAGTAGGGCTCGTGGACGATCACGGTCTGCGGCCTGCGCCAGGCCTGTAGCAGGTTGTTGGTGTCCTGGTGGTGGTGGAAGGGGTTGCCGCCCGCCACGTACACCAGCTTGACCTCCGGGTAGGTCACCTTGCGGCCGTTGAAGTCGATGGTCTTGCCCGGGTTGGCCAGGCAGTCGGCGATGCGGGCCACCGGGATGGGGGCCGGGCTGTTCTTCGGCGCGTTGCCGGCGGAGATACCGGCCAGTATGCCCCCCTTGGCGGTGGGGCTGCCACCGGAGGAGTAGTGATAGCTGAAGCCGTAGCCCCCGCCAGGCAGGCCGATCTGGCCCAGCATGGCCGCCAGGGTGATCAGCATCCAGTTCGGCTGCTCGCCGTGGTGCTGCCGCTGCATGCCCCAGCCCGCCATGATCATGGTGCGCCTGGATGCCATGTCGAGGGCGAGCTGGCGGATCACCTTGGCCTCGACGCCGCAGATGGCGGCCGCCCACTCGGCGCTCTTCGGCTCGCCGTCGTCCTTGCCGAGCAGGTAGGCGAGGAAGGTGTCGAACCCCGTGGTGTAGCGATCGAGGAAGGCCTGATCGTGCTTCTTCTCGCTATACAGGGTGTGGGCCACCCCCAGCATCATGGCCACGTCGGTGTAGGCGTTCGGGGCAATCCACTCGGCGTTGGCCTGCTTGGCTGTCTCGTTGTAGACGGGATCGATGCTGATGACCCGGGTGCCCTTCTCTTTCAGCGCCTTGAAGCCGGCCTGCCCCTCGTGATCCGGCATGTTCCAGCTGTTCTTCAGGGTGACCTGGGCGTTGACCCCCCAGAGCACCACCAGCTCGGCGTGCTCCACCACGTTGGGCCAGGCGGTCTGCTGCTCATACACCTCGATGGAGCCCATCACGTGGGACATGATCACCTGGGCGGCGCCGGTGGAGTAGTCACCCGCATAGCCGGTGAAGCCGCCAGCCAGGTTCATCAGGCGGTGCAGCAGGGTGCGGCTGTTGTGGAACATGCCGACACTCTTCCAGCCGTAGGAACCGGCGTGGATGGCCTGGGGACCGAAGTCGCTCTGGACCCGCTGGATCTCGCCGGCCACCAGTTCGATGGCCTTGTCCCAGCTCACCCGTACCCACTGGTCGGCACCGCGCAGCTCGGGCTTGGCGCCCGGGCCGTGTTCCAGCCAGCTCTTGCGTACCATGGGGTACTTGATGCGATTTTTGGCGTGCACCTGGAACGGCGCCATGTCGATGAGATCGTTCGGCGCCGGATCGTCCGCCACCGGCTGGACGCGTACCATGCGACCATCGGCGACGATGGCCTCGAACGCTCCCCAGTGGGCACCGGTCAGTATGCCCTTCTGGGCGGGCACCAGGGTGGGGAACTGTTCGAGGGCCGTGCTGATGGCCTGGGCCAGGGCGTGTTTCGGGAACAGGGTGCCGAGCAGGGGCAGGGCGGCGCAGGCCCCCAGGCCCTTGAGCAGGCTGCGGCGGGAGAGGTTGGTCTGTTGGTCATTGAAAAAAGTCATGGAGAAATCCTCTGTTCCGGCCTTAGTGGGCCGCGCTCATGTCACTGGCGTGTTTCTGCACGTATTGGGTGAGCATGCGAGCCTGCTCCGGGGTGAGGGAGGTACGGGACTCCATCCCCTTGATGACGCCGATCCACTGGTTGGCATTGAAGTGGTCGAGCGCGGTGAGACCGTGGCAGCCGGTGCAGTTGTTGGACATCAGGGTGGAGGCGTATTGCCACAGTTTGCCCTGATCGCCGATGAGCTGGCGCTGGTCGACCCAGGCGGTCAGGCTGACCTGATGCCAGGTGAGGTTGGTGGCGCTGTCGGTCTCGCTCTTGCCGGTCACTAGGGCCTTTCTGGCGGCCTCGCCGACCAGCACGCTCAGGATCCGTTTGCCGGGAGCGGCGTAGAACACCTCGCTCACCCCGTCCTGCTGCCAGCCGTCGATGCGCACCTGGGCGCGGCCGTTGTCGCTGGCCAGGATGGCGACCTGGGTGGAGGGCATCAGGGTGCCTTCATCCGTGGTGGCCTTGGCATCCAGATAGAGCGGGGTGGTGGCGATGGCGTAGCGGGTGGTGACCGAGGTGGGCGTCTGGGCGGCAGCCGCGGCCAGTTCGCTGGCACCGGCGGCGGCCAGCTCGCTCATGTCGGGCATGATGTGGGCGACGCCGCGGTGGCAGTCGATACAGGTCTGTCCCTCCTTGATGGCGACCGGGTGCTCGGCGCGGGCGTTGGGGCGCTGGGCCAGGATGTCCATGGCGGCGTAGCTGTGACAGCTGCGGCAGGTGGCGGAGTCGTTGGCCTTGAGCTGATCCCACACCGACTGCGCCATGCGCAGCTTGTGGGCCTCGTATTTTTCAGGGGTGTCGAGGGTGCCGATCGCCTCGTGATAGATGTCCTTCACGGCGCGGATCTTGGTCCAGAGGTAGGAGGCGGGATCATTGGGGATGTGGCAATCGGCGCACTCCGCACGGATGCCCTTCGCGTTCTGGAAGTGGACGCTGCCCTGATACTCGGCGAGCGGGGTCTGCATGGTGTGGCAGGAGACGCAGAACTCGGTGGAGCTGGTCTTGTGCAGCACGGTGACGGTGACCCCCAGTGCGGCAACCCCCAGCAGGGCTCCGAGCAGCAGGAGCCAGAACCAGGTCTTTCTCAGCATTTTTCCAAGCATGGCGACAGTGTCCTTCGAATCGGGTAATACCAATATAGTAGTAGTCTTGGGATTCACGGGGTTGACCTTGGTCATGACTTTAATTTCGAGTGAAAACTTTTTTTTGTTCGAAAGTTTTATATTTCTATAGTTTTCCGTATATAAGCCGATCTTTGCCTGCGCACGGGGAGGGACGTCGCAAAGGATGGAGCCTCCGCCTGCAGGATCGGCTGGTCAGCCCGGGCTTGGGCTTTGTGTGGCGAGAGATGTATACTGTTCGCATATACAGTATCCAGGTGTGTCTGTCATGCGACTCTTTATCGCCGAGAAACCCAGCCTTGGCCGCGCCATCGCCGACGTCTTGCCCAAGCCCCACAAGAAGGGGGAAGGGTTCATCGAGACGGCCCAGGGGGATGTGGTGACCTGGTGCATCGGCCACCTGCTGGAGCAGGCAGAGCCCGATGCCTATGACGCCGCCTTCAAACAGTGGCGGATGGATCACCTCCCTATAGTGCCGAGCCAGTGGCAGCTGGTGGCCAAGACCAAGACCAAGGCCCAGCTCGCCGTCATCAAGCGTCTCATCAAGCAGGCCGACTGCGTGGTCAACGCCGGTGACCCGGACAGGGAGGGGCAGCTGCTGGTGGACGAGGTGATCGACTTCCTCGGCTACCCCAAAACCAAACCGGTGCAGCGCTGCCTCATCAGCGACCTCAACCCGCCGGCGGTGCGCCGTGCCCTCGACAAGCTCAGGGACAACAAGGAGTTCGTGCCCCTGGCGGTGTCGGCCCTGGCCCGCAGCCGGGCAGACTGGCTCTATGGCATCAACATGACCCGCGCCTATACCCTGCTGGGCCGCAAGGGGGGCTGCAGCGAGCTGCTCTCGGTCGGTCGGGTGCAGACCCCTTTGCTCGGGCTGGTGGTGCGACGGGATCTCGAGATTGAGGCTTTCGTCCCCAAGCCCTTCTACGAGGTGCTGGCCCACTTGGTGACAGACAACAACGAGCGTTTCAGCGCCAAGTGGCTGCCCTCCGAGGCTTGCTTGCCGTGGCAGGACGAGGAGGGGCGGGTGCTCAACCGGGCGCTGGCCGCCAAGGTGGTGGAGCGCATCCAGGGGCAGTCCGCGCAGGTAGAGGAGGTGGAGGAGCAGGCCCGCAAGCAGGCGGCGCCGCTGCCCTACAACCTCTCCAGCCTGCAGATCGATGCGGCCAAGCGTTTCGGCATGGATGCCAAGCGGGTGCTGGATGTCTGCCAGAGCCTCTACGAGCGCCACAAGCTCATCACCTATCCCAGATCGGACAGTCGCCATCTGCCGAGCGAACACTTCAACCTGGCGCCCCAGGTGCGGGAGGCGATCGCCGCCACGGCCCCGGCGCTGGCCAGGGCGGTGAACGAGGCGGACGGCAGGATCCGCAGCAAGGCGTGGAACGACGGCAAGGTGGATGCCCACCACGCCATCATCCCCACCGAGAAGCGCGGCAACGAGGGGAGCCTGGGGGCCGACGAGGCCAAACTCTATGGCCTCATCGCCCGCCAGTATCTGCTGCAGTTCTATCCGCCGTTCGAGTACAACGACAGCAAGGTGCTGCTGCGCCTTGCCGGCGGCCTGTTCCAGGCCAAGGCGCGCCGCATCCTCAAGGCGGGCTGGAAGGCCTTGCTCGGGGTGGAGGAAGATGACGATGAAGAGAAAGCCGGCACTCTGCCCGCCCTGAAGAAGGGGGAGCAACTGCTTTGCGAGCGGGGGGAGTTGCTGGAGAAGATGACCCAGCCGCCCAAGCCATTCACCGACGCCACCCTGCTGGCGGCCATGACCGGCATCGCCCGCTACGTGCAGGATCCCGAGATCCGCAAGACCCTGCGGGAGACCGACGGCCTCGGCACCGAGGCGACCCGGGCCGGGATCATCGATCTGCTGTTCAAGCGCCGCTTCCTGGTGCGTCAGGGCAAGAGCATCAAGGCGACGTCCACCGGACGAGCCCTGGTTCAGGTGTTGCCTGCCAGCGCCACTACGCCGGACATGACGGCGCTGTGGGAGCAGAGCCTCGGCCAGATCGCCGAGCGCCACGGCAGCTACCAGCAATTCATGGGGCCCCTGACCGAACAGCTGCACGGGCTGGTGGAGGGGGCCAGGCAGGATTCCGGCGCCAGCTTCAATGCCCTGCCAAAGACGGCGCCGGGGGCGGCCAAGCGACGCTTCACCCGACGCAAGAGCGCGGCCCCCGCCAGCGCAGGTGGGGGTGGCCGCAAGAGCACGGGCAAGCGCTCGAGCGGGAGCAAGGCCGCCTGAGCTGACAAGCGTTGAACGCAAGAGAGGGGCCAGGGGCCCCTCTCTTCATTCGCTTGCATGCAAAGGATCACCCCGTGTAGACGCTCTCTTCCGGATAGCGGATCCGGGTCTCGCTCGGTCTGGAGAGCATGATGGCCAGGGTCAGCGGGCCGAGACGGCCGCAGATCATCACCAGCACCAGGATCAGCTTGCCCGGTTCGCTCAGGGAGCCAGTGATGCCGGTCGAGAGGCCGACGGTGGCAAAGGCCGAGACGGTCTCGAACATGATCTTGTCGAAAGAGTGTGACTCGGTGAGCATCAGCAGGAACATCGCCAGCATCAGCACCATGGTGCTGACGATGATGATGGCCAGTGATCGGGTCACTATCTGGGGGGAGAGTGTGCGGCCATAGGCGGTGACATGGGGTCGTTTGGTCAGGAAGGCCCGGGTCGCCAGCAGCACCACGGCGAAGGTTGTCACCTTGATACCGCCCCCCGTCGATGTCGCCCCGGCCCCGATGAACATCAGCATCATCATGAACAGCAGTGAGGCCGGCACCATCTGGCCGATGTCTATGGTATTGAATCCTGCGGTACGGGCGGTCGCAGACTGGAAGAAGGCGGCCAGTAGTTGACCGCCCAGGTCGGCGTTGCCGAAGGTGCCGGGATTGTTGTGCTCCAGCAACCAGAACATCAGGGTGCCCAGCAGCAGCAGTGCAGGGGTCATTACCAGCATCAGCTTGCTGTGCAGTTTCAGCTTGCGCCAGCGACGGTGACGCACCAGATCGACGATGACGGTGAAGCCGACGCCGCCGAGGATGAGCAGGGCCGGAATGGTCAGGCTGATGATGGGGTCATCTCTATAGTCCATGAGATTGTTGGCAAACAGCGAGAAACCGGCGTTGTTGAAGGCGGATACCGCATGGAAAAAGCTGACGTAGAGGCCGTGGGACCACCCCATTTCGGGTACCCAGCGAATGGCCATGATGGCGGTGCCGATCAGCTGGGCAATCAGGGCAAACAGGACGATGCGCTTCACCAGCTGGACGATGTTGACCGATCCTTCCTGCCCCAGCGCCTCCTTGGCCAGTACCTGCTGGCGCAGGCCGACCCGTTTGCTGAACATGGCGATGAGCAGCAGGGTCATGGTCATCTGGCCCAGCCCGCCTATCTCCATCAGGATGAGCAGGATGATCTGTCCCTGCAGCGTGAAGGCCGTACCTGTATCCACCACCCCGAGACCGGTCACGCTGATGGCAGAGGTGGCGGTAAACAGGGCGTTGATGAAGGTGACCTCGCCCTTGTGGCTGGAGGGTTGAACCAGAAACAGGGTGCCGACCAGCAGGATGATGAGGAAGCTGCCGAGGATCAGCCTGGCTTCACTCCAGCGGGAGTTGTCCTCCCGATAGAGGGTGAAGGTGTAGTTGCTGCGCCAGTTGATCATAGGGTGTCGAGCCAGTGATCGATGGCGTGCTTGTTGCCGGCCAGGATCAGGATGTCACCGAGCTGCAGCTCCATCTTGCCGGTCAGCACGTTGTGCAGCACCTCACCGCGTTTGATGGCCAGTAGCTGGAAGTCGCTCTGCTGCAGCAGGTGCAGATCGGCCAGAGTGCGGGCGTTCTGTTGCAGACCGATCACGAACTCGGTCAGCACCATGTCGTGGCCCAGCTCCAGATAGTCGAACAGGCGGTTGTCCAGCATGCTCTGGGCTACCCGGCGCCCCATGTCCCACTCGGGGTTGATCACCTTGTCGGCACCCACCTTCTGCAGGATCTTGGCGTGAAACTTGTCGCGCGCCTTGACCCACACCTTCTTCACGCCGGCCTCTTTGAGCACGAGGGTGGTGAGGATGCTGGTCTCGAGGTTGTCGCCGATGGCGACGAAGACGATGTCGAAGCTGGCCAGCCCGAGTTCGGCGACTGTGGCCTCGTCGGTGGCATCGGCGACGATGACATGGTTGCACAGGGTGGCGATCTGGCGGGTCTTGCTCTCATCGATGTCGATGGCCAGCACTTCGGCATCCTGCCGCTGCAACTCTTCACACAGCGCACTGCCAAACAGGCCGAGACCGATGACGGCGAATTGGTTGTTCATTCATGCCTCCTCAGGGGGTCGAAGAAGTTACTCTACTCCAGCGGATTGAGTCCGAGAAGTCTGAGTCCGATCCGCACCCGGATTTTTCGTCCTGCACGATCTGGGGTAAACTGCGCCCCTGATCTTGTCGGGACACACAGATGAAACTCACCCCCCATGCCCCCTTGTCGACCCTCAACACCCTGGGCCTCGAGGCTCACTGCCTCTGGCTGGCAGAGGTGACCCAGCTCGATGACCTCGTGCAGCTGCGAGCCAGCGCCGAGCTGAGCGCCTTGCCGCGCCTGGTGCTGGGAGGGGGGAGCAACATCCTGTTTTGTGATGACTTTGCCGGCCTGGTGGTGCACAACGGCATGAAGGGGATCGCGGCTCATGACGAAGGCGAGCACTGGCTCCTGCATGTGGCGGCGGGCGAGAACTGGCACGAGCTGGTGTGCCATGCCCTGCGGCAGGGATGGCACGGATTGGAGAACCTGGCGCTGATCCCCGGCACCGTCGGTGCCGCCCCGGTGCAGAACATCGGGGCCTACGGGGTCGAGCTGGCCAGCGTCTGCGCCTACGTGGAAGCATTCAACTGGCAAAGCGGCGAGCTGGAGCGCATCGCCGCAGCCGACTGCCAATTCGGCTACCGTGATAGCATCTTCAAGCACGACTACCAGGACAGCCACTTCATCACCGCGGTCGGGTTGCGCCTGCCCAAGGCCTGGCGACCGGTTGCCGGTTATGGCCCCCTGGCCGCACTGGGCGAGGCTCCGACGGCGCAAGCCATCTTTGATACCGTCTGCGCCACCCGCATGACCAAGCTGCCAGACCCGGCGATACTCGGCAACGCGGGCAGCTTCTTCAAGAATCCCGTGGTGCCCGCCGCACTGGCGGAGTCCCTCAAGCGGAAATACCCCCAGATGCCGCTCTATCCGGCGGGTGAAGGGCTGGCCAAGCTGGCGGCGGGGTGGCTCATCGATCAGTGCGGGCTCAAGGGCTTTGCCATTGGCCGCGCCGCCGTCCACCAGGAGCAGGCACTGGTGCTGGTCAACCTCGGTGGTGCCAGCGCCATGGAACTGATCGCCCTGGCGGCCCATGTCCGCGACACCGTGGAACAGAAGTTCGGCGTGGCGCTGGAACACGAGGTGCGCTTCATGGGAACACAAGGCGAGACCTGGCTGGACGAGGTGCTCTCATGACCCTGACTCCCATCAGACAGACCCTGATCGGCCTGCTGAGCGACGGCCAGTTTCACTCCGGCGAACAGCTGGGCGAGCAGCTCGGCATCAGCCGGGCGGCGGTGAGCAAGCACATGGCCGCGCTCAAGGATCTGGGCCTGGATCTGTTCAGCCTGACCGGCAAGGGCTATCGTCTGGCGGTGCCCATGGCGCTCTACGACGAGGCTCAGTTGCGGGCGCAGGCTCCCATGGCACCGGTGCATTGCTTCCCGGTGATCGACTCCACGAACCAGTATCTGCTGGAGCGTGTCAACCAGCTGAGCACCGGCGAGAGCTGTCTGGCAGAATGCCAGACCGCCGGACGGGGGCGCCGTGGCAAGCCCTGGGTCTCCCCCTTCGGTTGCCAGCTGATCCTGAGCATGTACTGGCGGCTGGAACAGGGCATGGCGGCCGCCATGGGACTGAGCCTGGCGGTCGGGGTCGCCGTGGTGGAGGCGCTGGAATCCCTCGGCTACCCCGGAGTGGAGCTGAAGTGGCCCAACGATCTCTACTATCAGGGCCGCAAGCTGGCTGGGATCCTGGTGGAGATGAGCGGCAGTGCCGGGGCCAGCTGCCATCTGGTGATAGGGGTCGGCCTGAACCTGGCCATGCCACGACAGCAGGGGGAGAAGATCGACCAGGCCTGGTCCGAGCTTCGCCACATCCAGCCCGAATTGGTGGATCGCAACCAGCTGGCCGCCTCCGTGCTGCTGCATCTGCAGCAGGCCATGCAGACCTTCGAACAGACGGGGCTGACGAGTTTTGTCGAGGCGTGGAACCGGCTCGATCACTTTGCCGGTCAGCCGGTGAAGCTGCTGATGGGGGATCAGGTTATTCGCGGAACGGCCCGGGGGATCGACGATCGCGGCGCCCTGCGTCTGGAGACGGAGGAGGGGATCAAGTACTACCTGGGGGGGGAGATCTCCCTGCGCCGGGGCGACTGAGCGAGCATTGTCCGCTCGGGATAGCGGACATGAAGAGGGGGCCAGTGGGCCCCCTCTGCTTTTGTATCGAGCGTTGCGGCTACTTGCGCAGCTTGATCTGCTCTATGGCGTGCTGGTTGCCCTTGGTCAGGATCAGGTTTGCACGTTCCCGGGTCGGCAGTATGTTTTCGACCAGGTTGACATAGTTGATCTCTTGCCAGATCCCGGAGGCGACGGCCACCGCCTCGCCATCGCTGAGCTGGGCATAGTGATGGAAATAAGAGTTGGGATCGGAGAAGGCGCCGCTGCGAAACTTGAGGAAGCGCTCTATGTACCAGCTCTTGAGCAGGTCTGCCTCGGCATCCACGTAGATGGAGAAGTCGACAAAATCCGACACAAAGACGCGATGGGGATCCTGCGGGTAGTCCATGCCGCTTTGCAGCACGTTGAGCCCTTCCAGGATCAGGATGTCCGGCTGCTCCACCACCTTCTTCTCGTCGGGCAAGATGTCGTAGATGAGGTGGGAGTAGACGGGGGCCTCGACCCTCTCGTGGCCGGCCCGGACATTGGCCACAAACTCCACCAGATGGCGGATGTCATAGGATTCCGGGAAGCCCTTTCGGCGCATCAGGCCGCGGGCCTCCAGCTCCTTCTTGGAATAGAGAAAGCCATCCGTGGTGATGAGTTCGACCTTGGGGTGTTCCGGCCAACGCTCCAGCAGGGCCTGCAGGATCCGCGCCGTGGTGCTTTTTCCACCCGCCACGCTGCCGGCGATGCTGATGATGTAGGTGCCCTTGCCGCGGGACTGGCCCAGAAACTGTTCCAGCACCCGGCTGCGGCGCTGCTTGGCCTTGACGTAGAGATTGAGCAGGCGGGAGAGGGGGAGATAAATCTCTTCCACCTCCTGCAATGACACCTTCTCGTTGATCCCACGCAGGGTCTGCAGATCGTGCTCGGTCAGGGTCAGGGGGACCGCATCGCGCAATAACGCCCATTGTTCGCGGGTGAATTGCAAATAGGGGTTATGCTCTGTCGTCATGGTGTCATCACTGTTTCTTGGGCAGGGCGACCATACACCAAGGGGTCGGGAGCGACAAGGGACCTGTCTGGCCGTGACCGAGAAGGAGCGTTTTTTTGCATAGATCCCGGCAATAATGCACATTTTGCAAGGCGCAATGGTTGCATCCCCAAAATCCTTACCATAAAATGCGCGACGCTTGGATGTCTGTCGCCTATTTGCCCAGCAAAAGCGACAAAAACAACGGGTGCAAGCAGAATTACCGTTGTGGCATTTGTGCAACTGGAGGGGTTCCCGAGCGGCCAAAGGGATCAGACTGTAAATCTGACGGCTCTGCCTTCGAAGGTTCGAATCCTTCTCCCTCCACCATATTTCTCTGCGGTTTGAGTTCTTTGGGTTAGAGAAATGCGGGCATCGTATAATGGCTATTACCTCAGCCTTCCAAGCTGATGATGCGGGTTCGATTCCCGCTGCCCGCTCCAAGATGCTGATATGGCTCAGGTAATTCTGAAAGCCACACCCTAGGGTGAGTTCGGCAATCGAACCAGCCTGTCAGCACCAGCCTCTCTACTCCCCCTGATTCAAATCCATCATATAAACTGTTCTGTGGTTAGCTTGCCACCGCGTACTCAGCGTTAGTTTAGAGGGACGATCATGTCTAAAGAAAAATTTGAGCGTAATAAACCGCACGTTAACGTGGGTACCATCGGCCACGTTGACCACGGTAAAACCACCCTGACCGCCGCCATCACCAACGTGCTGGCCAAGCACTTCGGTGGTAAAGCTTTCGCCTTCGACCAGATCGACAAGGCACCGGAAGAGCGTGAGCGTGGTATCACCATCAACACCTCCCACGTAGAATACGACACCGCTACCCGCCACTACGCTCACGTAGATTGCCCGGGTCACGCCGACTACGTTAAAAACATGATCACCGGTGCTGCCCAGATGGACGGCGCAATCCTGGTAGTAGCAGCGACTGACGGCCCGATGCCGCAGACTCGTGAGCACATCCTGCTGGGTCGCCAGGTAGGCGTTCCGTACATCATCGTGTTCATGAACAAGTGCGACATGGTCGATGACGAAGAGCTGCTGGAACTGGTCGAGATGGAAGTTCGCGAACTGCTGTCCGAGTACGACTTCCCGGGTGATGACCTGCCGGTAGTACGTGGTTCCGCACTGAAAGCGCTGGAAGGCGAAGCTCAGTGGGAAGAG
>NZ_JAGKRG010000058.1:86811-105601 GCF_017939565.1 Aeromonas sp. SrichE-2G
TGCAATTGACCAGCCGTTCCTGATGCCGATCGAAGACGTATTCTCCATCGCTGGCCGTGGTACCGTAGTAACCGGTCGTGTAGAGCGTGGTATCGTTAAAGTTGGTGAAGAAGTGGAAATCGTTGGTATCAAAGATACCACCAAGACCACCTGTACCGGCGTTGAAATGTTCCGCAAGCTGCTGGACGAAGGTCGTGCTGGTGAGAACGTTGGCGCGCTGCTGCGTGGCGTGAAGCGTGAAGACGTAGAGCGTGGTCAGGTACTGGCCAAGCCGGGCACCATCAAGCCGCACACCAAGTTCGAATCCGAAGTGTACGTACTGTCCAAAGAAGAAGGTGGTCGTCATACCCCGTTCTTCAAGGGCTACCGTCCGCAGTTCTACTTCCGTACTACCGACGTGACCGGTACCATCGAACTGCCGGAAGGCGTAGAGATGGTCATGCCGGGCGACAACATCAAGATGGTTGTTACCCTGATTGCTCCGATCGCGATGGACGACGGCTTGCGTTTCGCCATCCGTGAAGGTGGCCGTACCGTAGGTGCTGGTGTTGTAGCCAAAGTTATCGCGTAATCTTGGCTTACATAAATAAAGCAAAGCCCCTATAATAGGGGCTTTCTTATGCAGGGGCGTAGTTCGAATTGGTAGAACAGCGGTCTCCAAAACCGATGGTTGCGGGTTCGAGTCCTGCCGCCCCTGCCATATACCTCGTCTCGTACGGGGCTTTTGTGTCTTTGGTTACGTCAGATACAGGTGGGTTGTATGAGTGTTAGTTCTGAGGATCAGGGCGGAAGCAAGGATACCCTGCTTTGGGGCCTGGTTTTCATCATCCTGATCGCGGCAGTTGCTGGAAACTGGTGGGTCGGTAAGCATTTTAATGATGTGAACGTCGCCTTGCGTGCATTGGGTGTATTGGTCGCTATCGCAGCGGCAGGCGTACTTGCTCTGCGTACAGTGAAAGGAAAAGCAACACTGGCTTTTGCTCGCGAGTCTCGCCTGGAAGTCCGCAAGGTCGTATGGCCAACCCGTCAGGAAGCCATTCAGACAACCCTGATTGTGCTGGCGGTGACCGCCGTGATGGGGCTGCTGCTGTTCGTTCTGGACGGCGCCTTGGTCTGGTTGGTCAACCTGATTACCGGTGTGTAAGGATAAGCCATGACTGAACAACGTGAACAACGTATGAGATGGTATGTCGTGCAGGCGTTTTCCGGCTATGAAGGCCGGGTTGCCAAGTCCCTGCGTGAACATATCAAGATGCATGGCATGGAAGACATGTTCGGTGAAGTGCTTGTCCCGACCGAAGAAGTGGTCGAGATGCGTGCCGGCCAGAAGCGCAAGAGTGAGCGCAAGTTTTTCCCGGGCTATGTCCTGGTCCAGATGGTGATGGATGAGACTACATGGCACCTGGTACGCAATGTACCGCGCGTCATGGGTTTCATCGGCGGTACCTCCGACCGTCCGGCTCCGATCTCCGATAAAGAAGCTGATGCCATCCTCAACCGTCTGCAAGATGCCCACGACAAACCGCGTCCGAAAACCCTGTTTGAACCGGGTGAGATGGTCCGGGTTGCCGATGGTCCGTTCGCCGACTTCAACGGTACCGTTGAAGAGGTGGACTATGAGAAGAGCCGTGTGAAGGTCTCTGTACTAATCTTCGGCCGCTCAACACCGGTAGAACTGGATTTTGGTCAGGTTGAAAAAGGCTGATTAATCTCTGTACGTTTAACGGTTGTCAGGGGCAGCGATTATCTCTATAATTCGCTGCCCCTTTATTTGTTGGGGAGCCGTTTGCAGGAGCATGTCTCCGAGGCGCTAGAACCCATTTTTGAGGTATTTTTGTAATGGCTAAGAAAGTCACAGCTTATATCAAGCTGCAAGTTAAGGCTGGCAGTGCTAACCCCAGCCCTCCCGTTGGTCCTGCTCTGGGTCAGCACGGCGTGAACATCATGGAATTCTGTAAGGCGTTCAACGCCCGTACAGAAAAGCTGGAAAAAGGTTCTCCGACTCCGGTCGTGATCACCGTTTACAGCGACCGTTCCTTCACCTTCGAAACCAAGACTCCGCCCGCTTCCTTCCTGCTGAAGAAAGCCGCTGGTATCCAGTCTGGTTCTGCCAAGCCGAACAAAGACAAGGTTGGTAAGGTGACTGTTGCCCAGCTGCAAGAAATCGCCAAGACCAAAGAGCCGGATATGACTGGTGCCGATCTGGATGCAAAAGTACGTTGCATCGCCGGTTCCGCTCGTTCCATGGGCCTGGTAGTGGAGGAGTAAGACAATGGCTAAACTGTCCAAGCGTATGCGCGTTATTCGCGAAAAAGTTGACGGTACCAAAGAGTACTCCATCAACGAAGCCATTGCCCTGCTGAAAGAACTGGCTACTGCCAAGTTCGTTGAGAGCGTTGACGTTGCTGTCAACCTGGGTATCGATGCTCGTAAATCCGACCAGAACGTACGTGGTGCAACTGTACTGCCGCACGGTACTGGCCGTGACATCCGTGTCGCTGTATTCACCCAGGGTGCCAACGCCGAAGCCGCCAAGGCTGCCGGTGCTGAACTGGTTGGTATGGATGACCTGGCTGAGCTGGTCAAGAAAGGCGAGATGAACTTCGACGTCGTGATCGCATCCCCGGATGCCATGCGCGTTGTTGGTCAACTGGGCCAGATCCTGGGCCCGCGCGGCCTGATGCCGAACCCGAAGGTTGGTACCGTAACTCCGAACGTAGCCGAAGCCGTCAAGAACGCCAAGGCTGGTCAGGTTCGTTACCGTAACGACAAGAACGGTATCATTCACACCACCCTGGGCAAAGTTTCCTTCAACGAAGTTCAGTTGAAAGAGAACTTGGAAGCTCTGCTGGTTGCCTTGAAGAAGGCCAAGCCGTCCTCCGCCAAGGGTGTATTCATCAAGAAAGTCAGCATCTCCACCACCATGGGTGCCGGTGTTGCCGTAGACCAAGCTTCTCTGGAAGCTCAGGCCTAATTGATGGGTTTTACAAGGCGCAAAATTTAATCTATAATTTTGCGCCTTGATTGGTTGGGGGTTTCGACCTCCGTCCAAGACCGCAGGAGGCTGCAAAGCCTTAATGTTTCCTGCGTAGACGGTGCCGGAAACCCAGCGAGAAAGATTCTTTCTCTTCTGGAATCCTGCTACCGCATCGTTCCCCTCTGTTGTAAAGGTAGGGGGGATGTGTCAGTACTGGGTCAATAGACCCGGATTCAATCCAGGAGTTAAGCCAATGGCATTGGGACTCGAAGACAAAAAGGCAATTGTTGCTGAAGTCAACGAAGCTGCCAAAGGCGCTCTTTCTGCAGTTGTAGCCGATTCTCGCGGCGTCACTGTAGAGAAGATGACCGTCCTGCGTAAGACCGCTCGTGAAGCTGGTGTGTACATGCGCGTTGTGCGTAACACCCTGCTGCGTCGCGCGGTAGAAGGTACCGAGTACGAGTGCCTGAACGACGCATTTACCGGTCCTACCTTGATTGCTTTCTCCAACGAACACCCGGGCGCTGCCGCTCGTCTGTTCAAAGAGTTTGCCAAAGCGAACCAAAAGTTCGAAATCAAGGCTGGCGCTTTTAACGGTGAGTTTATCGCCGCAGCACAAATTGATCGTCTGGCCACGCTGCCGACCTACGAAGAAGCAATTGCGAAGTTGATGGCTACCATGAAGGAAGCCTCTGCTGGCAAGCTGGTTCGTACTATCGCTGCTGTTCGCGACCAGAAACAAGCTGCTGCTTGATTCTCGCCTATCTAGGCTGTTTGAGTTTATTCAACATCAGGAATTTTTGTCATGTCTATCACTAAAGACCAAATCATCGAAGCCGTTGCTTCCATGTCCGTAATGGAAGTTGTTGAGCTGATCGAAGCTATGGAAGAGAAGTTCGGTGTTTCTGCCGCTGCTGCCGTAATGGCCGGCCCGGCTGCTGCTGAAGCAGTAGAAGAGAAGACCGAGTTCGACGTAGTTCTGACTGCTGCTGGCGCCAACAAAGTTGCCGTCATCAAGGCCGTTCGTGGCGCTACCGGTCTGGGCCTGAAAGAAGCCAAGGACCTGGTAGAAGCTGCTCCGACCAATCTGAAAGAAGCCGTGTCCAAGGACGAAGCCGAAGCTCTGAAGAAAGAGCTGGAAGCTGCCGGTGCTTCTGTTGAGATCAAATAATCTGCATTTATGTAGATTAGCCTGATAAAACAGGCTAAGGCTGGTGAATCTTTATTCACCAGCCTTTTTGCGCTGTAGACTGAGAGTATTTCACACCGTTCACGACTCTCGGTGCACCAGCAATCCGGACCGCCTCATCGTCCGGGCCAACACAAAACGGTGTTGAGACAGAGCTGTCCCGTGGGGACAGAGTGGGTCACTTATCAGCGAGCTGAGGAACCCTATGGTTTACTCTTATACCGAAAAAAAACGCATACGTAAGGACTTCGGTAAGCGAGACCAGGTACTGGACACGCCTTATCTGTTGTCCATTCAGCTGGACTCCTTCAAGCAGTTCATCGAGGCTGACCCGGAAGGTGAGTACGGCCTAGAAGCCGCCTTCCGTAGCGTTTTCCCGATCACCAGTTACTCCGGTAGTGCTGAGCTTCAGTATGTCAGCTATCGCCTGGGTGAGCCGGTATTTGACGTAAAAGAATGCCAGATCCGTGGAGTGACCTACTCCGCGCCGCTGCGTGTCAAGCTTCGTATGGTTCTGTACGACCGTGAAGCAGCTGCCGGCACCGTCAAAGATATCAAGGAACAAGAAGTTTACATGGGCGAAATTCCGCTCATGACCGAAAACGGCACCTTTGTCATCAATGGTACCGAGCGGGTCATCGTCTCCCAGCTGCACCGCAGCCCGGGCGTCTTCTTCGACCACGATAAAGGCAAAACACATTCATCCGGTAAGGTGCTCTATAACGCTCGCGTTATCCCCTACCGTGGCTCCTGGCTGGACTTCGAGTTCGATGCGAAAGACAACCTGTTTGTCCGTATCGACCGTCGTCGTAAACTGCCAGCCTCCATTATTCTGCGCGCCCTGGACTTCAGTTCCGAAGAAATCCTGGCCACCTTCTTCGAGACCATCGGTTTCGAGGTTAAAGATGGCAAGTTGATGATGGATCTGGTGCCCGAGCGCCTGCGTGGCGAGACCGCGACCTTCGACATCATTGCCAATGGCGCCGTGGTAGTCGAGACCGGTCGTCGCGTCACTGCCCGTCACATCCGCCAGCTGGAAAAAGACGGCATCACCCAGATCGAGGTGCCGGTAGAGTATGTTGTTGGCAAAGTTGCTGCCAAGAACTACGCACATCCGCAGACTGGTGAAATGGTTGTGACTGCCAACCAGGCTTTGAGCCTGGAAGCGGTTGCCAACCTGTCTCAAGCCGGCTTCAAGCACTTCGAGGTTCTGTTCACCAACGAACTGGACCACGGTGCTTACATGTCCGAGACCCTGCGTATCGACTCCAGCTCCAGCCGCCTGGAAGCCCTGGTCGAGATCTATCGCATGATGCGTCCGGGCGAGCCGCCCACTCGTGAAGCCGCAGAGCAGCTGTTCGAGAACCTGTTCTTCTCTTCCGAGCGTTACGACCTGTCTACCGTGGGTCGGATGAAGTTCAACCGCCGTCTGGGTCGTGAAGACGAGACCGGCGTTGGCGTGTTGACCAAGGACGATATCGTCGAGGTCATGAAGCGCCTGATCGACATCCGTAACGGCAATGACGAGGTGGATGATATCGACCACCTGGGTAACCGTCGTATCCGTTCCGTCGGTGAAATGGCCGAGAACCAGTTCCGCGTCGGTCTGGTCCGTGTCGAGCGTGCGGTGAAGGAGCGCCTGTCTCTGGGCGATCTGGACACCCTGATGCCGCAGGATCTGATCAACGCCAAGCCGATCTCCGCCGCGGTCAAAGAGTTCTTCGGTTCCAGCCAGCTGTCCCAGTTCATGGACCAGAACAACCCGCTGTCCGAAGTGACTCACAAGCGCCGTATCTCCGCGCTGGGCCCGGGCGGTCTGACCCGTGAGCGTGCCGGCTTCGAAGTTCGAGACGTACACCCGACCCACTACGGTCGTCTGTGCCCTATCGAAACTCCGGAAGGTCCGAACATCGGTCTGATCAACTCGCTGTCCGTCTACTCCCGCACCAACGAGTACGGTTTCCTCGAGACCCCGTACCGCAAGGTGATCGACGGTGTGATCACCGACGAAGTGGATTACCTGTCTGCGATTGAAGAAGGCAAGTACGTGATCGCACAGGCCAACGCCGCGACCACCGAAGATGGCCGTCTGAAAGATGAATTGATCCCGTGCCGTCACAAGGGTGAATCCACCTTTATGAACGCCGACCAGATCCAGTATATGGACGTGAGCCCGCAACAGATCGTCTCTGTGGCAGCGGCCCTGATCCCGTTCCTGGAACACGATGACGCGAACCGCGCATTGATGGGTTCAAACATGCAACGTCAGGCCGTACCGACCCTGCGCGCTGACAAGCCGCTGGTAGGTACCGGTATGGAACGCGCCGTGGCCGTTGACTCCGGTGTAACCGTAGTGGCCAAGCGTGGCGGCATGATCGACTACGTCGACGCCTCCCGTATCGTTATCAAGGTCAATGAAGATGAGCTGCTGCCAGGCGAAGCCGGCATCGACATCTACAACCTGACCAAATACACCCGTTCCAACCAGAACACCTGTATCAACCAGCGCCCCTGCGTGATGCTGGGTGAACCGGTGATGGCCGGTGACGTGCTGGCTGACGGCCCGTCCACCGACCTGGGTGAACTGGCGCTGGGTCAGAACCTGCGCGTCGCGTTCATGCCGTGGAACGGTTACAACTTCGAAGACTCGATCCTGGTGAACGAGCGCGTGGTTCAGGAAGATCGCCTGACCACCATCCATATCCAGGAACTGGCCTGTATCTCCCGCGACACCAAGCTGGGTCCGGAAGAGATCACTGCCGACATCCCGAACGTGGGTGAAGCCGCGCTGTCCAAGCTGGACGAGTCCGGTATCGTCTACGTGGGTGCCGAAGTGAAGGGCGGCGACATCCTGGTCGGCAAGGTGACCCCGAAGGGCGAAACCCAGCTGACCCCGGAAGAGAAGCTGCTGCGCGCCATCTTCGGTGAGAAGGCGTCCGACGTGAAGGACTCTTCCCTGCGCGTACCGAACGGTGTGTACGGTACCGTGGTTGACGTGCAAGTCTTTACCCGCGATGGCGTGGAAAAAGACAAGCGCGCCAAAGAAATCGAAGAGATGCAGCTGAAGGAAGCGAAGAAGGACTTGACCGAAGAGTTCAAGATCCTGGAAGACGGCATCTTCGGCCGCTCCCGCAACCTGCTGCTGGCCGCCGGTTACAGCGAAGATCGTCTGAACAAGCTCGAGCGTTCCAAGTGGTTTGAACTGGCCATCGAAGATGAAGCCAAGCAAATCGAACTGGAGCAGATCGCTGAACAGCACGTTGAGCTGAAGGCCGAGTTTGACAAGAAGTTCGAGAACAAGCGTCGCAAGATCATCCAGGGTGACGATCTGGCGCCGGGCGTGCTGAAAATCGTCAAGGTTTATCTGGCAGTCAAGCGTCGCATCCAGCCGGGTGACAAGATGGCGGGCCGTCACGGTAACAAGGGTGTTATCTCCAAGATCTGCCCGGTCGAGGACATGCCTCATGACGAATACGGCCGTCCGGTCGACATCGTACTGAACCCGCTGGGCGTACCGTCTCGTATGAACATCGGTCAGATCCTCGAAGTGCACCTGGGCCTCGCGGCCAAGGGCATCGGCGAGAAGATCGACCGCATGATCAAAGAGCAGCGCGAGCTGCACGAGATGCGTGAGTTCCTGCAGCAGGTCTATGACCTGGGCGAGAAGGACTCCCAGCAAGTGAACATCGCCGAGCTGTCCGACGACGACGTGCGTACCCTGGTGGGTAACCTGCGTAAGGGTCTGCCGGTCGCTACGCCGGTCTTTGATGGTGCAAAAGAGCGCGAAATCAAGGCCCTGCTGAAGCTGGCCGATCTGCCGGAATCCGGTCAGATCTCCCTGTTCGACGGTCGTACCGGTAACGCCTTCGAGCGTAAGGTCACCGTGGGTTACATGTACATGCTGAAGCTGAACCACCTGGTAGACGACAAGATGCACGCGCGTTCTACCGGTTCCTACAGCCTGGTTACCCAGCAGCCGCTGGGTGGTAAGGCGCAGTTCGGTGGTCAGCGGTTCGGTGAGATGGAAGTGTGGGCCCTGGAGGCTTACGGTGCGGCATATACCCTGCAGGAAATGCTGACCGTCAAGTCTGACGATGTGAACGGCCGTACCAAGATGTACAAGAACATCGTGGATGGCGACCACCGTATGGAGCCGGGCATGCCCGAATCCTTCAACGTACTGCTGAAGGAAATCCGCTCTCTGGGTATCAACATCGAGCTGGACGAAGAGTAAGAGCTCGCTCTTATTGTTCGAGAATTGACGTGGGCGCCCCGCTGTTTCGGCAGCTGGGGCGCCGAGGTTAGACTCCTGACAGGGGAAACACGTGAAAGACTTACTCAAGTTTTTGAAGGCTCAGACCAAGACCGAAGAGTTTGACAGTATCAAGATCGGTCTGGCCTCTCCTGACATGATCCGCTCCTGGTCATTCGGTGAGGTCAAAAAGCCTGAGACCATCAACTACCGGACTTTCAAGCCGGAGCGTGATGGTCTGTTCTGCGCCCGTATCTTCGGACCGGTGAAGGACTACGAGTGTCTGTGCGGCAAGTACAAGCGCCTGAAACACCGTGGTGTGATCTGTGAGAAGTGCGGCGTAGAAGTGACCCAGACCAAGGTCCGTCGTGAGCGCATGGGCCACATCGAGCTGGCCAGCCCGACTGCCCACATCTGGTTCCTGAAGTCCCTGCCGTCCCGTATCGGTCTGCTGCTGGACATGACCCTGCGTGACATCGAGCGCGTGCTGTATTTCGAATCCTATGTAGTGATCGAACCCGGCATGACCAACCTCGAGCGCAGCCAGATGCTGTCCGAAGAGAACTATCTGGACGCACTGGAAGAGTGGGGCGACGAATTCGACGCCAAGATGGGTGCCGAGGCCATTCTGGCCCTGCTGCGCGCCATCGATCTGGAAGGCGAAGTCAAAGCCATGCGTGAGGAGCTGGATCAGACCAACTCCGAGACCAAGCGCAAGAAGACCACCAAGCGTCTGAAGCTGATGGAAGCCTTCCTGCAATCCGGCAACAAGCCGGAGTGGATGATCATGACAGTGCTGCCCGTGCTGCCGCCGGACCTGCGTCCGCTGGTACCGCTGGACGGCGGCCGTTTCGCGACCTCCGATCTGAACGATCTGTACCGTCGCGTGATCAACCGTAACAACCGACTGAAGCGTCTGCTGGACCTGGCGGCTCCGGACATCATCGTGCGCAACGAAAAGCGCATGCTGCAAGAGTCCGTGGATGCCCTGCTGGACAACGGCCGTCGTGGTCGTGCCATCACCGGTTCCAACAAGCGCCCGCTGAAATCCCTGGCCGACATGATCAAGGGTAAGCAAGGTCGTTTCCGTCAGAACCTGCTGGGTAAGCGTGTCGACTACTCCGGTCGTTCCGTTATCACCGTAGGTCCGACTCTGCGTCTGCATCAGTGCGGTCTGCCGAAGAAGATGGCGCTGGAGCTGTTCAAGCCCTTCATCTATGGCAAGCTGGAATCCCGTGGCCTGGCGACCACCATCAAGGCCGCCAAGAAGATGGTGGAGCGCGAAGAAGCTGTCGTCTGGGACATCCTGGACGAAGTGATCCGCGAGCACCCGGTCCTGCTGAACCGTGCACCGACCCTGCACCGTCTGGGTATCCAGGCGTTCGAGCCGACCCTGATCGAAGGCAAGGCCATCCAGCTGCACCCGCTCGTCTGTGCCGCCTATAACGCGGACTTCGACGGTGACCAGATGGCGGTCCACGTACCGCTGACCCTGGAAGCCCAGCTGGAAGCGCGCGCGCTGATGATGTCCACCAACAACATCCTGTCGCCTGCCTCCGGTGAGCCGATCATCGTTCCTTCCCAGGACGTGGTCTTGGGTCTGTACTACATGACCCGTGCCCGCATCAATGCGAAGGGCGAAGGCATGGTGCTGTCCGGTCCGAAAGAGGCAGAGAAGGTGTACCGCGCCGGCCTGGCCGACCTGCACGCACGCGTCAAATGCCGCATCACCGAGTACGTGAAGAACGAAGCCGGTGAGCTGGTTGCCAAGACCGAGATGAAGAACACCACCGTTGGTCGTGCGATCCTGAGCCTGATCCTGCCGAAAGGCATGGAGTACGCCCTGATCGACGAGCCGAAGGTACTGACTGCCGCCGAACAGGCCGATCTGGATGCCAACCCGCAGAACTGGATCAAGTGCGTCTCCAACAAGGCGCTGGGCAAGAAGCTGATCTCTCGTCTGCTGAACACCTGCTACCGCAAGCAGGGCCTGAAGGACACCGTCATCTTCGCTGACCAGCTGATGTATACCGGTTTCCACTACGCGGCCCTGTCCGGTGCGTCCGTTGGTATCGATGACATGGTCATCCCGGATGCCAAGAAGGACATCATCGCTGCAGCCGAAGCCGAAGTTGCCGAGATCCAGGACCAGTTCCTGTCCGGTCTGGTGACCGCGGGCGAACGCTACAACAAGGTTATCGATATCTGGGCCAGCGCGAACGATCGCGTCTCCAAGGCCATGATGGATAACCTCTCCAAGGAGCGTAACGTCAACTCCCTGGGCGATGAGGAAGAGCAGGCCTCCTTCAACAGCATCTTCATGATGGCCGACTCCGGTGCGCGGGGTTCCGCCGCCCAGATCCGTCAGCTGGCCGGTATGCGTGGCCTGATGGCGAAGCCGGATGGCTCCATCATCGAAACGCCGATCGTGGCGAACTTCCGTGAAGGTCTGAACGTACTGCAGTACTTCATCTCCACTCACGGTGCTCGTAAAGGTCTGGCGGATACCGCACTGAAGACTGCGAACTCCGGTTACCTGACCCGTCGTCTGGTTGACGTGGCCCAGGACATGGTGATCACCGAGGACGATTGCGGCACTACCGACGGTCTGTGGATGACTCCGCTGATCGAGGGTGGCGACGTGGTCGAGCCGCTGCGTGAGCGCGTGCTGGGTCGTGTGGTGGCCGAAGACGTCATCAAGCCGGGTACCGAGGATGAAGTGCTGGTAGCGCGCAACACCCTGCTCGACGAGCAGCTGTGTGACCTGCTGGAGCGCAACTCCGTCGACCGCGTGAAGGTACGTTCTGCCATCACCTGTGAGACCGACTTCGGTAACTGTGCTCACTGCTACGGCCGTGATCTGGCCCGTGGTCACCTGGTTAACAAGGGTGAGGCTGTCGGTGTTATCGCCGCCCAGTCCATCGGTGAGCCGGGTACCCAGCTGACGATGCGTACCTTCCACATCGGTGGTGCCGCATCCCGAGCGGCTGCCGAGAGCAGCATCCAGGTCAAGAACACCGGTAGCATCAAGCTGCAGAACGCCAAGTTCGTTCTGAACAACTCTGACAAGCTGGTTATCACCTCTCGTTCTACCGAGCTGACCATCATGGACGAGATGGGCCGTACCAAGGAAAGCCACAAGCTGCCTTACGGTTCCGTTCTGGAAGTGAAGGATGGCGAGGCCGTCAACGCCGGTGATACCGTCGCGAACTGGGACCCGCACACCCACCCGATCATCACCGAAGTGGCAGGTCGTCTGCACTTCGAACACATGATCGATGGTGTGACCATCACTCGCCAGACCGACGAGCTGACCGGCCTCTCTTCCATCGTCGTGCTGGACGTCAATGAGCGTCCGAGCGCCGGTAAAGAGATGCGTCCGACCGTGAAACTGGTCGACCTGAACGGCAAGGACGTGATGATCCCGGGTACCGATGTGCCCGCCCAGTACTTCCTGCCGGGCAAGGCGATCGTGAACCTGGAAGATGGTGCCAACGTGGGCGTGGGTGACGCGGTTGCGCGTATCCCGCAAGAGTCCAGCGGTACCAAGGACATCACCGGTGGTCTGCCGCGAGTTGCGGATCTGTTCGAAGCGCGTCAGCCGAAAGAGCCGGCCATCCTGGCCGAGATCTCCGGCACCATCTCCTTCGGGAAAGAGACCAAGGGCAAGCGCCGTCTGGTCATCACCCCGACCGACGGTGGCGAGATCTACGAAGAGATGATTCCGAAGTGGCGTCACCTCAACGTGTTCGAAGGTGAAAAGGTTGAGAAGGGTGAAGTTCTGGCGGACGGTCCCGAGTCTGCTCACGACATCCTGCGTCTGCGCGGTATCAGCCCGGTCGCCAACTACATCGCCAACGAAGTGCAGGACGTTTACCGTCTGCAAGGCGTTAAGATCAACGACAAGCACATCGAAGTCATCGTTCGTCAGATGCTGCGCAAGTGCGAGATCCTGAGCGCCGGCGACACCGACCTGATCGAAGGCGAGCAGGTTGAAGTGGCTCGCGTGAAGATTGCCAACCGTAAACTGGTTGCCGAAGGCAAGACCCCGGCTACCTACCGTCATATCCTGATGGGTATTACCAAGGCATCTCTGAGCACCGAGTCCTTCATCTCCGCGGCTTCCTTCCAGGAAACCACCCGCGTGCTGACAGAAGCTGCCGTTGGCGGCAAGCGCGACGAGCTGCGTGGCCTGAAAGAGAACGTGATCGTGGGTCGTCTGATCCCGGCTGGTACCGGCTTTGCCTACCACCACAGCCGGATCAACCAGCGTGCCGCCGCAGCCCGTGCTGTAGGCGTACCGCAGGTGACTGCCGATGAGGCTCAGCAAAACCTGGCAGATCTGCTGAACGCAGCTGACGGTTTTGACGAAGAGTAATCTTCCGCTGTCGTGATTGAAAAGGGCCCCTTCTAGGGGCCCTTTTTTCGTTCTGCGCCCGGCCGCCAGCCTGCACCGGGCTGGGGCAGGGGATGATCCAGTGCAAGGTTATAGAGCAAAAAATCAAAAAAAGTTGACATTGCCCCCCCGCAATTGAAAACTCGGGAAAGTTGAATGGGTATTACAGGGGTAGAACATGGCTGTCGGTATCGAGGAAGTACTGCTTCCCGAAGAGCAACTGAGCGGTCGCGCTTTTACAGACGAAGACAGGGAATTGTTGCGTTCATATGGGGGCCTAATCGAAGGCCTTGCCGATCTGTTCGGCAAGCACTGCGAGGTGGTGCTCCACTCCCTGGAAAATCTGCATGAGTCCGTGATCCAAATCGCGAATGGTTTCAATACGGGTCGTACGCTGGGGGCGCCGATCACCGATCTGGCTCTGCGCATGCTCAAGGACATCGAGAGCACGGGCCAGGATCACACCCAGAGTTATTTTGCCCGCAGCAGGACCGGCGCTCTGATGAAATCGAGCACCATCGCCATTCGTAATCGCGACAAACAGGTGATCGGCCTTATCTGCATCAACCTGCACATCAATGCGCCTTTCCACGAGTTCGTGGCCGAGTTCTTCCCGACCCCGCAGCAGGTCGAGCGCCAGTCGCCGGAGACCTTTGCCAACAGTGTCGAGGAGCTGGTCGCCCAGACGGTGGACAACACCATCGACGAGATCAACCGCGATCCCTCCGTGGCCAACAACGCCAAGAACCGTTTTATCGTGACCCAGTTGTTCGAGAAGGGCATATTTGATATCAAGGACTCGATCAACCTGGTCGCCGACAAGCTGAATATTTCCAAACATACCGTGTATCTCTACATCCGACAGCGCAAGCAGGGTGAAGAAGAGAGCGAGTAAGTGCCATAGATAGGGGATAGATAACAATGGCTAAAGAAGTGATTGCAACCGACAAGGCGCCTGCCGCAATTGGCCCTTATGTCCAGGGGACCAAGCTGGGTGAGCTGGTCTTCACCTCGGGGCAGATCCCGCTCGATCCGGCCACCATGGACATCGTCGCCGGTGGCATCGAAGCTCAGGCCGAACAGGTGATGAAGAACCTGGTTGCTGTCTTGAAGGCCGCAGGGGCGGACACCAGCAAGGTGCTCAAGACCACCTGCTTCCTCAGCGACATGAACAACTTCGTGGCCTTCAACCAGGTGTATGCCCGCTACTTCGGCGAGTCTGCCCCGGCACGCTCCTGTGTGGAGGTCGCGCGTCTGCCCAAGGATGTCCTGGTCGAAGTTGAAGCCATCGCTTACGTCTAAGGCGCAGCCATTGGTACAAGCCCCTCCCAGGAGGGGCTTTTTCGTCTGTGAGGTAAAATGAATGCAGATCTGTGCAGGAGTCCGGATATGAGTCTGAGCTTTGCCCTGCTGGTCACTGGGCCCGCCTATGGCACCCAGACGGCCAGCACCGCCTATCGCTTTGCCCTGAGCCTGATCGAGCAAGGTCACCGTTTGTCCCACCTGTTCTTCTATCAGGATGGTGTGCATAACGGCAGTGGCTTGCATACCCCAGCCAGCGATGAGACCGATCTGGTGGCGCTGTGGCGCGATCTGGCCGTGGCTCATGGGATTGCTATCGATGTCTGTGTCGCCGCGGCTATGCGGCGCGGGGTGCTCGATGAGACGGAGTCGAAGAGCGTAGGGAAAGCCCAGTTCAACCTGCAGGCGCCGTTTCGTCTGAGCGGTCTGGGTCAGCTGGCAGAAGCCAGTCTGACCGCCGATCGCTTCGTCCAGTTCTAGGGGAGTAAGATGAGCAAGATTGCCTTTATATGCCGTCGTGGCCCCCACGGCACGGCGAGTGGTCGGGAAGGGTTGGATGCCTTGCTGGCAACCTCGGCTCTGACGGAATCCCTGGCCCTGTTCCTGCTGGAAGACGGTGTCTTGCAGCTGGTCAGGGAGCAGTCGCCACAGGGGATATTGCAGCGTCACTATGCCCCGACCTTCAAGATGCTGGAACTGTATGACATCGAAGAGGTCTATGTCTGTGCGGCGTCGCTGGCCGAACGCGGACTGACCGAGGCGGATCTGTTGATCCCCGTGACAGTATTGTCCCCCGCGCAGATCCGCCGCGCCTGGGATGACTGCACCACCCACATCGGCTTCTGAGGTGCCCATGATACAGATGGTGTTGAATTCCCCCTTCCTGACCCGGGATCTCGAGCAGGCGCTGCGTTATCGTCGGGAAGAAGACTTGTTGGTGCTGATGCAGGACGCCGTGGTGGCCACGGTCGCCCCCGCGTGGTGTGAGCGTTTGGCGGGCATTCCACTCTACGTGATGCAGGAAGACCTGCAGGCGAGGGGATTGTCATCCGGGATCGGGATGGAGCTCGATATGCCCGGCCTGATCAGGTTGATCGCCGAGCATGGATCGCCGCAGACCTGGGCCAGCTAGTTTGTGTTTTAACTTTATAATTCAGGCGCTTAGCATAATGATGACGGACTGTCATTTGCCAATTCGGTGCACAAATTGTATAAATCTTGACTCCCCAGACAACAGGGCATAAAATTTCGCGTCCCCGTATCTGCGGGGAGGATTTTTCACACGTTTATGAAGTCATTATCAGGAGCCTTTTGATGGCAACTATTAACCAGTTGGTTCGCAAGCCACGCACCAAGCTCGTTGTGAAAAGCAACGTGCCGGCGTTGGAAGCGTGCCCTCAGAAGCGTGGCGTATGCACCCGTGTATACACCACCACCCCGAAGAAGCCTAACTCTGCACTGCGTAAAGTATGCCGTGTACGTCTGACCAACGGCTTCGAAGTCACCTCCTACATCGGT
Organism: Aeromonas sp. SrichE-2G; assembly: GCF_017939565.1. Lineage (NCBI taxonomy): Bacteria > Pseudomonadati > Pseudomonadota > Gammaproteobacteria > Aeromonadales > Aeromonadaceae > Aeromonas > Aeromonas sp. SrichE-2G. Next base: position 102,446 of record NZ_JAGKRG010000058.1, read on the forward strand.
GGTGAAGGTCACAACCTGCAAGAGCACTCTGTTGTTCTGATCCGTGGCGGTCGTGTAAAAGACTTGCCAGGTGTTCGTTATCACACCGTTCGTGGTGCGTTGGACTGTGCCGGTGTTAAAGACCGTAAGCAGGCTCGCTCCAAGTACGGCGTGAAGCGTCCGAAAGCTTAATGGTTCTCCGTTAAGTAAGGCCAAACGTTAATTCGTTTCTAGTTAGATAACTTTCTAGTTTTGGGTAACCCCTGAAGTTACGGAGAATTTGAAATGCCAAGACGTCGTGTTGTTGGTCAGCGTAAAATCCTGCCGGATCCCAAGTTCGGATCTGAGCTGCTGGCTAAATTTGTCAACGTAGTAATGGTTGACGGTAAGAAATCTGTTGCAGAAGCCATCGTATATGGCGCCCTGGACATCATTGCCACCAAATCTGGCAAAGAGCACCTGGCCCTGTTCGAAGTCGCTCTAGACAACATTCGTCCGGCGGTCGAGGTTAAATCTCGTCGCGTCGGTGGTGCAACCTATCAGGTGCCGGTAGAAGTTCGTCCGGTACGTCGCAATGCCCTGGCAATGCGCTGGTTGGTTGATGCCGCTCGTAAACGTGGTGAAAAATCAATGGCTCAGCGTTTGGCTGGCGAGCTGCTGGATGCCGCTGAGAATAAGGGTTCGTCTGTCAAGAAACGTGAAGACGTTCACCGTATGGCTGAAGCGAACAAGGCCTTCGCTCACTTCCGCTGGTAATCCGCTTGCGCAGGGTCTTTTGGCTCTGCGCACCTTTAATTATCTGGGGACAAGTGCCCTAGTAAGAGGATGACAATGGCTCGTACAACCCCCATTGAGCGTTATCGTAATATCGGTATCTCCGCTCACATCGACGCCGGTAAGACTACTACTACCGAGCGTGTTCTGTTTTACACCGGTGTAAGTCACAAGATCGGTGAAGTTCACGATGGCGCCGCCACCATGGACTGGATGGAACAGGAACAAGAGCGTGGTATCACCATCACCTCCGCCGCGACCACCGCTTTCTGGTCCGGTATGGGTAAACAGTTCCAACCGCACCGTATCAACATCATCGATACCCCGGGCCACGTTGACTTTACTATCGAAGTAGAGCGCTCCATGCGTGTACTGGATGGCGCCGTGATGGTGTACTGTGCCGTAGGTGGCGTACAGCCCCAGTCTGAGACCGTATGGCGTCAGGCTAACAAGTACAAGGTTCCCCGTATCGCGTTCGTCAACAAGATGGACCGTACCGGTGCCAACTTCCTGCGCTGCGTTGAGCACATCAAGACCCGCCTGAAAGGCAACCCGGTTCCGCTGCAACTGAACATCGGTTCAGAAGAGAACTTCAAGGGTGTTATCGACCTGGTCAAGATGAAAGCCATCAACTGGAGCGAAGCTGACCAGGGCGTTTCCTTCGACTACGAAGACGTACCGGCCGAGCTGCTGGAACAGGCGCAAGAAATGCGCATGAACCTGGTTGAAGCCGCTGCTGAAGCGTCTGAAGACCTGATGGAAAAATACCTGGGTGGTGAAGAACTGACCGAAGAAGAGATCAAGAAGGCTCTTCGTCAGCGTGTTCTGAACAACGAAATCATCCTGGTTACCTGTGGCTCCGCGTTCAAGAACAAGGGCGTACAGGCCATGCTGGATGCCGTGGTCGAGTACCTGCCGGCTCCGACCGACGTTGCTGCTATCGACGGTCTGAAGCTGGACGGCGAGACCAAGGACGAGCGTCACGCTTCTGATGACGAGCCGTTCTCTGCTCTGGCGTTCAAGATTGCTACCGACCCGTTCGTGGGCAACCTGACCTTCTTCCGCGTTTACTCCGGTGTGGTTAACTCCGGTGACTCCGTGCTGAACTCCGTTAAAGAGAAGCGCGAGCGTTTTGGCCGTATCGTTCAGATGCACGCCAACAAGCGTGAAGAGATCAAAGAAGTTCGCGCAGGCGACATCGCTGCTGCCATCGGCCTGAAGGACGTCACCACCGGTGACACCCTGTGTGACGAAAACGCACCGATCATCCTGGAACGTATGGAATTCCCGGAGCCGGTAATCTCCATCGCCGTTGAGCCGAAATCTAAGGCTGACCAGGAGAAGATGGGTCTGGCTCTGGGCCGTCTGGCTCAGGAAGATCCGTCCTTCCGCGTATGGACCGACGAAGAATCTGGCCAAACCATCATCGCCGGTATGGGTGAGTTGCACCTGGACATCATCGTTGACCGTATGCGTCGCGAGTTCAAGGTAGAAGCGAACGTAGGTAAGCCGCAGGTTGCCTACCGTGAAACCATCCGCAACACCGTCAAGGACATCGAAGGCAAGCATGCCAAGCAGTCCGGTGGTCGTGGTCAGTACGGTCACGTCGTTATCGACATGTACCCGCTGGAAGAAGGCAAAGCCTACGAATTCGTCAACGACATCAAGGGTGGCGTGATTCCGGGCGAATTCATCCCGGGTGTTGACAAGGGTATCCGCGAGCAGCTGAAGTCCGGCCCGCTGGCAGGTTATCCGGTAATGGATCTGGGCGTGCGTCTGCACTTCGGTTCCTACCACGACGTCGACTCTTCCGAACTGGCGTTCAAGATCGCTGCTTCTCTGGCGTTCAAGGCTGGCTTCATGAAGGCCAACCCGGTACTGCTCGAGCCGATCATGAAGGTCGAAGTCGAGACTCCGGAAGACTACATGGGCGACGTGATCGGTGACCTGAACCGTCGTCGCGGCCTGATCGAAGGCATGGAAGATGGCCCGTCCGGCAAAATCGTACGTGCTCTGGTGCCGCTGGCCGAAATGTTCGGTTACGCCACCTCCCTGCGTTCTGCTACCCAGGGTCGTGCTTCCTACGCCATGGAATTCGCCAAGTATCACGATGCCCCGACCAACGTCGCCCAGGCTGTGATCGAAGAGCGCAAATCCAAGTAATTTAAGATTCCCCGCCTACGACGGTAGGCGGGTTTAACCTAGAAGGACTACGTCGTGTCTAAAGAAAAATTTGAGCGTAATAAACCGCACGTAAACGTCGGCACCATCGGCCACGTTGACCACGGTAAAACCACCCTGACCGCCGCCATCACCAACGTGCTGGCCAAGCACTTCGGTGGTAAAGCTTTCGCCTTCGACCAGATCGACAAGGCACCGGAAGAGCGTGAGCGTGGTATCACC
>NZ_JAGKRG010000058.1:105695-107532 GCF_017939565.1 Aeromonas sp. SrichE-2G
AGATGACGAAGAGCTGCTGGAACTGGTCGAGATGGAAGTTCGCGAACTGCTGTCCGAGTACGACTTCCCGGGTGATGACCTGCCGGTAGTACGTGGTTCCGCACTGAAAGCGCTGGAAGGCGAAGCTCAGTGGGAAGAGAAGATCCTGGAACTGGCTGGCCACCTGGACACCTACATTCCGGAGCCGGAGCGCGCAATTGACCAGCCGTTCCTGATGCCGATCGAAGACGTATTCTCCATCGCTGGCCGTGGTACCGTAGTTACCGGTCGTGTAGAGCGTGGTATCGTTAAAGTTGGTGAAGAAGTGGAAATCGTTGGTATCAAAGATACCACCAAGACCACCTGTACCGGCGTTGAAATGTTCCGCAAGCTGCTGGACGAAGGTCGTGCTGGTGAGAACGTTGGCGCGCTGCTGCGTGGCGTGAAGCGTGAAGACGTAGAGCGTGGTCAGGTACTGGCCAAGCCGGGCACCATCAAGCCGCACACCAAGTTCGAATCCGAAGTGTACGTGCTGTCCAAAGAAGAAGGTGGTCGTCATACCCCGTTCTTCAAGGGCTACCGTCCGCAGTTCTACTTCCGTACTACCGACGTGACCGGTACCATCGAACTGCCGGAAGGCGTAGAGATGGTCATGCCGGGCGACAACATCAAGATGGTTGTTACCCTGATTGCCCCGATCGCGATGGACGACGGCCTGCGTTTCGCTATCCGTGAAGGTGGCCGTACCGTAGGTGCTGGTGTTGTAGCTAAAGTTATCGCTTAATCGATACTTTATATGCACACATGAAAGGGGTGGCTTCGGCCACCCCTTTTACTTTTGGGGCTTTAATGGGCCTGTGAGATACTTTTGCGAAATCATTGATAGAGGTAGTTGCTGTGAGTAAACCCGCCATTTTTCTGGATCGTGATGGTGTCATCAACAAGGACACGGGTTATGTCAGCCAGGTTGATGACTTCCATTTTCTACCCGGGGCGATTGAGGCCATGCAATTGCTGAAGAAGAAAGGCTATTTGCTGGTCGTAGTGACTAACCAATCCGGGATAGCCCGTGGTTACTTCACTGAAGATGACTTCATGAACCTGACCGAGTGGATGGATTGGTCCCTGGCCGATCGTGATGTGGATCTCGATGGTATCTACTTCTGCCCCCATCACCCGGACCACGGTGCCCCCTGCGACTGCCGCAAACCCGAACCGGGTATGCTGTTGCTTGCGCAGCGGGAGCTTGGTATCGACATGAGTCGCTCTTATATGGTGGGTGACAAACCTTCGGACCTGAAAGCCGCCATCAATGCCAAGGTCGGTCACAAGGTCATGGTCAGAACGGGCAAGCCGATTACGGATGCGGGGATCGAGCTGGCCGATGCCATCTACGACAACCTGCATGATTTTGCCGTGGTGGCGCCTGTCGCAGACTGATTTCGCTGGATTAAGATGCTTTTTGGTGGCTTTGTGAGCGGTTGAACGATGGAAGCCATCTTTTTGCAATTATCCTCTTGCCAGCACGAATTCGCTCCCTATAATGCGCCTCCATCGACACGGCAAGCGGCAACGTAAACAGCCAAGTCGATAACCTCGAAAAGCCTGTGAAAATAAGGCTTGACTCGAGAAGGCGGTTGAGTAGAATGCCACTCCCGCAGCAGCCAAAAGCTGCGTCGCTCTTTAACAATTTGAATCAAGCAATCTGTGTGGGCACTCGCAGCATCGAGCATCAAAAACAATTTTTGATTTTCAATGTCTGATGAAGTGACCAAAGCAACTTTTAAGTTGCAGCAGTTAATTCAGCAATTCATTGAGCCGCCTTTATAGGCAACCAAACTTAAATTGAAGAGTTTGA
>NZ_JAGKRG010000059.1:0-277 GCF_017939565.1 Aeromonas sp. SrichE-2G
TTCTAAGCCAACATCCTAGCTGTCTGAGCCTTCCCACATCGTTTCCCACTTAACCAGAACTTTGGGACCTTAGCCGGCGGTCTGGGTTGTTTCCCTCTTCACGACGGACGTTAGCACCCGCCGTGTGTCTCCCGGATATTACTTACTGGTATTCGGAGTTTGCATGGGGTTGGTAAGTCGGGATGACCCCCTAGCCCAAACAGTGCTCTACCCCCAGTAGTATTCGTCCGAGGCGCTACCTAAATAGCTTTCGGGGAGAACCAGCTATCTCCGAGTT
>NZ_JAGKRG010000011.1:0-22311 GCF_017939565.1 Aeromonas sp. SrichE-2G
GGTGCTGGTCACGCTGGCCTCGATGGTGCGGTCGGTGTCCGCCGCCAGGTCGCTGCCCGCCACCAGGATGGTGAAGCGGCCATCGGCATCCACCGGACCGGTGAACGGTTTGCCGTTGACGGTCAGGGTGACGGTGTCCCCGGCCTTGAACTCGCCGCTCACGGTGCCGCTGACCGGGATCGGCTGACCCGCTTCGGCGGCGTTGATGGCGTCGTCGTCGGTGATGTTGGCATCCAGCACAATGGCCAGGTCCACCGGCGCCGTGGTGTCGAGCACGGTGGTGTCGTCGGTGGCGCTGGCCGGGTTGCCCGCCGCGTCGGTGACGCTGGCATCCACGGTCAGGTTGCCATCCGCCAGACCGCTCAGATCGGCGCGGGTGTTGTAGTTGCCGTCGGCATCGGTGATGGCCGTGACAGTCACCTTGTCGCCCTTGGCATCGGAGATCACCAGGGTCACGGTGCGACCCGGGCCGACATCGGAGGTGCCGCTGATGGGCGCGTTGGCCACATTGGCCGCGTTCACGTCATCCAGGCTCACCGTGATGTTCGCCGTGGTGTCCACGCTACCATCATCGCTCGCAGTGCCTCTGTTGCCAGCAGGGTCAGTCACGCTTGCAGTCACGTCATAGCCACCATCCGGCAACGGCGTCACGACATCCGCGCTGTAGCTGCCATCCGGTTGTACCGTGGTGGTCAGGGTCTGCTGGTTGCCGTTGGCATCGGTCACCGTCAGGGTCACCGTACTGCCAGCGGGTGCATCCGTGGTACCCGTGATGGTCGGGGTGCTGTCATTGGTATTGTCCGGTGCATTCACCATCACGATCGGGGCTGTAGTATCCACGCTGCCATCATCGGTTGCGGTGCCGGTGTTACCGGCCGGATCTGTCACGGAAGCCGTCACCTGATAGCCCCCTTCGGCCAGCGGCGTGGTGACATCCACGCTGAAGCTGCCATCCGGTTGTACCGTAGCGGTCAGGATCTGCTGATTGCCGTTGGCATCGGCCACCACCAGGGTCACCGTACTGCCAGCGGGTGCATCCGTGGTACCGGTCAGGGTCGGCGTCCGATCATTGGTGTTATCGGGGGCAGAGACGGTGATGACGGGAGCGATGAGGTCAAGAAGTTCATCCTCGCCACCCTGGGCCTCGGCCAGTGGCGCAACAGCATCCGGGTTGGCACTCTCAAAGCCGGCGCTGGCGATGGTGGCATCGCCGGTTCTGTCGATGGTGATGAAGCCGCCATTGCCGCTGGTGCCCACCACGCCGCCGACATTGCCCGCTGCGGGTGCCCCGCCCGCTGCCGACGCTTCAAACGCCTGGGTCGGGTCCGCCCCTTGCAGGATGGCCTGTTGCAGGGCCGCGATATCGTCAGGCACCCCGGCTTGCGAGCGCTGAGCGAGTTGCACCTCGCCCTCTTCGGAAGACTTGCTCGGGCTCAGGGTGAAGGTGGTATCCCCTCCCTGGAAGCTGGCGCCTTCTGGAGCAAGCAGCACGGCATCCTTGGGCAGCTTATCGCCTTCAGAAAGAAGCGTCTGGCTCCCGTCTACCGCGACCAGATAGATCTTGCCTTGCAAATGGGTAACGACGACGTCCTGATCCAATACGATGCTCTTGCTGCTCATGGGCTCTCCTGACAAAAAATGGGCATAGCAATCCAGCCTCCAATGTGCCCGTTAATCAGACCAGAAACCAGTTAGAAAAATCGAATGAACAGACCAAAACGAAGCCCATTTTGGTAACTAAACCGAAGGGAACTAGAAGATGAATAAAATTAGTTAAATCAAGATCATCGATTATGACAGAACGGAGACGGGAGCCGTGGAAGCTCCCATCTCGGGACACATCAGGCGCCGGCCCAGAGCAAGATCGCCAGCAGTTGGGGAGAGATGATCCGCAGGAACATCACCAGGGGGTAGACAGTGGCGTAGGAGAGCGCACTGGCCCCGCTGGTCGGGTGCATGCCATTGGCGAAGGCCAGGGCGGGAGGGTCAGTCATGGAGCCGGCCAGCAGCCCGCACAGGGTGAGGTAATTGACCTTGCCATAGCGGCGCGCCAGCACCCCGACCACCAGCAGCGGGATCAGGGTGATCGCCACGCCGTACATTACCCAGGCGGGGCCGTCCCCGTTGATCAGGGTATCGATGAAACCGGCCCCCGACTTGAACCCGACCACCGCCAGAAACAGCACTATGCCGATCTCCCGCAACGCCAGGTTCGCACTCGGCGGCATGAACCAGTAGAGCTTGCCGATGCTGCCGATGCGCGACAGGATAAGGGCCACCACCAGGGGCCCCCCCGCCAGCCCCAGCTTGAGGGCCGCCGGGAACCCCGGCAGATAGAAGGGGATGGAGCCGAGCAGCACGCCAAGACCAATGCCGATGAAGACCGGCAGCATCTGCACCTGCTGCAGTTTCTGCTGTACGTTGCCGACCACGCTGGTCACCGACTCGATGGCATCGAGCCGCCCCACCAGATTCAGGATGTCCCCGAACTGCAGGCTGGTCTGGCTGGTCGGCACCAGCTCGATCCCGGCACGGTTGAGACGCGAGATCACCACGTCGTACTTCTGCTTGATGTCGAGATCGCGGATCCGCTTGCCGAGCACCTGCTCATTGGTGACAACCACCCGCTCGACCCGCAGATCCGTGCCCCGGGTGGAGAGGGAGGTATCCACCTCTTCCCCCAGTACCAGCAACACCTTGTGCAGGGCGTGACGCTCACCCACCAGATGCAGCAGATCGCCGAGCTCGATGCGCGAGTCAGGCCTCGGCACCATCAGTTCATCACCGCGCTTGAGACGCGAGCAGATGACGTCAGTCTCATCCAGGCTCGGGATCTCGCTCAACATCAGACCGTGCATGTTGGGGTTGCGCACCGCGATGTTGATGGTCTGCAGGCTCTCCTTGGTCTTGCCCGCCTGCTGCTCAAACTGGGTCGCTTCTTCGTCGATTTTGATGCGAAAAAACATGCGGATGAGCCACATGGTCAGCAAGATGCCGCAGATCCCGAACGGGTAGGCCACCGCGTAGCCCATCCCCATCAGGCCGGTAGAGCCGGGCGCCGCCCCCAGCTCCGCCAGGATCTGCTGGCCCGCCCCGAGGGACGGGGTATTGGTCACGGCCCCGGAGAAGACTCCGAGGATCACCGGCAGCGGCACATCGAACAGCTGGTGCAGCGCCGCCGCCACCACGCAACCGAGCAGCACCAGCAGGGCCGCAAAACCATTGAGCTTGAGGCCCGAACTTCGCAGAGAGGAGAAGAAGCCGGGACCGACCTGGATGCCGATGGTGTAGACAAACAGGATCAGGCCAAATTCCTGAATAAAATGAAGTGTTTGCTCATCCAGCTTCAAGCCGGATAGCCCGGCGAAGTGACCCACTATGATGCCGCCGAACAACACTCCGCCAATGCCCAGTCCCACGCCATAGACTCGCCAGTTTCCCAGCCAGAGCCCCAGCACCGCCACCAGCGACAACATGCTGATGGAAAGCGCGATTTCACTCATCGTTTGCATCCTTTCCAAGCTGAACTGACCCTAGCTTGTCAGCAAACGAAGAGGACGACTGTGGGGTGCCGCACGAATTCGGGCTTTCATGAGCGGAAAAATACCAATTAAGGGCTATAAAGCAGGCTTCTCATCACGAGGGATACACCACCTCCCACGAGGCAAAAACGGGAGCAAGACGGAGCCTCAGCGCCCGGACGTCCTCTCCCTCACCGACACTGAGCACCGCAGAAACGACGTATCGGCGCGATCAGACGTAACCATAGATGGCCATGAAGTGGCACAGACTGCCCCCCAGCACGAACAGATGCCAGATGGCGTGGTTGTAAGGGATGCGCTTGGCCACGTAGAAGATCACCCCCAGGCTGTAGACGAGCCCCCCCAGCCCCAGCAGCAGGAGTCCGGCCCCCTCCAGATGCAGGTAGAGCTGATAGATGACCACCAGCGACAACCAGCCGAGCATCAGGTAGGTAAACAGCGACAGCTTCTTGAAGCGATTGATGAACAGCAGCTTGAATACCACTCCGGCCAGCGCCAGGCCCCAGATCACCACCATCAATCCCCTGGCCAGCGGCGTGTCCAGTGCCACCAGCAGGAAGGGGGTATAGGTGCCGGCGATCAGCAGATAGATGGCACAGTGATCGAACACCTTGCACCAGCGCCTGGCCGTCGCCGACGCCATGCTGTGATAAAGGGTCGAGGCGAGGTAGAGCAGTACCAGACTGGCACCATAGAGGCCGTAGCTCAGCAACACCCTGGGGCCCTGATCCCACCCTTTGTGCAGCAGCAGGGCCAGTCCCAGCCCGCCCAGCAGCAACCCCAGCCCATGGCTGAGGCGATTGGCCCACTCTTCCCGTGGGGAATACCCCGTCACATCCGTCATCAACACCTCCAGTCCTGATCCGGCTCACTCTAGCGGCGGGAGTTTCAGGCTACAAGTGTTAGCTCAAAATAAAGCGACGACGGACCCGGGGGCAGGAGATGGCTGTGCCCCCCGCCCCTTTGGTGTATGCTCTGCCGCCGACGTCGCCCGCGCGGATGGCCGCGGCTGCCCGACAATCTGGTCTGGAGAACCTGATGAAGCTGACTGAACTGTTTACACAACCGGATCCCGACTTCGGCCAGGCCATCACGGCCCTGCTGGAGACCTTCCATCACTCCGACGACAGTCAGGCTCCCTATCAACGGGGCAGTTTCACTCACCAGCTCGACCAGTCTGCCATGCCCGACACCGGCATGAGCACCCAGGACTACCTGGCCCGCCTGGCCACCCTGGTCCCCGGCGCCTCCCACCTCACGTCGCCCCACTACATGGGGCACATGACGGCCCCCTTGCCGGCCTTCACCGCCGAGCTCTCCCGGCTGCTGGTGATGCTGAACCAGAATCCCATGAAGATGGAGTCCTCCCGCCTGTTGAGTTTTCTCGAACGGGAGGTGCTGGCCAAGTTGCACCGCCTCATCTATCGCGGGGAGGACGACTTCTATGGCGCGCAGATGCATGCCAAGGATGCGGCCCTCGGCGTCATGACCAGCGGGGGCACCATCGCCAACGTCACTGCCCTCTGGCTGGCCCGCAACCGGGCCTGTGGCGACAACCTGTTTTCGCTCTTTGAGCAGGGTTACCGCGGGGCCGTGATCCTGGGGTCGCGGCTGATGCACTACTCCTTCGACAAGGGGATGGACCTGCTGGGTCTGGGCGCCCGCAGCGTCTGGCGCCTCGACACGGACGAACACAACCGGCTCTGCCTGGCGGCGCTGGAGAAGGCGCTGGTCCAGTGCAAGGAGCAGAAACTCAAGGTGCTGGCCCTGGTCGGCGTGGCGGGCAGCACGGACTTCGGCTCCATCGACCCCCTGCCCGAGCTCGCCGCCATCGCCCAGCGCGAGCAGGTCCACTTCCACGTGGATGCCGCCTGGGGGGGCCCCACGCTCTTCTCCCCACGCTATCAAAGCTTGCTGGACGGCATCGACCAGGCCGACACCGTGACTCTGGACGGCCACAAGCAGCTGCTGGTGCCGCTCGGTACCGGCATGCTGCTCTGTCGCCAGCCGGATCTGATGATGACGGTGAAACGCGAGGCGCCCTACGCCATTCGTGCCAGCTCCTTCGATCAGGGGCGCTTCACCCTGGAGGGCACCCGTCCCGCCAACGCCCTCTATCTGGATGCCGCCTTCCAGCTGCTGGGCCGTCAGGGCTATGCCCGGCTGATCGACGCCAACTACGACAGGGCACGGCGGATGGCTGAGCTCATCGACGCCAGCCCCGCCTTCGAGCTGATGTCAGCTCCGGTGATGAACCTGCTCTCCTATCGCTGCATCCCCCCTCACCTTCAGGGCAGGGTGCTGGATACGGCGGCCAACGACGAGATCAACGCCTTCAACGTCGCACTGCAGAAGGCGCAGCGCGCCGAGGGGCACAGCTTCGTCTCCCGCACCCAGCGCGCGGTGAGCCGCTACGGTGAGCAACCACTCACTCTGCTGCGCGCCGTCCTGCTCAACCCCCTCATCGAGGAACGCCACATCCGCACCCTGCTGGACGACCAGCTGCGCCTCGGGCGCCTCGTTGCCGATCAGCTGTTCGGCCAGGGGAGCTCATCCGGGGAAGGAACTGTGTGAAAGATGGGCGGTCTTATTCATTTGCCGTTGTCTGACAGGCAGGTACACTGAGTGAAATTTTGAGGTTAGAGCCCAGCATGAAGCAGTTTATCGAGTTTATCCCCCTGATCGTCTTCTTCGCGGTCTACAAGTTCTACGACATCTATACCGCCACCGGCGCCCTGGTCGTCGTCACCGGTTTGCAGCTGCTCTACAGCTGGCTGCGTTACCGCAAGGTCGAGAAGATGCAGCTGTTTACCTTCCTGCTGGTCGGTTTCTTTGGCGGTCTCACCGTCTTCTTCCACGACGACGCCTTCATCAAGTGGAAGGTGACCGTCATCAACGTGCTGTTTGCCCTCGCCCTGCTCATCAGCCGCTACGGCTTTGGCAAGAACCTCATCAAACAGATGCTGGCCAAGGAGCTGCAGGCCCCCGACCGCATCTGGGACAACGTCAACCTCGGCTGGGTCGGTTTCTTCGCTCTCTGCGGCCTGCTCAACCTCTATGTGGCGTTCAACCTGTCACAGGAGATGTGGGTCAACTTCAAGGTCTTCGGCCTGCTGGGCATGACGCTGGTGTTCACCCTGCTCAGCGGCGTCTATCTCTATCGCCATCTGCCGGCCGAGCAGAAGGCGGAACAGAAAAAATAACCGCAACCAGAAAAGGATTCTCGCATGTGGTATCTCATCTATTCCGAAGACGTGGCCAACAGCCTGCCCCAGCGCAAGCTGGCACGCCCCGCCCACCTCGCCCGCCTGCAGGCCCTGCAGGATGAGGGACGCCTGCTGACAGCAGGCCCCAACCCGGCCATCGACGCCGAAGATCCGGCCGATGCGGGCTTCACAGGCAGCACCGTCATCGCCGAGTTCGCCAGCCAGGCCGAGGCCAAGGCCTGGGCCGATGCCGATCCTTACGTGGCGGCCGGTGTCTACGCCAACGTGACCATCAAGCCGTTCAAGAAGGTCTTCTAGCTTCACCTCCTGGTAGCTAGCGCCCATGAAAAAGGCCGGACTGTGTCCGGCCTTTTTGCATCTGTTCAGCCCCCATGCCGGCTCAGGCCTTCGCCACGAACCAGGGGTTGAGGATATCCGGCTTGTTGTACGCCAGCGCACTGCCATCAAGTTGCGTCACGCTCCCCCCCGCCCCTTCCAGCACCGCCTGGGCGGCGCCGGTATCCCACTCGCAGGTCGGGGCGAGGCGTGGGTAGAGCGCCGCGCCCCCCTCGGCAATGATGCAGAACTTGAGGGAGCTTCCCATGGAGACCAGCTCAATCTCCCCCCGCGCCATATCACCAAAGCGGGCCAGGTAATCCAGTGTTTCCCGGGAGAGGTGATTTCGGCTACCCACGACCCGCAAGGGCTCCCCTTTCCGATGAGGGCGAGTCTGGATGGTTTCATGCCGACCTTCCACAACACGCCAGGCGCCGAGCCCCTTTCCGCCATACCAGAGCTTGTCCAGTACAGGGGCATAGACCAGCCCCCAGCGCGGGGTACCCTGTTCAATCAGGGCGATATTCACCGTGAACTCGCCGTTACGGGAGACAAACTCCTTGGTGCCATCCAGCGGGTCCACCAGCCAGTAGCGGGACCAGCCGAATCGCGCCGCCATCACCTCTGGGGAAGACTCTTCCGACAGCACGGGAATGTCGGGGGTGAGCCGGACCAGCGCCTGGACGATCACCTCGTGGGCCCCCTTGTCCGCCGCCGTCAGCGGGCTCTCGTCCTGTTTGTACTCCACCGCAAAGGGCTGACTGTAGATGGACATGATGGCGTCACCGGCGGCGCGGGCGATGGGCTCCAGCTCGGAAATGGCGGGTAGATACATAGAAAAGACATCTCTCTCAAAGGGTTAGTCAGTGTAACCGAGAGCCCCCTTGTCGGCTTATAGCCGATTCGCCTGAATTATTACCCTGCTACTTTTCACAGACGAAAAGTGACGCAGTCCAGCTAGCTTTCTATAGCCATCCGGCATCCAACAAGGACGTGAAACCATGAACCCCAAAGCTCTCGTTGCAGCCCTGTTGCTGGGCTGCCTCCCTCTGCTGGCTCAGCCCGTACTGGCCGCCGACAAACCGGCCACCAAGCCTGCCGCGACCGTCGCGACCGCCACGGAGGCCGGCAAGATCAACCTCAATACCGCCAGCGCCGATGAGCTCGCCTCCCTGAAGGGCATAGGCGAGAAGAAGGCACAGGCCATCGTCGACCATCGCGAGAAACAGGGCAAGTTTACCTCTGTGGACCAGCTAGCGGATGTCAGCGGCATCGGACCAGCCACCCTGGAGGCCAATCGGGACATGATTATTGTCAAGTAATCCGTTTGAACCCCCATCATACTGAGGGCGGCCTGTGGCTGCCCTATTTTTCTTGGGGTATCATGAGCCCACTTCGTATTTTCGGACTCACTCCATGAAAAAGACACCGCTCGTTGTTCGCAAGGCCGTCCTCCCTGTCGCCGGCCTGGGTACTCGCATGCTGCCCGCCACCAAGGCCATCCCCAAGGAGATGCTGCCGGTCGTCGACAAGCCCCTGATCCAGTATGTGGTGCGCGAGGCCATCGCAGCCGGGATCAAGGAGATCATCCTGGTGACTCATTCGAGCAAGAACTCCATCGAGAACCACTTCGACAAGAGCTTCGAGCTGGAAGCGACTCTGGAGAAACGGGTCAAGCGCCAGCTGCTGGAAGAGGTGCAGCACATCTGCCCCAAAGACGTTACCATCATGCACGTGCGCCAGGGTGAGGCAAAAGGCCTGGGCCACGCGGTGCTGTGCGCCCGCCCGCTGATCGGGGATCAGCCCTTCGCCGTTTTGCTGCCGGACGTACTCATCGACGAGGTGGCCAGCGATCTCAAGCAGGACAACCTGGCGGAGATGGTGCACCTGTTCGAAGAGAACCAGATCAGCCAGATCATGGTGGAGGCCGTCCCCGAGAGCGAGGTGGACAAGTACGGCATCGCCGACATCAAGGGCGAGGCGCTGAGTGCCGGCATGTCCCTGCCCATGCAGGCCATCGTCGAGAAGCCGCCCCGCGATGAAGCCCCCTCCAATCTGGCCGTGGTCGGCCGCTACGTGCTCTCCGCCAACATCTGGCCCCTGCTGGAGAAAACCCCGGCTGGCGCCGGAGACGAGATCCAGCTGACCGATGCCATCGCCATGCTGATGGAGAAAGAGCAGGTCAACGCCTATTTCATGAAGGGACGCAGCCACGATTGCGGCAGCAAGCTGGGCTATATGAAAGCCAACGTGGAGTACGCCGTGCGCCACCGCGAGCTGGACGGTGATTTTACTGCCTGGCTGAAGCAGTTCGTCAAACAGTTGTAATCGCTGAATATTTACACAATAGGCAGAATAAAAGTCTGGGCATCATTCGATGCCCATTTTCATTTTATAAACAAATAATCAACCATAGATAGATAAAATATCGTCAAAACCTGTCATTGTAATTCAATCCTGCTTGTTTTATAAGGAATATGGCTTGTTCCTAGCCCTTGCATAAAATTTCTAAAAAAATATAAGACACAGGTGGAAGTTCCAATGAATAACCCGTCCAAAGGGACCTTCTTAGGTCACCCCAAAGGGCTTTTTTTGCTCTTTAGTACTGAACTCTGGGAGAGGTTCTCCTACTACGGCATGCGTGCCGTGCTCGTCCTCTATCTGACCGACATGACCGCCAACGGCGGCATGGGCTGGACCCAGGCGGATGCCCTCAAGCTGTATGGCATCTATACCGGTCTGGTCTACATCACGCCGATCATCGGCGGCTGGCTGGCAGATACCTTCCTGGGTCAACGCCGCGCCATCCTGTTTGGTGCCGTGCTCATGGCCGCCGGCCAGTTCACCCTGGCTCTGCCCCACGCCATGTTCCCGGACATGGTCAACACCGTCTTCTACGCGGGCCTCGGCCTGCTGATCGTGGGTAACGGCCTGTTCAAGCCGAATATCTCCACCATGGTGGGCGACTTGTATCAAACAGGTGATCACCGTCGTGACGGCGCCTTCACCATCTTCTACATGGGTATCAACCTGGGTTCCCTGTTGGCCGGTGTAATCTGTGGCGCCGCTGCCACCGCCTACGGCTGGCAGGCCGCCTTCGTCAGCGCCGGTATCGGCATGCTGCTCTCCCTGGTGGTACAGGCCACCATGGCCCAGCGCTTCCTTGGCGACATCGGCCGTGTGCCGGCCGCCAAGCGCGCCGCCGAGCAACGCTCCCAAGAGCAGAAGGCCCCGCTGACCAAGCAGGAAGTAGACCGCATCAAGGTCATCCTGGTGCTGGGTCTGTTCACCATCATCTTCTGGGCCGGCTTCGAGCAGGCCGGTGGCCTGATGAACCTGTATGCACAGGAATATACCGATCGCATGATCGGCAGCTTCGAAGTGCCGACCGCCTGGTTCCAGTCCCTGAACCCCTTCTTCATCATCACCCTGGCCCCCATAGTCGCCGCCATCTGGATCAAGCTCGGCAAGAAAGAGCCGAACTCCCCGGTGAAGTTCGCCATGGGCCTGCTGTTCCTCGCCGTCGGCTTCCTGTTCATGATCGGTGCCGTGCTGGAGCAGGGCGGTGATCAGGCCGTCAAGACCTCCATGTTCTGGCTGGTCGGCGCCTATCTGTTCCACACCCTGGGCGAGCTCTGCCTCTCCCCCATCGGCCTCTCCATGGTGACCAAGCTGGCTCCGCTGCGCCTGGCCTCCCTGATGATGGGTGCCTGGTTCGGCTTCGTGGCCCTGGCCAACTATGCCGCCGGCTTCATCGGCTCCTTCGTCGGCGAGTCCGGCGCCATGGCCATCTTCGGTGGCATTGCGCTGGCCGCCGTCATCAGCGCCCTCATCCTGCTGACCATGGCCAACCGCCTGGTCTACTGGATGCACGGTGCCGAAGGTCCGGCCAAAGAGCCGGAGCAAGAGAACAAGCTGCAGTCCGCCACCGTCTGATCGGCCAGGATGCTGCAACGTAAAGAGGGCGCCAACAGGCGCCCTCTTTGTTTCTATCTTCGCCACGCGGCTCAGTGATGGCGTACCTGCATCGTCAGGGCGCTACCACTGTCGCTGCGAAACAGCAGCTCGAACGGTTCGTGCCAGCTGCGCCTGTGCAGGGCATAGCGGCTGCTGCGCATCAGGCCGAGCGGCAACCCGCCACAACGCATCAGCCAGTGCGGCGAGGTGAGGCCCGCATTGGCAAAGGTCAGCCCATCCTCCTGATCGAACAGCAGGGCCGCCATGGCAAAGGAGTGGCGCAGGCCCGACTCCAGCAGTTGCAGATTGAGGTAATCCAGCAACCTGTGCGGCTGGGCGAGCAACCGGCTCTCCTGCTGCTGGAACTGGCGATAGGGGCCGTTCATCAGGGAGCGCACCAAGGCCCCGCAGAACGCGGCGTCCACGCCGAGCACTGGCAGCTCCATTACCAGCACCAGCAGCTTGTCCTCCAGCTTGAAGGTATCGGGAATGAAGAGGTTGCCCATGCCGGCAAAGGTCACCTGCCAGGGCCCCCACTCCTGCATCCCCGGCGGTGCCAGCCAGGCCAGCAGACGACTCGAGGCCAGATCGTGTCTCCGGAAGAAGTCGATGTGCTCCATCAACTCCAGCTGTTGGGTCTGATGAACATGGCTCGTCAGACACTGATCGATGCTGCGCCGGATCTGACCATAATCAGTCACCGGCTTGATGAAAAAGTCTCTGGCTCCCGCCCGCAGTGCCCGTTCGATCGCGGCCATCTGATCCTGGCCAGAGATGACGATCACCGGCACCTCGGGGTAGCGGGCCGTGAGGCAGGCGATCACCTCATGGCCATTCATGTTGGGCATATTGAGATCACACAACACGACGTCGGGATGATAGAGCGCCGCGGCAGAGAGTCCTTCTATTCCATCTTCAGCCTGGAAGACACAGGCCCCATCCTGCTCGAGATAAGATACCAGAGAGTGGCGAAAAACTGCTTCGTCTTCTACCACCAAGATCCGTAGTCCGGCTTTTGACATCTTGACAAAGCTCTTATTAGTCATATGGTTATTTGAATACTAAGACTAGATCATCGAGCTCCGATCCCGCCACCCGATATTGTCGAGGCCCCCCGAAATAGCCGACAAGTTTCCCAAGCATTTGAAAGGGGATGACTATTTTATCGGCTCTCAATCCGGAGCTGTGACCTCTTCGTAGTGACCATGGCCCACCCCACACCCGCCTCCATGGGCACCACGAATTGTATGAGGCCCCTCCATGAGGGATAATGCCCCCACTCCAGATCGTGAAGCAGACCATGACGCCAGCCGAATACAGCGCCCTCGCCCATCCCAGACTCTCCCATCCGGCACGTAGCCTCTACACCCTGCAGCTGCGCCGGCTGGTACTGGAGCATAGGCCGCCCAGGCTCAACTACCCCGAGCTCGGCCGCGCCTTGGCGGTCGTCGACCCAACCACGCCCGGCGGATTCAGCTACCAGGTCAACGCCCGCCAGCTGACCGAGCTGCTCGACGAGCTGATGGAGGCTGAGTTGTTGCAGGTCGAGGCCCAGGCTGACAGTGAGCACTACCATCAGAGCCCCTTCCAACTGCCTCTGCTGACCCAGCGGATACGCTCTCCCTTGCCGGAGCGCCCCTTCCAGATGCACCTGCAATGGCGACCAGACGAGGAGCTACCCGCCCTCGCCCGCCTGTGCGGCGTGATCGATGCCAGCTACAGCGAGGAGGATCTCGGGGAGTTCATCGCCTACTGGCTGGGCCGCCCCGAGGTATTCGACTCCCAGCACCAGTGGATGCTGAAGTTCATTCGCGCCCTCAAGAGTCGGCGCTACGCCCGCCGCCCGGCGACCGTGGTCACGGGGTACCAGCAGGTCGCGCCAGCCCCCGTCGAGGCGGGTCCGAGCCGCCGGGCACAGGAGATGATCGATGAAGCCAAACGGCTGGCACAAGCTCAGGAGCCCGAGAATGATTGATACCAGGCGACCACGAAGTGCACTATTGACGCCCTGCCCATCCAGCCACAGCCCTAGCAGAAGGAGCATTCCATGACAGATCCGCACGACCCGCTGCGCCAGGCACTGGAGGAGATCGAGGCCAGGCGCCAGAGGATCGCCAAGGCCAAGCAGGAGCAACAGGGACACGATCCCGAGCTCAAGCGCCACGTCAACAGCCTGCAGGAACGTATTCTTCGGCTGCGGGCCGCAACCGGCGGCAGCCAGTACGACTACGAGACACTGCGCAAGGAGTATGACGCCAAGGCCAACGCCGAGGTACGCGAGCTGCAGAAGGCGGCGCGCCAGGAGCGGATCCAGAAGCTGATCGCCCAGGCGGATCTCAATCCGGACTGGCTCTTCGACAAGATGGATGCGAGCGACCCCGCACTGCAGTATCCCATCGAAACGGCTCGCTACTTCATCAGCGGCTTCGAGCACTGGGAGAAGAGCGGCGGCGGCTGCATGCTCATCTATGGCGACTATGGCACCGGCAAGTCCACCCTGGCGGGCGCCGTAGCCCACGAGTTGATCGCGCGCCATCAGAAATCGGTGATCTTCCAGCAGTGGGCCTCCATCGTGGACCGGCTCTTCTTCAACGTCATCCAGGATCAGGAGGAGCGCAACCAGTACCGCCGCGCCCTGGAAGAGGTGGATCTGCTCATCGTCGACGAGGTGGCGGCCAACCGCGCCAAGATGGCGGAGAGCCAGTCCAGCTTCCTCGGCCACCTGCTGCGCCGCCGTCGCAACCTGTCCAAAAGCGTCATCATCATCACCAACCACAATCCCCAGAGCCTGCATCAGGCCATAGGTGACTTCAGCTTCGAGGCGATCAAGGCGTTCAACCCGGTGGACATCCACCTGAGCGGCCCCAGCCGTCGCCCCAGCATCGGCAACTATCAGGGCTGACGCCTGCGGGCCGGCGTCCTCGACATCAGGCCCGCCATTTCCCCTCCCATCCTCACAAATAAAAACAACTCTCATTTACATGAGGCATGCGACCCCCTAGGCTAACCGTTTTGCCCAAGGAGGCTCTCAGATGCCAACCACTCTCATCTTCGGCGCAAGCCGCGGGCTGGGCCGTGCCTTCACCCAGCAGGCCCTGCTGCTGGGTCACAGGGTCGTCGCCCTGGTGCGCCATGTCGACATGGCAACCGAGTTGCAAGCCCTGGGCGTTGAAGTCGTCATCGGGGATGCCCTGGATCCACAAGCCGTGGCCCAGGCTTGCCTGCTGGCAGGCAGCGGCGCCCTGGTGGTCTCCACCCTCGGCAGCTTCCGCCAGGTCGATCCCGTCGACTACCTCGGCAATCGCCAGGTGGTCGACGAGATGGAGCGTGCCGGGCTCAGGCGCCTGCTCCTGGTCACCTCACTCGGCTGTGGCGACAGCTGGCAATACCTGCCCGAGCGGGCCCGCGTCGCCTTCGGTCACGAGGTGAGGCTCAAGAGCCTGGCGGAGAGCTGGCTGCAGACTAGCACCCTTGACTGGACCATCTTGCGACCCGCCGGCTTGCAGGATGGGGAGGCCTGCGGCCAGGCCGTGTTGAGCCAGGGAGAAGAGGTGCACGGCCTGGTCAGGCCCCAGGACGTGGCGATACGGGGTTTGCGACTGCTCACCGACCAGGAGGCGTGCGGCCAGATCTACGCCATCGCCGACCCCAGCCTCAGCCGGGGGGGAGCTGCGGAAAACAAGACGGTCAGCCCAGAGGCTGACCGTCTTGTTGTTCACCTTGCGTTGATGGCCTCTAGCGAGAAGAAGGTTCACCCGCTCCCGCCGTGGCCGGCTCATCCAGCGTTCCCTGATGGCCCGCAGGGCGTGGCTGCCGCCGATGCAGCAACCAGCACGCCAGTACGCCATACAGCAGCGCCAACCCCCACAGCCGCCACCAATAGGCAGAGACCTGGGCAAAGTCGGCCCCCATCTGGTTGAGGCGCAGGAACCCTTCGATGGCCGCCGTGCTCGGCACCCACTGCCCCAGCCAGTTGAGCGGCGCCGGGATCAGCTCCAGCGGCCAGATAAAGCCTGCGAGGAACACCAGCGGCAGGGAGGAGAGCAACACTACCTGGGTCGGCAGATCGCGACGGTTGGCCAGGGCCCCCAGCACCACTCCAAACCAGGTGGTCGCGAGCAGGAACGGCAGGGTGAACAGCCAGAGCTCCCCGGGCGCCGCAGTGCGGGCGATGCCGTAGTGATCGAAGCAGAAGCCGAAGAAGTAGGTCACCGGCAGCACGAAGAGGCCGCCCACCACCAGGGTTCGCGCCAGCAACAAGGCCAGCACGGGGGCCCGCTGCCAATAGCCCTGCTCGCCACGGCGAGTGCGCTGATTCTGGGTTGCCCCCAGAATGCCGGTCCCCATCAGCAGCACCTGGTGCAGGATCAGCACGAACACCGCCGGTACCACGTAGTTCACATAGCCCATGGTGGGGTTGAACACCGGCACCACGTTGAGGGCCACCGCATTCCAGCCCTGGGCGGCCTGGGGCAGTGCCTCCCCGTGGCTCAGCAACCGGGCCACCTTGACCTGGGCGGCGAGCGTTCCCCCCGCCTGGGCCAGCCCTTCGGCAATGGTGCCATAGACCAGGAAGTAGGAGGCGTCGCCGGCATACCCCAGGGTCACGCTCCTGCCCAGCATCAGGTCCCGGTAGAAGTGGCGGGGAATGTGCAGGATGCCGCTCCCCTTGGCAGTCAGCAGCCACTGGCGCGCCTCATCCAGGCTGCCCACCCGCGCCACCAGTTTCACCTGGGGGGTGGCATCGGCCATGAACTCCAGCTGGCGGGAGAGCTGGCTGCCATCCTCGTTGACCACCACCACGGGCTCTTCCCGCGGCAGCTGGTGCAGGTAGGGCTGCGGATAGAGGAAGGAGTAGAAGAAGACGCCGCCAAACAGGGTCAGCATGATGGCGCGATCCGCCAGGAGCGTACGCAGCTCGAGACGCACCAGATCCCAGAATCCCATCATGGTTTGGGCTCCTCATGAACAGGGGTCGCACTCGCCTGCCCCTGATAGCGGCGCACCACCAGCAGCAGGGGCAGCAGGAAGAGCAGCAGGGCCCCGAGCTGGGGCAGGGCCGCCGCCAGCGGCTGGCCGTAGTTGCTCTGCCCTATCTGCAGCTCCACATAGTGGGAGATAGGCAGGAGGCTGCGCCAGAACTGGGCCACGTCCCCCATGGCGCTGACCGGGAAGGTGACGCCCATGAAGGCGAAGCCTGGCGCCGTATAAGCGCCCGCCAGAGACAGGGCCCGCGCCGGATCCCTGATGATGGCGTAGAAGAAGGCCCCCATGGTGACGCAAGCGGCCGAGGCCAGCCCCAATCCCGCCGTCAGTACCAACCAGCTGCCTTCCATGGGATACCCCAGCCCCTTGAAGAGCAGCAGGCTCCACCCCAGCCCCCAGCCCCAACCGATGAGCACATGAGGCAAGAGGGTGCGCCAGAGGCCGAACCAGACCCCTCTGGTGGCCCAGTCCAGCCCGAGGCGATCGGTGCGGGCCAGGGCGTTGAGGCCGTAGAGCACCACCAGAATCTGCCACACCGCCGGCAACAGGGCGCTCAACAGAAACTGGGCGTAGCTGGAGTTGAGGTTGTAAAGCGCGGTCACTTGGCTCGCAACGGGCACCGACTGTCCCAGGGCGCCGGGCAGCGCCTTGCCGTCAGCCATGGCCGAGAGCACGCCCACCTGGCCGTTGAGGGTGCCCACCACCTGCGCCAGCGCCGAATTGACCAGCTTGGCGATCAAAATGAACTGGCCGTTGTTGAACACGGTCACCCTGGGCTGGGTCCCCTGGCGGGCATCCCGCTCCAAGTGGTTCGGGATCACCACCAGGGCGTAGATGTTCCCTCCCCGCAGCGCCCTGGCACCCTCGTCGATGGAATCAAACTGCTGCGCGACCTTGAGCCCGACGGACGCATCCAGAGAAAACGCCAGTTGCCGGGAGAGGGTGCTCCGGTCGAGATCCACCAGACCCACCTTGAGATCCCGTGCCAACCCGGCCGAGAAGATCCAGCACAGCAACCCGATCAGCAGCAGGGGCACCCAGCTCACAAGCGCCCGACTGAACGAGTCCTGCCACAGCAGCCGCCATTCGCGCCCCATCAGAGCTCGACCAGCACGCTCATGCCGACCCGCAAGCCTTCAACCGGCTGCAAGGGGCGCGCCTCCACCTGGAAGCTCTTCATGTCGAACCCCTGGCGGGTATCGGTGGCGCGCCAGGTGGCGAAATCCCCCATCGCGGCCACGTGGGTCACCTTGAGGCGCACCGTCTGGTCACCGAGGCCAGGGATGCGGGCGTCGAATTCGGTACCCACCGGGAAGCGGGGCAGCAGATCCTCGCGGATGTGGAACTGGGCCCAGGCATCCTTCATGTCGAGCAGGGTGACCACGGGGAAGCCCTGGGGTGCCAGCTCGCCGCTACGCAGCAGCACCTGGGCGACTTCCCCCTCGTGAGGGCTGGTGATGCGGGTGTCGGCCAGGTAGGCCTCGACCTCGGCCACCGAACCGGCCGCCATCTTGGCCTGCTCGCGTGCCGCCACCTTGGTCTCTTCCCTCGCCCCTTCCAGAGCCATCTGGTATTGCTGCCAGGCCATGCCTTCGCTGTATCTGGCCGCCTGCCAGGCCGTCCAGGCCTCATCGCGCTTTTGCAGCGGCATGACGCCGTCGCGGTGCAGGCTGGCGATACGTTCGTAGGTTTTGCCACGGAGCAGGGCAGCCGCCTTGGCCTGTTGCCACTGATCCTTGGCGGCCGCGATCTGCTGGACCCGCGCTCCCTTCTCGGCCTCTTCGGCCATGGCACCTGCCGCAGCCTGACCCGCCTTGGCCTGGCTCAGCTTGGCCTCGATCTCGGGGCTCGCCAGAGTGAACGCCAGCTGCCCCTTGGCAAGCTGATCCCCCTTCTTCACCAGCACCTCGTCGATGCGGCCCGCCACCTTGGAGGAGACGGAGTACTGCTGCGCCTCTATCTGCCCCTGCAGGCGCACCGGCTCGGGCTGATAGGCCAGCCAGAAGCGCCAGCCCAGCCAGATGACCAGCAATACCAGCGCCAACGGCAGCAGCAGCGGCTTGCCCTGGCTCATCTTCTTCTTGATGGGGGGATGACTCATGAATTCACCTCGGCAGACGGGCGACCCTTGACGGTCGACACGGACATGAAAACGGGAACGGAGTGGCGCGTGCTCATGAGTTCACCTCGATGGCCTGGCCATGCTGATACTGGTTGAAGCTGTTCATCTGACCAGAGAGCGCCAGCAGGCGGGCCAGAGAGATCACATACTGATAGGCGGCGGCGGCACGCTGGGTCTTGACCCCGGCCAGCTGGGTCTGTGCATCCACCACGTCCAGAGAGGTGGAGAGCCCCTGACCGAACGCCTTGTCCCGCAGCCGCACGTTCTCCTCGGCCAGGGCCTGGGTCGAGGAGAGGGAGTGATACTCCTCCAGCCCCTGGGCCGCCTCGCGCCACGTCTTCTCGACCAGCAACTCCAGATCCTGGCGGGTCTTGGCCTGCAGTAGATTGACCTGGAGTTCGGCGCTCTTGGCCGCCTGGACCGTCTCTGAGCGGCCATCACGGCTCACCAGCGGCATGCTGACCCCGACCCCGACCAGCCAGTCCGGCGTGGTCTTGGAGACGATGGAGTCATCTTCATAGAGGTTGTAGTTACCGAACAGGAACAGCTCGGGCGCGTACTTGCCCTTCTCCAGCTTGATCATGCCCTGGGCCTGCTCCTTCTTGGCAGCCAGCAGCTTGAGGCCGGGGTGCACCGTCAGGGTCTCCTGCACGAAGGGATCGAGCTGGGGCATACCCTCGTTGATGAAGAGGCGGGTATTGGGCTCCGCCTGCTTGAGCTTGAGCATGTGGCCGAGGGCCAGCTGGGCGATCTCCAGGCTGCGTCGCGCCTTCTGGGTATCGATGCGCGCCCTGTCATAGGCCGACTGGGCGGAGAGCAACTCCACCCGGGCGATCTGGCCCTGGGCTTCCAGCTTCTTGGCGTGATCCAGATGATGAGCCAGTCCCTCCTCTATCCCCTGCTTGGTCTGCACCACCTGGGCCGCCAGCACCACCCCGAAGTAGGTCTGGGAGAGGCTCTCGAAGGTGGACTGCTGCTTGAGCACCAGCAGTTGCTGTGCCTCGCTCACCTGGGCCTCGCGAATATCCTGGGCCGCGTCGATGCGCCCGCCCGTGAACAATGGCCACAACATCTTGACCGAGCTGGTCACCACGTTCTGCTTGGTGAGGGGAGTAACGAAGTCGCTGGGGCTGAGATTGAGCGCCTGCATGACGGGTCCCAGCACCTTGCCAAACTCGGGATGATTGGCGATGGGATTGAGATCCAGCATGTCGAGTTCCATCGGCTGATCGAGGTGGGTATAGCTGGCCCCCACATCCACCTTGGGCAGGTACATGGCCTTGGCCGCCTCCCGCAGTTGCTGGGCGCGTTCCACCCCGGCCTGCTCCGCCGCCAAGCCATCATCCTGCTGGATGACCCGACTCCAGGCTTCGGTGAAACTGACGGTCTGTGCCTGGGCAGAGCCCAGCATGGCTCCCAGCAGGCATGGACAGAGCGATTTGATGAACCTTGACGTCATACATCCCCAATTCACGTTTGTAATGAAATTGTGTGGAGCCTTTGCTCGATTCCGGCCCGCTATCATAGCCTAAAGCAGCTTGGGAAGGAGACTCACAAATCACCGCGCCCCCCATTCGTTTGACCCTGGACATGCTCCCAGACAATATGTCCGATTTTCAAGCACTCCTGAATTTGCAAGCCTTGGCGCGACGTTTTTTTCAGAAAAAAATGGCTGACGCTCAAATACTAACCTTTTCTCCTGACTAAAAAATGCGTAATATACGCCGCCCTAAGCCGATGGTAACCGTGGAATGCAGATAGGTCCCCACACGCTTGAAACTCCCCTGATCGTGGCCCCCATGGCCGGTGTAACAGACCGACCATTTCGTGAACTTTGTTTACGTTTGGGAGCCGGCATGGCCGTTTCCGAGATGCTGCTGGCCAACCCGGATGTCTGGGATACCCAGAAAACCCGGATGAGAATGGATCACTCTGCTGAAGGCGGCTTGCGATCGGTCCAGATTGCCGGTTCCGACCCCGAGATGATGGCGTTTGCTGCCCGCTACAACGTGGAGCAGGGCGCTCAGATCGTCGACATCAACATGGGATGTCCGGCAAAAAAAGTGAATAAGAAGCTGGCAGGTTCCGCCCTGCTGCGTCAACCCGATCTGGTCAGAACCATCTGCCGGGCCGTGGTGGATGCGGTGGACGTGCCTGTCACCTTGAAGATCCGCACAGGATGGGATCCGGATAACCGCAATGGCGAGGAGATCGCCCGAATCGCCGAAGATTGCGGTATCGCGGCCCTTGCCGTGCATGGTCGTACCCGCGCCTGCCTCTACAAGGGGGAAGCGGAGTACGACACTATCAGGGCGATTAAGCAGGCCGTATCGATTCCTGTTGTCGCCAATGGCGACATCAACAGCCCGGAGAAGGCCCGGTATGTCCTCGACTATACCGGTGTCGATGCCGTGATGATCGGCCGTGCTGCGCAAGGACGACCCTGGATTTTCCGGGAAATCCGCCATTTTCTTGAGACGGGCACCAAGCTGCCGCCTCCCGACAGGGAAGAGGTTCGCACCCTGATGAACGAGCATGTTACCAATCTGCACCAGTTTTACGGTGCATATCTGGGAGCGCGCATTGCCCGTAAACACGTGGGCTGGTATCTGGATGAAGAAGAGGCGGGCCGAGAATTCCGTAAGCACTTCAATGCCCTGGATTGTGCAGATGCACAGCTTGAGGCACTCGAAGCGTATTTCGATGGATTAGGTTAACGCATAACTAAAGAGCCGACCGAATATGTTCGAACAAACCCTGACTTCTGATGCATTGGTAACAACTACTCACAATCACGCTGCCGAGCCGACCCAGCGCCCCCTGCGTGACTCTGTGCAACAGGCCCTGCGTAACTACTTGGCCCAGTTGAACGGTCAGGAAGTGATTGATCTGTACGATATGGTTCTCTCCGAAGTCGAAGCTCCCATGCTGGACGTGATCATGCAGTACACCCGTGGCAACCAGACTCGCGCCGCCGTGATGATGGGTATCAACCGCGGTACCCTGCGCAAGAAACTCAAGCGCTACGGTATGAACTGATTTCAGTCAGCCTGCTGCAGTGCAGACGAAGGCGTATCCCAGCGATGGGATACGCCTTTTTCTATGGTCGGTGTTTACCTTCTCACTCCACCGCCAGCTTGATGCCGAGCCCCACGAACAACCCGCCCATCACGCGCTTGAGCCAGGTCGCCACTCGGGCAGGCAGACGCACCTTGCTGCTCGCAAACGCGGTGGAGAAGGCTAGCAGATGGCACCAGATCATGCCGTTGAAGTTGAAGATGCAGCCCAGCACGATAAAGGCCAGCGCCTTCTGCGGCGCCGCCGGATCGATGAACTGGGGCACGAAGGCGAGGAAGAAGAGCGCGACCTTGGGATTCAGCACATTGGTGAGCAGCCCTTGCCGGAAGATCCGGCCATAAGAGAGCCTGGACAGTGCCACAGTCTCATTCACAGCGGCTGCAGCGCCAGGCCTCTGCCTGAGCAGTGAAATCCCCAGATAAACCAGATAGAGCGCCCCCATCAGCTTGATGACGGCAAACAGCTCGGCCGATGCACTCAGCAGGGCCGATAGCCCCAGGGCTGCGGCCAGCACATGTACCATGGTGCCGGTCCCTATCCCCAGTGCCGCCATGGAGCCTGCCCGCCACCCTTGGGAACCGCTGCGCAGCATGATGAGCAGGGAATCGGGCCCGGGCATCATGTTCAGCAATAGCCCGGATACGATAAACAACGCCAGATCGTGGATCCCCAACATACACAGCTCCCTTGTCGATGAAATTCACAGTCTAAGGATCCGGCAACGCTTGTCACTCCCTCCCGCCGCAATAGTGATCATCAGAAAAAGGAATGGCAACTCATTGCGCTCAGAGTCATCACCCCAGGACGATTGGAAACCACCTTGGCAAGTAGACTCTTTATGCGAAGGAAAGGAATGGCAGATGCAGTAGAAGTAGCAGGAACAGCAGGTGTAAAGGAAAGCAAGGCTACCGGGAGCCGAATATCAGGCAATAAAAAAGCCCGCTCAAATGAGCGGGCTTCTTCAATTGGGTGCCTGGCAGTGTCCTACTCTCGCATGGCGAATGCCACACTACCATCGGCGCTACAGCGTTTCACTTCTGAGTTCGGCATGGGGTCAGGTGGTTCCACTGCGCTATTGCCGCCA
>NZ_JAGKRG010000060.1:0-277 GCF_017939565.1 Aeromonas sp. SrichE-2G
CACCGACGCGGCGGGCAACAGCGCCACCGCGACCGACAGCGAAGGCTACGGGGTCGACACCACGGCGCCGGTGGACCTGGCCATCACCCTGGATGCCAACATCACCGACGACGACGTCATCAACGCCGCCGAAGCGGGCCAGCCGATCCCGGTCAGCGGCACCGTGACGGGCGAGTTCCAGGCTGGCGACACCGTCACCCTGACCGTCAACGGCAAACCGTTCACCGGTCCGGTGGATGCCGATGGCCGCTTCACCATCCTGGTGGCGGGCAGCGAC
>NZ_JAGKRG010000061.1:0-277 GCF_017939565.1 Aeromonas sp. SrichE-2G
TCACATCTAACTTATCCAACCGCCTGCGTGCGCTTTACGCCCAGTAATTCCGATTAACGCTTGCACCCTCCGTATTACCGCGGCTGCTGGCACGGAGTTAGCCGGTGCTTCTTCTGCGAGTAACGTCACAGCTGTTGGATATTAGCCAACAACCTTTCCTCCTCGCTGAAAGTGCTTTACAACCCGAAGGCCTTCTTCACACACGCGGCATGGCTGCATCAGGGTTTCCCCCATTGTGCAATATTCCCCACTGCTGCCTCCCGTAGGAGTCTGGACC
>NZ_JAGKRG010000014.1:0-74058 GCF_017939565.1 Aeromonas sp. SrichE-2G
CACTTCATCAGACATTGAAAATCAAAAATTGTTTTTGATGCTCGATGCTGTGAGTGCCCACACAGATTGCTTGATTCAAATTGTTAAAGAGCGACGCAGCTTTTGGCTGCTGCGGGAGTGGCATTCTACTCAACCGCCCTCTCGAGTCAAGCCTTATTTTCACAGGCTTTTCGAGGCTACCGACTTGGCTGTTTACGTTGCCGCTTGCCGTGTCGATGGAGGCGCATTATAGGGAGCCGCGCCGCGATGGCAAGCGCAAAATTGCAAAAAATAGCGTTTTTTATCGTTTGATGATTCAAGAGCCTATTTATCAAACAAAAAGCCCTGCATCAGCAGGGCCCAAGCCAGTTTCAGCACATTGCTGCTATTTTTTTGACCAGAACTCCCTGGCGAAACTGCGCACTTTATCCCAGTCGGTAAACTCGAGGTCCTTGCTGGTATCCGTGCTCCCTCCGGTCATCTTCATGATCAACTGGATGATGCGGGTCTGCCACCAGTTGTAGCGGGAATACTGCAGCGCTCCGGCAAACACCCCCAGAGTTTTCGGCTTCCAGGGGGAGAGACGCAGGAACTTCTTCATATAGGCATTGGTCTGCGGCGTCTGCTTCTCGGGCTTGCGAGCCGTCAGGTTCACACAGAAGAAGGCGGCATTGGCCACTTCCAGCTGCTCCGCATGAGCATGGATAAAGCTGAACAGGCTGGGGTGGAAGTTGCCATAGCGAATAGAGGCGCCGATCAACACCTTGGCATATTTGCTGAGATTGCACATCGGCAGGCTGTGCAGATCATGCATGACTACTTCGCATCCTGATATTTCCTCCAGCATGACATCCACGATTTTCCGCGTTTGTCCGTCGCGAGAAGAATAAAGCACCAAAATCTTGTCCATACCAACCTCAACTACGCCAGAATGCAGGAGTAAACAGTACCAGAAGTGTGAAAATTTCCAATCGGCCAAACAACATAGCCAAGATCATTATCCATTTGGCGGCTTCAGTGGTATCAGCAAAGTGGGGCGCCACTTCCCCCAAACCCGGTCCCAGGTTATTGAGGGTCGCCACGACGGCTGAAAATGCCGTGAGTTCATCCATACCCGTCGCCATCAGCCCCAACATGCATAGAATGAAGATGATGGCATAGGCGGCAAAGAAGCCCCACACGGCCTCGATGACTCGCTCGGACAACGCCTTGTTGCCCAGCTTGATGCGATAGACAGCCTTCGGGTGGATCAGACGCTTGAGCTCCCTCATCCCCTGCAGATGCAACAGCATCAGACGCACCACCTTGATCCCGCCGCCGGTACTCCCGGCACAGCCTCCAACAAAGGAGGAGAACATCAGCAACACTGGCAGAAACAGCGGCCATTCGGCAAACCCGGCCGTGCTGAAGCCCGCCGTCGTGGCGATGGACACCGACTGGAACAGCGCATGATCCAGCGTCTCCTTCCAACTGGCGTAGTTGCTGTGTGCCATCAACACCAGGAAACAGATGAAGGTCAACACAAGCTGGATGGCGAGAAAGACCTTCACTTCGGGATCCCGCAGATAGACCCCGATCCGCAACGACCGCTGCGCGAATGCCGCAAAGTGCAGGGTGAAGTTCACCCCTGCGATCAGCAGGAAGATCACCGTGATGAGGTTGATGGTCGAGCTGTTGAAGTAGCCCATGCTGGCATCATGAGTCGAGAAACCGCCGATCGCGACGGTCGCAAAGGAGTGGCAGATGGCATCGAACAGCGTCATGCCCGCGCCCCAGAATGCCAGCGCACAGGCGATGGTGATGAACAAGTAGATATACCAGAGCGCCTTGGCCGTCTCCGCGATGCGCGGGGTCACCTTGTTGTCCTTGACCGGCCCCGGGATCTCGGCACGGTAGAGCTGCATGCCCCCGATCCCCAGCAGTGGCAGTATGGCGACGGCCAGTACGATGATCCCCATGCCCCCCAGCCATTGCAGCAACTGGCGATAGAACAGGAAGGCCTTGGGCAGCTCGTCCAATCCGGTCAGCACGGTTGCGCCCGTGGTGGTCAGCCCGGAGAAAGATTCAAAGAATGCCTCTGAAACCGACATGTCAGGCACGTCACCCAGCATGAACGGCAAGGCGCCGACGCTGCCGAGCACGGTCCAGAACAGCACGACGATGAGAAACCCCTCCCTGGAACCCAACTCCCGCTTCTTGTGACGGTTGGGAAACCAGAGTGCCACCCCGAGCAGCAAAGCAATCACAAAGGCACCGACAAATTCAGAACCGCCCCCATCCCGATAGCCAAACGCCACCAGCGCAGGCAGCAGCATGGTCGAGCTGAACAGCGCCACCAGCAAGCCAACAATGCGGATAATGCTCAGGATGTGCATTCCTGCTCCCCATCAAGAATCAAAGAGCGATGGATTCTAGCCATCTAAGGGACGAAGGGATACCCGACCCTGGGTTCGGTCGGTCAATTCTCGCGCCACCTGGGCCCACAGGGAGGCTTCCCATGCCACCCGCAGGGTGACGCTGGCACCATAGTCGGCGGCCAGCAACTGGCCATGATGGGCAGAGATCAGCGCCTCCACCGCCCCCATGTCGGTGTAGTCGCACTGGATGAGGGACGCCGTCTGCTGGCGTTTGATACGGGTCTCTAGCTGCTTCAGTGCCGCCCCCACCCCACCGCCATAGGCCTTGACCAGGCCACCGGTGCCGAGCAGGACGCCACCGTAATAGCGCACCACCACGGCGGCGACCTCGCCGAGGCCGGCGCCCATCAGCTGGGCCAGCATGGGTTTGCCCGCCGTGCCCGAGGGTTCGCCATCATCGCTGAAGCCATACACCTGGCTGTCCTGCGGGGACCCTGCGACGAAGGCCCAGCAGTGATGCCGGGCCCCGGGGTGTTGTGCTCTGATGTCATCGATCCAGGCCTTGGCGGCCGGCACTGTGGGTGTGTGGGCGATGAAGGTGATGAAGCGGCTCTTCTTGATCTCTTCACTCACCTCCACAGGCCCGACCGGTACGGGGTAATCCGCCGCCATCAGAGTCCTGCTTGCCTCGTCAGGTTCTCCACCCCGCTGGCGTGCAGGACAATGTTGTCTTCGATGCGGATGCCGCCATAGGGCCGCAGCGCCTCCACCTTGTTCCAGTTGACCCGCTTGCCCTGCTCACCCTGACGCAGGGGCTCCAGCAGGCTGTCGATGAAGTAGAGGCCTGGTTCGATCGTGAACACCTGGCCCACCTCCATCACCCGGGTGCAGCGCAGATAGGGGAACTGCTCGGGGGCAGGCAGATGGGTGCCGCGCTCGTCCTGCATGAAACCGCCGGCGTCGTGGACCTGCAGACCGAGGAAGTGACCCAGACCGTGGGGGAAGAAGACATTGGTCACGCCGGTGTGGATCATCTCGTCCACCGACATGTCCACCAGCTCGGTGGCTTGCAGCAGGCGCGCCAGCCTGTGATGCATCTGCAGGTGCAGTTCGCTGTAGCGGCGACCCGGCTTGATCTCCGCGATGATCTCCTGCTGCTGGGTGTCCAGCGCGGCGATGAGATCGGCAAACTCGCCCCGACGCCAGGCCCAGGTACGGGTAATGTCGGAGGCATAACCATGGACGTCCACCCCGGCATCGATCAGGAAGGAGTGGCGCTCCGCATCTGGCACCCGCTGGGTGGAGAGGTGGGTGTAATGCAGGATGGCCGCATTGCGGTTGATGGCGACGATGTTGCCGTAGGGCGCCTCATTGGCCCCCTGCCCGACCGCCTTCATGTAGGCCAGATTGATCTCGAACTCGCTCGCCCCCGCCATGAAGGAGTCCTTGGCCGCGATGTGACCGCGCACGCCGATGCGGTTCGCATCCCGCAGGCACTCCAGCTCATAGGGGGTCTTGTAGGCGCGATGATAGTGCAGGTAATTGAGCACAGCCTCCGGATTGGGTTGCCCCAGCCCCAGCAGCTCGGCCACCTCGAGGTGCCCTCCCAGATAGGCCCACTCCTGCTTGTTGGCAGGCAGGTGATCCGCCACCTGCTCCGGCCTCGTCAGGAAGCGGATATCGAAGAAGTCGACCCAGAAGGCGTTGGGCAGATCCGCCACTTTGTGCCAGAAGTCCACGGGCCGGTAGAACAGCAGCACCGGCTTGCTCACGCCGTCCACCAGCAACCAGCAGTGGGGGTTGTCGAGCACCGGCAACCAGGCCTTGAACTGGGGATTCACCTTGAACGGATAGTCCTGATCGTCGAGGAAGATGCGGTGGGTCTGACCCGAGTGGATGGCCAGGCCGCTGAGCCCCTGTTGTTGCAGTATGTCGCGGGTGCGCTGCTGCAGGGTATCGAGATGCTGGGCAAAAAGTTGACTGTAACTGCTCATGGCGTCCTGCTCCGGGCGAATGTGGGTTCAGCATAACATCAAGCGAATCAAGGCTCGAGCCACCAGGCCTTCGCTTCGTGAGGTAACGCATAGGTTACAGGGTTTTTGTTATTAAACGAAAACAGACAATTAACAAACAAAGAACAATTCAATACACTGCCCACAGACAGTAGATACCAGCCGTCAGGAACGACTCATGCAAAACCTTTGTCTGTGGACACCGGATCAGGACAGGATGCAGCACTCCAACCTCCATCAGTTCATGGCCGAGGTCAATCACTTCCACGGCCTGCAGCTGCGCAGCTATGCCGACCTTTATCAATGGTCGGTGGAGAAGACCACCCGCTTCTGGCCCCTGGTGTGGCAGCATTGCGGCGTCAAGGGGGAGCTCGGCAACATAGTGGCGGAGAACCGCCAGGAGATGCAGCGTGCCCGCTGGTTCCCGGACAGCCGGCTCAACTTCGCCGAAAACCTGCTGCGCCGTCAGGACGATAGCCCTGCCATCATTTCCCGCATCGAAGGAGGCCCGAGCCAGACCCTGAGTTGGCGCGAGCTGGGGGATCAGGTCGCCAGGCTGGCCCAATGGCTGCGTAGCCAGGGCATAGGCTGCGGCGATGTGGTGGCAGCCTATCTGCCCAATATTCCGGAAACCGTGGTGGCCATGCTGGCGACCACCAGCCTGGGGGCGATCTGGACCTCCACCAGCCCGGATTTCGGCGAAGCCAGCGTGGTGGAGCGCTTCGGCCAGACCCGGCCCAGGGTGCTGTTTGCAGTGGACGGCTACCGCTACGGTGGCAAGGCCATCGACATTCAGGAGAAGGTGGCCGGCGTGGTGAGCCAGATCGACAGCATAGAGCAGACGGTCATGATCCCCCTGCTGGACAACCCATTGCAGCTCGGTCACGACTGGCATCGGGTGCTCGCGAGCCAACCCGGGGCCCAGCTCGCCTTCGAGCCCATGGCCTTCAACGACCCGCTCTACATCCTCTATTCGTCCGGCACCACCGGCAAACCCAAGTGCATCGTCCACGGCATCGGCGGTACCCTGCTGCAACACTTGAAAGAGCACCAGCTGCACTGCGACATCAAGCCGGGGGAGCGCATCTTCTACTTCACCACCTGCGGCTGGATGATGTGGAACTGGCTGGTGAGCGCGCTTGCCTCCGGCGCCACCCTGGTGCTCTACGACGGCTCCCCCTTCTACCCGGACGGCAACGTACTCTGGGATCTGGCCCGTGACGAGAGCGTCGCCCTGTTCGGCACCTCCGCCAAGTATCTCGATGCCCTGCACAAGCAAGGCTACGCCCCGATCAAGACCCACTCATTGCCGCAGCTGCGCCTCATCTGCAGCACAGGTTCCGTGCTGTCGCCGGAGGGATTCGACTACGTCTATCAGGGCATCAAGGAAGATGTGCAGCTCAGCTCCATCTCCGGCGGCACCGACATCTGCTCCTGCTTCGTCATCGGCAATCCCTTGAGCCCCGTCTATCGCGGCGAAAGCCAGGGACGTGGCCTCGGCCTCGCGGTCCAGGTCTTCAACGAGGCAGGCCAGCCGGTACAGGGTGAAAAGGGCGAGCTGGTCTGCACCAAGCCGTTCCCGGCCCAGCCCATCGGCTTCTGGGGGGACGAGAGCGGTGACAAGTATCACGCCGCCTACTTCGAGCGCTTCGACAACGTCTGGTGTCACGGCGACTGGATCGAGCTGACCCCGACCGGCGGCATCCTCTTCTACGGCCGCTCCGACGCCACCCTCAACCCGGGGGGCGTGCGCATCGGCACCAGCGAGATCTATCGCTACGTCGAGCAACTGGACGAGGTGGAGGAGAGCATCGTCATCGGCCAGCAGTGGCAGCAGGACGAGCGGGTGGTGCTGTTCGTCAAGCTCAAGGCCGGTCTCAGGCTGGACGAGCCCCTGCGCGAGCGCATCCGCCAGCAGGTGCGCCAGCACTGCACCGCCCGTCACGTGCCCGCCCGCATCCTGCAGGTGGATGCCATCCCCCGCACCAAGTCCGGCAAGATAGTGGAGCTGGCGGTGCGGGAAGTGGTGCACAACCGCCCCGTCAACAACACCCATGCCCTCGCCGATCCCGAGGTATTGAACCAGTATCGCGATCGGCCAGAGCTGGCCAGCTGACACATGCCTCCTATCGGAAACAGGCGCCACAAGGCGCCTCTTTTTTGCCCGCGTTGGCCTGAGTAGTGGCAAAGGGCTTTTACTCTAAATGTGTTAAACGAATGTTTTAAATAGGTGTTGAAAATGTCTCCTTTTGGATCAATAGTGAGCCTCGCCCCCTGCTGGGGATAAAGGAGCACCACCCCCCCACCATGTGGGAACAAGGAGACACTCTCATGATCTACCAAGGCGAAACCCTGACGGTCAGCTACCTCGAAGACGGCATTGCCGAACTGAGGTTCGATGCCCCGGGTTCAGTCAACAAGCTGGATCGCGCTACCCTGCTCTCCCTGAGCGAAGCGATCGCCGCATTACAACAAGAACGTGAACTAAAAGGTCTGATCCTCACCTCCGGCAAAGACGCCTTCATCGTCGGCGCCGACATCACCGAATTCCTGGAACTGTTCGATCTGCCTCAGGAAGATCTGCTCGGCTGGCTGAAAAAGGCCAACGACATCTTCAACGCCATCGAAGATCTGCCGGTGCCGACCCTCTCCGCCATCAAGGGCCACGCCCTGGGCGGCGGCTGCGAGACCATTCTCTCCACCGACTTCCGGCTGGCCGACACCACGGCCAAGATCGGCCTGCCCGAGACCAAGCTCGGCATCATGCCGGGCTTTGGCGGCACCGTCCGTCTGCCGCGGGTGATCGGCGCCGACAACGCCCTGGAGTGGATCACTACCGGCAAGGATTACCGTGCCGATGACGCCCTCAAGGTGGGTGCCATCGATGCCGTGGTCGCCCCGGATGCGCTGCAGAGCGCCGCCGTGCAGATGATCAAGGACGCAGTCAAGGGCAAGCTGGACTGGCAGGGCCGCCGCGCCGCCAAGAAGGCCCCGCTGCGCCTCTCCAAACTGGAAGCCATGATGAGCTTCACCACCGCCGCCGGCATGGTTGCCGCCGTGGCGGGCAAACACTATCCGGCACCCATGGCCGCCGTGAAGACGGTGGAAGCCGCCGCCGGCATGGGTCGGGACGAAGCGCTGGCCGCCGAAGCCGCCACCTTCATCAAGCTGGCCAAGACCGACGTGGCCAAGGCGCTGGTCGGCATCTTCCTCAACGATCAGCACATCAAGGCACTGGCCAAGAAGGCCGCCAAGCAGGCAAACAAGGCCACCGGCCATGCCGCCGTACTGGGTGCCGGCATCATGGGGGGCGGCATCGCCTACCAGTCCGCCAGCAAGGGCATCCCGGCGGTGATGAAGGACATCAACGAGAAGGCGCTGGCACTTGGCATGGGCGAAGCCACCAAGCTGCTCAACGGCCAGCTCGAGCGCGGTCGCATCGACGGCATCAAGATGGGCCAGGTGCTCTCCGCCATCACCCCGACCCTGAGCTATGACAACGTCAAGCATGTGGACGTGGTGGTCGAGGCCGTGGTCGAGAACCCTAAAGTGAAGGCAGCCGTGCTGAGTGAAGTGGAAGGCGTGATCGGCGAAGACGCCGTGCTTGCCAGCAACACCTCCACCATCCCCATCTCCCTGCTGGCCAAGAGCCTGAAGCGCCCCGAGAACTTCTGCGGCATGCACTTCTTCAACCCGGTGCACCGCATGCCGCTGGTGGAGATCATCCGTGGCGAGCAAACCTCGGACGACACCATCAACCGCGTGGTGGCCTACGCCGCCGCCATGGGCAAGTCCCCGGTGGTGGTCAACGACTGCCCGGGCTTCTTCGTCAACCGCGTGCTCTTCCCCTACTTCTTCGGCTTCAACAAGCTGGTCGCCGATGGCGCCGACTTCGCCGCCGTCGACAAGGTGATGGAGAAGGAGTTCGGCTGGCCGATGGGCCCCGCCTACCTGCTAGACGTGGTCGGCATCGACACCGGCCACCACGCCGGTGACGTGATGGCGCAGGGCTTCCCGGCGCGCATGAGCAAGGAAGGCCGCACCGCCATCGACGTGATGTACGAAGTGAGCCGCTTCGGTCAGAAGAACGGCAAGGGCTTCTACGCCTACGAGGCCGACAAGAAGGGCAAGCCGAAGAAGGTGGTCGACGCTGCCAGCTACGAGCTGTTGGCCCCGATTGCCAAGCCGAAACAGGATTTCGACAAGGACGCCATCATCGCCCGCATGATGATCCCCATGATCAACGAGGTGGTGCTCTGTCTGGAAGAGGGCATAGTCGCCACCCCAGCCGAAGCCGACATCGCGCTGGTCTACGGTCTGGGCTTCCCTCCCTTCCGCGGCGGCGTGTTCCGCTATCTGGACACCATTGGTCTGGATCGCTACGTGGCCATGGCCGACCAGTATGCCGACCTGGGCCCGCTCTACCGCGTCAGCGACAAGCTGCGTGAGATGGCCGCCCAGGGCAAAACCTTCTACTGATTGCGGAAAGGAGATCCATTCATGAAAGACGTAGTCATTGTCGACTGTATCCGGACCCCCATGGGCCGGTCCAAGGGCGGCGCCTTCCGCAACGTGCGTGCAGAAGACTTGTCCGCGCACCTGATGAAATCCATCCTGCTGCGCAACCCCAACCTCGACCCGAACGAGATCGAGGACATCTACTGGGGCTGCGTGCAGCAGACCCTGGAGCAGGGCTTCAACATTGCCCGCAACGCCGCCTTGCTGGCCGGCATTCCGAAACAGGTGGGGGCGGTCACCGTCAACCGTCTGTGCGGCTCCTCCATGCAGGCGCTGCACGACGCCTCCCGCGCCATCCAGGTGGGTGATGGGGATATCTTCATCATCGGCGGCGTCGAGCACATGGGTCACGTGCCCATGAGCCACGGGGTGGACTTCCACCCCGGCATGGCCAAGTCGGTGGCGAAAGCCTCCGGCATGATGGGACTGACCGCCGAGATGCTCGGCAAGCTGCACGGCATCAGCCGTCAACAGCAGGACGAGTTTGCGGCCCGCTCCCACCGCCGTGCCCACGCCGCCACCGTGGAAGGCCGTTTCGCCAGGGAGATCGTCGGGCTGGAGGGGCACGACGCCAGCGGCGCCCGCTTCTTCTACGACTATGACGAGGTGATCCGCCCGGAGACCACGGTCGATGGCTTAAGCCAGCTGCGCCCGGTGTTCGACCCGGTCAACGGCACCGTCACCGCGGGCAGCTCCTCGGCCCTGTCCGATGGCGCCGCCGCCATGCTGGTGATGAGTGCGGACCGCGCCAAGGCCCTCGGCCTCACCCCGCGCGCCAGGGTACGTGCCATGGCCATCGCCGGCTGCGACGCCGCCATCATGGGTTACGGCCCGGTGCCGGCCACCCAGAAGGCGCTCAAGCGGGCCGGTCTGACCGTCGGCGACATCGATCTGTTCGAGCTGAACGAGGCGTTTGCCGCCCAGTCCCTCCCCTGCGTGAAGGATCTGGGTCTGCAAGACCTGGTGGACGAGAAGGTGAACCTGAACGGCGGCGCCATCGCCCTGGGTCACCCGCTGGGCTGCTCCGGCGCCCGCATCTCCACCACCCTGATCAATCTGATGGAAGAGAAGGACGCGACCCTGGGGGTGGCCACCATGTGCATCGGCCTGGGTCAGGGCATCGCCACCGTCTTCGAGCGGGTGTAGCACCATCTCTGACCGGATTGGTCGGAACACCAGACGCGGGCCCACCCCTCTTTGCGGCGTGGCGGGCCCTCTTGCCGGTGTCGGGATCGGCCCGCCGCTCCCGCTCTCGAGTCTGTGGAGCCCACCACACGGGGTGTGCTCCTGTCGTCGGAATCTGCGTATTGGCCGGCCCGTTTGGGTCGGCCTTTTTTATTCCTTTCCCGCGATCTGGGTCAATCCTGAGGCTATATTGCCCATAACTTCACATTAGAGGGGGGCCTTGCTTGCTTTTTGCTCCCCCGACAGGTTCAATCTGCACAAAAAAATGGGTGGATGCACATACATATGTCAACGAGCAAACAACTGCTTATCGTCGACGACGATCAGGAGATCCGCGAGCTGCTCAACGAATACCTGACCCGGGCGGGTTTCCAGGTGTTGACGGCGGCAGAGGGCAACGAGATGCGCCAGCAACTCGCCCAGCACAGCCCGGACCTCATCATTCTGGACATCATGATGCCCGGCGACGACGGCTTTACCCTCTGCCAGCAGATCCGTCGCGACTCCCAGGTCCCCATCATCATGCTGACCGCAGCCTCCGACGAGGCGGATCGGGTGATCGGTCTCGAGCTCGGTGCCGATGACTACATCGCCAAACCGTTCAGCCCGCGCGAGCTGCAGGCCCGTATCAAAGCGCTGCTGCGCCGCGCCGAATTCCGCCAGCCGGAGAAAGAGAAGGAACCGAGCCGCCGCCTGCGCTTCGCGGAGTGGACCCTGGACACCCTGAGCCACCAGCTGACCCACGAGGATGGCAGCCTGCTGGATCTCTCCGGCAGCGACGCCATGCTGCTCGGCATGTTCCTGCAGCAGCCCGGCGTGGTGCTCGACCGCGACACCATCTCGGACGCGACCCGTGGCCGCGAGAGTTTGCCGATGGAGCGCGGCATCGACGTGCAGATCAGTCGTCTGCGCCAGAAGCTGGGTGACAACGGCAAGAGCCCGCGCATCATCAAGACCATCCGCGGCAGCGGCTACATGCTGATCGCCGAGGTGCACGAGATCCCATGAGAGCCTGCAACGGCGGCATGCTGATCGACACAAGGCGAGAGACCCCATGAAGAGCGGGTGGTTCTGGCGAGCCCTGGTGCCGCGCTCCCTGCTGTCGCGGATGTTGCTGCTATTGCTGCTGGCCATCCTGCTCTCCCAGACCATACTCACCGGCATCTGGATGCAGCAGATCCAGAAGCGGGAGCTGGAGGGCATGCTCAGC
The DNA here is from genome assembly GCF_017939565.1 of Aeromonas sp. SrichE-2G. Lineage (NCBI taxonomy): Bacteria > Pseudomonadati > Pseudomonadota > Gammaproteobacteria > Aeromonadales > Aeromonadaceae > Aeromonas > Aeromonas sp. SrichE-2G. The sequence goes on from NZ_JAGKRG010000014.1 coordinate 11,262, forward strand.
ACCACACGCAACCTGGCGCTGTCGGCCGCCTCCACCGTCAACTTCTTCAAGTCCCTGCCGCTGCAGTACCGCCACATCGCGCTGGATCAGCTGCGCAACATGGGGGGCAGCCGCTTCTTCGTCTCCCTGAACGAGGAGGAGATCCACATCAGCGCCATCCCCGACAGCGAGCGCAAGACGCTGGTGCTGAAGGAGGTGCAGGAAGTGCTGACCCGCAAGCTCTCCGACGCCATGGCGATCAAGGTGGATTTCTCCCGCCCCGAGGAGCTGCACGTCTTCAACAACGACACCCTGCTGGCGGATCTGCCCTCCTCCTGGGCCCGCTACACCCTGTCGCTGGAACCCCTCAACCCGCCGGTGCTGGTGACCCAGATAGAGATAGAACCGGGGGAGTGGCTCTACCTGGCGGCCCTGCTGCCCGCCCCCTACATGACCCTGGATGACACCGTGATGCCAAGCAACCAGGTGCGCTTCATCGCCCTGATGACGGTGTTCCTCTGCTTCTTCACCTTCATGCTGGTGCGCTGGCAGACCCGCCCCCTGCGCCGGCTCGCCAAGGCGGCGGTCAACCTCGGCAAGGACATCGACCAGCCCTCCCTGAAGGAGGAGGGGGCCTCCGAGATCGTCGCGGCCACCCGCGCCTTCAACATCATGCAGCAGCGCATCCGCCGCTTCATCGACGATCGGGAGCGGCTGTTCAGCTCCATCTCCCACGATCTCAAGACCCCCATCACCCGGCTGCGGCTGCGGGTCGAACTGCTCGACGATGAACAGCAGATCGCCAAGTTCAACAAGGATCTCGACGAGCTGGAGCTGATGGTCAAAGGGGCGCTGCAGACGGTGAAGGAGACCGACATTCACGAGAACCTCGAGCAGATCGACATCAACGCCCTGCTGGAGCAGATGGCGGAGTCCATGAACCTGCACGAGGACCTGCTCACCATAGAGGGGCACTGCAAGTGGCCCTACCGCGGCAAGCTGCTGGCCCTCAAGCGCTGCATCGGCAATCTGGTGGACAACGGCATCAAGTACGGCCAGCGCGTGCGCATCATCATCATGGATGACGAGGAGATGCTGATCCTCTTCATCATGGACGAGGGCCCGGGCCTGCCGGAAGACCAGTTCGAGCGCATCTTCGAGCCCTACTATCGCCTCAGCACGGATGCCGCCGGCACCGGGCTGGGCCTTGGCATCGCCCGCAACATCGCCCACGCCCACGGCGGCGACCTGGTGCTCGAAAATCGCCCCCAGGGCGGCCTGCAGGCCACCCTCTCCCTACCAAGGCAGTAATGCATGAAGTGGTTGTCTCTCTGTCGTCGCCCTGCTCGCTTCACCCGTTGCCGCCTCCCGGCGCATCGGGAACTGCACGGGTGGTGTGCGCTCGGCTCCGACCACTCTCCTTCAATCAAGGCAGTCACAGTATGAAGTTGTTCCCGTTTGCCATTGTCGCCCTGCTCTCCCTGCCCGCCGGCGCCTCCCAGGTGGAGGTATTGCACTGGTGGACCTCCGGCGGCGAGGCCAAGGCGGTGGAGGTGCTCAAGTCGGAGTGGGCCGAGCAGGGCAACCAGTGGAACGACTTCGCCGTGCAGGGCGGGGGCGGCAAGAGCGCCATGACGGTGCTGAAGAGCCGGGCTCTGGCGGCCAACCCGCCGGAGGCCGCCCACCTCAAGGGCTACGAGCTGCACGAGTGGGGCAGCCTGGGCTTCCTGCGCGACCTCACCCCCATGGCCGAACACCTCGGCTGGTACCCGCAACTGCCGCCCATGGTGCGGGAGACCCTGAGCCAGAACGGCGCCCTGATGGCGGTGCCCACCGGCATCCACAGGGTCAACTGGCTGTGGCTCAACCGCAAGGTGTTCGAGCGGCTGGGGCTCACGCCCCCCACAGACTGGGCCCAGTTCGTGGCGGTGGCGGACAAGCTCAAGGCAGAGGGGATCACGCCTGTCGCCATCGGCAACGAACCCTGGCAGCTCGCGGTGCTGTTCGAGACGGTGGCGCTGGGGGAAGGGGGCAAGGCCTTCTATCGCAAGGCCTTCCTCGAGCAGGACAGCGCCACCCTGACCGGCCCAGACATGGTGCGGGTGCTGACCCGCTTCCAGCAGCTGCGCGCCTATGTGCCGGAGAAATACGCCGGCCTGAAGTGGCACCAGGCCACCACCCTGCTGGAGAACGGCGGCGCAGCCATGCAGGTGATGGGGGACTGGGTGAAGGGGGAGCTGAGTGCCGGCAACTACCGCCCAGGGGAAGACATCGAATGCCTGCCGAGCCCGGGCAGCCAGGGGCTGTTCAGCTACAACCTCGACTCCATCGCCATGTTCAAGCAGCGGGACCCCGCCCAGCTGCAGGCCCAGGGCGAGCTGGCCAGGCTGCTGATGACGCCGAAATTCCAGGAGGAGTTCAACCGGGTGAAAGGTTCGATCCCGGCGCTCATCAAGCCGGACATGAGCAAGTTCGATCGCTGCGCCATCCGCTCCTATCGGGACTTCCTCCACGCCGAGCAGCAGGACAACCTGCTGCCCAGCATGGCCGAGGGGATGGCGGTGCCGACCAACATGCGCCAGGGGATCATGGACGTGCTGAGCAGCTTCTTCAACGACACCAGGGCCAACCCGCAGCAGACGGCGCAGCAGCTGGAGCGCGCCATGCGTTCGACCCGCTCCGGCGCGGAGCAGAAATGACAAAGGCGGACCCTGTCCGCCTTTGTGTGTCGAGAGCCTGACTCTCAGGAAGGATCGTTCTCGTCCTCATCCTCGTCGTAGTAGTCGCTGAGCTCGATCCAGAGCCCCAGCCCTATCATCACCATGGAGCCGAACCAGGTGCCGGTGTTTCCGATCGGGCTGCCCATGACTATCATGGCGAACGACAAGAACCCCATGCCCGCGTAGGCTTGCAATCTGCCGTAGGAGACCTGCATATTCACACCTCCTTGTTGAATATGGTTCATTTTTTATATTACTCATCGGGCGAGGCCTGGGTAGATCCTGTTCACACTTTGGTGGCATATGCTGCACAACCGCCCTCCGGTTTGATTATTTTTTCGCCTTGAGTATCATTGCTGGCTGAATTGGTTGAAGGTTGATTATTGATGAGTGCTTTATTCTGCGACGCAACTCATGAGTTGGACGCAATCGGGCTTCGTTGCCCGGAACCCGTGATGATGGTGCGTAAAAAAGTGCGGCTGATGGCCGAGGGCGAGACCCTGCTGGTCAGTGCCGACGATCCCTCCACCACCCGCGACATTCCCAGTTTCTGCCGCTTCATGGACCACACCCTGGTCGCCAGCGAGACCGAGCAGGCGCCCTACCGCTATCTGATCCGCAAGGGTCAATAACCCCCGTTTCGGAGCAAACATGACAACCATTACCCGTATCGGCACCACCCAGCGCTGGTCAGACGTGGTCATCCACAACGGCACCCTCTATGTGGTGGAAGTGCCCGCCACCGAGACCGCCGACATCCACCAGCAGACCCGCGAGGTACTGGAGAGTCTGCAGCGCCTGCTGGAAGCCAACGGCTCCGGCGTCGCCAAGATCCTGATGGCCAACATCTATCTCAAAGACATCGCTGACATCGCCGCCTTCAACGAGCAGTGGGATGCCTGGATCCCGACGGGCACCGCCCCCGTCCGTGCCTGCGTGCAGGCCCGTCTGGCCCACGAAGGTTACAAGGTGGAAGTGCAGCTGACCGCCGCCGTCTAAACCGGCGGGAAGTCTGCCACGCTACGGCAGGCATTCGCTGACCAGACAGATGACAAAAGGCCCCGCCAGTACACTGGCGGGGCCTTTTTCATGACTGCAGCGCAGACGGCTTAGGCGGTCGGGGTCAGGGTGATGGTCACCCGACGGTTCTGGGCCTTGCCTTCGGCGGTGCTGTTGGTGGCGACCGGCTGATCCGGGCCCACGCCGCTGGTGGCGATGCGGCTGCCGGTCACACCCTGGCCGATCAGCTGGGCGGCGACGGCGTCGGCACGCTGGGCGGAGAGCTTCATGTTCAGCTCGCGGGAACCGGTGCTGTCGGTGTGGCCGACCACGTTCAGGCGGGTCTTGTCGAACTCGGCGACCACCATGGCCACGCCGGACAGGGTGTTCGCACCGGCGGCCTTCAGCTGGGCGCTGGAGCTGTCGAAGGTGACGTTGTTCGGCATGTTCAGGATCAGCTGATCACCGTTGCGGGTCACGCTGACGCCGGTGCCTTGCAGCTTCTCGCGCAGCTTGGCTTCCTGCACGTCCATGTAGTAACCGATACCACCGCCCAGGGCTGCACCGGCGGCCACGCCGGTCAGGATGCCCTTCTTGCGGTCACCCTTGCTGGAGGAGAGCGCGCCCACGGCGGCACCGGTCGCGGCACCCGCCAGCGCGCCCCAGGCGCCCTTGGAGGTCTGGGATTCACCGGTATAGGGGTTGGTGGTGCAGCCAGTGATGGCGATGGTCAGGGCAAGTGCAGGAACCAGTTTCTTGAAATGCATGAAAAAACCTCTGAAAAAGAACGACTCTAGCCGATGGGCGCGCATTCTAACCCAGAGAGGCGCCAAAGTGTGACGCTGGGGATCGAGGAAGCGCCACAAGGAAACCGGGTCCCCTTGTGGCGCCCTATGACGGGATCGGCCTCGTTCAGGCGAGGGGCATCAGTACTTGATGTCGCGGGCCTGGTCGCGCCCCTCCTGCTTGTTGTCGCGGTGCTCCTGGCGGCAGTCGGCATTGCCGACCAGCCCCTCCCGACACTCCTGCTTGGCGTCACGGGACTCCTGACGGGTCTCCTGGCGCACATCGCGGGCTTCACGGCGCTCCTGGGCCTGCTTGGTAGCCTGTGCGGGCAGGGCGGCCAGCAAGGTGGTGACGGCAAGCAGCGCGAATACGGACTTCTTCATGATGGCTCCTTCGCCAGACCACAGGGATCGGTCTGGCGTCTCTCAATTATAGGGGCGGGGCAATGCGCCAGCGGCGCAGGGCCGGCCCCAGGCGAGCTCAGTATTTGATGTCGCGCGCCTTCTCGCGCACGTCCTGCTTCACCTCGCGCTTGTCCTGGCGACATTCATAGTTCTCTTTCTGATCGTTCTCGCGACACGCCTGTTTGGCATCGCGGATCTCGGGACGCACCTCCTGGCGCACGTCGCGGGCATCCTGGCGATCGGTGGCCTGGGCGGGCAAGGTCATCAGCAGGGTGCAACCGGTCAGGATCAGGCTGCCGAGGGAGAGGGTGCGGGCGTTCAGTGACATGGGATTTCCTCGTGATGGTGATCCCGATGGTGACCCCGTGTGACTGTATCCCGGCTGTACCGAGGGGCAAAAAGGCCCCCGGCAACGACGAATTGCCCGCCGGGCAAGAGCCGACAAAGAAAGAGGGAGGCATAAGCCTCCCTCTTTCATCTGACGTGCGCCCGCTCTACCCCTGCTGCTGGCACTCGGCGTGACAGGGGCAGGTGACGAGATGATCGTTCACCATGCCCACCGCCTGCATAAAGGCGTAGCAGATGGTGCTGCCGACGAAAGTAAACCCGCGCTTCTTCAGCGCCTTGGACATGGCGTCCGACTCGGGGGAGGTGGCCGGGATATCGCCGTTGCCCTGACGCTGGTTGACCATGGGGGCGCCCCCCACGAAGCCCCACAGGAAGTCGGCGAAGTCGATGCCTTCCGCCTCCAGCGCCAGATAGGCGCGGGCATTTTTGATGACCGACTGCACCTTGAGCCGGTTGCGGATGATGCCGGTGTCCTGCATCAGCCGCTCCACGTCCTGGTCATCGAACTGCACGATGCGTACCGGATCGAAGTCGGCATAGGCGCGGTGGTAGCTCTCGGTGCGCTTCAAGATGGTGATCCACGACAGCCCCGCCTGCTGGCCGTCGAGGCAGAGCTTGGCAAACAGCTCCCGCGGGTCACGGACCGGCCTGCCCCACTGCTTGTCATGGTATTCGATGTATTCCGGGTCCCTGGTCACCCAGGCGCAGCGCAGTTCCATTTCCTCTCCCCTGTCATTTCATCGGCCATCGGCCGGTCGCTTCCGTCGGCCACATCATAGGGCAAGCGGCAACATAGCCCCACTAATCCCCTGTAATTTCGCCTATTATCCGACCATGCCAGACGGTATACTCCCTCGGTTCACATTCAGCAAATCTTGCTCTGATTTCATTTCGCGCGAAAAACACTATGCAAAAATTCGATGTCAAAACCTTTCAGGGCCTGATCCTGCAGTTGCAGGACTATTGGTCCCGCCAGGGCTGTACCATCATTCAGCCGCTGGATATGGAAGTGGGTGCCGGTACCTCCCACCCCATGACCTGCCTGCGCGCCCTGGGCCCGGAGCCCATCGCCTGCGCCTACGTACAACCGTCCCGCCGTCCGACTGACGGCCGCTACGGTGAGAACCCGAACCGCCTGCAGCACTACTACCAGTTCCAGGTGATCATCAAGCCCTCCCCCGACAACATTCAGGAACTCTACCTGGGCTCCCTGAAAGAGCTGGGTATGGATCCCGAGATCCACGACATCCGCTTCGTGGAAGACAACTGGGAAAACCCGACGCTGGGTGCCTGGGGTCTGGGTTGGGAAGTGTGGCTGAACGGCATGGAAGTGACCCAGTTCACCTACTTCCAGCAGGTTGGCGGCCTCGAGTGCAAGCCGGTCACCGGCGAGATCACCTACGGTCTCGAGCGTCTGGCCATGTACATCCAGGGCGTAGACAGCGTCTACGACCTGGTCTGGTCTGACGGCCCGCTGGGCAAGACCACCTACGGCGACGTCTTCCACCAGAACGAGGTGGAACAGTCCACCTACAACTTCGAACACGCCGACGTGGAGTTCCTGTTCCACTGCTTCGAGCAGTACGAGAAGGAAGCCCAGAACCTGCTGGCACTGGAAAAACCGCTGCCGCTGCCTGCCTACGAGCGCATCCTCAAGGCCGCTCACTCCTTCAACCTGCTGGATGCCCGCAAGGCCATCTCGGTCACCGAGCGTCAGCGCTACATCCTGCGCATTCGCACCCTGACCAAGGCCGTGGCAGAGGCCTACTACGCCTCCCGCGAAGCGCTGGGTTTCCCCATGTGCCAGCGCACTGAGAACAAGCAAGGTTAAGGAACGGACATGGCACAACATACATTTCTGGTAGAGATCGGTACTGCTGAGCTGCCGCCCAAAGCCCTGCGCTCCCTGGCCGAAGCCTTTGCCGACAACTTCAAAGCCGAACTGACCAAGGCCGATCTGGCCTTCGGCGACGTTGAGTGGTTTGCCTCCCCGCGCCGTCTGGCGCTGAAAGTGAGCGAGCTGGCTGGCGAGCAGCCGAGCAAGAGCGTCGAGAAGCGCGGCCCGGCCGTGGCTCAGGCGTTCGATGCCGACGGCAAACCGACCAAGGCCGCCGAAGGCTGGGCCCGTGGCAACGGCATCACCGTTGAGCAGGCCGAGCGTCTGGTCACCGACAAGGGCGAGTGGCTGGTTCACAATGCCCGCGTCGAAGGCCGTCCCGCCAAAGAACTGCTGGGCGAACTGGTTGCCTCCGCACTGGCCAAACTGCCTATCCCCAAGATGATGCGCTGGGGCGACAAGACCATCCAGTTCGTGCGTCCGGTCTTCACCGTGACCCTGCTGCTGGACGGCGACTTGGTTCCCGCCCACATTCTGGGTATCGACTCTGCCCGCACCATCCGCGGTCACCGCTTTATGGGCGAGAGCGAGATCACCATCGACAACGCCAGCCAGTACCCGCAGATCCTGCAGGAGCGCGGCATGGTGATTGCCGACTTCATGGCGCGCAAGGCCAAGATCAAGGCTGACGTCGAAGCGGCCGCAGCTGCCTTCGGTGGCGTGGCCGATCTGGACGACGCCCTCCTGGAAGAAGTCACCGCCCTGGTCGAGTGGCCGGTGGTGCTGACCGCGAACTTCGAAGAGAAGTTCCTGGCCGTGCCGGCCGAGGCCCTGGTGCACACCATGAAGGGTGACCAGAAGTACTTCCCGGTCTACGACAAGCACGGCAAGCTGCTGCCGAAGTTCATCTTCGTCACCAACATCGAGTCCAAAGACCCGAGCCAGATCATCAGCGGCAACGAGAAGGTGGTGCGCCCCCGTCTGTCTGACGCCGAGTTCTTCTTCAAGACCGACCTCAAGCAGACCCTGGCCTCCCGCCTGCCGCGCCTTGAAACCGTGCTGTTCCAGCAGCAGCTGGGTACCGTCAAGGCCAAGGTTGAGCGTATCGAGACCGTCGCCGGCTTTATCGCCGAGCGTATCGGCGCCGATGTCACTCAGGCCAAGCGTGCCGGTCTGCTCTCCAAGTGTGATCTCATGACCAACATGGTCGGCGAGTTCACCGACACCCAGGGTGTCATGGGGATGCACTACGCCCGTCACGATGGCGAAGACGAAGCGGTGGCCGTGGCCCTCAACGAGCAGTACATGCCGCGCTTTGCCGGTGATGCCCTGCCGTCCGGTCTGGTTGCCTGCGCCGTGGCCCTGGCCGACAAGTTCGACACCCTGGCCGGTATCTTCGGCATCGGCATGCTGCCCAAGGGTGACAAGGATCCGTTCGCCCTGCGCCGCGCCGCCATCGGTGCCCTGCGCATCATGACCGAGAAGCAGCTGGATCTGGATCTGGTTGAACTGGTTGAAGAGGCGGTACGCGTCTACGGCGACAAGCTGACCAACCAAACCGTCGTCACCGACGTGGTCGACTTTATGCTGGGCCGCTTCCGCGCCGCCTATCAGGACGAAGGCATCGGTGCCGACGTGGTGCTGGCCGTACTGGCCCGCCGCCCGACCCGTCCGCTCGACTTCGATCGCCGCGTCAAGGCCGTGAGCCACTTCCGCACCCTGGATGCCGCCCTGGCCCTGGCTGCCGCCAACAAGCGCGTGAGCAACATTCTGGCCAAGGTCGAAGGCGAACTGCCCACTGCCGTCAAACCGGAACTGCTGGTCGATGCCGCCGAGAAGGCGCTGGCCACCCAGGTTGCCGCCCTGCAAGCCGAACTGGCCCCGCTGTTCGCCGCCGGTGACTACCAGGCTGCCCTCACCCGTCTGGCCGCCCTGCGCGAGCCGGTCGATACCTTCTTCAACGAGGTGATGGTGATGGCCGACGACGAAGCCCTCAAGGCCAACCGTCTGGCGCTGCTGAACAACCTGCGCAACCTGTTCCTGCAAGTCGCGGATATCTCCCTGCTGCAGTGATCCTGGTTGGGTTGATTGATATAAAAAACGGCGCCTTAAGGCGCCGCTTCTATGACAAACTATTCCTATTACGATGCACTGATGTAAGGTAATAATCCCTTACCTACTTCAGCAATTACACATTTAGCCTGTCCACTTTCTACACGATGAGCTTCAATAAGCCGAGAGCTAATTAATTCATTTATCGAATGCTGAACCCTATTTCTTGTACCTTGGTCATGAATTCCTTTTGCTGCACAATATGCTTGAGTAAACTCAAAAAGCCAGTCTGACGTTATCTTGGTTCCCGTTGATGTAGATGAACCCAACGATATCAAAGGCCAATTATTAAAATCGGCCATAATAGTTAACGCTTGAGGAGTGAGTTTTTCTATCTGTGATAGGGAATATTTATGCTGCTCAAATAATTTCGCAAAATCATTTCTTACAATATAAATTAGCGCAGAAGAGAGATGGGAAGACAGTTCTATATCTGGAGGTGTATCATCAAGAATCCTCAGTATTTTATTGAAAATAGTATTACCCTGAGGGCTTGATAAAAACTCTTTTAGTTGCGTTAGAGCCATTTCATGCTGGTCATTTCTATCAAAATATTGAGCCAACAGAAATTCTTTTTTTGCCTCTTTCAAATCCTCATCTACAGACTCATTCCAATTTATTATCTCAGAAACTATTTCACCGACTTTAAAAAAACCTAACACTTTATCTCGTATAAATTTTTTTACGTGTGTAGAGGAAATTTCATCGAGTTGCTCTTTTTTTAATTTTACGTTTTCAATCCTAGCATCTAGAGTTTTAGCTTGCGCATTAAAATAATGATCTGGATAATTTATTATTTCCTTTTTAATTAATTGACCTTTTGTCATATATAAACCCTCAATACTAAACATCTAAGAATATTTTTAACCAGATTATCATAAATAGGATTTATACGAAGCTTGTTTTCCAAGAAATGTGACCCACTTTTCTGGTATCTCTAGCCTCCAGCTAGAGCAACCAGTTCCCCCCTTCCGGCTGGCCCCGCAGACTCACGGCAGCAACTGCAATCAAAGCTTCCCGTGCGTCCGATTACGCTGCGCTAATCGAACCTACAGGGGCGGTGGCTTGCGGTGCATTCGACTTAGCTTCAATAGGCGCCATTTATTTCAGCCTGCGTTGACAAGGCGGCGATGGATGCAGGGATCCTTGGCGCTTGGGCGGTTTTTCCGGATACAGTGGTTCCTTGCCATTTCCATTCAAGGATGAAGGAATTTGCCATGCTGGAATCTCAGCTGACGACCCTGCACGTCGTCTCGCTGGCGCTCGAGTACCTGTGCCAGGAGGCCTCCCCCCCGCAGCAGGAGCGGGTCACCGCCGCCCTGCTCGCCCACAGCGGTATCGAGGCGGCGGACGTGCACAACAACGACGCCCGCATCACCCGTCACCAGGAGCTGACCGTGTGCGCCAACGGCCTGTCTCGCTGCCCGGATCTCGGGCTGAGGCTGGGGCAGCGCATGCACATCTCGGCCTATGGCCTGCTCGGCTATGCCGCCATCTCCAGCGCGACCCTGGGGGAGGCCCTGCAACTGATGTTCGCCTACCCCTCCCTGCTCGGCACCTACTTTCATCTGCAGCTGCGCATCGAGGGCGATCTGGCCTGGATCTGTGCCAGCGACTATCGCCAGCGGGAAGATCTGCGCCGCTTCAATATCGAGATGTGCCTCGCTTCGCTCCGCCAGACCTGCAGCGATCTGGTGGGCCATCCGCTGCCGGTGCGCCGCGCCGAGTTCAGTCAGTCCGAGACCGCCTACTCCGGCAGCTACCGCACCAGTTTCGGCCCGCACATCCGCTACGACGGCGAACAGGATGGCTTTGCCATCGATACCCGCGCCCTGGCGACGCGGCTGCCGCTCGCCAACCCGGTCACCCACAACGAGATGCTGGTGCGCTGTCGCAAGCTCAACGCCGAATTCAACACCCGCCAGCGCTGGCTGGAGCGGGTACGCGAGCTGCTCGGCACCCAGCTGTCAGCGCCGCCGCGGCTGGAGGCGCTGGCCGACCAGATGCACTGCTCCGCCCGCACCCTGCGCCGCCACCTCTATGAGATGGGCACCAACTATCAGGAGTTGCTCGACGAGCTGCGCTTCGAGCGCGCCAAGCAGCTACTGGCAGAGAAGCGCCACGCCATCTACCAGATTGCCGAGGAGCTGGGGTTCAGCGAGAGTGCCAGCTTTCGCCACGCCTTCCAGCGCTGGAGCGGGGTGCCCCCCAGCCAGTTTCGCCACTGAGGTGCGCATAAAAGGGACAATCAGGCCGCCCAGATTGGCCTGATCTATCCCCTTTTGGCCGCTGCCAGCATTCACAGTTTTGCAACACTCCCCAACAATGGTGCCGTCACTTCCGTAAACCCAGCAAAAGGAGAGCCGGAATGCTCACCATCTACAGCGATGATCACCATCTGCACCACGGACGATGCGAGCTGATCGACGGTCAGTTGATGCCCTGCTTCGAGAAGCCGGAGCGGGCCGATTTCATCCGCGAGCGCGTGCTGGCACGCCAGCTCGGGCCCATCGAACCGGCCAGGGACTGGGGGCTGGCGCCGATCGCCCGGGTGCACGATCAGGGGATGCTCGACTTCCTGCAGGGGGCCTGGGCACGCTGGGCGGCCCTCGGTCAGGAGGGGGATCTGCTGCCCTACACCTGGCCGACCCGCACCCTGCGCCAGCAGAAACCGGACAGCGTGCACGGCCAGTTTGGCTACTACAGCTTCGATGCCGGCGTCCCCATCACCGCCGGCACCTGGCAGGCGGCCTACAGCTCCGCGCAGGTGGCGCTCACCGCCCAGCACCATGTTGCGTCCGGCGCCACCAGTGCGTTTGCCCTGTGCCGCCCCCCGGGCCACCACGCGGCCGCCGACCTCATGGGCGGCTACTGCTATCTCAACAACGCCGCCATCGCGGCCCAGGCCTTCCTCGATCAGGGTTATCGCAGGGTGGCCATCCTCGACGTGGACTACCACCACGGCAACGGCACCCAGTCGATCTTCTATGAACGCAGCGACGTGCTGTTTGTTTCCATTCACGGCGACCCAGCCATCGAGTTCCCCTTCTTCCTCGGCTATGCCGACGAGACAGGCTCTGGGGCGGGTGAAGGGTACAACCTCAACCTGCCCCTGCCCGCCGGCAGCGACTGGCCGGTGTGGAGTGCGGCCCTGGAGCAGGGCTGCCAGGCCATCGACGACTACCAGCCCGAGGTGCTGATCGTCTCTCTCGGGGTCGACACCTTCGAGCTGGATCCCATCTCCCGCTTCAAGCTGACCAGCCCGGACTACCTGAAGATGGGCGAGCGCATCCGGGCCCTGAACCTGCCGACCCTGTTCGTGATGGAGGGGGGTTATGCGGTGGAGGCCATCGGCATCAATGCCGTGAATGTGCTGGAAGGGTTTGAACAACGCTGACTTGCGACCGTTTTTGCAACATGGAGATCACTGTCATGAAGACACTCACCCGCCTGTTTGCCACCAGCCTGCTGGCTGGATCCCTGCTCTCTCCCGCCGTCCAGGCCAGGACCGGAGAGCTGCATGTCTACAACTGGTCCGACTATATCACCGACCAGGCGCTGACCGATTTCAAGGCCCAGACCCAGATAAAACTCTCCTACGACGTCTTCGATACCAACGAGGCGCTCGAGTCCAAGCTGCTGGCCGGCCGCTCCGGCTACGACGTGGTGGTCCCGTCCAACATGTTCCTGGCCAAGCAGGTGCAGGCGGGGGTGTTCCTCAAGCTCGATCGCAGCAAGCTGCCCAACTGGCAGCACCTCGATCCCAAGCTGATGCAGCTGCTGCAGGAGAACGACCCCGGCAACGAGCACGCCGTGCCCTACATGTATGGCACCGTGATCATGGGGTACAACGTTGACAAGGTGAAGGAGGCGCTCGGTGACCAGGCGCCGGTCGACAGCTGGGATCTCATCTTCAAGAAGGAGTACGCCAGCAAGCTCGCCAAGTGCGGCATCACCCTGCTCGACTCCCCCGCCGAGATCATCCCTATCGCCCTCAACTATCTGGGCCTGCCCCCCAACAGCACCAGCCCGGCGGACTACGAGAAGGCCAAGGAGCTGCTGCTGTCGGTGCGGCCCTATATCCGCTACTTCCACTCGTCCAAGTACATGAACGACATCGCCAACGGCGATATCTGCGTGGCGGTGGGCTACTCCGGCAGCTTCTACCAGTTCGGCAACATCGCCAAGGATGCCGGCAACGGGGTCAAGGTGGCCATGCGCCAGCCCAGAGAAGGGGCCCCCATCTGGTTCGACATGCTGGCCATCCCCAAGGATGCCCCCAACGTCGACGAGGCCTACCAGTTCATCAACTTCCTGCTGCAACCCAAGGTGATCGCCCCCATCAGCGACAAGACCGGCTACCCCAATCCCAACAAGGAGGGCATCGGCCTGGTGAAGAGCGAGATCCGCGACAACCCGGACCTGGTGCCCACCGCCGAGGGGATGGCACACCTCTTCCCCCTCAAGCCGCTGCCCGCCAAGGCAGAGCGGGCACGCACCCGCATCTGGACCACCATCAAGTCGGGAGTCTGATCCGACCGATGCAAAGAGGGGCCGTCAGGCCCCTTTTGGCATCTCCTGCCACCCGATCAGTCCACGCCTGCCATAGGCGCAGGGTGATCGGTCATCAGTGTCAGTGACGCTGCCACCACCCCGCCACAAAAAAAGCGCCTTTGGAGGGCGCTTTTGGTGATCGAACGTTGCCGATCCCGCAATGGCACGACAACCGCTACTCCACCGGCGCCATCAGGTGCTGATAGGGGGTACCCGACCACATGATGTAGGGGGCCGAGGTGTCAGGGGAAGGGCCTTTCGGATACTGATCGTAGAAGGCGTCCTCGGCGCCGACGATCATCACGTGGGGCCCGGTCTGCAACCAGTTGTTGCTGGCGGTGGGCTGGGTCGCATAGGGGTCGGTATTGCTGGCATCGGTACCGCCCTTGAGCATGTACATGAAGCCGATCTTGCCCTTGGGCGGGGGCTCGTGGCTGATCCAGGCGTGGGCCCAGGCCATCGCGGCCGCGTCCATGCACATGGGGTCCGGCCCCGGCGTGGCCGGGTTGTCGGGCATGCAGGTAAAGCCGTTCTTGCCCTCGCGCAGGGTGCGCATCTTGCCATCGGCGCCCATGGCAACGATGGCGGCATTGGCGCCGACCTTGGCGGGGGCCGCCGCCATGGCGCTGGCGATCATCGCCTCGTCTGTCATCGCCGCGCCATCGGCCATCTCTTCGGCCTGCGCCAGGCCGGCCAGGGCAATGGCCGCGAGCGCTCCAAGGGTGGACATGTGCTTGCACATAACGTCTGTCTCCCGGTTGGTTGGAGGGATCACACAGGGCCTGACTACCATGGCGGCCATGCTGCCGGGCAGCAGCTGTCTGGTGGGGGACGGGGTGATCGACAGATGACGTCACGGGATCGCAGCCCGGGGGACTGCGTTGAACCCGGGGCGCCATCTGTCTGACTATAGCCCCTCCCGGCCCTTCCCCTGGACAACCTGGCCACAGGAGCAGACCTCTGGCTCCCTGGCCCCCCTGGGGCTATCTTGTCACCAGGCCCCGGCGAGGGGATCCATTGAACGAACAAGGGGGATTGAATGAAAAGAGCCATCACGGCGGCCCTGCTGACCATGGCCATCGCCGGCGCACAGGCCGCCGACAAGATCACCACTGTGCCCGTGCAGTTTGCCAAGGGGGCCCACAGCGCCCAGGTGAAGGGCAACTTCTCGGGCTACGACACCATCCACTACACCCTGGTCGCCAAGGCCGGGCAGACCATGCAGGTCACCATCGCCGGCAGCGACAACGCCAACTTCAATGTCTACGCCCCCGGCGCCATCCCGGGTCAGGCCGAGGCCATGGGCTCCGGCTATGTGGGCGAACAGTGGCAAGCCACCCTGCCCAGCTCCGGCAAGTACCTGATCCAGGTCTACCAGATGCGCGCCTCCGCCCGTCGCGGCGAGCAGGTGCCCCACACCCTGTCGGTCAGCATCCAGTAACCGTCTTGCCCCCATGAGAAACGGCGCCCGAAGGCGCCGTTTTGCTTTATCACCAGACGAGTCAGCCCTTGTAGGCGGGCAGCAGGTCCACCATGTTGAGCAGGTGGAAGGCGGCGGTCAGCACGCCGAACAGGATCACCAGGACGATCATGAAGACGCCGCCGGGGGCGCGGAAGCCCTCGCCCTCTTCCTCGCGCCGGGCCGCCCGCACCTTCCAGGCCAGCAGGGGCGGGATGATGCAGGTCCACAGGGTCGCCACGGCGCCCGCATAGCCGATGGCCACCAGGAAGCCGAACGGGAACAGGAGCGACAGCACCAGGGGTGGCAGGAAGGTCACCGCCCAGGACTTGGCGCGGCCACCGCGGCTGTTGTCGAACTTGAACAGATCCGCCAGGTAGTCGAACACCCCGAGCCCCACCCCGATGAAGGAGGAGAGGATGGCCGCCATGGAGAAGGCGTTGAGGGCGCTGGCCACCGCCCTGGACTCAGTCACCGAGCCCAGCGCCTTGAGCAGGGCATCCACGTTGCCCCCTTCTGCGATCACCGGGCCGAACTCGCTGCGGGGCAGGTTGCCAAAAACGCTCACCAGCCAGATGAGGTAAAACGCGAGCGCGATCAGGGTGCCCCCCAGGATGGCACGGCTGGCACGCTTCTCCTCGCCGTAGTAGGCGCGCATGGAGGAGACGGAGTGGTGGTAGCCGAAGGAGGTGAGCGCCACTGGCAGCATCACCAGGGCATAGGGGGCATAGCTGACTTCACTGCCCACCCGGTCGAGCAGCAGATCGAGGCGTACGTTCATCGACAGGCCCGAAATGCCGAAGGCAAAGCTCAGCCCCATCAGGATCACCAGCAGCACGGAGATGCGATCCACCGCCCGGGTGGAGTGCCACACCAGCAGGGAGAAGACCAGGGTGAAGAGGATGGAGGATAACTGGCTGCCCATCCCCGTCATGCCGTCGATGATGAGGCCGGCCGAGGTGATGTAGGCGTAGAGCAGGATGCCGCCGACGAAGTAGACGCTCAGGTTGTTGAGGGCGTTGACCTTCTCCCCCAGCAGATCCCGGGTCACGGTATCGAAGGAGACGCGCAGGGGATAGCCCCGATAGGATTCCAGCAGCATCCAGCCGGAGACCGTCATCACCACCATGGTCAGTGCCACCGCGAGCATGGACCAGAGGGTCCAGGCGCCCGCCCCCGCACTCGGCAGCCCCAGCATGCCGGCCCCCACACAGACGCCGGCAATGATGCATGCCCCGCCCACCAACGATGGTTTCTGTTCCATTACTCCCCCAAACGGATTGTCGACTGGTCACGGCACACCGCCGTGCTTCTCCTGCGTTCGCCATTGCTGGCGCGGGGGACTTTACCCTGCATGCCTCCGGGTATCAAATCCGGAGGGAAAATGGGGGGAAACGAGCCGGATCCTGCGCCCCATCCCCATGACATGTCCGGGATGGGGCCAGGTTCAGACCACCCGGGTCATCCGGTGTAGACGGGCAACAGGTTCGCCATGGCCATCAGGTGGAAGATGGCGGTCAGCACCCCGAAGACGATGACCGCCAAGATCATGGGCTGGCCGCCGGGGGCCCTGAAGCCCACCTCTTCCGGAGCCAGCTCCCGGGACTTCTTCGCCAGCAGGGCGGGGATGATGCAGGCCCAGACGGTCGCCGCCGCCCCGGCGTAGCCGATGGCCACCACGAAGCCGAACGGGAACAGCAGAGAGAACGCCAACGGCGGCAGGAAGGTCACGGCCCAGGACTTGGCGCGCCCCTGGCGGCTGTTGTCGAACTTGAACAGATCCGCCAGGTAGTCGAACACCCCGAGCCCCACCCCGATGAAGGAGGAGAGGATGGCCGCCATGGAGAAGAGGTTGATGGCCTGGGAGACCTGCCTGGACTCGATCACCGAGGCCAGCGCCCCGAGCAGCACGTCCACGTCGCCCCCCTTGGCGATGACGGGCCCGAAGGCGCTGCGGGGCAGGTTGCCGAAGATGCTCAGCAGCCACAGCAGGTAGAGGGCCAGCGCGATCAGGGTGCCCCCCAGGATCGCCTGCTTCGCCTTGTGCTCCTCGCCGTAGTAGGCGCGCATCGAGGCCACCGAATGGTGGTAACCGAAGGAGGTGAGCGCCACCGGCAGCATGGCCAGGGCGTAGGGGGCCTGGCCCAGCTCCTCGGCGACCGTGCTGAACAGCATGGCGGTGTCGATCTTGCTGGCGAGCCCCGAGACCCCGAACACGAAGCTCAGCACCATAAAGGCGATCAGGACCACAGAGATGCGATCCACCGCCCGGGTCGAATGCCAGACAAACCAGGAGAACGCCAGCACGAACAGGACGGAGGCCAGCTGGCTGTCAATGCCGAGCAGGCCGCCCAGGATCAGCCCCGACGAGGTGATATAGGCATAGAGCAGGATGCCGCCTACGAAATAGACGGTCAGGTTGTTGAAAACATTGATCTTGTGACCGAGCAGATCCTTGGTCACCGAGTTGAAGGAGGCGGTCAGCGCATAGGGTTTGAAGGCTTCCAGCAGCATCCAGCCGGAGACCGTCATGATGACCATGGTGAGAATGATGGCCAGCGATGACCAGGTGGTCCAGGCCCCGGCTCCCGCACTCGGCAGCCCCAGCATGCCGGCGCCGACACAGACGCTGGCAATGATGCAGGCCCCCCCGATGACGGACGGTTTTGATGTCATGTGTGTCACTCCCGAAACTTCACAAAGCTGCGAAAAAAAAGGGCACAGAAAAATCTGTGCCCCTGACTCGTTATGCTTCTATCAATTTTTTCTGCGCCTTGCCGGCTGACGGGTCGTTATGCTCGACCTCTTTCAATCTGGCGGTGAAGTGGCGCAGCACCGCCGGCTCGTAAATGAAGTCGAGCCCCTTCACCCGATGGGCGTTCTTCTTCACCTCGCCGAAGGCCTCGATGACAAAGTCCATGTGGGTCTGGGTATAGGTGGCGCGCGGAATGGTCAGGCGCAGCAGCTCCGCCGGGCAGGGGTGCTGCTTGCCGGTGGCCGGATCCCGGCCCAGCAGCAGGGAGCCGATCTCCACCGCGCGGATGCCGGCGACCTTGTAGAGCTCGCACGCCAGGGCGTGGGCCGGGAACTGATCCGCCGGGATGTGGGGCAGCAGCTTGCCCGCATCGACGAAGGCCGCATGACCCCCCGCCTGCTGGCACACCACGCCGATGGCTTCCAGCCCGTCCACCAGGTACTGCACCTGGCCGATGCGATAGGCCAGCCAGTCCTGGCGCATGCCGTCACGCAGACCCACCGCCAGGCGCTCCATGGCGCCCCCTTCCAGGCCGCCATAGGTCGGGAAGCCTTCCTGCACCACGCACAGGGTGCGGCACTCGGTGTAGACGTCCAGCATGCTGTCGTCCTTGAAGCAGAGCAGGCCCCCCATCTGCACCATGGCATCCTTCTTCGCCGACATGGCGAGGCCGTCTGCGTACTTGTAGGACTCCTTGGTGATCTCCTCTATGGTCCAGTTCGCGTAGCCGGGTTCGCGCTGCTGGATGAAGTAGGCGTTCTCGGCGAAGCGGGCGGAGTCCATGATGACCGGGATGTCGTACTTCCTGGCGATCTCGTAGACCGCCTTCAGGTTGGCAATGGACACCGGCTGGCCGCCGGCGGAGTTGCAGGTGATGGTGCTGACGATGTAGGGCACGTTGGCCGGGCCAGCCTCCAGGATGGCCGTCTCCAGCTTGTCGAGATCGAAGTTGCCCTTGAAGTCGGCGGTCACAGAGGTGTCGAACGCCTCCTTGGTGTAGACGTTCTTGGCGACGCAGCAGTTGATCTGGGTGTGGCCCTGGGTGGTGTCGAAGAAGTAGTTGGAGAGCGCCACCATCTTCTTGCGATCCAGCCCTTTCTCCTGCTCCCGCTTCTTGATGAGCACCGGGATGTAGATCTGCTCGGCGCCACGTCCCTGGTGGGTGGGGATGGTCAGGGAATAGCCGAAGATCTCCTGTACCGCCTGCTGCAGCGCATAGTAGCTGCGGCTGCCGCTGTAGGCCTCGTCGCCGCGCAGCATGGCGGCCTGCATGTCCTGGGTGATGGCGCCGGTGCCGCTGTCGGTCAGCAGGTCGATGAAGACGTCCTCGCTGTCCAGCAGGAAGGGGTTCATGCCCGCGCGGACGATGGCCTCCTCCCGGTAGGCGCGGGTGGTGCGCTTGACCGGCTCGATGACACGAATGCGGAAGGGTTCGGGCAGATGCTTGAAGTTTTCCATAATATAAACACCCCAGAGTTAAATATTCAGAATGTGTCTCTTCCCCCGCCGAAAATAGAATATCCGGCAGGCAGAAAATATTGAGAATGGGTGCACGACATCGCCTCGCCAAATAATGTGGCGAAGACCGGTGCAGCTTATTTCAGATTAGGTATTCAGACGGGCTCGTTGCATTGCGGGAATGCAGCGGCGCCGCGGGATATTACAGCGGGAAGAAGAACGCGATTTTATGGTCCAGGGTAAACCACTTGGGATAGCTGACCTTGATATTCATGTTGTTGCTCATCTGGTTGGAATTAACAACGCCAAATAACAGGGTTCATTATGGTGAGCCCTTGAATATGATCAATTGCAACATGAGCAATTTGGGATGGCGATAACAATTTGGCGGGGGAAATTTATACAGGCCGTCGCAACGGGGCGGCCCTGTCCCACCCCGATGCACCCGGTGACTCAGTGGCTCAGCCAGGGTAACCGTTGCAGCAGCTCATAGCGGTCGGCCAGCGGTGTCTGGCTGACCCAGATCTCCAGCAGGCCGTAGGAGAGCAGCGGCAGCACCAGCAGCAACAGACAGAGCAGCCCCAGCAGCCGGTAAGGGGCGAGTCTGCGCTCTTGAGTACCAAGGTGCAGCGCATCGGCCCGCTTCGGGCAGGCGGCCATACAGCTCAGACAGCTGGTGCACTCGAGACTGCGCACCGCGATGAGCTGATGCACCTGGATGCGCGACGGGCAGGCCCGGCTGCACTTGTCGCAGTCGTGGCCCGCGCTTCGCAGACAGCGGGCCGGGTCGCGGCGGAGGCGCAGGGGCGTCAGCAACCCCAGCAGGGCGAGCCAGGCGCCATAGGGGCAGAGGTAGCGGCAGAACCCCTGGCGGAAGGTGACGGTGAGCAGCAGCACCCAGCCAAGGCAGAGGCCCGAGATCAGGGTCAGGTTGAAGAAGAAGGCCCCCATCTTCATGTCCGCCGCCTGATGGTAGGGGCTGGCGAGGTAGCCGGGCAGGGCGGCGCCTGGCACCGCGATCAGTACGATGAAGAGCAGAAAGCCCAGCACCAGAAACTTCTGGCCACGCAACACGACATCGAACCAGCGCGGCGGGGTCCACTCCCCCGGCAGCAGGCGCGAGCACAGGCCGTGCAGCCACTCCCCCACCAGCCCGAGCGGGCAGAACCAGGCACAGAAGGCCCGCCCCAGCAGCAGAGCCGACAACGAGAGCACCAGCACGGTGACGGTGGCCGCCGGATGGTGCGGGTCCACCAGCCCCTGCCCGAGCCAGGCCCGCAGCCCGAGCCCGCCAGCGATGGGCAGGAAGGCGTCCACCACGTCCGGGCGCCCCAGCCAGGGGCTTATCCCCTCCCCCAGCTGCCAGACATGCAGGCCGTACTGCAGCGTCACCAGCCCCCAGCAGAGCAACAGCAGCTGGCGCGTGTACGCCCGCAGCCGCTGGCCGTCGAGCGCCCCGAGGGCGGGCAGCGGCCGATAACGGTGCCAGAGGGCGAGCACGGCGCTCACCCCGCCCAGGGCGAGCCAGAGCAGGCTGTCCGCCGCCAGCAACCAGAGCATAAGCAGCAGGCCGAGGGCAAGGCGCCACTGCCAGCCCGATCGCGCCTGCCACGCCAGCAGCACCAGATAGGCCAGGCCGGCGGCCATGGTCACGGCTTCGATCACGCTCATGTTTCCCTCACTGCCTCATCCACCACTGGCGGCAAGGATAACGGACATCTGAGTTGACTGTTTTGATCTGCATGGGCAGAGGGGACATTCGCGCCCGATGCCCCTCCCCATGTTTGGCCCTTATGCCTTGCGGCTGTTGAACAGCGGCTGGTCGGATTCTGCCTGCTCGGTCCAGAAGTGGATGTTGAAGCGGGCATCCTCCGACAGCTCGACCCTGTGCCAGTACCGGGGCGGGCTGATGGCAAACTCCCCGGCCCGGATCACCATGGTGAGCTCAGGCTGCTCGGCCTGCTCGTCGGCGAAGCCGTGGTAGGTGACGGTACCCGCCATCACGCAGAGCTGGCCGAACACCCCGGCCGCGGTGTTGTGGTGGCTCAAGAGTGCCGCGGGCACGTTGTCACGGGTGAAGAAGGGGGTGGAACGGCGCACCACCCAGTGAGACGGTATCAGTTGCATGGACATAGAAGTTCTCCTCAGGTGGCCGGGCTGACCCGGCCGGTGCAATGAAAGGGGTTAACGGGGCAGCTGACGCAGCAGCGGGAAGGCGGCGCTCATCTGATCGCCCCCCACCACGAAGCCACACAGATCGCCGGCTTCATCACGCGCCTCGGCCACCATGCCGTGGCTGTTCCAGCGGCACTGCCAGGCAAGATCCTCGCCCTTGGTGCGGCCGGCCAGTTGCAGCGGGTAGCGCGGCGTCTTCACCTTCACCAGCATGGGGGGCAGGGTCAGCGCCGTCGGTGTGCCGAGCAGGGTCTTGGCAAGGGCGTTGGCCCCCAGCAGGATGGGTTGCAGGAAGGGGAGCAAGCGCCCCTGCCACTCGGCGCAATCCCCCAGGGCGAAGATATGGGGGTCGCTGGTCTGCAGCCGATCGTCGACCCGGATGCCGCGCTCCACTGCCAGCCCGGCCTGCCGGGCCAGGGCCAGATTCGGCCGAAGGCCGATCGCGGCGATCACCAGATCCTGCTCGCAGTTTCGCCCGTCGGTCAGGGTGACGCACCAGCGCTCACCCGGCTGGGCGTCAATCCTGGCGAGACCCGTCCCGAACTGCAGGCTGACCCCCTGGCTGCGCAGCGCCTGTTGCAGTGGCTGGGTCAGGGCGGCGGGCAGCAGGGCGCTCAGCGGGCTGTCGGCCAGATCCACCAGCGTCACCTCCTTGCCCGCACTCGCCATGTCCATCGCCAGCTCGCAGCCAATCAACCCCGCCCCCAGCACCAGGATGCGGCGCGCCTGCTGGATTGCCCCCTCGGCGGAGGCGTACTCCTGCTGGCTGTTGAGGGTGACGAGGGATTCGCTGCCCGGCAGATCGGGCCGCGCCGCACTGGCCCCGGTGGCCAGCACCAGCTTGCCGTAGGGGAATTCCCCTCGTTCGGTCAGCACCAACCGCCGGGCAGGGTCGATGCCATGCACCGGGCAGTGGGGCAGCAGTGCGATGCGCTGCTGCTCGGCAAAATCGCTGCCGCTCTGGCGGGTCATGGCCGCGGCAGGGCAGCCCCGGCTCACCACGTGGCTCAAGTCCGGCTTGTTGTACTCGTCGCCGCTGTCGGCGGTGATGAGGCGGATGGGCTGCCCGGCGTCCAGCTTGCGCAGGCTCTTGACCAGCTGCTGGGCGGCAAAGCCGCTGCCGATCACCACTATCTCGTCACTGCTGGGGACGGCGCTCATACGCAGGCCTCCACCGCACAGGGTTCGAATACCTCCTTGCCGATGCCGCAACCCGGGCAGAGGAAGCTGTCCGGCACCCGGGCCCAGGGGGTGCCCGGCGCCACCAGCTGATCCGGCTCGCCCTGGGCTGGGTCATAGACCCACTGGCAGACGGTGCAGAGCATGGCCTGGTCATCATCCCATTCGGCAGCCGCCGCTGCGGCTTGCGGCACCGCAGTCACGGCAGCAGGCATCTCGGGGGCAGGCGTCGCCTGAGTGGTGGTAATCGGGCGGGGCGCGTCCAGGGGGTGCAGCGCCCACTGGCGGGCCAGCTGACGGCCATGCTCGCGGCACTCGGCCAGCGCCGAACCATCCGGCCGCCACTTGGCCTTGAGGGAGAGGCTGATGTCGAAGCCCGCGTCCATCAACCGGGTCTGGATCCGGTCCACGGCGCCACCGGTCCAGCCGTAGCTGCCGAAGGCCGAGGCACGCTTGTTGCGAAAACGCAGGCCGGTGATCTCTTCGAGCATGCCCGCCACCTTGGGCATCATGACGTTGTTCATGGTGGAGGAGCCCACCAGTATCCCCTTGGAGCGGAACACCTGGGTCAGGATCTCGTTCTTGTCGTGGCGGGCCACGTTGTAGATCTTCACCGCCACGCCCGGGTCCACCTCGTGGATGCCCTGGGCGATGGCATCGGCCATCATGCGGGTGTTGTTGGACATGGAGTCGTAGAACAGGGTGATGCGGTCTTCCTGATAGTGGTCGGCCCACTCCAGGTATTTCAGGATGATCTGGGTGGGGTCCTCGCGCCAGACGATGCCGTGGGAGGTGGCCACCATGCTCACCGGCAGGTTGAAGCCCAGCACCTCCTTGATCTTGGCGGTCACCAGGGGGCTGAAGGGGGTGAGGATGTTGGCGTAGTAGCGCTGGCACTGCTCCATCAGCTCGGTCTGGTCCACCTCGTCGTTGAACAGGTGCTCGTCGCAGTAGTGCTGGCCGAAGGCGTCGTTGGAGAACAGCACCGCATCCTCGGTCATGTAGGTCATCATGCTGTCGGGCCAGTGCAGCATGGGGGTCTCGATAAATACCAGCTGCTTGCCGTTGCCGATGTCCAGGCTGTCACCTGTCTTGACCGGGTGGAAGTTCCACTCAGGGTGGTGATGGTGGCCGGTGATGGAATCGATGGCGTTGTGGGTGCAGTAGATGGGGGTGCCGGGGATGCGGGCCATCAGCTCGGTCAGGGCGCCGGCGTGATCCTCCTCGGCGTGGTTGATCACCACATAGTCGATGGCGGCGAGATCGATCTCGGCCGCCAGGTTCTGCACGAACTCCCGGCTGAACTTGTGATCCACGGTGTCGATCAGCACGTTTTTCCCTTCGCGGATGAGATAGCTGTTGTAGCTGGTGCCCTTGTGGGTCTTGTACTCGGTGCCGTGGAAGTCGCGCACCTCCCAGTCCCGTTGGCCGACCCAGTGGATGTTGTTCTTGACGTGAATGCTCATCAGGCAGTTCCTCGAATGCAATAGTGGATGTTCGACTGAACCAGCTATTGCAGCGGACGTGCCAAGTCATAACTCATTGATTTTTATCGACACCAATTTCAATCATTGTCATTTAGACACTCACCACATATAGTCAAAATCACAAATACACTGTCATTTGGACAATTCTCGTGATCTCGACCGACAGCCTGGCGCGCATCGCCCTCGACCTGCAACTCGGCATCTCCCATCAGGACCGCTTCCACCGCCTGATCCAGAGCGTGCGCAGCCTGCTGAACTCGGATGCCTCGGCCCTGCTGCGCTACGAGGGGGGCCAGTTCATCCCGCTGGCCATCGACGGCCTGATGCAGGACGTGCTGGGGCGCCGCTTCGCCCTCAAGGATCACCCGCGCATGGAGGCCATCGCCCGCGCCGGCGACGTGGTGCGCTTCCCCGCCGACAGCAGCCTGCCCGACCCCTATGACGGCCTGCTGCCGGATCACGACGACTTCAAGGTGCACGCCTGTGTCGGCCTGCCGCTGTTCTCGGATCAGGCGCTGATCGGCGCGCTGACCATAGACGGCATGAACCCGACCCAGTTCGACGGCATCAGCGACGAAGAGCTGCGGTTGGTAGGCGCCCTGGCCGCCGCCGCCCTCAACAATGCCCTGCTGCTGGAGCGGCTCGCCCGCCAGAGCAGCGAGCCGCTGGTCCCCGGCACCCGGCCCGGCCCTGAGCAGCCGGAGATGATAGGCCACTCCCCCGCCATGGCCCGGCTGCGCCACGAGATCGAGGTGGTGGCCAGCTCGGAGCTGAGCGTGCTGATCCTGGGGGAGACCGGGGTCGGCAAGGAGCTGATCGCCAAGGCGGTGCATCAGGGTTCACCCCGCGCCAGCGCGCCCCTGGTCTACCTCAACTGCGCCGCCCTGCCCGAATCCGTGGCCGAAAGCGAGCTGTTCGGCCATGTGAAGGGGGCCTTCACCGGCGCCATCCACAATCGGGCGGGCAAGTTCGAGCTGGCGGACAAGGGCACATTGTTTCTCGACGAGATCGGCGAGCTGTCGCTGGCGCTACAGGCCAAGCTGCTGCGGGTGCTGCAGTACGGCGATCTGCAGCGGATCGGTGACGACACCCCCCTCAAGGTGAACGTGCGCATCCTGGCGGCCACCAACCGGGATCTGAAGCAGGCCGTGGTCGAGGGGCAGTTCCGGGCCGATCTCTACCACCGGCTGAGCGTCTTCCCGATCCACGCCCCGGCGCTGCGCGAGCGCCCCGGCGACATCCCCCTGCTGGCCGGTTATTTTTGCGAACGCTGCCGGCTCAGCCTGGGGCTGGAGCGGCTGCGTATCCAGCCACAGGCGCTGCGACTGCTCGAGCACCACGACTGGCCCGGCAACGTGCGCGAGCTGGAACACGCCATCCACCGCGCCGCCGTGCTGGCCCGGGCCGAGCAGGGCAGCCCCTCGCCGACGCTGGCCCCCCACCACTTCAACCTGGGGGGGACGGGTTTACCCCCGCCCGTCGGCGCCGTTAGCCAGGCCGCCTCCCCGGTCGTTGCCGGCCTGGGCCTTCGCGCCGCCACCGATCTGTTCCAGCGCCAGCTCATCGAGCAGACCCTGACAGCCTACCAGGGCAACTGGGCGGCTACCGCCCGGGCGCTGGATCTGGACGGCGGCAACCTGCACCGGCTCGCCAGGCGGCTCGGCCTCAAGGAGTAACGCCCCCAGAGACGAGAAGCGCCCAAAAACAAAAACCCCCTCGGGATGGAGGGGGTTTTTCATGGGCCAGCCTCGCGGGCGGCGCAGGGATCAGCGCAGGGATTTGACCGAGCGGCGAACGATAAGCTCTGGCTGCACCGTCATGGACTCCACTTCCAGCTCCTTGTTGCGGATCCGGCTCACCAGCTGTTGCACCGCCAGCAGGCCGAGTTCGGCCTTGGGGTGGCGGATGGTGGTGAGCGGCGGGCTGGAGAAGCGCGCCATCTCCACGTCGTCATAGCCGATCATGGAGATGTCGTCCGGCACCTTGACCCCGGCTTCCCAGGCGGCACAGATGGCGCCGATGGCCATGGGGTCATCGAAGGCGAACACCGCTGTCGGACGTGGGGTGAGGGCCAGGATGCGCTGCATGGCATCAAAGCCGCTCTGGCTCTCGTAGTCCCCTTCGAAGATCTGCTCGTCCTTCAGGGTCAGGCCCTGCTCGGCCAGGGCATCGCGCACCCCGTCCAGACGCTGCTGGGTAGTCGGCTTGGCGAGGTGACCCGTGATGCAGACGATGTCGGTGTGGCCCTGCTCCAGCAGATGGCGCACGGCCAGACGCGCGCCGATGCGGGCGTTGTCGTTGATCACGTTGGCGAAGTCGCACTCGTTGCCCCAATCCAGCACCACCTGCGGCACGTTCTTGTGGATGCGCAGCATGTCCCTGAACTGGGTATCGATGTCGGTTCCCAGCACCAGCAGACCGTCGACCCGCTTCTCCATCAGCATGCGCAGATAGTGCTGCTGGCGGGGAGGCTGGTTCTCGGTATTGCAGAGGATCAGGCTGTACCCCTGCTCGAAGCAGTACGCCTCGACCCCCTGCACCACTTCCGCGAAGAAGGGGTTGGCACTGGTGGTCACCAGCATGCCGATGGTCTTGGTTGCATTGATCTTGAGGCTGCGCGCCACCGAGTTCGGCGCGTAGTTGAGTTCGGCCACCGCCTCAAGCACTTTCTGGGTTGCATCTTCGCTGACCCGACGGGTGTGATTGAGTACATGTGAGACGGTGGAGATGGATACGCCTGCCCGTGAGGCGACATCTTTGATAGTGGCCATCTCTGTCTCCTGAATAACAAAAGCGGAACAGTAGCAGATTTCCCGAATAAAGGCTTGGTTTTAACGAGAGCTGCCAGTGAATTGTCAATGCTGGCTAATCTAGGCGGTCATTTCTATTTGCGCAAACGAAATTTGGTCAAAATGAGAGCAGACGCAGAATGAAATATCGTCAGCTTTTTACTCTGATTTTCTGCCAACCAGCCCTGTGTTGTTAATATGTTAACCAAACAAAACAGGATTAAATTCCAAAACGACAAACATGGCAGGTTGTTTGCTCCACAAAACGCCCCCCCACCCCCGTCCGGTTAGTATCTTTAACATCTTGTTATTGCACGGTGAGGAATGATAGAACCTTATCTATCGCCGGGCTGGCGGGACACAGGCTCGGAATGACGTGCATAAAATGAAACATTTCACTGATTAAGGGACGAATCAATGCATAACTTCAGCAAAATGGCAGTCAGAGCAGCGGTTTCTTTGGCTCTGTTTGGATCAGTCTCCATGGCCAATGCGGCCGACACCATCAAGATCGGCATCGCCGGCCCCCTGACCGGCCCGGTCGCCCAGTACGGCGACATGCAGTTCACCGGTGGCAAGATGGCGGTCGAGCAGATCAACAAGGCCGGTGGCATCAAGGGCAAGCAGATCGAAGCCGTCATCTATGACGACGCCTGCGATCCCAAGCAGGCCGTTGCCATCGCCAACAAGGTGATCAACGACGGCGTCAAGTTCGTGGTCGGCCACCTCTGCTCCGACAACACCCTGCCCGCCTCCGACATCTATGAAGATGAAGGGGTCCTGATGGTCACACCGGCCTCCACCAACCCCAAGATAACCGAGCGCGGCTATCAGCTGACCCTGCGCACCATCGGCCTGGACAGCGACCAGGGCCCGACCGCCGCCAAGTACATCATCGAGCAGGTCAAACCCCAGCGCGTGGCCGTCATCCACGACAAGAAGCAATACGGTGAAGGCATCGCCTCCAGCGTGAAGGCCGCCCTGGACAAGGCTGGCGTCAAGGTTGTGGCCTATGAGGGCATCACCGCCGGCGACAAGGACTTCTCCGCCCTGATCGCCAAGCTGCAGAAAGAGAACGTGGACTTCGTCTACTACGGCGGCTACCACCCGGAGCTGGGCCTGATCCTGCGCCAGGCTGGCGAGAAGGGCCTGAAGGCCAAGTTCATGGGTCCGGAAGGCGTGGGTAACAAGGACATCTCCGCCATCGGCGGCCCGGCTTCCGAAGGCCTGCTGGTCACCCTGCCGAACAAGTACGACCTGGTCCCGGCCAACGCCCCCATAGTGGAAGCGTTCAAGGCCAAGGGTCAGGACTCCTCCGGTCCGTTCGTCTGGACCACCTATGCTGCCATGCAGGCCCTGGCTGCCGGTATCGCCAAGGCGGGTGAGGATGACCCGGCTGCCGTGGCTGCCGCCATCAAGGCTGCACCGATCGACACCGTCATGGGCCCCCTGACCTGGGCACCGAACGGTGACCTCAAAGGCTTCGAGTTCGGTGTCTTCCAGTGGCACGCCGACGGAACCTCCACCCAAGTCAAATAATCTGCCGACCGGGGTGACGTGAGTCACCCCTCCTTTCTTTACGGGCAAGTACAGGGAACGCAGTATGTCCGAACACTTTCTCTATCTGGTTCAGCAGTTGCTGAACGGATTGACCATAGGCAGCACCTATGCGTTGATCGCCATCGGCTACACCATGGTCTATGGCATCATCGGCATGATCAACTTCGCCCACGGCGAGGTCTACATGATCGGCTCCTATGTCGCTTTCATGGTGATGGCGGGGCTCATGATGATGGGCATCGACAGCACAGTGCTGCTGCTGGGGGGCGCCTTCCTCGTCAGCATCATCATCACCGGCAGCTATGGCTGGACCATAGAACGGGTGGCCTATCGCCCGCTGCGGGGTGGCAACCGCCTGATCCCCCTCATCTCCGCCATCGGCATGTCGATATTCCTGCAGAACATGATGCGGATGGCACAGGGCTCGCGCGACATCGCCATGCCCACCCTGATCTCCGGGGGCTGGTCCCTCGGCGGTGAGGACGGCTTCCAGGCCAGCCTCTCCTACATGCAGCTCATCATCTTCGTGGTGACCTTCGTCACCATGCTGGCCCTGACCCAGTTCATCGGCCGCTCCCGCATGGGCCGCGCCTGCCGCGCCTGCTCGGAAGACATCAAGATGGCGAACCTGCTGGGGATAGACACCCACGTGGTCATCTCCATCACCTTCGTGCTGGGGGCCGCCCTGGCCGCCGTCGCCGGCGTGCTGCTCGGCATGTATTACGGCGTCATCAACCCCTACCTCGGCTTTATGGCAGGGCTGAAGGCCTTCACCGCCGCGGTACTGGGTGGTATCGGCAGCATTCCGGGCGCCGTGATCGGCGGCCTGCTGCTGGGGGTGGTCGAGGCACTCACCGCCGGCTACCTCAGCACCGAATACAAGGATGTCATGGCCTTTGCCCTGCTCATCTTCGTGCTGCTGTTCATGCCGACCGGCATCCTGGGTCGTCCGGAAGTGGAGAAAGTATGATGAAACGCCAATTCATCCATGCCTGCATCGCCAGCCTGATGCTGCTGGTGCTCTCCTTCTGGCTGCTCGGCTTCAAGCTGGAGACCGAGGGCTCCCGCCTGCTGGTGGTGAGCCGCCTCGATGTGTCGCTGGCCTGGCTGCTGGGGGGCGCCACCATCGTGTTCTGGTTCCAGATGCTGCGCGGCCAGATCGCGCGCCTGTTCCAGGCCTCCATCAGCGGCTTCTCCGTCGGCTTCACCAAGCTGGTGCTGCCGAGCCCGGAGGAGGCGCCCAAGCTCTATAACCTGACCGCCGTGCTGGTGCTGATGTTCGCGGTGAGCTGGCCCTTCATGGCCTCTCGCGGCGCCATCGATCTGGCCACTCTCACCCTGATTTACATCATGCTGGGGCTGGGCCTGAACGTGGTGGTGGGCCTCGCAGGCCTGCTGGACCTCGGCTATGTCGGCTTCTACGCGGTCGGTGCCTACAGCTACGCCCTGCTCAACAGCTACTTCGGCCTGAGCTTCTGGGAGTGTCTGCCCATCGCCGGCCTGATGGCGGCCACCTTCGGCTTCCTGCTCGGCTTCCCGGTGCTGCGGTTGCGGGGGGATTATCTGGCCATCGTGACCCTGGGCTTTGGCGAGATCATTCGCATCCTGCTCAACAACATGACCAGCCTGACCGGCGGCCCGAACGGGATCTCCGGCATTCCCAAACCGACCCTGGGGGGCCTGGAGTTCAACCGCACCGTGAAGGATGGCGGCTTCGAGACCTTCCACGAGTTCTTCGGCATCGCCTACAACGCGAATCACAAGGTGATCTTCCTCTACCTGATGGCGCTGGTGCTGGTGATCGCCACCCTGTTCGTCATCAACCGCCTGCTGCGCATGCCGCTCGGCCGCGCCTGGGAGGCGCTGCGGGAGGACGAGATCGCCTGCAAATCCCTGGGGCTCAACCCCACCATCATCAAGCTGACCGCCTTCACCATTGGCGCCTGCTTCGCGGGCTTCGCCGGCAGCTTCTTCGCCTCGCGCCAGGGCTTCATCAGCCCGGAGTCCTTCGTCTTCATCGAGTCGGCCATTGTGCTGGCCATCGTGGTGCTGGGGGGCATGGGCTCCCAGATCGGGGTGGTGCTGGCGGCCATCGTCATGACGGTGCTGCCGGAGCTGGCCCGCGAGTTCAACGAATATCGCATGCTGATGTTCGGTCTCTTGATGGTATTCATGATGATCTGGCGGCCGCAGGGGCTGCTGCCCATGAGTCGACCCCATATGGAGCTTCGTAAATGAGCAACAATCACACATTGTTGGATGTCTCAGATCTGTCGATGCGCTTCGGCGGCCTGCTCGCGGTCAACGGCGTCAAGCTGGATGTGAACAAGGGGGAGGTGATCTCCATCATAGGCCCCAACGGCGCAGGCAAGACCACCATCTTCAACTGCCTGACCGGCTTCTACCGCCCGAGCGGCGGCGTCATCCGCTACAAGGGCGAGGAGATCCAGGGGCTGCCCGGCCACCTCATCGCCCGCAAGGGAATTGTGCGCACCTTCCAGCACGTGCGCCTGTTCAAGGAGATGACGGCGGTGGAAAACCTGCTGGTGGCCCAGCACAGGCACCTGAACACCGGCTTCCTCGCCGGCCTGTTCAAGACCCCCTCCTTCCGCCGCGCCGAGAAAGAGGGGCTGGAGCAGTCCGCCTTCTGGCTGGAGAAGGTGGGGCTCAAGGATCTCGCCAACCGCGCCGCCGGCAACCTGGCCTACGGCCAGCAGCGCCGCCTCGAAATAGCCCGCTGCATGGCGACCCGGCCCGA
Organism: Aeromonas sp. SrichE-2G; assembly: GCF_017939565.1. Lineage (NCBI taxonomy): Bacteria > Pseudomonadati > Pseudomonadota > Gammaproteobacteria > Aeromonadales > Aeromonadaceae > Aeromonas > Aeromonas sp. SrichE-2G. The sequence continues at coordinate 42,621 of NZ_JAGKRG010000014.1, forward strand.
GCTGCTGATGCTGGATGAACCGGCCGCCGGCCTCAACCCCCACGAGACGGACGAGCTCAACGAGCTCATCTCCAACCTGCGGGACGAGTTCGGGGTCTCCGTTCTGTTGATCGAACACGACATGAAGCTGGTGATGGAGATCTCCAACCGCATCTTCGTGGTCAACCAGGGCACGCCCCTGGCCCACGGCAAGCCGGACGACATTCGTAGCAACCCGGCCGTGATCAAGGCCTATCTGGGCGAGTCATAGGAAGAAGCAAGATGTTAGAACTTCGCAACGTATCGACCCATTACGGCAAGATCCAGGCGCTGCACGACGTCAGCGTCGAAGTGAAAGAGGGTGAGATCGTCACCCTGATCGGTGCCAACGGCGCCGGCAAGACCACCCTGCTGATGACGCTCTGTGGCGAACCCAAACCCAGCAGCGGCAGCATCTGGTTCGAAGGGGAGCAGATCAACGACCTCAGCACCGCCCGCATCATGCGCAAGGACATCGCCGTGGTGCCGGAGGGGCGTCGCATCTTCGCCCGCCTGACGGTGGAGGAAAACCTGCTGATGGGAGCCTTCTTCGTCGACAAGGCGGAGCAGCAAGGCCTGCTGGATCAGATCTTCACCCTGTTCCCCCGGCTGCACGAGCGGCTGGATCAGCGGGCCGGCACCATGTCCGGCGGCGAGCAGCAGATGCTGGCCATCGGCCGTGCCCTGATGAGCAAGCCGCGCCTGCTGTTGCTGGATGAACCCTCCCTGGGGCTGGCCCCCATCGTCATCCAGCAGATCTTCGACACCATAGAGCAACTGCGCCAGAAGGGGATGACCATCTTCCTGGTGGAGCAGAACGCGAACCAGGCGCTCAAGCTGGCGGATCGCGGCTATGTGCTGGAGAACGGCCGCGTGGTGCTGCAGGACACCGGGGAGGCCCTGCTGGCCAACCCGGCCGTCCGCCAGGCCTACCTCGGCGGCTAAGCGTGCATTGCCACCCCATCTCCCCCGACCGCGCCCACCCGGCGCGGCCGGGGGAGACTCCCGCCCGGGGGCTCACCCCTTGAGCCGGTCGAGGGAGAGACAGGATCACCACCACTTCTGGCACGACCCTGCCCTGCCCTTCATCGAGGCGCGTGCGGTACAGGACGGTCGCCGCGTCTGCTACGACAAGCACAGCCACCCCCACTTCTCCATCGGCGCCATCACTGGCGGCCACAGCCACTACCTCAATCAGCGCAGCCGGCAGGAGGTCGGTCGCGGCAGCCTGGTGCTGATGAACCCGGAGGAGGTGCACGCCTGCAACCCCATTGCCGACCAGCCCTGGTCCTATCTGATGTTCTACCTGGATACCGGCTGGCTGCAGCGCCAGCAGGAGGAGGCGGGACTGGGGGCCGAGTTTCGCCCCTTCGACATGACCGCGAGCCGGGATCCCCTGCTCTATCCGGGGCTGTGCCGGCTCCATCGGCAACTGGTGCAGGAGCCGGATCCCCTGGCTCGCGAGGTGGCCTGCCACCTCTTCAGCCGACAATTGCTGGCCAGGCTCACCCCGGCCAGCTGGGACGATCGCCCGCCCCAACACCTGCAACGGGCCGCCGAGCTGATGCAGGACGAGAGTGCCTGCCCCCTCAGCCTGTCACAGCTGAGCACAGTGGCAGGGCTCACCCCCTCCCACTTCGTGCGCGCCTTCAGCCGCCACTACGGCATGACGCCCCACGCCTACCTGCTCGATCAGCGCATCCGCCACGCCCGCACCCTGCTGCGCCAGGGGCAGCCCCTGGCCGACGTGGCCCTGGCGAGCGGCTTCGCGGATCAGGCGCACTTCCAGCGCCAGTTCAAACGTCGGGTCGCCGCCACCCCGGGGCAGTACCGCGCCGGGCTCGCTCCTCAGGACGAGCGCACCAGATAGACCGCGCTGAGCAGCAACAGCAGCGCCATGGCCCGGTTGAACCCGCGCAGCCGACGGGGCGACACCAGCCACCCCTGCAATCGACTGCCCGCATAGGCCCAGCAAGCGATGGAGCCGAGGCAGATCACCAGATAGAGGGCGGTGAACAGCATTATCTGCCCCACCCCGCCCGCGATCCCGTAGGCCTCCATCCCCATGCTGGCCGCCAGCCAGGCCTTGGGGTTGAGCCACTGCATCAGGGCACCGTACCAGAAGGCGGGCGGCACGCCGTCCACCCCCTCCACCCGACCGGAGTCCACCAGCAACTGCCAGGCCAGGTAGCACAGAAAGAGCACGCCGCCCCAGTGCAGGACGCCGGCCACCAGGGGCCAGCGGGACAGGGCGCCGCCAAGCCCCAGCCCCATCAGCAGGAGCAGCAGGATGAAGCCGAGGGTGGCCCCCACCACGTGGCGCAGGCTGGCCAGGAAGCCGTAACGGGCGCCGGCGCCGAGGGCGACCAGGTTGACCGGGCCGGGGGAGATGGACATGGCCAGGGCAAACCCGGCCATGGACAACAACAGACTGATTTCCATGGGTGATGCTCATACAAGGGAGTGAGCCATCAGCCTATCCAGCCCGCGCTGACCGATATTGAAGAAAATTGCGATCCCCCCGAATGCGGGGCGCATTGCGCACTTAGCGCCAGCCCCGGCTTGCGGTAAACTGCCCCTCAATCCTCCATTTTCAGGACATCTCAATGGACCAGTTTGCCCATATCAGCGCCCATGATGCCCACCAGAAGCTGAGCGCCGGTGAAGCCCGTCTCGTGGACATTCGCGACCCCCAATCCTTCGAGACCGCCCATGCGGTCGGCGCCTTCCACCTGACCAATGGTTCTTTGGTTCGCTTTATGAACGAGGTGGACTTCGACACCCCGGTCATCGTGATGTGCTATCACGGCAACAGCAGCCAGGGGGCGGCCCAATACCTGCTGCAGCAGGGCTATGACGAGGTGTACAGCCTGGATGGCGGCTTCGAGGCCTGGCGCAGGGAGTTCCCGATCCAGGCGGGCGATGCATGACGGGTGACCAGGCCCCCTCCGGCATGATCCAGCTGCTGGTGCTGGGCGACGCCCGCATGGCCCAGGCGCTGGTGGACTACCTCGCCACCCTGGGCATCCCGTGCGAGCTGACCCAGTCCGAGCTCGGCGTCTCGGTCTGGCTGGCGGACGAGCGACGCCTCGCCCAGGCCCAGCAGGAGGTCAAACGCTTCCTGGCCGAGCCGAGCCATCCCCGCTACATGGAAGCCTCCTGGCAGTCCGGCCGGGCCGACGCCCGTATCGACTACAGCAAGGGGATGACGGATCCGGTCACCGATTTCCTCCACCAGGCGGGCCCCCTGACCCTGGTGGTCATCATCGCCTGCCTGGCCATCTACGCTCTGGATGCCATCGGCCTGCCCATCTTCGACGAGCTCGCCTTCCACCCCACCCTGGCCCAGTTCACCGACTGGCAGGCCTGGCGCTACATCACCCCGGCCTTCATCCACTTCTCGGTGCTGCACCTGGTGTTCAACCTGCTGTGGTGGTGGTACCTCGGGGGCCAGATCGAGCAGCGCCTCGGCAGCGGCAAGCTGTTCATCCTGCTCATCGTCGGGGCCGCCCTGCCCAACATCGCCGAGTTCTTCGCGAGCGGCCCGCGTTTCGGCGGCCTCTCCGGGGTGGTCTATGCCCTGCTCGGCTACAGCTGGCTGCGCGCCAGGCTGCAGCCGGCCTGCGGCCTCGCCATGCCGCCGGCCCTGATGGGCTTCATGCTGGTCTGGCTGGTGCTCGGCTTCTTCGACATGCTGGGCACCAGCACCGCCAACATGGCCCATCTGGTGGGCCTGCTGGTCGGCCTGGCTCAGGGCTGGCTGGACAGGCACCACAGGCCAGCCTGACGATCCCTGTCTCCATTAATTGCCAGAAACGAAAACGCCGCCCCGAGGGGCGGCGTTTTTATTGGCCAACAGGCTTACTGCTTGAGCAGGGTGGGATCGGTCACCTTGACCGCAGTGCCGCCGCTCATGAAGAAGCTGGCAAACTGGGTCTGCATTTCTGTGGTGACGGCGCCGGTCGGATCGAAGTTCTCGTCCGGTGCCAGCAGCGAGCTGTGACCACCGGCCACGAAGCGGGCGGCATGGTGATTGGCCGCGCCGGTCGCCGTCAGCGGCTGCAAGGCCAGCACCTTGAACAGCGGCTCGGTACCACCCAGCGGGGCGGTGGCGATGCTGTTCGGGATCACCCGGTCAGACAGGCTCAGGGCACCGTCGCCGACCACTTCAGTGGCAAACAGTGGGAAGCTCGCCGCGATGCCGCTGCCGAGGTTGATCGGGTCAGCCGAATCCAGCACTGACTGGGCCGCGAAACCATAGCTCTGCAGGGTGCTGGCGGCGCTCGCCTGGGTGGCGGCATCCAGGCTCGGCAGGAACTCGTTGACGAAGCAGGTCGGTACCGCCGTCTTGCAGTTCGGGGCGTAGGCGGTGAAGGCCGTCTTCAGGGCGGCGCTGCCAGAGGTCAGCACGCTCATCTGGATCGTCGGGCCGAAGGTCGGCGAATTCAGCAGCAGCGGCGCTATGCCGCCACCCGGCATGGCCAGGCCACCGGTGTCGAACCTGAACAGGGCGTCCGCCGTCGGGTTGCCAACAGACTGGTTCGCGACCCCCAGCAGGCTGGCCCCTGCGATGGCCCCCAGGGAGTGACCCAGGAAGTGGACCTTGAGGCCAGCACCACCCAATTTTCCACCTGCATTTGCCAGGCCCACCGCCAGACGCAGGCCCAGCAGATCCGCCACGCTCTGTTTCAGGTTGTCACGGGCTACCGTCAGGTAGCTCAGGTTCAGGTAGGGGGTCGGGTTGTCTGAGGTGGTCACCGAGTCCATGCTGCCGGTCAGGGCGAAACCGCGCTCACCGTGCAGGGGATGATCGATCACCACCACGGCCACGTTCTTGGTCGCCTTCATACCGGCACCGATCTGGCCCAGCGCCAGAGCGTAGGCATTCTCCTTCACCGAGGTGACGCCGTGCTGATAGATGATCACGTCGGTGATGCTGGTCAGCGGTGCGGCGGCGAAGACGCGCATCGGCACGGACTGCACCTCTTCCAGCGCCGGCAGCGGGTTGAAGCGACCCACGTTCATCTCGGGATCCAGCGCCTTGCCACCGGAGGTGAGAGTCACCCCGATAAGCTTGCTCGCCTCCGCCAGCAGCTCGGCCTGACGGGTCGGATCGGCAATGAGCTCACCCAGCAGGGCCGGATCCACGCCCGCCCCCACCAGACCGCCGATCACCTCGGTGTCGCCCGCCTTCAGGGCGTTGGCGATGGCGTACAGGCTGGGAATGGCACCGTGCCAGGACTGGGTCTTCGCCTTGTCCCAGGAGCCGGCGGTGGCCGGGGAGGAGAGGAAGTAGGGCAGCTTGACGGTGCCGGTATAGACCTGAGTCATGCCAGCCAGGCCTTTCAGTTGCGGGTTGGCGTCAACGGCGGCGGCAATTGCATCCTTCTGCTCCTGGGGCAGGAAGTTCTCGGCGTCCAGCTGGGTCAGGAAATCATTCTTGCCCGTCACGCCCAGGGTGTAGGTGCCGGGCAGGCTGGTATTGCCCAGGGCATCCTGCTTCCATACCTTGGCGGCATCCAGAGTGGCCGGATCGGCCTTGAGCACGGCCGCAGCCGCCCCTTTCACCGCCACCAGCACGTCGGCACCGGACTGGGTACCAAACCAGTCGGAGAAGATGACGTGGTCGCTGGTGATGCCGGTGGCCGCCTTGAACAGCCCTTCCTGCAGCGCGATCAGGCCGCTGATGGTCTGCTCCTGGGCAGTGCCGCCCGTGCTGGTCTTGTAGGTGCTGTAGTCGCTGCCCGGACGCAGGGGGTTGCCCGTGCTGTCTTTCAACGAGTCGGTTGCGACGATCATGTAGTAGGAGGAGGGGTTGAGCGGCTTGAGCGGCACCAGATTCAGCTTGCCGGCCGACTCGGCGACCACGAAGTCCACCCCGTAGGTCAGGACCTTCTTCACGCCGTTCGGGCGCAGGGCGGTGCTGTCAAATTCCAGCTCCATCAGATAAAGCGGTGCCACAGAGGCGGCGAATTCGGCCGCAGCCGGCGCCTTGACCTGGATGCCGGAGGCCGTCACGGGCACGATCTGGATCGCCTGGGTGGTAGACCAGCCGTCCAGGGTAGAGAGTGCGGAGACAGGGTTGGAGAGATCGGCCGTTTCCGTCGAGAACTTCAGGGTGCCATCGGTGGCACGGGCAGCCAGGGCGCTGGGACGCACCGCATTGGAGCCGCTCAGCAGATAATCGAGATAGCTTGAGGTATCGCCAGTGTTGTCGTCACTGCCACCACAACCGCTCAGCAGCGCACTGATGACGGCGGCATAAATTAGCTTTTTCTTCATATCCTTATCTCTTTTATGTTGTTATCCATGATGAGCCTGACGGGGTAGGGTTCAAACCCGACCGAGCCATATTAACAGCATCGCAACAATTAATAAGCCTCTGGTCGGTCATCTGATCTGATTTTTTTGTGTACAGCATCAAGGAATTGGAATCGAGCCCAGGTGCCAGAGGGTAGCAGCATTGCCCTCGCCACCAGACCCGACCAGAGCCTCATTTCCCCCGTGGCGCAAAAAGCCGCCCCGATCTCGGCAAAGGGGGGCATTTGTCGGTAGAATGGCGCCATTGCTTAAGGAGACCCCCATGATCGACCCGAAAAAACTGGAAGAGATCGCCAAACAGATTCACAACTCCCTACCGCCCGGCATCCGCAGCATGGGTGAAGAGGTGGAGAAGAAGACCCGCCAGGTGCTGCAGGCCCAGCTGAACAAGCTGGACCTGGTCAGCCGCGAAGAGTTCGACGTGCAGACCAAGGTGCTGCTGCGCACCCGGGAGAAGCTGGCCGCCCTGGAGGCCAAGCTGGCCCAGCTGGAGCAGCAGCTCGCCGCCAAGGGCGAGTGATCCGGCCTGACCCGGCAGTAGATAGCACAAACCCCAGCCTGGCTGGGGTTTGTTGTTTCTGACGATCAGCGTAGGGCCGATTAGGCCGTGACATGCCGTCAGCGCTTATTGGCCGCCTGCATGTTCGGCGTCAGATAAACTCGTAGGCGTCCCCGAAGATGCGCTCGGGCTCGGCACCCAGCACCTTGAACTCTTCCCGGGCGGCGCCCGCCATCTCGAAGCGGCCAGCCACATAGATGTCGTAGTCATGCAGGCTGACGAAGTCATCCATGATGGCCTTGTGCACCAGGCCGGTCTTGCCGGTCCAGTCACTCTCGGGCTCCTGCACCACGGGGATGAAGGTCAGGGGGGCATAGTCGCGCTCCCACTGCTGCACCTGCTCCAGCTCGTAGAGCCAGTGCGCCTGACGCACGCCCCAGTAGAGGAACACGGGGCGCTTGCTGCCGCTGTCGATCAGATACTCCAGGATGGCGCGGGCGTAGGAGAAGCCGGTGCCACCCGCCATCAGGATCAGCGGACGGGGAGACTCGTCGCGCAGGAACGCCTTGCCGGCGGCGAGTTCGACCTCGATCTCGCCCTGTTCGCGCATACGGGCCAGCACCTGGCCGGCATAGGCGTTTTCCGGGGTGGCGCCGATCTGCAGCTCCAGGCGACCGGCACGGGTCGGCGAGTTGGCGATGGAGAAGGGGCGCTTGTCCGAATCGCTCATCACCACCAGCAGATACTGGCCTGGCTTGAAGCTCACCTCCTGCTGCGGCGTCAGGGCCACGTGCCAGATGGTGTCGACATATTCGCGCAGTTCCTCTACGCGGCACTTGATACGTTGCATTCTTGTCCTTGTGAGGGGCCTGCCCGGCCCGCTTCGCTCATGGTTTCACTATTGTTGTGGCGACCAGTCGAGTGGTCAGGTCAGTCGAGCATACCCAATTCGGCACGGCAATACCGCACTTTTGCGTCGGCATGGCCGCCCACCGGGGAGATCCCTCAGTCGAGGATCTTCAGCTCGTCCCAGATGGCGTCGATCTTCTGCTTCACCGCTTCGTCCTGGACGATGGGCTGACCCCACTCCCGATTGGTCTCCCCCGGCCACTTGTTGGTGGCGTCGAGCCCCATTTTGGAGCCGAGCCCCGACACCGGCGAGGCGAAGTCCAGATAGTCGATCGGGGTGTGCTCGATCAGGGTGGTGTCGCGCGCCGGGTCCATCCGGGTGGTGATGGCCCAGATCACATCCTTCCAGTCCCGGGCGTTGATGTCGTCGTCGCAGACGATCACGAACTTGGTGTACATGAACTGGCGCAGGAAGGACCAGACCCCCAGCATCACCCGCTTGGCGTGGCCCGGGTAGCGTTTCTTGATGGTGACCACCGCCATCCGGTAGGAGCACCCCTCCGGCGGCAGATAGAAGTCCACGATCTCGGGGAACTGCTTCTGCAAGAGCGGCACGAACACCTCGTTCAGCGCCACCCCCAGCACCGCCGGCTCATCGGGCGGACGGCCGGTGTAGGTGCTGTGATAGATGGCATCCCGCCGCTTGGTGATGTGGGTAATGGTGAAGACCGGGAACTCGTCCACCTCGTTGTAGTAACCGGTGTGATCCCCGTAGGGGCCTTCCGGAGCCATCTCGCCCGGCTCCAGATACCCTTCCAGCACGATCTCGGCGCTGGCGGGCACCTCCAGGTCGCAGCTCAGCGCCTTCACCACCTCGGTGCGGCTGCCCCTCAGCAGACCTGCGAAGGCGTATTCGGAGAGGGTATCCGGCACCGGCGTCACCGCGCCGAGTATGGTCGCCGGATCGGCGCCGAGCGCCACCACCACCGGGAAGCGCTCGCCGGGGTGCGCCTCCTGCCACTCGCGAAAATCGATGGCCCCACCGCGGTGATCTAGCCAGCGCATGATGAGCTTGTTCTTGCCGATCTTCTGCTGGCGGTAGATGCCGAGGTTCTGGCGCTTCTTGTAGGGACCGCGGGTAATGGTGAGGCCCCAGGTCACCAGAGGCGCCACGTCCCCCGGCCAGCAGTGCTGGATCGGGATCTGGTCGAGATCCACCGCCTCCCCTTCCAGCACCACCTGCTGGCAGGGGGCGGAAGAGAGGCGCTTGGTCGGCATGTTGAGCACCTGCTTGAAGATGGGCAGCTTCTCCATCAGCTCCTTGAGCCCGCGGGGAGGCTCCGGCTCCTTCAGATAGGAGAGCCAGGTCCCCACCTGACGCAGGGCGCCGACGTTGGGCTGCCCCATCCCCATGGCAACCCGATCCGGCGTGCCAAACAGGTTCGTCAGCACCGGCATGGTGTAGCCCTTGGGGTTTTCGAACAGCAGGGCCGGGCCACCCGCACGCAGGGTACGGTCGCTGATCTCGGTCATCTCCAGATAGGGGTCTATCTCGCGACTGATGCGCCTGAGCTGGCCGTTTTGTTCCAACTGCGCGATGAAATCACGCAAGTCCTTGTATTTCATGCAGGTACCCTAGCGGGATCAGGAGGTCCCGCATTATAACCCTGGCCGCGTATCCGGTGTACCCGTATCGGACATCATGACGGACGAGGCGTGACGCCGCTCCTGCCGGGTGAGCCTGTCCGCCAGTTGTCCCAGCAGCCTGGGCTCGTCCATCTCCAGCAGCAAGCCGGCCACCAGCCCCCCATATTGATGCTTGCCGAGCTCTGCCAGCAGGTATTGCTGGGCCCCTTCCGGCAGCGGCGACAGCCGGCTGAGCTGGCGCAGGGCGGGTACCATCAGGCGCTCGTTGCGGCTGGCGGCGATCAGCAGATCGCTCGCCTCCTGGCCTGTGTAGAAGCGTGGAATGGCGTGCAACGCCGCCAGGCTGTCGTGATCCACGGGCTGGCGCCACAACTTGAGGTAGAGCGCCGTGTCCCCGGTCTGCTCGATGAGGTGCAGCAGCAGCTGGTTGTCCGGCAGGAAGAGGTTGAGGGTGGCGAGCCGACCCGCCTCGCGCCGCAGCACGACCGGGGGCTGCCCATCGAGCACGGCCAGCAGCGCCTCCTGCTGCTGGGGCAGGTCCGGATTACTGCTGTAGTAGATCTGCTTGAAGTCGAAGCGATCCTGTTCCAGCAGCTGGCGGTAGTTGCCCTGCCAGGCCAGCTGCTGCCAGTGCTGCAGCACCAGCCTGGCCTCGGCCGCAAAGTCGTAGGCGGGCAGCTGGACCAGGAAGCCGTCCACCTTCCCCTCCACCAGCCATTGCGGCGCCTTGGCGGCCTGCGCCCGCACCCAGGCCTGCAGCGCCGGGCTGGGAGCGGATGCCGACTTGAGATCGCTCAGCAGCTGGAACAGCAGGTACTCCCGCTGCCCCACGGACAGCGTCTCCAGCAGCGAATCCATGGCATCAAACTGCCCCTGTGCCAGCCGGCTGTCCAGGTATTCACGGTGACCCTGCAGCCCCTCGTCTGCCACCAGCGGCCCCTGCAGCTGCGGCGGCGTGTCGGCGTAGACGGGAGCGGCCAGCAGCCAGCCAATCCATATGAGTAACACTAGCTTCATGACGTCCCTGTCCTTGTGACATCTAGGCTCACATACTACTAAGCCAGCCGTGAAATAGATAAACAAAAACCGCGACCTGAGCCGCGGTTTTGTCATGCCAAGAGGCAGTTACTTCTGCTGACGCTTCATGGAGTCGAAGAACTCGTCGTTGGTCTTGGTCGCAGACAGCTTGTCGATCAGGAACTCGATGCTGTCGATCTCCCCCATGGGGTGGATGATCTTGCGCAGGATCCACATCTTCTGCAGCTCGTCCGGCGCGGTCAGCAGCTCTTCCTTGCGGGTGCCGGAGCGGGTGATATCGATGGCCGGGTAGGTGCGCTTCTCGGCGATCTTGCGCGAGAGGTGCAGCTCCATGTTGCCAGTACCCTTGAACTCTTCGTAGATGACTTCATCCATCTTGGAGCCGGTGTCGATCAGCGCGGTGGCGATGATGGTCAGGCTGCCGCCTTCCTCGACGTTGCGGGCCGCACCGAAGAAACGCTTCGGACGGTGCAGGGCGTTGGCGTCCACACCACCGGTCAGTACCTTGCCGGAGGAGGGGATCACTGTGTTGTAGGCACGGGCCAGACGGGTGATGGAGTCCAGCAGGATCACCACGTCCTTCTTGTGCTCGACCAGGCGCTTGGCCTTCTCGATCACCATTTCGGCGACCTGGACGTGACGGGAAGCAGGTTCGTCGAAGGTAGAGGCAATCACTTCGCCCTTCACCATCCGCTGCATCTCGGTCACTTCTTCCGGACGCTCGTCGATCAGCAGGACGATCAGTTCGCAGTCGGGGTGGTTGTAGGCGATGCTCTGGGCGATGTTCTGCAGCAGCATGGTCTTACCGGCCTTGGGCGGTGCGACGATGAGGCCACGCTGGCCCTTGCCGATGGGAGACGCCAGATCCAGCACGCGGGCGGTGATGTCTTCGGTAGAACCGTTGCCACGCTCCATGCGCAGACGCTCGTTGGCATGCAGGGGGGTCAGGTTCTCGAACAGGATCTTGTTGCGGGAGTTTTCCGGGCGGTCGTAGTTGACGTCGTTGACCTTGAGCAGGGCGAAGTAGCGTTCACCCTCTTTCGGCGGCCGGATCTTGCCGGAGATGGTATCGCCGGTACGCAGGTTGAAGCGACGGATCTGGCTGGGGGAGACATAGATGTCATCCGGGCCAGCGAGGTAAGAGCCGTCTGCACTGCGCAGGAAACCGAAACCATCGGTCAGGATTTCCAGCACACCGTCGCCAAAGATATCCTCGCCACCCTTGGCGTGCGCCTTGAGGATCGCGAAGATGATGTCTTTCTTGTGCGCCCGAGCCAGATTTTCCAACCCCATGGATTCGCCAAGCTGTACCAGCTCGGACACAGGAGTGTTCTTTAGTTCAGTCAGATTCATAGTGGTGAAAGTCTGTAAGCAAGGATTGAAATGAGGAGACAGTCTGCTGGATTGATGCTGATCGGATTTGACTTGCCAGGCTTGTGAAGCAAAGAGTCAGGCAAAAAGGTTAGCAAACGAGCGATAAACTAGCACCAATCGGGATGAGCGTCTAGGTGATAAAACACAAGGAGCGCATTATTGCAATGCGCTCCTTCTTGATTATTACAGGTTACCGTCCAGGAACTCTTTCAGCTGAGTCTTGGACAGGGCGCCGACCTTGGTGGCTGCCACTTCGCCATTCTTGAACAGCAGCAGGGTCGGGATACCGCGAATGCCATACTTGGGCGGAGTGTCGGCGTTATGATCGATGTTCAATTTCGCCACGGTCACGCGACCTTCGTATTCCTGAGCAACCTCGTTCAGGATCGGGGCGATCATCTTGCACGGACCGCACCATTCAGCCCAGAAATCGACCAGAACGGGGCTGTCGGCTTTGATTACATCGGCCTCGAAGCTGGCATCGCTCAGCTGAACAATCTTGTCACTCATCTCCAACTCCAGTCAGTAATTAAGGCTTTATTGATGCTTCAACAAAGGCAATAGTTGCCCTATTTGAAATGATCCTGTTTATTATTGCAAGCCTAACCTGATAACCTACCGCCATGAGCAAAACACATCTAACGACCGAAAAATTCGCCCAAATGGGCCTCGAACCCGAAGTTCTGGCTGGTCTGGAATCAAAGGGATTTCATTATTGCACGCCCATCCAGGCACTCTCCCTGCCCCTGCTGGTAGAAGGTCATGACCTCGCCGGTCAGGCCCAGACGGGGACCGGCAAGACCTTGGCTTTCCTGGCGGCCACCTTCAACTATTTGTTGACCCATCCGCTGACCAAGCCGCGCCTCATCAATCAGCCCCGCGCCATCATCATGGCCCCGACCCGGGAGCTGGCCGTCCAGATCTACAACGACGCAGAGAGCATGTCAGCCTCTACCGGGCTCAAGCTCGGCCTCGCCTACGGCGGCGAAGGGTACGACAAGCAGCTGGCCGTGCTGGAACAGGGTGTCGACATCCTGATCGGCACCACGGGTCGCATCATCGACTACTTCAAGTCCAAGGTGATCGATCTCGGCAACATCCAGGTCGTGGTGCTGGACGAAGCGGATCGCATGTTCGATCTCGGCTTTATCAAGGACATCCGTTTCCTGTTCCGCCGCATGCCCCCCGCCACCGAGCGTCTGAGCATGCTGTTCTCCGCCACCCTCTCCCTGCGGGTACAGGAGCTGGCCTACGAGCACATGAACCACCCGGAGCATGTGCAGGTCGAGCCGGAACAGATGACAGGCGTGCGGATCAAGGAGGAGCTCTTCTACCCCTCCAACGAAGACAAGATGTTGCTGCTGCTCTCCCTGATGGAAGAGGAGTGGCCGGAGAAAGCCATCGTCTTCGCCAACACCAAGCATGTCTGTGAGGACGTTCACGCCTGGCTGGAAAACGACGGCCACCGCGTCGGCCTGCTGACCGGCGACGTGCCGCAGAAGAAGCGGATGAAGATCCTGGACGAGTTCACCAAGGGCACGCTGGATATCCTGGTTGCCACCGACGTGGCCGCCCGTGGTCTGCACATCCCCGACGTGACCCACGTCTTCAACTACGACCTGCCCGACGATGCCGAGGATTATGTCCACCGCATCGGTCGTACCGGCCGTGCCGGCAGAAGCGGCCACTCCATCAGCCTGGCCTGTGAAGACTATGCCTTCAACCTGCCGGCCATCGAGGAGTACATCCACCACCCCATCCCGGTCAGCAAGTACGACCGCGAGGCACTGCTGGATGACGTGACCGCGCCGAAACGGGTGTTCCGCAACCGTCAGCCGGTGAACCGCAACATGCGGGATCGCCAGGGCGGTGGCAACAGCAACAACCGTCGTCGTCCCCCCCGCAAGAACTGAGGGACAGGCCCAGTTGCACAACTCGCCTCTCTATGCCGCCATCGACCTCGGCTCCAACAGCTTCCATATGCTGGTGGTGCGCGAGGTCGCTGGCGCTCTGCGCACCGTCACCAAGGTCAAGCGCAAGGTTCGCCTCGCCGCCGGCCTGGATGCCGATTTTCGCCTGAACCGCGCCGCCATGGAGCGGGGCTGGGACTGTCTGCGCCTGTTCTCCGAGCAGCTGCAGGACATCCCCTCCGACAACATCCGGGTAGTCGGCACCGCCACACTGCGCCTGGCCACCAACGTAGACGACTTCCTGCAGGAAGCGGAACGGGTTCTCAACCACAGCATCGAGATCATCTCGGGTGAGGAAGAGGCCAAGACCATCTACGAGGGGGTCTCCTGGACCTCGGCGGGGGAAGGCAACCGGCTGGTGATCGACATCGGCGGGGCCAGCACCGAGCTGGTCATCGGCGAGCAGAGCGAGGCGAAGCTGCTCAACAGCCTGCACATGGGCTGCGTCACCTGGCTCAACAACCACTTCGGTGATGGCGAGCTCTCCGAGACCCGCTTCGAGCAGGCCATCGCCGCCGCCAAGGCGGTACTGGAGAAGGTGGCAGAGGATTACCGCGTCCTCGGCTGGCGTACCTGCGTCGGCGCCTCCGGCACCGTTCAGGCGCTGCAGGAGATCATGCTGGCCCAGGGCAAGAGCGAGCGGGTCACCCTGCCGAAGCTGCAGGAGTTGATGGGGCAAGCCATCGCCTGTGGCAGGCTGGATCAGTTGCAGCTCGAAGGGCTGGCCGCCGAGCGGCTGACCGTGTTCCCCTCCGGTCTCGCCATCCTGATCGCCATCTTCGAGACCCTCGGCATCGAGAGCATGACCCTGGCCGGTGGCGCGCTACGCGAGGGGTTGATCTATGGCCTGCTCGGCAACAATCACGACTGTGACGCCAGGGATCGCACCGCCGACAGCCTGATCAGCCGCTATCAGCTGGACAAGGAGCACGCCGAGCGGGTGCGCGACACCGCCATCGAGGCCTTCGCCCAGCTGCAACCGGCCTGGCGCCTCTCCAAGCGCTACGGTCGCCCGATCCTGCGCTACGCAGCCCTGTTGCACGAGATAGGCCTCTGCATCGAATACAAGAAGGCGCCCCAGCACGCCGCCTATATCATCGACAACATCGACATGCCGGGCTTCACCCCTGCACAGAAGAAGCTGTTGTCGGCCCTGCTGTTCAACCAGCGGGACGAGTTCAAGCCGGAGCCGCTGGAGAAGCAGGGCGCCGTCACCGCTCGCCAGGCGATACGGCTGGCCCGCATCCTGCGCATCTCTCTCATCCTCTGCATGCGCCGCACCCAGGGCACAGTGCCCAGATTCCTGCTGCAGGCCGATGAGGATACCCTGACCCTGACCCTGCCCAAGGGCTGGCTGGATGAGCACTACCTGCGCGCCAGCGAACTGCGCCTCGAGGTGGAGCGCCAGCAGAAGATGGGCTGGCCCACCCGCCTGCTCGAAGCTTGAATGGGCGCCCCGCGCCCGTTCTGCTCTCTTTTCCGTCTGTTCCGACAAGCTCCTTCGCACCCACAGCTGGCGCCATTCAAAGCCTCGTCATTGATTTTATTATTTTTTTAATCAATTCCGGTCATGCCGCCTTTCCCGCCCGGCTAGTCAGTGCCAACCACTCGGCTAGAGTTGAATGGTCTCTCCCATAGGAACGGAAACCATGAAACACATACCCCTGATAGCCCTGACCGCCCTGCTGACCGCCTGCGGTGGCGGCGGTGACGGCGACAACAACAGCCAGCCGAATGCCCAGATGTCCCTGGCCTTCTCCGACGCCCCGGTGGACTCGGTCAGCAAGGTCTGCATCGCCGTCTCCAATATCAGCATCAACCCGGTCACGGGGGCGGAGCAGAACTGGACGACTGCCAGTTTCCTGACCTCGGCCCAGGACGATGGCTGCACCCCGATCGGGGAGAGCATCCCCCTCGATGGCAGCGGCCATCCGCTGTTCACCTATATCGATCTGCTGAGCTACCAGGGTTCCGCCAGCCGCCCCCTGCTGGCCAGCCAGAGCGTGGTCCCCGGCGAATACAGCCAGATGCGGTTGCGGGTACTGGACGGGCGAGAAGTGGCCAACCAGTTCCTGGACGGCACCCCCTACTCCTACGTCAAGCAGGATGACGGCGTGATCAAACCGCTGGAGGTGCCCAGCAGCGAGCTCAAGCTGGATGCCTTCACCATCGCCGCCAACGGCCTCAGCGCCTTTACCACCGAATTCGATCTGCGCCACTCCATGGTGCTGCCGGGCCACGAGGAGTACTACAAGCTCAAGCCCAGAGGGGTGCGACTGGTGAACACCACCGAGGTCGCCACCGTCAGGGGAACAGTGTCTGCCGGGCTCTGTGGCGGTCAGCTGACCGACAAGGCGTTCGTCTACTTCTATGACGAGCTGCGCCCGGAGGGCGACAACGCCTATCCCGACATGGCCGACAGCGACAACGGCTTCTATGCCAGCGCCCCCGTGGTGCTGAACAACGGTGTCTTCGGTTACGAGCTGGGCTTCGTGGAGCTGGGGCACTATGACGCCGTGCTGGTCTGCAACGGTGACGAGGATGATCCCGAGCTTGCTGGCGATGCATTGCAGCAAGAGCTGGTAGTGAAAGACCGGATCGTGGCCGCCCCCGCCACCACCATCGACTTCCAGTAAGGGCGATGAGGAGGCGACGGTACCATGAGCGACTACCAACCCATCGCCTGCGACCTCTATGACTGGCTCGAGATCGCCGCCAGCTGGCACCTGCCGGTGACGATCACCGATCGGCATGGCCGCCAATGGACGGACGGGATCCGGACCATAGTGGCCAGGGAGGGGGTCGAGTACTTGCTGCTGACCAGCAACGAGCGCCTGAGCCTGGCCGATCTGGCCACTCTGGATCTGGTCTGGCAGGGTGAGGCAAAGCGGATCCACTTCGCCCCCCTCCTCTGATCCACCGACACAAAAAAGGAGGGCCAACCCTGGGTTGGCCCTCCTTTCTTTTATCCCGCCATGGCGGCTGGCATCAGCTCGCCCCCAGGGCCGCCATCACGTAGACGTCGAAGCGGTTGCTCTTGGTCTCGATGGCCATGCTGGGCTTGTGCTCGTTGAGCCAGCCTGCGTAGTCCGGGCGCTTCACCACCACCCGCTTGTCCGCCATCCTGAGCGCCGCCGGCAGCAGGGCATCGGCGTCCAGATCTGCCCCCACCAGAGACTGGAACACCCGCATCTCCTTCTTCACCAGGGCCGACTTCTGCTTGTGAGGGAACATGGGGTCGAGGTAGATGACCTCGGGCCGCTCGGCCAGCGCCAGCAGGGTCTCCACCGCCGGGCCTTGCCGCAGTTGCATTCGCTCGCGTACCCAGGGGCCTATTTCGGGATCCAGGGCCGCCCGGCTCAGGCCGTCCTGCAGCAGGGCCGCCACCACGGGGCTGCGCTCGATCAGGGTCACCTTGCAGCCGAGGGAGGCCAGCACGAAGGCATCGCGTCCCAGACCGGCGGTGGCATCCACCACGGTCGGCATGGCCCCCGACTTGAGTCCCACCGCCTTGGCGATGGACTGGCCGCGCCCTCCGCCAAACTTGCGACGATGGGCGACAGCCCCTTCCACGAAGTCCACGTAGACGGCCCCCAGCTTGGGTTCGTCCAGCTTGCGCAACTCCAGCCGCGACTCGGTCAGCACCAGGGCAAAGGGGGCGGGAAACTCCACGTCGGCGAGGCGCTGGCGCAGGGCGTCGAGCTCGCCATCGCGGGCGGGGACTTCACTGAAAACCTGAATATGGGGCATAACACGAACTCATCACGGCGCAGAAGCCGGCATGATAGCAGATGCGGGGGGTCAGCTCACCGTGGTCAGGTTCATCCCCTGACGGTTGAGACCCAGATACTCCAACAGATCGTCGAAGGGCAGCGGGCGGCTCAGCAGATATCCCTGGGTAAAGGCACACCCCTTCTGGCAGAGGAAGTTGAGCTGCTCCCGGGTCTCCACTCCCTCGATCACCACCTGCATGCCGAGGTTGTGCACTATGTTGATGATGCCGTCGAGCAGCAGCCTGTCCTGCTCGTTGAAGGGGATGTGGCGCACGAAGGAGCGATCGATCTTCACCAGATCCACCGGGAAGGTGCGCAGATAGTTGAGGGCCGAGTAGCCGGTGCCGAAGTCGTCGATGGCCAGCTTGCAGCCCGCCTCGCGCAGCGCGTCGATCCGCACCCTGTGCTGATCGCTGCTCTCCATCAGCAGGGATTCGGTGATTTCGATGATGATGTCCGCCGGATCCAGGTTG
Organism: Aeromonas sp. SrichE-2G; assembly: GCF_017939565.1. Lineage (NCBI taxonomy): Bacteria > Pseudomonadati > Pseudomonadota > Gammaproteobacteria > Aeromonadales > Aeromonadaceae > Aeromonas > Aeromonas sp. SrichE-2G. The sequence continues at coordinate 60,583 of NZ_JAGKRG010000014.1, forward strand.
AAGTGGCGTATCACCCTGAGCCACTCGCTCGCCTCCGGATCTATCGTCTGGAACTCCAGGGTGGAGCGGTTGATGGACATCTGCAGATCCGGGAAGCCGGACTGCTGCAACCTGGCCAGATCCCGGCACGACTGCCACAGCACCAGGGCACCCAGCCCCTGGATGAGCCCCGCCTCCTCCGCCAGGGGGATGAAGTCCGCTGGCGAGACCTGGCCCCACCGGGGATGATACCAGCGCACCAGGGCCTCCAGCTTGGCGACCCGGCCGCTGCGGTTGTCCCAGATGGGCTGGTAGGCCATGGTCAGCTGTCCCAGCTTGATGGCCTCCGCCAGATCGCGCTGCATCTGGTGGCGCTGGCTCACCTCTTCCCGCATGGAGGCGTTGTAGGAGCCCAGGGGGCGCCCCTGCCGCTTGGCGACAAACAGGGCCTGCTCCGCGTTGCGCAGCAGCTCGTCACCATCCTCCCCGTCGTGGGGGCACAGGGTGATGCCCATGGTCGCCGTCACATAGAGGTGCTGGTTGGCCAGCATGAAGGGGCGGGCGAAGCCGCCGATCACCTGCTTGGCAAACACCTCGGCCTGGCGCCGGTTGACGATGCCGGGCACCAGGAAGGCAAATTCGTCCCCCCCGATGCGGGCCACCACATCCTCGGTCCGCACCCGGCTCACCAGCCGATCCGACACCTCCCGCAGCAGGGCATCGCCCACATGGTGATCCATGCTGTTGTTGACCGCCTTGAAGTTGTTGAGGTCGAGCACCATCAGGGCGAAACGCTCCCCCCGCTCGCAGAAGCGGGTGAGGCAGCGGCCGAACAGCCAGCGGTTGGGCAGCCCGGTCAGGTTGTCGTAGTTGGCCTGGGTGGCGATCTTCTGCTCCGCCAGCTTGGTCTGGGAAATGTCGCTGAAAATGGCGATGTACTGGCTGATCCTGCCCTCTTCCCGCAGGGCGCTGATCATCAGCTGCTGGGGGTAGAGCTTGCCGTTCTTGCGCTTGTTCCACACCTCGCCGCGCCAGATCCCCACCCGTTTCAGGGCGTGGTACATGTCCGCGTAGAAGGTCTGATCGTGCAGCCCGGACTTGAGCATGCTGGGGCGCTGGCCGCAGGCCTCCTCCTCGCTGTAGCCGGTGATCTTCTCGAATGCCGGGTTCACCGAGATGATGCGGCTGTCACCATCGCACACCAGGATCGCCTCGGAGAGGTTGTCGTAGACCCGGTGGGAGAGCTTGAGCTGCTCGGCATGACGCCGGATAGAATCGATGTTCTCCAGCACCACCATCAGGTAATCGGGCTGCATCCGCTCGTTGCGGATCAGGGTCACCGTGACCCGGCCCCACAGCACGCTACCATTCCGGTGCAGGTAGCGTTTCTCCTGGGTGAAGGCGGGGCACTCCCCCCGGTTCAGCGAGGCGTAGAGCGCAATGCTGGTCTGCCAATCGTCCGGGTGGTTGATCTCGCCGATGGTGAGCTGCTGCAGCTCCTGCTGGCTGTAGCCCAGCATCTTTTCGATGGCCGGATTGGTCCAGAGAATGTTCCCCGCCAGATCGAGCTTGCCGATCCCCACGGGGGCGTGGGACATCATGGTGTCCAGGAAATGGGGGCTGTCCGGTAGTTCAGGCTGGGTCTGACGCTCCTGCTGGTACATCAGCGCCAGCTCGCGGCCGGCGAGCGGGGCCAGCAGACGCAGCAGGCGCATGACCTTGTCCATCCTGGGCATGGCCCGCTTGAACATGACGCTGCACAGCCCCAGGGTCTCCCCTTCGGCGCTCTTGAGCGCGATGCCGGCATAGGCCCGAACCTGACAACGCTCCAGCACGGCGGCATGGGGGAAGAGCTCCAGGGCGCGATCGCTGAACCAGGCCTCTCCCTGCTGCATGGCGATCTCGCCAGGGGTAGCGGCGAGGGGAAAGCTGTAGGAGTTGATATCGAGGGAGGCGGGATAGGCGGCATGCACGGTGAAGAACAGCCCGGCCTGATCCTTGCCCGAAACCAGGACGAAATCGGCCCCGAGCACGTTGGCGATTTCACTCACGAAGGTATCAAAATATCCCCGACCACTCGCATGAGACAGGCTTGAGATGATTTGATAGACAGACTCGAGTGCTCGCCTCATGGCAAGGTTGTTTCTCTCCCGGCAAGGTAGAACCCGACTCTACTGAAGAGGCGGCGACAGTGCAAATATGCACTCCGCAAGATATTAAAAAGCCTTGTAAAAAGGGACCCAAAGGTCCCTTTTTATCTCAAAAATCACGTTTTGATCCCACTATGCCGCAAAAAGTACCTGATTGGCACTCGACATGGCGATGGATGGCAAAGAAAGAGATCCCCGCGGTCCCCTGGTCATCAACCGGCCAGGCACCCGCGGGAAACCCGTCATGCCGCGATGCCGCTGTGGCGCAACAGGGCATCCACCTGGGGCTCGCGACCACGGAAGGCGCGGAACAGCTCCATGGGCTCCCTGGAGCCGCCCTTCTCCAGAATGTGCTTCAGGAAGGCGTGGCCGGTCTCCGGATTGAAGATCCCCTCCTCCTCGAAGCGGGAGAAGGCATCGGCGGAGAGCACCTCGGCCCACTTGTAGCTGTAGTAGCCCGCCGCATAGCCCCCTGCGAAGATGTGGGAGAAGCTGTGCTGGAAACGGTTGAACGCCGGGGGCGTCATCACCGCCACCTGGCTGCGCACCTCGCTCAGCAGCGCCGGGATCTGGTCCGGGTTGGCCGGGTCAAACTCCTGGTGCAGGCGGAAGTCGAACAGGGCGAACTCCAGCTGGCGCAGCATCTGCATCGCCGCCTGGAAGTTGCGGGCCGTCATCATCTTCTCCAGCAGATCCGCAGGCAGCGGCTCCCCGGTCTCGTGATGGCCGGAGATAAAGGCCAGCGCCTCGGACTCCCAGCACCAGTTCTCCAGGAACTGGCTCGGCAGCTCCACCGCATCCCAAGCCACGCCGTTGATGCCGGCCACGCCGGCCACGTCGATCCGGGTCAGCATGTGGTGAATGCCATGGCCGAACTCGTGGAACAGGGTGACCACTTCGTTGTGGGTGAACAGGGCCGGCTTGCCATCCACCGGGCCGTTGAAGTTGCAGGTCAGGTAGGCCACCGGCTTTTGCAGCGACCCGTCCTGACGGTAGCGACGGCCGAGGCAGACATCCATCCAGGCGCCGCCCTGCTTGTGCTCGCGGGCATAGAGATCGAGGTAGAAGCTGCCACGCAGCTCGTCATCGGCATCGAAGATGTCGTAGAAGCGCACGTCCGGGTGCCAGGTGTCGATACCGAGGCGCTCGCGCACCTTCATCCCGAACACCCGCTTGACCACCTCGAACAGCCCCTTCACCACCCGGCCGGCGGGGAAGTAGGGGCGCAGCTGCTCGTCGGAGATGGAGAACTTGTGCTGTTTGAGCTTTTCTGCGTAATAGGCAAGATCCCAGGCCGCCAGTTCGTCCTGACCGTGCTGCTCGGCGGCAAAGGCGCGGATCTCGTCGAGCTCCGCCTTGCCTTGGGGCAGGGACTTGGCCGCCAGGTCGGTGAGGAAGTCCACCACCTGCTCCGGCTTGTCCGCCATCTTGGTGGCCAGCGACAGCTCGGCATAGTTGGCAAAGCCCAGCAGTCGGGCCAGCTCGCGGCGCAGGGCGAGCAGCTCGGTCATGATGGCGGAGTTATCCCACTTGCCGGCATTCGGCCCCTGATCGGAGGCGCGGGTGGTGAAGGCCTCGTACAGCTCGGCCCGCAGGGCGCGATTGTCGGCGTACATCATTACCGGCAGGTAGGAGGGGATGTCCAGGGTGAACAGCCACCCCTCCTTGCCCTTGAGCTCGGCCATCTGACGGGCGGCGGCTTGCGCACTCTCCGGCAGACCTGCCAGCTCGGCTTCGTCGGTCACCAGCTTGCTCCAGCCCTGGGTCGCGTCCAGCACGTTGTTGCTGAAGCGGGAGGCGAGCTCGGAGAGGCGGGACTGAATTTCGCCGTAGCGCTGCTGCGCCTCGGCGGGCAGACCAATGCCGGAGAGGCGGAAGTCGCGCAGGGTATTCTGGATCTCCTTGCGCTGGGCATCGTCCAGGCGCGGGAAGTCGTCGCTCTCGGACAGCGCCAGATAGGCCTGGTAGAGCCCCTCGTGCTGGCCGACATAGGTCTGGAATTCGGAGAGCAGCGGCAGGCAGGCGTCATGAGCCGCGCGCAGCGCCTCGCTGTTCTGCACGGCGTTGAGGTGGCTGACGGGGGACCAGATCCGCGACAGGCGGTCGTTGACCTCTTCCAGCGGCGCGATCAGGCTGTCCCAGGTATGGGGCTCCTTCTGGGCCAGCACATCCTCAATCTTCTGTTTGCAATCGGCGATGGCCTGCGTCACGGCAGGTTGCACCTGATCGGGCTGGATCTGGCTGAAGGGAGGCAGCGAGTCCATTGTCAGCAAAGGGTTAGTCATCTGCGGTACCTCTAAATGCTCTGCAGCCCCTGCCGTCCAGAAGCTTGCTTGGACCATCTAAGATGTAGGCAGAAACCCCATTTATCAAGCCTTTGCAGCCAATAGACGGGCATGTTGCCCACTTTTTGGGATAAGTTGCTCACAAAACAACCTATTCACCTGCCAGAGACGACAATGCCGGCCCGGGGCCGGCATTGTGAGCAGGTTGACGCCACCGCCTCAGCGCTGGGCGTCCTCCTTCAGCCACTGGGCCACGCGCTTGGCGAAGTAGGTGAGGATGCCGTCGGCACCGGCCCGCTTGAAGCAGAGCAGGGACTCCAGGACGCACTCCTTCTCCTTCAGCCAGCCGTTCTGGATCGCCGCCATGTGCATGGCGTACTCGCCGCTCACCTGATAGGCGAAGGTCGGCACCCCGAACTGATCCTTGACCCGGCGGATCACGTCCAGATACGGCATGCCCGGCTTGACCATGACGCTGTCGGCCCCTTCCTGGATGTCCAGCGCCACCTCGTGCAGGGCCTCGTTGCCGTTGGCCGGATCCATCTGATAGGTGGCCTTGTTGCTCTTGCCTAGGTTGCCGGCGGAGCCCACCGCATCGCGGAACGGGCCGTAGTAGTGGGAGGCGTACTTGGCGGAGTAGGCCATGATCTGGACGTTGACGAAGCCGTTCTCCTCCAGGGCAGCACGGATGGCACCGATACGGCCGTCCATCATGTCGGACGGTGCGACTATGTCGGCTCCGGCGGCAGCATGGGAGAGCGCCTGCTTCACCAGGATCTCGGTGGTGATGTCGTTCATCACATAGCCTTCATCGTCGATGATGCCGTCCTGACCGTGGGTGGTGAAGGGGTCGAGCGCTACGTCCGTGATGACCCCCAGCTCCGGGAAGCGGGCCTTGAGGGCGCGGGTCGCCCGCTGGGCCAGGGCATCCGGATTGTAGGCCTCTTCCGCCATCAGGCTCTTTCTCTCCAGCGGCGTCACCGGGAACAGGGCCACCGCCGGCACGCCCAGGGCGACCAGTTCGGCGGCCTCTTCGAGCAGCAGGTCGATGGAGAGGCGATCCACCCCCGGCATGGAGGCGACGGCTTCCCGCTGACCCTCTCCCTCCAGCACGAAGACGGGATAGATGAGATCGTCGACAGTCAGTACGTTCTCGCGCACCAGACGACGGCTGAAATCATGTTTGCGCACCCGGCGCAGACGGCGACCCGGGAAGGCCCCCGGAAGAGTTGTGGCCATGAATCACTCCAAAAGCGGAAGTTGGAAGAATGCGGCGGAGGTGGCCCGGGTATGGGCCAGCAAGGCCTCGGGCGCTTCACCACGGCAGGCCGCCACCACCTGGGCGATGTGCGGCAAGAAAGCGGGTTCGTTGCGTTTGGGCCTGGGTTTCAGATCCCGCGGCACCAGGTAGGGGGCATCCGTCTCTATCATCAGGCGACCGGCCGGAATGCGGGCCACCTGCTCGCGCAGCAGCTGGCCGCGCCGCTCGTCACAGAGCCAGCCGGTCACCCCGATGTGCAGCCCCAGCGCCAGGCACTCGTCGAGCTCGGCGTCGGAGCCGGTGAAGCAGTGCAGCACGGCTCCGGGCAGACGGGGCAGCCAGGGGCGCAGGATCTCGACGAACCTTTCATGGGCATCGCGGCAATGGAGAAACACCGGCATCCCGAGCTCGGCAGCCAGCGCCAGCTGGGCGTCAAACACCGCGTCCTGCACAGGACGGGGGGAGAAGTCGCGGTTGTAGTCCAGGCCACACTCGCCGATGGCCACCACCTGGGGCAGCGCCGCCAGATCGCGCAGGGCGGGCAGGGTCGCCGCGTCGACGCTCCTGGCATCGTGGGGGTGCACTCCGGCGGTGGAGAAACAGTAGCCCGGCCACTGGGTGGCCAGCTCCGCGCTGGCCTGGCTGCCGGCCAGATCCGTGCCGGTCAGGATCAGGGCCTCCACGCCGGCGGCGCGGGCGCGGGTCACCAGCTCGGCTTGCTCGTCAGCAAACTGGCTGCTGGTCAGGTTCACACCTATGTCGATCATGGGGTCAGCGGGTCCGAACAAAAGGAAGACATATCAGGCATTTGAAAACCATCTACTCGATGGGGCCTTACCATACGCCTCGAACGGAGGCATGAAAAGAGGAAGGGAGCCTCAGCTCCCCTCTTCCGATTGTTCCTGCTCCTGCTCGTCTTCTTTCTTCACGTAGAAGCGGGCGAAGAAGAGCCCCAGTTCCCAGAGCGCCCACATGGGGATCGCCAACAGGGTCTGGGAGAACACATCCGGCGGCGTCAGCAGCATGCCGACCACGAATACCCCGACGATGACGTAGGGGCGCTTCTCCTTCAGGCTCTTGGGGGTGGTCACCCCGGTCCAGCACAGCAGTATGGTGGCGACCGGGATCTCGAATGCCACCCCGAACGCGAAGAACAGGGTCAGCACGAAGTCCAGATAGCTGGCAATGTCGGTCGCCACCGTCACCCCGGCGGGGGCAGTGCTGGTGAAGAAGCCGAACACCAGCGGGAACACCACGTAGTAGGCAAACGCCATCCCCGCATAGAAGAGCACGGCGCTGGAGGCGACCAGCGGCATGATGAGCCGTCGCTCGTGCTGGTACAGACCGGGGGCGATGAAGGCCCAGGCCTGATAGAGCAGATAGGGGATCGCGACGAAGAAGGAGACCACCAGGGTCAGCTTGATGGGCGTGATGAAGGGGGTCGCCACATCCGTCGCTATCATGCTGGTGCCTTCCGGCAGCTGGCTGAGCAGCGGCTGTGCGATGAAGTCGTAGATGTCGTTGGAGAAGTAGATCAGCGCGACGAACACCAGCAGGATGGCGCCAACGGAACGCAACAGGCGTGTTCTCAGCTCCACCAGGTGGCTGATGAGGGGTTGCTCGGCCTGACTCATGGCTTCGCCTCCCCTTGCCTGGCATCTGGCTCGGTGCTGCGCACCTCATCCACGGGGGCAGCCTGCTCGGGAGCGGCCACGGCGGCAGCTTGCGGCACCGACGCCTCCTTCACCTCGGCCACGGCCGGGGCGGGGCGGATGGTGTTCTGCTGTTCGTATGGGCGGTTCACCGACTGGGCAGCCGCCTTCAGCTGCTCGATGGACTCCTGCAGCTCGGGGCTCAGGTTGTTCATCTGCAGCTTTTCGGCCTTTTTCAGATCGTTGTGCAGCTCTTGCAACTTGAGCTCCTGTTCCAGCTCGGACTTCACCGAGTTGGCGGTACTGCGGATCAGCCTGATCCAGTGACTGGCGGTCCGGATCGCCACCGGCAACCGCTCGGGCCCCAGCACCACCAGGGCGACGACACCGATGACGATCAGCTCCCAAAAACCGATGTCGAACATGGCTTAGGCCTGATCTTTGTCTTTCTGCTTGGCGGTGTCGGCGCTGTTAGCCGTCTCGTTCAACTGCTTGGTCGGAAACTCGGCGTCCTTCTGCTCGGGCTTGGTGTCGGCCGGCTCATCGGAGAGCGCCTTCTTGAACCCCTTGACCGCCGCACCCAGATCGCCGCCGATGCCGCGCAGCTTCTTGGTCCCGAACAACAGCACGACGATGACTGCGATGATCAACAACTGCCAAATACTGATACCACCCATGACTTTCTCTCCAGGATTGGCGCCCGCTGGCGCACTGTGTTTAATGAGAACGGGTTCGCAGCCAACCCAGCAGCCAGCATAACCCGGCGCCGGCGAGGCTGATTTGTCCCCACTCAATGTGTTGTTTCTGGGTCAGCAAGAATACACCCGCCAATAGCAGGCTGGCTCCAACCCCTAAGAGGTAGCGCGCCTGCCCCTGGCGACGGCTGTGCCGGCGAAAATCGGCGAACATCTGGTCGAAATGGTGCTGCTGATGACGGGCCTGGCGCAGGGTCTCGTAGACCAGCTCAGGCAGCTCCGGCAGCTTCTCCGCCCAGAAGGGAGCCTTCTCCTTGATGGCATTCCACACCGCCTTGGGGCCGACCTGCTCGTGCATCCAGTTTTCCAGATAGGGCTTGGCGGTCTGCCACAGGTCCAGCTGGGGATAGAGCTGGCGCCCCAGCCCTTCCACGTAGAGCAGGGTTTTCTGCAGCAGCACCAGCTGCGGCTGCACCTGCATGTTGAAGCGACGGGCGGTGTTGAACAGGTTGAGCAGCACGTGGCCGAACGAGATCTCGGAGAGCGGCTTCTCGAAGATGGGCTCCAGCACGGTGCGGATGGCAAATTCGAACTCGTCCACCTTGGTATCGGGCGGCACCCAGCCGGACTCCACGTGCAGCTGGGCGACCCGCTGGTAATCGCGGTTGAAGAAGGCGAGGAAGTTCTCCGCCAGGTAGCGCTTGTCTTCCCGGTTCAGGGTACCGACGATGCCGCAGTCGATGCCGATCCAGAGCGGATTCTCGGGGTGCTCGTAAGAGACGAAGATGTTGCCCGGGTGCATGTCGGCGTGGAAGAAGCTGTCGCGGAACACCTGGGTGAAGAAGACCTCCACCCCACGCTCGGCCAGCAGCTTCATGTTGGTGCCGTTGGCCTCCAGCGCGGCGATATCGGAGACGGGAATGCCGTAGATGCGCTCCATCACCAGCACCTGCTCACGGCAGTGATCCGTGTACACCTCGGGCACATAGAGCGCCTCGGAGCCGGTGAAGTTGCGACGCAGCTGGATGGCGTTGGCCGCCTCCCGCATCAGGTTGAGCTCGTCAAGTATGGTCTTGCGGTACTCTTCCACTACCTCGACCGGGCGCAGCCTGGCGCTCTGGGGCACGAAGCGGGCCACCAGACGGGCCAGCGCCTGCATCAGGCGCAGATCGGCCTCGATGACGGGCTCGATGTCTGGGCGGATCACCTTGATGACGATCTCGCGGCCGTTCTCTTTCAGGCGAGCAGTGTGCACCTGGGCGATGGAGGCGGACGCCAGCGGCGTCTCGTCGAAGTCGTCGAACAGGGTCTCGATGGTGCAACCCAGGCTCGCCTCGATCTGGCGGCGGGCGGCCTGCCCACAGAAGGGAGGCACCCTGTCCTGCAGCAGCGCCAGCTCCTCGGCGATGTCCGGCGGCAGCAGATCGCGCCGGGTCGAGAGCATCTGGCCGAACTTGATGAAGATGGGACCGAGGGCCTCGAAGGCGAGGCGAATGCGGGCACCGCGGCTCATGCCTTGCTGCCTGTTCTTGAGCCAGAACAGGCTGCGGCGGGCCAGCCGGCCGGGCCAGGGCTGGTAACGGGCGGGCACCAGCTCGTCGATGCCCTGCTCCAGCAAGATGCTGACGATGCGATAGAGGCGTTTGAACTCCTTCGGGGTCATCAGCTCACCTGTTGCTCGAGGCGGGCCAGACGCAGTTCGACGGCCTTGAGCTGTTGGGCCAGCACCTCGACGTCGTCGTTGAAGCTCGCCACCTCCAGGGGGCCGGGGGCCAGCCTGGCCTCCTCGGTCAGGTACTCCGCCAGCTGCCGCTGACTACGGCACAGCTCGCGTCCCACCAGGCGGCGCGCCTGACGGGCTCCGCTGCACAGGGTGTGGGCCAGCACGTCGCCGGTATAGCGGGACAGCTCCTCTTCCCAGTCGATGTCGAGATCACCCAGCAGGGCGCTGAATGCCTGCACCAGCTGGGGATCGCCGCTCAGGTCCAGCTTCTCCTCACGGATGTAGCGGGTCAGGGCGGAGGGCTCTTTGAGCAGACCGAGGGCGGTCAGGGAGAGGCTGAGCACCGCATCGGCCTCCCCTTCATAGCAGGCCAGCACATCCAGCCGGCGGTCGGAGAAGACAAACCAGAGCGGCTTGAGCTCGCGCAGCTCCAGCTTGAGCACCTTGCCCGCCAGCTTGCGCAGCCGCTCAGGGCTCTGCTTGTCGAGGGTCAGCAACTGGTTGAGGCTGGTTTCGATCACCGCGGTGACCATGGCATCCATCGGCATAGGCGACCTTAAAACTTGTAACCGCGGTGCAGGGCGACCACGCCCTGGGTCAGGTTGTAGAACTCCACCTGCTCGAACCCGACCTTCTCCATCATGCCAGCCAGGGTCTGCTGATCCGGGTGCATGCGGATGGACTCTGCCAAGTACTGGTAGCTTTCACTGTCGTTTGCGACAATTTCGCCCATTTTCGGCAGCAGTTTGAAGGAGTAGAGATCGTAAAGCTTGGCGATCACCTCGCTCTCCGGCTTGGAGAACTCCAGCACCAGCAGGCGACCGCCCGGCTTGAGCACCCGGAACATGGAGGCGAGCGCCTTGTCCTTGTCGGTGACGTTGCGCAGACCGAAGCCGATGGTGATGACGTCGAAGTGGTTGTCCGGGAAGGGGAGCGCCTCGGCGTTGGCCTGCACGTAGGAGACGTTGTTGGCCACCCCCAGGTTGCGCAGCTTGTCGCGGCCCACCTTGAGCATGGAGTCGTTGATGTCTGCCAGCACCACCTGGCCAGTCTCGCCGACGATGCGGGAGAACTTGGCGGTCAGATCCCCGGTGCCACCGGCCAGATCCAGCACCTTCTGGCCCTTGCGGACCCCGGAGCAGTCGATGGTGAAACGCTTCCACAGGCGGTGAATGCCGAACGACATCAGATCGTTCATCAGATCATACTTGGCTGCCACCGAATGGAAGACGCCAGCCACCAGAGTTTCCTTCTCGGTCGCCGCCACGGTTTTATAGCCAAAATGCGTAGTACTAGTCTGTTCCGACATCCCTCAAATACCCATAGAGCAAAGAATGGCCGCCAGTTTACCAGAGCAGCCAGCGTCCGGACACCTCAGAACCTGTTTAGTGCCTGTCGTACAAGGGGAGCAAGGGAAGCAGGGGCCGGGGCGACGGGGTGGGGAGCTGAATCTCAGGTGCCCAGTGTCACTCTCTCATTTGGCACCAGAGAGGTGATGGCGCCTCACAGCCGGCTCACGACCAGCTGAATCCCCAGCACGACCATGGCCAGACAGAGGAACAAATTGAGCCCCACGTTGAGCAGCGCCTTGAGATAGGCCCCCTGCTGGGCCAGCACCACTGTATCCAGGGCGAAGGAGGAGAAGGTGGTCAGCGCCCCCAGAATGCCGACCATCAGCAGCGGCTTCATCGGGTGTTCCACCACCTGGGCATGGGTGATGAGCGCATAGGCTATCCCCATGATGAAGGAGCCCACGACGTTGACCACCAGGGTGCCATAGGGGAAGTGGCGCCCCAGCAGCAAGGCCATCAATTCGGCGATCCCGAAACGAAGGCAGGCACCGAAGGCACCACCGACCGCGACAAATAACCAGGTTTGCATGGAACAGGCTCCAAAGGTATCAGATCTTTATTATGCAAAATGCCGGCTGACGGGGACAGCCGGCAATTAATCGGCGAGTTTGAGGCGGATCAGCGACGAAAATCGACTGGTTCGCTCTGCGCCAGATGCAGGGACGTCTCGGCGGGGCGAGTTTCGGCGATCACCTTGCCATGGCGGATGGAGTAGCGAACTGGCACCTGGCGGCGCACCGCATCGAAGCCGTTGTCCGCTGGCAGGATCAGCAGGTTGGCGGGCTTGCCAGTCTCTATGCCATAGCGATCCTGCACATTCAGGGTTCGGGCGCTGTGCTCCCCGATGAGTTTGAGGCTGTCATTGATCTGCTCGTAGCCCATGATCTGGCAAACATGCAGCCCCATGTGCAGTACCTGCAGCATGTTGCCCGTGCCCATGGGGTACCAGGGATCGAACACGTCGTCGTGGCCAAAACAGACGTTGATGTTCGCCTCCAGCATTTCCTTCACCCGGGTGATGCCCCGGCGCTTGGGATAGGTATCAAAACGCCCCTGCAGGTGGATGTTCACCAGCGGATTGGCGACAAAGTTGATATCAGCCATCCTGAGAAGCCGAAACAGGCGGGAGGCGTAAGCACCGTTGTAGGAGTGCATGGCCGTGGTGTGGCTGGCAGTCACCCGCTGGCCGATACCACGCTCGTAGGCCAGGGTCGCCAGCGTCTCGAGAAAGCGGGACTGCTCATCATCGATTTCATCGCAGTGCACATCGACAAGAACCCCGTATTTTTCTGCAAGATCGAAGACGTAATGCAGACTTTCTACCCCATATTCCCGGGTAAACTCGAAATGGGGAATGGCGCCGATCACGTCGGCTCCGAGCTTGAGCGCCTCCTCCAGCAGTGCCTTGCCGTTGGGGTAGGAGAGGATCCCCTCCTGCGGGAAGGCGACGATCTGCAACTCCACCCACTCCTTCATCTCCTCCCGTACCTCCACCATGGCCTTCAACGCCACCAGGTTGGGATCGGAAACGTCGACATGGGTACGCACGAACTGGATGCCGTTGGCGATCTGCCATTTGAGGGTCTGGATAGCGCGCAGCTTCACATCCTCATGGGTCAGGAGCGCCTTGCGCTCGGCCCAGCGCTCTATTCCTTCGAACAGGGTACCGGAGAGGTTCCAGCTCGGCTCACCCGCCGTCTGGGTGGTATCCAGGTGAATGTGGGGCTCGATAAAGGGCGCCACCGCCAGCCCCCCTTCCCCATCCAGCTCCCGGGTCGAGAGGAGCATCTGGTTCATGGGTGCCATGGTCCGGATCAGGCCATCCTGGCAGAGGATCTGCCACATCCCCTCCCTGTCAGCCAGACGCACATTCTTTATCAGCATGTTCCTTTCCCCTTGAAGAGACAGATAGCCTTTGCTAATCCACAACTTAGCTCGGATCAGTTCAATAGAGAAGGGTTCACCATAAAGGGTTTCAGTAGGGATGAAGCCAGGATTGACCCAGATCGGCAGCGCAGGCTTGTTTCACTACTATCTGGAAAGTCCGGGCATCAGAAAGCTGGCTCTGAACGCCATAGAGAGTCACTGGGAATATAAACACGATGAGCGCCTGGTCGCAGCCATCCAGATAGAGGCCTAGGGGCAGGCCCGTTTCTACCTGGATGTCAGACAGATATCGGCGAAATGAAGAGTCGAGAAAGGCAAAAAAAAAAAGCCTCCCGATAGGGAGGCTTTCTTTTTAATGGTGCTGATACCCAGAATCGAACTGGGGACCTCATCCTTACCAAGGATGCGCTCTACCGACTGAGCCATATCAGCACACTAACCGGTAAAGACCACGCTCAGTGCGCAATCTTGAAATGGGTGCCTGGCAGTGTC
>NZ_JAGKRG010000015.1:0-291 GCF_017939565.1 Aeromonas sp. SrichE-2G
CCGTCTCGCAGTTAAGCTGGCTTATGCCATTGCACTAACCTCCTGATGTCCGACCAGGATTAGCCAACCTTCGTGCTCCTCCGTTACTCTTTGGGAGGAGACCGCCCCAGTCAAACTACCCACCAGGCACTGTCCGCGAGCCCGATTCAGGGCCCTGCGTTAGAACATCAAACATACAAGGGTGGTATTTCAAGGACGGCTCCAGCGCAACTGGCGTCACGCCTTCAAAGCCTCCCACCTATCCTACACATGTAGGTTCAATGTTCAGTGCCAAGCTGTAGTAAAGGTTCA
>NZ_JAGKRG010000016.1:0-43362 GCF_017939565.1 Aeromonas sp. SrichE-2G
GCGAGGATGACACCTCATAAAGAAGCAGCAAAAGATTTAGCGAAAGCTAACCGAATGCGGAGCGGTAGTTCAGTCGGTTAGAATACCGGCCTGTCACGCCGGGGGTCGCGGGTTCGAGTCCCGTCCGCTCCGCCACTAAATTGAAAGGCCTTCCCTGACGGGAAGGCCTTTTTGCTTTCTGGCTTTTGCAAACGGGATAAGGAAACAAGAAACAACCGACGGTGCTGCGACTTGGCACTGGCAACTCGGTCCCGGTCTGTTGTCTCTTGTGCTTGAGCCGGACGCTGTCAGTCTCCCCGCCCGCTCCGCCACTAACAAGAAGCCCGTCGACAGACTGGGCTTTTTTTCGTCTCTACGATCTCTCTATCTCATCTCAGTTAGTCCGATGTCGCCGTTCCATCCCGTTTCATGTTTATCTGAAATTCGCCGCCGCCCATGGTTGTCGCTATAATGGCCGCCCTCAAGCAAGGTGGTGGTATGAAAGCAGAATATCTACAGCGATTCGGGGGCATTGCCCGTCTTTATGGTCAGAGTGCGCTGCGCTCCTTCAGCCAAGCGAAAGTCTGCGTGGTCGGGATCGGCGGCGTCGGCTCCTGGGCGGCAGAGGCGTTGGCCCGTGCCGGCATCAACCAGATCACCCTGATCGACATGGATGACATCTGCATCACCAACACCAACCGCCAGATCCACGCCATGCAAGGCACGGTCGGTCGCCTCAAGACGGAGGTGATGGCCGAGCGCATTCGCGCCATCAACCCTGATTGCGAGGTGATAGAGGTAGATGACTTCGTCACTGCCGACAACTTGGCCGAGCATATCAAGCGGGAGTTTGACTATGTGGTGGATGCCATTGACTCGGTCAAGGCCAAGGTGGCGCTGATTGCCTTCTGCAAGCGCAACAAGATCCCGGTGATCGTGGCTGGCGGTGCCGGCGGGCAGATGGACCCGACCCAGATCACCGTGGCCGACCTGGCCAAGACTATCCAAGATCCGCTGGCTGCCAAGGTGCGCTCCGACCTGCGTCGGCTGCATAATTTCAGCAAGAATCCGGCGCGCAAGTTCGGGGTGGAGTGTGTCTTCTCAACCGAGCAGCTGAGCTACCCGGACGGGAATGGCGGCACCTGTCAGGCCAAGGCGACCAGCGATGGCAACATGAAGATGGATTGTGCCTCCGGCTTCGGTGCCGTCACCCCGGTGACGGCGACCTTCGGTCTGGTGGCTGCGTCCCGGGTGTTGAAGAAGATTGCCGAGCGCGGGGCTCGTGCCGAGAAAGAGGCCGGGAATTGAAGAAGTTGGGTCGATTGGCGAAGCCTAATCGACCATTGAACCTGGCGGGTTAGACCGTCAGCGCCCGGATTGCCAACACGATTGCCCTGAGCCCGTTGCCCCGCGACGGGCTCAGGTGTTTCTCGAGCCCGAGCTCGCTGAAATAGGTATCCATATCAAAAGCCTGGATAGCATCGGCAGTCTGATGATTGAGCGCTGCCAGCACGATGACGATGAGGCCACGCACGATGCGGGCATCTGAATCACAGGCAAAGTGCCAGCAGCCATCCTCGCTTTGCTCTCCCTTTAGCCAGGCCTGGCTTTCACATCCCTTGAGGCGGAATTCCTCCTGCTGCCATTCGCTGGGTAGCGCGGGCAACAGCTTGCCGAGCTGGATGATGAGCCGGTACTGGTTTTCCCAGCCGTTCGCCGCAGCAAACTGTCGGCGGATGCTATCTGCATCGGGATCAAGGCCGATCCGGGTATAGGTTGCGAGGCTGTTCATCGGGTTGTCTGCCTTAGAAGAAGTCACTGAGTTTGTGCAGGGCGGCCAGCAGGGCGTCCACATCGTCACGGTTGTTGTAACAGGCGAGTGAGGCTCGCATTGTGCCGCCAATGCCAAGGCTCTCCATCAACGGCATGGCGCAGTGGTGGCCTACTCGCAGGGCAATCCCCTGCATATCGAGCAGGGTGGCCGCATCCTGGGGGTGGATCTCCTCCAACAGGAAGGAGACTGCACCGGCGCGCTGGCCTGGCTCACCGACCAGACGCAGCCCCGGCACCTGCCGCAGGCCGGCGACCAGGTAGTCGGTCAGCGCCTCTTCGTGGCGGGTCAATCCCCCCCGGTCTTGTTCCATCACAAAATCGATGGCGGCAGCCAGGCCGATGGCGCCGGCGATATGGGGGGTCCCCGCCTCGAACTTGAAGGGCAGGGCATTGAAGGTGGTGCCGTCGAAGCTGACCCTGTCGATCATCTCGCCGCCGGCCTGCCAGGGGGGCATCCGCTCCAGCAGTGCGGTGCGGCCCCACAGCACGCCGATACCGGTCGGGCCGTAGAGCTTGTGGCCGGAGAAAGCGTAGAAGTCGCAGCCGATGGCTTGCACATTAACCTCGAGGTGGGCCACAGCCTGGGCGCCGTCGATCAGGGTCAGGGCACCGACCGCCTTGGCCGCCGCCACTATCTGCCCGACAGGGTTGACGGTGCCGAGGGCATTGGAGACATGGGCAACGCTCACCAGTCGGGTACGTGGCCCCAGCATGGTCAGATAAACGGCCATGTCGAGATCGCCCCGCTCATCGAGGGGGATGACTCGGATGACGGCTCCGGTGCGCTGGGCGACCAGTTGCCAGGGGACGATATTGGCGTGGTGCTCCAGGGTGCTGAGCAGGATCTCGTCCCCCGCCTTGAGCTCGCTCATCCCCCAGCTCTGGGCCACCAGGTTGATCGCCTCCGTGGTGCCACGGGTCCAGATCACTTCGTGGTTGAGAGGGGCATTGATAAAGCGGGCGACCGTCTCGCGGGCATCTTCGAAGGCCCGGGTGGCCCGGCCGCTCAGTGCGTGGGCGGCACGGTGCACGTTGGCGTTATCGGCTCGATAGTAGTGATTGATCGCATCCAGCACCGCCTGCGGTTTCTGGGTGGTGGCGGCGTTGTCCAGATAGATCAGAGGGTGGCCGTTGACCTCCTGTGCCAAGGCCGGAAACTGGCCGCGCAGCAGGGCGTGCTGTTGCTGATTCATGCTCCCCTCATCTCATCTGGAAAAGTCGGTCATGATCCGGAAAATGGCGGGCAAACACAAGACGAAGTGACGGGCTCCCGTGTCCGGTTTCGGCTGCCCGCGGGATCTCTGCTACAATGCCGCCCCTCATCATAAGCCAAGAGATCCGGCCCATGAAGCTCAACCCCAATCAGAACGAAGCGGTCAAGTATGTTTCCGGCCCTTGCCTGGTGCTGGCGGGTGCCGGATCGGGCAAGACCCGCGTCATCACCAACAAGATTGCCTACCTGGTGCAGCAGTGCGGCTACAACGCGCGCAACATAGCGGCGGTCACCTTTACCAACAAGGCGGCGCGGGAGATGAAGGAGCGGGTCGGCCAGACCCTGGGTCGCAAGGAGGCGCGGGGGTTGATGGTCTCCACCTTCCATACCTTGGGGCTCGAGATCATTCGTCGCGAGCACAAGAGCCTGAACCTCAAGGCCAACTTCTCCCTGTTCGACGATACCGATCAGCTGGCGCTGCTCAAAGAATTGACGGAAACCGAGCTCGATAACGACAAGGACAAGCTCTCGGCCCTCATCAGCCAGATCTCCAACTGGAAGAACGACCTCATCCTGCCTGCCCGCGCCATGCGCATCGCCCGAGGGCCGGAAGAGGTGCTGATGGCCCAGCTCTACGAGCGCTATCACCGCCAGATGGTGGCCTACAACGCGCTGGATTTCGACGATCTCATCGTGATGCCGACCCTGCTGCTCAAGAGCAATCAGGAGGTACGCGAGCGCTGGCAGAACAAGATCCGCTACCTGCTGGTCGACGAATACCAGGACACCAACACCAGCCAGTACGAGCTGGTGAAGCAGATCGTCGGCGAGCGGGCCCGCTTCACCGTGGTGGGGGATGACGACCAGTCCATCTACTCCTGGCGCGGGGCCAAGCCGCAGAACCTGGTGCTGCTGAACGAAGATTTTCCCAATCTTCGGCTCATCAAGCTGGAGCAGAACTACCGCTCCAAGCGGCGCATCCTCAAGTGCGCCAACATCCTGATCGCCAACAACCCCCACGTCTACGACAAGGCGCTCTTCTCCGAGCTGGACGAGGGGGTGAAGCTCAAGGTGCTGTTCGCCAAGAATGAGGAGCACGAGGCGGAACGCATCGCCGCCGAGCTGATGGGTCACAAGTTCATGAACCGCACCCGCTTCAAGGATTACGCCATCCTCTACCGGGGCAACCATCAGTCGCGCATCTTCGAGAAGGCGCTGATGACCAACCGCATTCCTTACCGCATCTCGGGGGGCACCTCCTTCTTCTCCCGCACCGAGATCAAGGACATCATGGCCTACCTCAAGTTGCTGGTGAATCCGGACGAGGACACCGCCTTCCTGCGGGTGGTCAACCTGCCGCGTCGGGAGATAGGCCCCACCACCCTGGAGAAACTGGGCCAATACGCCAATCAGCGCGGCAAGAGCCTGTTTGCCGCCAGCTTCGAGCTGGGGCTGGAGCAGCACCTCTCCGGTCGAGGCCTCACCGCCCTGCAGGCTTTCACCAACTGGCTGGTACGGCTCGGTGATCAGGCCCTGCGCGGCAACCCGGTGGAAGCGGTGCGGGACATGATCAAGGAGATCCACTACGAGGAGTGGCTCTACGAGACGTCTCCCAGCCCCAAGGCGGCGGAGATGCGGATGCAGAACGTTTCCACTCTCTATCGCTGGATCAGCGAGATGCTGGAGGGAGATGAACTCGAGGAGTCGATGACGCTCGCCCAGGTGGTCACACGCCTCACCCTGCGGGACATGATGGAACGCAACGAGGGGGAGGACGAGGCGGATCAGGTGCAGCTGATGACTTTGCACGCCTCCAAGGGTCTGGAGTTTCCCTATGTCTACATGGTGGGCATGGAGGAGGGATTGCTGCCCCACCAGACCAGCATCGACGAGGACAACGTGGAGGAGGAGCGTCGCCTCGCCTACGTGGGGATCACCCGGGCCCAGACCGAGCTGACCTTCACCCTCTGCAAGGAGCGGCGCCAGTATGGCGAGTCGGTGCGGCCGGAGCCGAGTCGCTTCCTGCTGGAGTTGCCCCAGGATGACCTGGAGTGGGAAAACCA
The DNA here is from genome assembly GCF_017939565.1 of Aeromonas sp. SrichE-2G. Classification (NCBI taxonomy): domain Bacteria; kingdom Pseudomonadati; phylum Pseudomonadota; class Gammaproteobacteria; order Aeromonadales; family Aeromonadaceae; genus Aeromonas; species Aeromonas sp. SrichE-2G. The sequence continues at coordinate 5,089 of NZ_JAGKRG010000016.1, forward strand.
GAAGCAGGTGAGCGCCGAGGAGCGCCAGCAGAAGGGGCAGATGGCGGTGGCCAACCTGCGCGCCATGTTCAAGAAGGATTGATGTCGGAAGGTATCATTTCCCGACCCGTCTGACTCAGCAGGGGCAGGATGTCGGCTCCCGGCAGCGGGGGAGAGATGTGGCGCCCCTGCCCGAGAGCACAGCCGAGTTCGATCAGCTTCATCAGCTGCTGCTGGTTTTCGATGCCCTCGACCACCAGAGTGAAATCGAGATCCTGACAGATGTCGCGCATGGCGCGGATCAGCGCGAGATCCCTGGGGGAGTTCATCATGCGGTGGGTGAAGCTGTCATCCACCTTGATGTAGTCCACCGGGAAGTGGAACAGGGCGTTGAGGGAGGAGAAGCCGGTGCCGAAGTCATCCAGGCTGATCTGGATCCCCTTGGCCCTGAGCTCATGCAGCGCGGTGAGCGAGTCGGCACTCTGCCTGGAGATCTCGCGCTCGTTGAACTCGAAGATGAAATAACCTGGAATGACTCCCTCCTCCTCCATGATGCCGACCAGCCGCATGATCTGATCGCGGCTGGCCAGATGCTTGCCGGAGAGATTGAGGGCTATCTTGAAGCGACTGTTCCCCGAAACCGGTAACCAGAGCTTCAGCTGCTGGCAGGTGCGCCTCAGGATCTGGCGATCCAGATCCTGGATGAGGCCGCACTGCTCGGCCAGGGGAATGAAGTCGAAGGCATCCTTGAGTTCCCCTTCCTCGGTGATCCAGCGCGCCATCACCTCCAGGCCGACCAGACGGCTGTCGCACAGCCGGATCACCGGCTGGAAGTAGGGGACGACCCTGCCTTCTCGCAAAGCCCTGAACAGCCGCTCCTCCGGTGAGCCGGCATGCTCGGTGCAGGCCTCGGAATACATGACGATGCGGCTGCGGCCGTTGCGTTTGGCCTGATACATGGCGAGATCGGCCTGGTGCAGCAGTTCGCTGATGTCGGCGGTCTGCTCCGACACACTGGCCACCCCCAGGCTGAGGGTAATGGTCAGCTCATTGCCCTGCAGCCGGAACGGGTGGGCAATGCGGGCAAGGATACGGTTGAGCACAGGGCTGATGTCCGCTTCCCGCTGGCTGTTGTCGAGATAGATGACAAATTCGTCCCCCCCGAGTCGTGCCACCATGTCATTTTGCCTGATGCAGCTCTGCAGGCGGTTGCCCAGCTCCTGCAGCAGCTGATCCCCTGTACTGTGTCCCAGCGCATCATTGACCTGCTTGAAGTGATCCACATCGGCGAAGATCAGGGTGAAACCGGCGCTCTGGTAACGGCGATAGCGTGTCATGGCATGGTGCAGGTGATTCATCAGCAGGGCCCGGTTTGGCAGCTGGGTCAGGGGGTCGTGCAGGGCGTTGAACTGGAGCCGCCGCTCCAGCTCCTGGTAGTGCTTGAGTCGTTTCTGCAGCCTGAGATTGGTTTGGCGAAGCTGCTGTAGCCGCTGGTTGATGGACTCCTCCGAGTTGAGAGCATCCAGTTGTTGCCTGACTCTTTTCAGCTCCAGCAGCAGGGTCAGCTGATGGCGCAGGAAGTCGAGAAACAGCCTGTCATCGGCTGCCAAAGGTTGGGCCGTGTTGATGATGAGGTGGGCAAAATACTGTTGTTGCTGGCGCAGGGGCAGGCTGTACCAGTAGAGCCCGGCATCGTGGCGTTCGATGTTGTTGGTGCTGTGACAGAGGGCCTGGAGGAGGTCGTCATCGTACGAGAGGTGTGTCGGGTAGAGCCGATCCAGGCGCTGGTTCTCCAGCCGGATCAGCAACATGTCGCTGACGGCCAGCATCTGGCGCAGCACTGCCTCCAGCTGGGCAAACAGGGCATGCTGCGGCAGGTTGTGAGCGAGCCGCATGATACGGCCGATCTTCTCTATTTTCTCCTGCCAGTGGGGATCCCGCTGCATGAGGGGGGAGGCCTGCCCAGCCAGCTGAGCGCCGGCCTGGGTCTCGTGCAGGCGCTTGGCCAGGCACTCCAGCAGCAGCCGCAGGGTGGGTGTCTGCTCCGGGGTCGTGCGGGCCAGCAGCCACTGTACCTCGAGGTGCTCCACGATCTGCACGCACCAGCCCTGGTGCTCATCGAGCCGGGTGAGCTGTTCGGTGAGGCGGGGTTCTTCCCGTCCCAGCTGCTGCTTGAAAGTCTCGGGCAGCTGATGTTCGTGCAACCAGCGCAGGCCACCGTTGACCAGCCCCAGCATGGCAAAGTGCTGCAAGGGGCAGAGTCTGTCCAGCTGTGCAACGAGTCTTGCGTAATCTTGGGGGGCGGCGATGCCGGGAGCGGGAAAATCCATGATGGATGAGATGACCGCCAGCAAAGAGGAGGAGTCTGGCGGTGTGGTGGACTGGACTGACATGCAATGCTCCCGAATCAACTTACCTTCAAGCGTAGTCGGAAGTGCTTGGATTGAAAGGGCTGCAATGGGAGCCCTTTCAGATACTTAGAGCTTGTCGATCATGTAGTGAATGGCGTTCTCGATCTCTTCGTCGCTACAGGCGGCGCAAGTGCCCCGTGGTGGCATCATGCCGGCCTTGCCGGTGAAGCCTTCGATGGCATGCTTGCGCAAGGTATCGAAGCCCTGGGCGATGCGCGGTTCCCAGGCCGCCTTGTCTCCCCGTTTCGGGGCGCCGGCGGCACCGGTGTCGTGGCAGGCAAAACAGGCTGCCTTGAACACGGTCTCGCCATCCCGTGGACCGGACGATGCGGCGGCAGGGGCCGCGGCGGCCGTCGCGATCCCCTCCAGATCCTTGGCGGTATAGACCTGACCGACCGGGGCGATGCGCTCGGCGATGGCTTCCGGTGACATCTCATCGGCGGCAAACACGGTGCCGGACAGGGTGGCGGCCGCCATCCCGGCAGCCAGCAAATAGCTCAGTTTTTTCAACACGCTCATGTACTCCCAGCAGGCTCTTATTATCCCTAGAAAACGACGGGATTATAACCGAATAGTTACAGGCATTTAAACGCTTGTGTGTGAAGTGTTAAGCAATCTGCGAACAAAGTTTCGGCGACGGGAGAGAGGAAGATCTGGTGGCCCCAAAAAGAAACCCGGTATGCACCGGGTTTCATGAGTCAGTCAAGGCAGGGGCCTATGTGCCCGGAGCTCGTCAGTCCCAGCTCAGGATCACCTTGCCGGACTGGCCGGAGCGCATGGCATCGAACCCCTGCTGGAAGTCGTCGACCTTGAAGCGGTGGGTGATGATGGGGGAGAGATCCAGCCCGGACTGGATGAGGCTTGCCATCTTGTACCAGGTCTCGAACATCTCGCGGCCGTAAATCCCCTTGATGAACAGTCCCTTGAAGATCACCTTGCCCCAGTCGATGGCCATGGTGGAGGGGGGAATGCCGAGCATGGCGATCTTGCCGCCGTGGTTCATCTTGTCGATCATGTCCTGGAAGGCGCTGGGTACGCCGGACATCTCCAGCCCCACGTCGAAGCCCTCGGTCATGCCGAGCTCGGCCATGACGTCGGAGAGCTTCTCCTTGCTCACGTTGACGGCGCGGGTGGCGCCCATCTTGCGGGCCAGCTCGAGGCGGTACTCGTTAACGTCGGTGATCACCACGTGGCGGGCGCCCACATGACGGCAGACCGCGGCGGCCATGATGCCGATGGGGCCGGCGCCAGTGATGAGCACGTCCTCACCCACCAGATCGAAGGAGAGGGCGGTGTGCACGGCGTTGCCGAACGGATCGAAGATGGCGGCCAGCTCGTCGGGGATATTGTCCGGCAGCTTGAAAGCGTTGAAGGCCGGGATCACCAGGTACTCGGCAAACGACCCCGGGCGGTTGACGCCCACGCCAATGGTGTTGCGGCACAGGTGGGTGCGACCGGCGCGGCAGTTGCGGCAGTGGCCGCAGGTGATATGGCCTTCACCCGACACGCGATCCCCCACGGCGAAGCCGCGCACTTCCTGACCGACGGCCACCACTTCCCCCACATATTCGTGGCCGACGACCATGGGTACCGGGATGGTCTTCTGGGACCATTCGTCCCAGTTGTAGATGTGGATGTCGGTGCCGCAGATGGCGGTCTTGCGGATCTTGATCAGCAGATCGTTGTGGCCGAGCTCGGGAGCCGGCACGTCTGTCATCCAGATGCCGACTTCGGATTTGAGTTTGGAGAGTGCTTTCATGACAGAGTCCTCACGGCGCTGTGCCGGGTACAGAGGGTAATAAAAGGGGCCCAACCTTGGCCCCTGTTTCAATCAATCATCCGGGTTCAGATCACGCCCAGTTCGCGGCCGATGCGGATGAAGGCATCGATCGCCTTGTCCAGCTGCTCCCGGGTGTGGGCGGCGGACATCTGGGTGCGGATGCGTGCCTGGCCCTTGGGCACCACGGGGAAGGAGAAGCCCACCACGTAGATGCCGGCGTCCAGCATGCGGCTCGCCATCTCGGCGGCCAGCTTGGCATCCCCCAGCATGACCGGGATGATGGCGTGATCGGCCCCGGCCAGGGTGAAGCCCGCGGCGCTCATCCGCCCGCGGAAATAGGCGCTGTTCTCTTTCAGGCGGGCGCGCAGGTCGTGGCCGTCGGCCAGCATGTCGATCACCTTGATGGTGGCCGAGACGATGGAGGGGGCCAGGGAGTTGGAGAAGAGGTAGGGACGGGAGCGCTGACGCAGCCAGTCGATCACCTCTTTCTTGCCGGAGGTATAGCCGCCAGAGGCGCCGCCCAGGGCCTTGCCCAGGGTGCCGGTGATGATGTCGACCCGATCCATGACGCCACAGTATTCGTGGGTGCCGCGGCCGTTCTCGCCGATGAAGCCGACGGCGTGGGAGTCATCCACCATGACCAGGGCATCATACTTGTCCGCCAGATCGCAGATGGATTTGAGGTCGGCGATGACGCCGTCCATGGAGAAGACGCCGTCGGTGGCGATCAGCTTGAAGCGGGCGCCATCGGCATCGGCCTGCTTGAGCTGGGCTTCCAGCTCGGCCATGTCGTTGTTGGCGTAGCGGTAGCGTTTGGCTTTGCACAGGCGCACGCCATCGATGATGGAGGCGTGGTTGAGCGCGTCGGAGATGATGGCGTCTTCCGCACCGAACAGGGTCTCGAACAGACCGCCGTTGGCATCGAAGCAGGAAGAGTAGAGGATGCTGTCCTCGGTGCCGAGGAAGGCAGACAGCTTCTGCTCCAGCGCCTTGTGCTGATCCTGGGTGCCGCAGATGAAACGCACCGAGGCCATGCCGAAGCCGTGGCTGTCGAGGCCCTGATGGGCGGCGGCAATGAGATCGGGGTGGTTGGCCAGCCCCAGATAGTTGTTGGCACAGAAGTTCAGTACCTGCTCGCCGCCCACCGCAATCTGGGCCTGCTGGGCCGAGGTGATGATGCGTTCCTGCTTGTATAGCCCTTCCGCCTTGACCTGTTCGAGCTGCTCGGTCAGGTGACGATAGAATCCGTTAGACATCCTCGGTCCTCATTGCTGTATCGACTGGGTAATCAGGATCTCGGGCCGTGCAACCCGTACGGTGCGGCGTCGTCACGGTCGCGACGAAACGCCGACAGACCCTAGAATGGGCAACATTTTACTGTAATCCCTGCGCATAAATTCAAATTTTTATGCTGGTATTAAACAATTGTGAAACAGATCTCACCCAGCTGGTTGGGCCAGTTGGTGGTAATGCTGCTCCAGCTGGTGGATCTGCGTGGCCACCTGAGGCTGCACATAGGGACGCAGCAGGAACAGCACCCGCAAGACTCCCTGATAGAGCAATGGCTTGGTGATGCGGGTGTGGGGAGCCTGGGCGATCTGGAAGGGGATCCAGCAGGTGACGACCATCTTGATGGTCTGGCCCAGATCCGGCAGGTCTTCGTCGCTGACAGCGAGTATGCCCCCCTCGCGCAGGCTCCTGAGCAGCGCCTCCACGGTGGCACGCAGCTGCTCCTGGGCCTTGAGGTATTTCTGTTGCAACGGTTCGTCGCGACTCAAAATGTCCGGCAGATTCGCGTAAAAGAAGCGGAATTGCCACATCAGGTAGAAGATGGCATCCAGATAACCCATCAGGTCTTCCAGATTGATCTCCTGTCTGCGCGCGGGGGCAAAGCTCTCGCTCAGGTGGCGGGCATATTGATCGAAGATGGAGTGGATGATGTCTTCTTTGTTGCGAAAGTGGTAGTAGAGGTTGCCCGGGCTGATGCCGAGGTGCGCGGCAATGTGGTTGGTGGTGATGTTGCGTTCACCCTGGTCGTTGAACAGCTCGATGGCGCTGTGGATGATCCTGTCTCTGGTCTTCATCGCTGATCCCTCTGCCGGGCCCCGGGGGGAAAGTCATCGAGGTCGAATCCCCCTGCGGCCCGTGATAAACTTTTCGGCAATTTCAAATTGGCCCACTATACACAGCTTTAACAGGCAGTCACACGGGGCCACAACGTACGCGAGGCAAACTCCATGATCGTAGTAACTGGCGGTGCTGGCTTTATCGGCAGCAATCTGGTCAAGCAGCTGAACGCTCAAGGACGGACCGATATCGTGGTCATCGATGACCTGACCGACGGCACCAAGTTCGTCAACCTGGTCGATCTCACCATCGCCGATTACATGGACAAGGATGAGTTCCAGGCGCGCATCGTCTCCGGTGACGAATTCGAGGAGTGGGATGGCGGTATCGAGGTTATCTTCCACGAGGGTGCCTGCTCCGCGACCACGGAGTGGAACGGCAAGTTCATCATGGAGGTCAACTACGAGTACTCCAAGGATCTGTTCCACTACTGCATCGAGCGGGAGATCCCGTTCATCTACGCCTCCTCCGCCGCTACCTATGGCGGTCGCAACGACAACTTCATCGAAGATCCCAAGTTCGAGCAGCCCCTGAACGTTTATGGCTATTCCAAGCAGCTGTTCGATCAGTACGTGCGCCGCTGGATGCCGGAGATCAACTCCCAGGTCGTGGGCCTGAAGTATTTCAACGTCTACGGTCCGCGCGAGCAGCACAAGGGCTCCATGGCGTCCGTGGCTTTCCACCTCAACACCCAGGTGAAGCAGGGTGACAACCCCAAGCTGTTCGAGGGCTGTGACGGCTTCCCGGACGGCGGCCAGATGCGCGACTTCATCTATGTGGACGACGTCTGCAGGGTGAACCTCTGGTTCTGGCAGAACCCGCAGCACTCCGGCATCTTCAACTGCGGTACCGGCCGTGCCGAGCCGTTCCAGAACGTGGCCGAGGCGGTGATCAAGCATCATCAGAAAGGCGCTATCGAATACATCCCCTTCCCGGATCACCTCAAGGGCCGCTACCAGAGCTTCACCCAGGCTGACCTCACCAAGTTGCGCGGCGTCGGTTATGACGGCGAGTTCAAGACAGTGGCCGAAGGCGTGGCCGATTACATGGCCTGGCTGAACCGGGCTTGATCCCCCTCTGACGGGTGGCCCTGGCCACCCGTCGATCGGATGCGCTTGCATGAACATAATGATGGCTCTCTCCCAGCTCGAAGTGACGGGAGCTGAGGTCTATGCCACCACGGTTGGCAACGAGCTGACCCGACGTGGTCACAACGTCTTCTATGTCTCGGATACCCTGACCAAGCCCACCCAAGGGCCTGTGTTCAAGCTGCGTTTCAACAAGCGCAGCATCCTGCGCCGTTTCTGGCACGTGTTTTACCTCGTCTACCTGATCAAGAAGCATCATATCCAGTTGGTGCATGCCCACTCGCGTGCCTCCGGCTGGAGCAGCTATGTGGCCTGCAAGCTGACCGGGACCCCCATGATCACCACGGTGCACGGCCGTCAGCCGGTGCATGCCTCCCGCAAGGCATTTCATGCGTTGGGCTACCGGGCGGTGGCAGTGTGCGAGGATATCGCCAGCCAGATCATCGACAACCTGGGGGTGGATCCCGCCATCGTCCAGGTACTGCGCAACGGCATCGAGACCGACAAGTTCCAGCCCGTGCCGGCCCCGGACAACGACAAGCCGGTGATTGCCATCATCGGTCGGCTGAGCGGCCCCAAGGGGGAGCTCTGCTACCGGTTGCTGGATGAGGTGCTGGATCTGGATGCCTGCCGGGTGCGGGTCGTCAGCGGTACCCGGGTGCCGGAGCGGTTCGCCCGGTTCCAGGACAAGGTCGACTTTGTGGGCTATGTGGACGATGTGCCCGCCCTGCTGGCAGGTTGCGATCTGGTTGTGGGCGCCGGTCGGGTGGCGATGGAGGCTCTGCTGTGTGGTCGTCCGGCGTTTGCCATCGGTGAGGCCAAGGCGATCGGGCTGGTGGACGAATCGAATCTGGATGAGGCGCTCGCCAGCAACTTCGGTGACATCGGCCCCAGGGATCTGGCCATCGATTTTGCCGAGCTGAAGGTGCAGATTCCTTCGGCACTGGCCAGCAAGGTGGTGCCAGACCCTGTGCGCCAGCGTGTTTTGCAGGAGTATGACCTGCAAGGTGTGGTCACCGGGCTGGAGTCCATCTATCAGGATGCCGTGGTCGAGACTCTGCGCCGGGAGATGCCGGTCATCATGTACCACCGCTTTATCGAACATGAGAGCGAGAAGGGGGTGCATGGCACCTGGTTACCCATCACCATGTTCGAGAAGCACCTGCGCTTAATGAAGTGGCTCGGCTATGAGACGCTGACATTCGCAGATATAGCGGACAAGGGGTTTATCCATCGGCTGCAATACGGCAAGAAGTACCTGATGATCACCGTGGACGACGGCTATCGGGACAACCTGACCCGTATGTTGCCGCTGCTGGAAAAATATGGCTACAAGGCGGTGGTCTACGTGGTGACCGGCGAGGATCACAACCGTTGGGACGTGGAACATCCGACCCACCCTGACACACCGGTGACCCTGATGAAACCGGAGGAGATCAAGGCGATCGTGGCCTCCGAGCACGTGGAAATAGGGGGGCATACCCTGACCCACCCCCGTCTGAGCCAGCTGACACCTGAGCAACAGGCTCACGAGATCCGGGTAAACAAGGCGTGGCTGGAGCAGTTGCTGGGCCATCCGCTACTCTCCTTTGCCTACCCTTACGGGGATCTGAACGACAGCGCAAAAGCCCAGGCCAGCGCCGCCGGTTATCGCTATGCTGTGGCCACCAACAGCGGTCCCAGAGCCATGCATCAGGACCCGCTTCAGATCCGCCGGATCGCCATCTTCCCCCGTACCGACGTGTTCGGCCTGTGGCGAAAAATTTTTGGCAATTATGTATTTAGGAAGAATTAGTTAATGCCTATTAACAGCAAAATTCTACTTGATCGAATGACAATAGGTTTATTTTCCTTATCAATTATATTTTTGTTTTGTGGTCTGTTTATCGTTCCATCTGGAACATCATATATGTCAACTCTTATTGTATTATCATGTTTTTTTGGTGTTGCTAATTTTTTTACTGGTGATAAGACAAGTGTTGGTTTGCGAGACAAAAGGCTGCTGTTTGCTTTTCTAGCATATGCACTGGTCATTCTCGTTAATAGACAAATTCATGGCGATGCGTCTTGGATTATGAGAAATATACTTTATGTTATAGTTTTTTCATTTCTCCTGCCAAGAGAGAGAATAATAATTAATATAGGTGTGCTGAGTGTGATTATGGGAGGCATATCTATTGGCGGGCTTAGTGTGTGGCAATACTATCATGGCTTGGATAGAGTTGAGGGGTATACAAATGCCATCTTATTCTCCCAGGCAGCTTTAGTCATGTTTATCCTAAACCTGATGGTTGTGTTTTCCTGCCAGCGGATTTATGTGTCTTTTCTCGCTAGTGTTGCCGTGCTTGGCTCACTCTATGCGCTATATCAGTCACAGAGCAGAGGGGTATGGATTGCAGCTGTTTTCATCATAATGATCGTATCATTTGTAAAACTAAAACATAAGCCTATAAAACTGTCTCTTTTAATTCTTGCCTTTATCATATCAATGATACTGCTGTACCAGTACAGCCCTGTAGTGCAGCAGCGAATCTTGGATGCTACGAGTGACCTGGATAAGATGCAAGGTAATTCCTATGACACATCGTGGGGATTGAGGCTAATGGCATGGAAGAGTGCCTGGTTTGGATTTTTAGAACATCCTATTTTTGGTATTGGCTATGATGGTTTAGATGATCTGAGGCTTGAACAACTGAAATCAGGTATTGTTGATCAGTTCTATATAAATTATGGAATGTATCATGCGCACAACCAATTCATGCAAAATATTCTTATTAGAGGGATGTTCGGTGGGGCCGCGGCTATTCTTGTTTTAATTTATCCTATTGTAATAGCCAGAAGACCTTTTGGTATTTTTTCTGCCTCGACATTAGTTCCTATCGGTATACTAATCTGCAGTTTGTCAGATGTCCCTCTAGAGCATCAAAATACATTGTATATCTATACATTGAGTCTTGTGCTCGGCTGGTTTTACTATGAAAACGCTCATCTTTTAGAGGGTGTAAATAGTGAGGAGGGGATTTCTGAAAAATGAAAAAAGTAGCATTTTTGATCGAGAGATTACACATGGGGGGGGCCGAAAAGGTTCTTCTAGAATATATTAAGTTACTGTCATCTTCAGGAAAGTATTCATTGCTGGTAATAACAAGCAAGAATAATCAGGAGGAGTTCCTGTGTCAGGAAATTATGAGGTATGCACAGTATGCATACCTCCTTGAAGATGAGGTTGTAAATAAAGCTAGCTTTATTAACAGGATCAAGCGCTCATTGAATAGAAAGGCAAAGCTAAAATCCCTTCTGGCTGGCTATGATGTAATAGTGGATTTTATTGATGCTGACTTCCATAAATACATTAAAAAATTTAAAAATAAAAAAATAACTTTGCTACATTCTAGCTTTATTAATCTTGAGAAGAGAAAGCGTGGTATTAGAGAGCGATGTGATAGTTATGATAATATAATTTTTATTTGTCACGATATGCGTGATGAAGTAGTGCCTCTGAATGTTTCATGGTGGAATAGAACATCGGTTATTTATAACCCGTTCGACTTTGTCAAGATAGAAAGTGAGTCACTCAATTACTCCGCTCTAACTTCAAAAGAGAAAGAGCTTCTATCGTGTGATTATATATTAAGCGTATCCAGGTTGGATGAAAAGACGAAAGATATCTCTGGTCTTATAAATGCTTTCTCTATCGCGAGAGATAATGGATTGAACAAAAAGTTATTCATTGTTGGCGATGGCGAAGATAGGTACCTGTTGGAAGAATTAGCTAGAGAATTTGGTTTGACAAATGAGATAGTCTTTCTTGGGCAACAATCCAACCCTTATGTGTGGATGAGGCATGCTAGTTCATTTGTACTTAGCTCTAAAGGAGAGGGATTTGGCCTTGTTCTTGTGGAGGCTTTATTTTTAACTGGCAGCGTTATCTCAACCGATTGTCCTGTTGGACCAAGTGAGATATTAGAGAGGGGCTCCAATGGAGCTCTGTATCCTATGGGAGACTATGATCAGCTTGCTAAGTTGCTTTGTAATCCACCACCAAAAATAGAAAATATTGATCTGACAAAATACTCAAGAGAAAAATTGCTTCGTGATATAGTATCTGTTCTGGATAAGTAGTGCTTAATTTATATGACAGTTTTTACATACATTATATGAATGAAACTTAAGTCTTTTTTCATAAATAGCGATTATAGTTTTTGAGGTGGAGTCTAATGGTCCCTGTCTTTGTTATCAGCTTGAACCGTAGCATGGATAGACGTGCAATGGTTACAAAGCAGATGAAGCATCTCAATATTGACTTTGAGTTTTTTGAAGCTGTCGATGGCCGCTCTTTGAATGATACTGATATTGGGGCGGTAGACTTTACCTTGGCTAAGGAATTTTGCGGTCATGACCTAAGTATGGCTGAGGTTGGCTGCGCTTTGAGCCATATCCGATTGTATGAAAAAATTATTTCTGAGGGGATCGAGCGTTGTATAATTCTGGAAGATGATATTTATCTGCATATGCACTTCAAATCAATTATAGAGTTTATTATCGGATGCAATCAGGCGGAGATTGTTTTCCTTCATCATGGAAAGGCAAAGTATTGGCCAATATTAAAAATGCTCCCAGAAGGGTATCGTCTGGCTCGCTATATGACCCCGAGTCGAAAATCCAAGAGGGGTATAATTTCTGCTGCTGGTTATATGCTCACGTTAGCCGGTGCAGAAAAATTATTAGCAACAGCTTATCCGCTTCGAATGCCAGCTGACTATTTGACGGGGCGGTTACAGCTCAACGGTCTAACGGCCTCGGGTGTTGAGCCTTGCTGTATGGATGTTGGTATGTTCGATACTACGATTGATGACCGCAATTATGGTCCTCATGTTGGCAACGAAGAGGTGTGATGGTGATCGGCTATCTGCAACTGTTGCGTGATAGGGTGCGCAGAGCGCTGGGTATACTCTTGTTTGACAAGAAGATGCCCCTCGGCATGCAAGGGGATGTCAACCACGTGCTGGTTGTCCGCTGGGATGCCAAACTGGGAGACTCATTTATCTCTTCATTTTTCTTCAGGGAGATAAAAAAGCTGCCGGGGAGCAAGAAGGTGACCGTGATCACGACCCCTGCGTTGGCCAGTCTGTATCGGGATTGTTTCGGCGTTGATGAGGTCATCGAGATCAACAAAAGGCCCGGCTACCGTGCCATCGGCGAGATGGCGGCAACCATTGACCATGTCGATCTGGTGATACATCTCACCGAGGGGATGAAGATGAAAGATCTTTATCTCCTGCACAAGCTCTCTCCGACCAATGTTGCCTCCCTTGATGACAGTATCGGACGCGTCAATGTGAAACTCTCCAGGGCGACGGCGGGCATGCTGTTCCAGGATAAATATCGCTATCTGTTGTCTCTGCTGGGGGCTGGAGATATAGATCCCCAGTACATCATCCCGGTGGCAAGGAGGGGGAATGTGACCTCTGCCTGCGAGGATCTTGTTCTCCTCAATCCCTTCGGCAGCACCCAGTACAAGTCGTTCTCCCACGCCAAGGTGGTTGCGTTATTGAACACGCTGGGGAATGAATTCTCGGATTGCCGCTTCGGGCTCCTGTCCTCACCCGCCACTTATGACGCGGCAGCGTCCATGGTCAGCGCCTGTACAGCCAGCAATGTCATGCTGCTGGAGGGTGTGAAAACCATTGATGATGCGATCTATTGTGTTCAGCAGTCCAGGGCCGTGCTGTCGGTGGACACCGCCATAGTGCATATCGCCGTCGGATTGGAGAAGCCGCTGGTGGCGGTCTACCCACGTCATGGTGAGGTGTTCAATCAGTGGCTGCCGACCAGCACGCCGAAGGTCCGGATCCTCTTCAGCGATTCCCCGGGCCTGAATGCCGACATGAACAACGTCGATAATCGGGCCGTTTGTGAGGCGCTATCTAGTCTGTTGACTGTGACTGAGCAAGCAGAGTCTCTAGCCGCTGAATAACCAGCTCCGGCGTAATTGCTCGGAACAGGGCTTCATCGAAGGCGTCTTTCTGCTGGGGCGGGAGCCGATAGTCTGTCCCCTTGGCATCGAAGATATCGATGGCCTGATAACGGGGGTGGTTCACCGGGTTGGCGATGATCTTGTCGCCACCTGGCGCCACTATGGTCAGCAGCGGCAGATCGATGGCCTGCGCCATATGGCGCGGGCCGGTGTCGTTGCCGACGAAGAGTTGGCAATGGGCGAAAAGCCCGACCAGCTCGCGCACCGAACGTGTCTTGATCTGGTCAAACACGCTGGCTTGCAGCGCCTCAGGCAGCAACGGTCTGAGCCCCCGGTTGTACTCCTCTTCCCCCGGCCCGCAGTAAATCAGGATCTGGGCGTTGTGCTCCTCGATGAGCCAGCGCGCTACCTTGGCAAAGCAGTCGATGGGCCAGCGCTTGTAGTGGCCCAGCGAGTTGACCCCCATGGCGATGAGCGGGCGGCTCAGGTCGACGCCGGCGGCCAGCAGGGTCTCGCGCCCCCGTTGCCTCTCCTCGTCGCTGAGCCAGAGATAGTAGTTGCGATCCTCCCTGGCGAGGCCGAGGGGCTTGAGCAGGGAGAATCTGTCGTCCACCAGGGTGCTGTTGCCCCGATGCTCGGTGTCGTGTCGGAAGCGCACGATGCGATTGTGGCCGAGTCGCCAGGGGAAGGAGTCAAACCCGATCCGCAGGCGGGCGCCGGAGAAGAGGCAGGTCAGCAGGCCTATCATCTGGCCCTGGCTGTTGATCACCACGTCGTAGTGCTCGCGGCGGATCCTCAACAGCAAATCCTTCATGTAGCGCCACTCGTTGCGGCGCGCCTTCTCGATGACGATTAAGCGGTCGATGTTGGGGTTTCCCTCTGCCATGCCCGCGCAGTAATCCATGACCAGATAGTGAACTTCCCCGGCAGGATCGTGCTGCTTGAGGTTGTTGCACAGGGCGGTGGAGATCAGCACGTCCCCTATCTGTTTGGTTTGTACTACCAGGTATTTCATGGAGAAGGCCTCATGTGAGGTCATGGTTGAACGACAGCGAAACAGCATATCGCACTCGACCGTCAGATGCTGCCGCGACGGCGTGAAAATCCGATCCCCGGCACTGTGCGGACCCGATTTTTGTCTCTCTGCTGGATTATTCGCCACTCACGCGGCCAGCGCAGTGAAATGCAAAAGGCACGACCTTGGGTCGTGCCTTTTTTCGGCCACACATTGCTGCGATCAGCGCACGATGAGGCCGAGCAGTATCCCCACCACGCCGAAGTCGGCATCGCTGAAGGTGGTGTTGGCAAAGCCGAGATCCCCCAGCACCGGCAACAGGAACACCGGCAGGAAGGTGATCAGCAGGCCGTTGGCGAAGGCCCCCAGCATGGCACCGCGACGGCCGCCGGTGGCGTTGCCGAAGACCCCGGCTGCCGCGCCGACGAAAAAGTGCGGCACCACCCCAGGAATGATGACGGTGAGCCCCAGCAGGTAGAGCAGCACCATGCCCACCAGTCCGGCGGCAAAGCTCGACAGGAAGCCGATCAGCACCGCATTGGGGGCGTAGGGGAAGACGATGGGGCAGTCCAGCGCCGGCTTGGCGTTGGGCACCAGCTTGTCGGAGATCCCCTTGAAGGCCGGCACGATTTCGGCGATGACCATCCGTACCCCCTGCAGGATCACGTAGACCCCTGCGGCGAAGGTGATGGACTGCATCAGAGAGAACATGAACCAGTGCTTGCCCTTGGCGACACTGGCGACAAATTCGGGGCCAGCGAAAGCTGAGGTGATAAGGAAGATGATGCCCATGGTGAAGGAGATGGCCACCGGGGTATCGCGCAGGAACAGCAGGCTCTTGGGTACCTGCACCTCTTCGCTGCTGTGGGCCTTGTTGCCGAACTTGGCGCCGATCCAGCCGGCCAGCACATAGGAGCAGGTGGAGAAGTGGCCGAGCGCCACGTCATCGGAGCCGGTGATCTGCTTCATGTAGGGGTGGGCGAGGGCCGGGAATAGCACCATGGTCACGCCGACCACCAGGCTGCCCACCGCGATGAGCGGGATGCCGCTCATGCCGCCGGCGGAGAGGATGGCCGCTACCATCATCGACATGAACAGGGTGTGGTGACCGGTCAGGAAGATGAATTTCCACGGGGTGAGCCGGGCGATCAGGATGTTCACCAGCATGGCGAAGAACATGATCATCGCCATCTCCTTGCCGAACGACTGCTGGGCGATGGAGACGATGGCCTCGTTGTTGGGTACCACTCCCTTGATGCCGAAGGCGTGCTGGAAGATGGTGGCGAAGTCACCCAGCGAGTTCACCACCAGGGTGGCGCCAGCCCCCAGGATGACGAAGCCCATGATGGTCTTGACCGTGCCCTTGATGCACTCGGTCACCGGTTTCTTCTGGGCGATCAGGCCGATGAGGGCGATCAGGCCGACCAGCACGGCCGGCTCCGACAGCACGTCAAACATCAGAAAATTGAAAAATTCCATGGTCAGCTCCAAGCAGATGGAAGCGGCGGCTCACCGGCCGCCCAGACAGTCGCAAAGGGGTTAGAGTGCGCCCAGCTCGCGCAGGGCGATGGCGAGTTTTTCTTTCATGGCGGCCTTGTCGACCATGTTGTCCAGCGAGACCAGCCGGCCGTCGACGCCCATGCTGACCAGCTGTTCGGCGATGTCGCGGGTGGCGACAAAGATCTCGGCGCTCTCGCTACCGGCAGAGGCGAGATCCCGGTGATCCACCTCGGCCGTCACGGCCAGCTCCTTGAGAATGCTCTTGATGCTCATCTCCATCATCAGGCTGGTGCCCAGGCCGTGTCCGCATACAACCAGAATCTTCATGTTCTCTTCCTCTGTCGGGCGCAGGGCGCCACTCAATAACGCGCCAGGATGCGCAAGATGTCGTCTTTGCTGGTGGCCGCCATGATGGCCGCCACGTCCTCTTCATTCATAAACAGCTCGGCCAGCTGGGCGATGGTCTCCACGTGGGAGTCGCTGTCGCTGGCGGCCAGGGTGACCAGCAGCCGGACCGGGTCGTTGCCCTCGGAGCCGAAGTTGACCCCCTCCTTCAGCACGGTCAGCGCCAGTCCCAGCCGGTTGACGCCGTCTTCCGGGCGGGCGTGGGGCATGGCCAGGCCCGGGCCCAGCACGTAGTAGGGGCCGAGCTCCTCGTGGGAGCGATAGAGCGCCGCCACATAGGAGGGTTCTATGGTGCCGTTGGCCAGCAGGGGGGCGGTGGCCAGCTCGATGGCGTGACGCCAGTCGCGGGCGCCCGCTTCGATGGAAATGACCTCCTCGGTCAGCAATTGGGTCAGCATGGCAGTGTCCGGGCTGGATAAGATGGCGCCAATCTAGCGATCTCCCTCGCCCGGAACTGTGATCATGATCTCGAAAGTTAGCGCTACCAGATAGCGCTAACATCGTTCTGTGATAGCGCTAACATTTGTGCCGCGCACGGGGTCCGTCTTGCCCCTTCTCGCTGCCGAAGGCGGTAAAATGCGGTTGGAGCAAATAGTCAGTATCCCGCTTTTGCCTTAAAGTGAATGCCCGTATGCCGAGGAAGGGAAAGGATGTCAGAAGCGAAGAAGCGCCGTAGCACGGGTCGGGTGACCCTCAACGATGTGGCCCAGCTGGCGGGCGTGGGGGCCATGACGGTGTCGCGAGCCCTGCGTACCCCGGAGCTGGTGTCCGACAAGATGCGCGAGCGCATCGAGGCGGCAGTGGATGAACTCGGCTATATCCCGAACCGGGCGGCGGGGGCACTGGCCTCCGCCACCTCCCAGACCATAGTCGTCATCGTCCCCAGCCTGGCGGAGCGCGCCTGTGGCGACATGATCGCCGGTTTGCAGCAGACCCTGCTCGCCGAGGGCTACCAGATCATGCTGGGGGATGCCCAGCACCTGAAGCAGCAGGAGGAGAGCCTGCTCAGTAACTTCCTGCAGCACAATCCGGCAGCCGTGGTGCTGTTTGGCGGCGATCCCGGCGAGACCATCCGGCAGCGCCTGCGGGCCGCCCGCCTGCCGGTGGTGGAGGTGGGGGCCATGGCCCGTAGCCCCATCGACATGAACGTCGGGGTCTCCAACTTCGATGCCGGTTATCAGCTGACCCGCCACCTCATCGAGCGCGGCTACCGCAACATTGGTTTCCTCTGCGCCCGCCAGGAGCAGTGGATGCTGCAGCAGCGCATGCAGGGCTGGCAGAAGGCACTGCTCGACAACTACCTCTCCCCCGACGCCATCATCAACACGTCCGAGCTGCCGAGTTTCAGCACGGGGGCGGCCATGCTGGGGGAGTTCCTGCTGCGCTGGCCCGAGCTGGATGCCCTGGTCTGCGTCAACGACGAGCTGGCCGCTGGCGTGTTGTTCGAGTGCCAGCGCCGCCACCTGAGTGTGCCGGGCAAACTCGCCATCGCCGGTTTCGACGATCTGGATGTGGCGCGCGCCTGCTACCCGGCGCTCACTTCGGTCAGGATCCCCTATCACCAGATGGGCCGGGAGGCGGCGGAGCTGATCCTGCGTCAGCTGGCGGGGGAAGCGGTGGCGGGCATGACCCTGGCCCTGGATTTTCAACTGCAACGGCGTCAAAGCACCTGACGGGCGATGGCACAACTGCGAGAGGCAGGCAGGTTCAAGACACTCTTACTGGAAAGCCAAGATGGCAAGACAGTACCGACCCTGGTCCAGCTGGCGCGGGATCTGCCGGCTGGCTTCTTCACCCGGGCTGCGACCGGGATCGGGCTGAGACAGGTGGCTGGCCGGACCTTAATTAATCGCCGACTAGAGCCACTGGCGGGCCCCATTTTTCTGGATAGACTTTGAAGGCCGGTGCACTATCCAAGGAGAATGAGCATGGGTAAGCAGACACCGGATTTCGAGCTCGACGACGAATGGGAGCCGGAATCCTGGGAAGACGAGCTGGAGGAGTTCGACGACGAGAGCTGGCTGGACGATGACCCTCTCGACGATCAATGACTCCCTGTAACGCCTGCGGGCGGGCCCTGTGCCCGCCCGATTTATTTGGCGGCCGGGGACGTCGCCCTTGGTGGGAAGGCATCGGGCTGGTTAGAATGAATCTCTCAAATGGCGCTGTACTTGGCGGTGACCCGTCGGGCCGGCGGCTGGATACACACGCAAACGACGATCAAGGATGATTATGCGCTCACTCGTCATCATGTTCTGTGTTGCCCTGCTCGGGGGCTGCGTTTCCAACTCGGACGATCCCTGCGAGAAGGTGTGGAGTGACGTCGGCGAGGCCGACGGCAAGCTCGGTTTTGCCGGCGACAGGGTGGCATTCCATCAGACCCAGTGCGCTGACAAGGTGGACGTCGCTCTGTGGGAACAGGGGCGGCAGAAGGGACTGGCCTGGTATTGCCGGCCCGAGCACCTCTATCTGGCCGGGCGGTCGGGAGAGGAATATCGAGGCGTCTGCCCCAACGACGTCCAGGCCCGTCGCCTGGTCGAACAGGGCCGCCACGGCTGGACCGATCAATAGGGCTCGGCCCGCCCTGCCTTTCCCCTCAGCTCCTGCAGAAACGGGGGCCTACTCCTCCTTGTTTTTCAGCCGCAGCGGCTGACACAGGTAGTCCTTGTCGTTGGCGCTGCGGGCACACTTGCCGCACACAAACTTGGGCTTGCGCAAGATTTTGCGCAGCGCCTTGAGATCGGCCGGGATCTCGTGGCGGCGCCATTCACACAGCGTCTTGTGACCCATGACGATACGTCCTCGACAGTGAATGTAAGGGGAGTGAGTTACTGGTACAGGTACTTGGTGAAGATGAGCTCGCGTACGGCCTTCTTGCCGGTCTCCTTGACCAGCAGTTCGTTGACTCTGGCCTCACACTCCTTGCGCAGCTCTTCCCGGCTCACCAGGGACTTGATCTGGGCGCCCGTCTTGCTGCCAATCAGGCGGATGATGGCGTCGCGGATCAGGGGGTCGTGCTGTTCCAACAGCGCGAGATCGGCGGCGTTCTCGGCCATCAGCTCCACCGTCACCCGCACGTAGCCCAGGGTTTTGCCATCGCCCAGGTAGTTGGTGATGATGTCCGGATCCAGCGCATGATAAGCAAAGCCCGGCTGGACGGCGGAGGAGGCAGCGTCGGTGGCCGCCTCTTCGTTGGCGAAGGCCTGCGTTTGCAGCAGGGTACAACCCAGGGATAACACCAGCAGAATTCTGAAGATCTTCATCTAGATGGCTCGGCAGCGATGGATGCCCCATTTTTGATGCTGTCATCGGGGCCGTCAAGCACGGATGTTCTTACAATTCGCCATTGATTTACGGATAATAAACCGGATTTTAACCTGACAACGGAAATCTCCGGATGGTGAAGCTGTGAAGTCCGAGTTGACTGTTCCCCTCATCCAGCTCGTCCCATGGCGGGCTCCCGCAGAGTGCGAACTCCCCGAGGCCTTGCGCCCCTGGTTGCTGGAGACCGATTCCATGACCCGGCGCCTGCGCCGTTACAATCGCCACCTCTCGGTGCAACTGCTCGGCAATCGCAGCGTGTCGCTGGCAGAGGACGAGCAG
The DNA here is from genome assembly GCF_017939565.1 of Aeromonas sp. SrichE-2G. Classification (NCBI taxonomy): domain Bacteria; kingdom Pseudomonadati; phylum Pseudomonadota; class Gammaproteobacteria; order Aeromonadales; family Aeromonadaceae; genus Aeromonas; species Aeromonas sp. SrichE-2G. The sequence continues at coordinate 24,974 of NZ_JAGKRG010000016.1, forward strand.
GCGCTGGTGGCGGTGCATGATCCCGTTGGGATGTGCCGCGAGGTCATTCTGCACGGGGACGGCGGGCCCGCCATCCTGGGCTGGACCCTGTTTGCCGAGGAGGTACTGCTTGGCGGCGGCCTGCAGGATCTGGGGGAGCAACCGCTGGGGGAGCGCATTTTCGGTGATCTGCCCGCGCGGCGCGATCACCTGCAACTGGCCTGCTTCGAGATCGCGAGCAATCCCTGGTGCCCGGCCGGCACTGTCTGGGGGCGCCGTTCCCGCCTCTATCTGGGGCAGTGGCCCTTGCTTGTCCACGAACTCTTCCTGCCCTCGCTATCGCCCAACGGGTTGCCATCGAATAAGGAGCTGGTGTGAAGCTGTTAACCAAGGAGCGGGGACTGGCCTATGCGCAGTTGGCCCGCATCGACAAGCCCATCGGCACGCTGCTGCTGCTGTGGCCGACCCTGTGGGCACTCTGTCTGGCCGCCGGCGGCCTGCCGGATCCCTGGATCCTGACCGTGTTCGTGATCGGCGTCTTCCTGATGCGCTCGGCGGGCTGCGTCATCAATGACTATGCGGATCGCAACTTCGACGGCCACGTGAAACGCACCGCCGGGCGACCGCTGCCCATGGGCCGGGTCGCCGAGCGCGAGGTACTGATCCTGTTCGCCGTGCTGGCGCTCATCTCATTCGCCCTGGTGCTGACCCTGAACCCGCTCACCATCGGCCTGTCGTTTGCCGGCCTGCTGCTGGCGGTCTGCTACCCCTTCATGAAGCGCTTCATCCCGATCCCGCAGCTGGTGCTCGGGATGGCGTTCTCCTGGTCCATTCCCATGGCCTATGCGGCCCAGGCCAATGCCCTGCCGCCTGTGGCCTGGTTGCTGTTTCTTGCGAACCTGCTGTGGACCATCGCCTACGACACCGAGTACGCCATGGTGGACAGGGACGACGACCTCAAGCTCGGCCTCAAGTCGAGCGCCATCCTGTTCGGCCGTCACGACAAGCGAATCATCGGGGTGTTGCAGCTCGCGACCCTGCTGATCCTGCTGCTGGTGGGCCAGCTGATGGGGCTGGGTTCAGGCTACTACTGGGGTCTGCTGGGAGCGGCCGCCCTGTTCGTCTATCAGCAGCGCCTGATCCGGGAGCGACAGCGGGAAGCCTGCTTCCAGGCCTTCCTCAACAACAACTACGTGGGGGCTCTGGTGCTGCTCGGGGTGATCGTTCACTACCTGCAGGGTTAGCCCCGACGAGATGAAAAAGGCCGCATGATGCGGCCTTTTTCATGGGTGCGTACCGGCTCAGGTCCGGTTGCCCGCCTGTATGGTGCGGCGGATCTTGGTGCTGAGCAGCGGCACTATGTTGTCGGCCAATGCCTGGAAGCGGCCCAGATCCGGCTTGCAGCCCGGGTCCAGATAGCCTTCGCTGCGCAGGGTGTGGATCAGGGTGCTGAAAAGTTTCGGGTCGAAGAACTCGGGGGCATTGATGCCGTGCAGGGTGCCGAGGCGTTCCGCCATCATCAGGCCGTCCGCCTCCAGCTGCTCCGCCTCGATGTGGGGCTGGGCCAGCATGCGGGTCAGCACGATGGCGTAGCGCTGCAGGGTCTCCTGGATGCTCTCGGCCAGCAGCAGCAGACGCATCTGGTTGCCCGGGTTGACCCAGAAGCCGCCGTCGCGGGCCTCGATGAGTTGCTGGCGCTGCAGCTCGGCCAGCAGGGCATCGACCAGCTCCGGCAGCTCGTCTTCCTGGTAGCGCAGGAAGAGCTCGGTCTTGAGCAGCGGGTAGATGTCGACGCAGCGGGCGACGATTTCGTTGCGGGAGATCCCCTCGCACCGCTCGATCAGCGCCGCCACCAGGGAGGGCATGGCGAACAGGTGGAGGATGTTGTTGCGGTAGTAGGTCAGCAGGATCGCCTGGTAGCGGTCCAGGCTGATGATCTGGCCCAGCTTGTCCTCGCTCACCTCGAACTTGTTGAGTTCCATCGCCTGATCCAGCAGGGTCTTGGCATCCTCATCCGGCATGGTGCTCTGCGGGCTGTAGGGCACCTGCTTGAGCAGATCCAGATAGGTGTTGAGCTGGGCCTGGAGTTCGTCGCGGGTCAGGGCGTGGCGCTCGGCGGCCAGCAGCGCCAGGGCGCTCAGGGTCAGGCCGTTGACGGCGGCGGCATCGTTGATGCGGGTCATCATCAGCTCGGCCAGCTGGTTGACGGTGGGCGCCATCCACTCGGGGCGCTCCTCCTTGCCGATATGGGCCTTCCACTCCGGCACCCGCTCGTTGAGGTAGCCGTTGATGGTCAGGGGCTCGCCGAAGTTGACGAAGCCCCGGCCGTAGTTGCGCAGCTTGCGCAGGATGCCGAGCACCTGCAGGAAGCTCTCCTTCTCCTTGCGGCTGCCCTTGAGTTCGTTGTGGTAGGTGTTCACCTCCATCACGTGCTCGTAGCCGAGGTAGACGGGGACCAGGGTCACCGGGCGGTCGAGCCCGCGCATCATGGCCTGCAGCGTCATGGCCAGCATGCCGGTCTTGGGGGGCAGCAGGCGGCCGGTGCGCGAGCGGCCGCCCTCGGTGAAGAACTCCACCGAGTAGCCCTTGGCGAACAGCAGGTTAAGGTATTCACGGAACACCGTGCTGTAGAGCGGGTTGCCCTTGAAGGTACGGCGGATGAAGAAGGCACCGCCGTGGCGGAAGATGGGCCCCGCCGGCCAGAAGTTGAGGTTGATGCCGGCCGCGATGTGGGGCGGCACCATGCCCTGGTGGTAGATGACGTAGGAGAGCAGCAGGTAGTCCATGTGGCTGCGATGGCAGGGCACGTAGACGATCTCGTGCCCCTCCTGGGCCAGCTGGCGCACCTGCTCGGCACCGTTGACCGACAGGCCGCGGTAGAGCTTGTTCCAGAGCCAGCCGAGGAAGCTCTCGCCGAGGCGGATCAGCCGGTAGGAGAAGTTGGAGGCGATCTCGTCCATGTAGCCGTGGGCGCGCTTCTGCGCCTTCTCCAGGCTGATCCCCTCCCGTCTGGCTTCTTCCTCGATGGCCTGCTGGATCACGCCGGAGTCCAGCAACTGCTTGAACAGCAGGTTGCGGTTCGGCAGCTTGGGCCCGGTGGCGGCCAGCTGCTGGCGGCTGAAGTGGGTGCGGGCGACCCGGGCCAGCTTGTGGGCGATGGCCTCGTCGGTGCCGTGCTTGTCCGCCATGTAGCGCAGGGAGAGGGGCGGGGAGAAGCGCACCAGGTTCTCGCGCCCCTTGAGGATCACGATAAGCGCCTTCTTCAGGCGGTTCGGCGCCAGGCTGCTGATGATGTTCCAGCCGGAGGCCTCTTCGCCCTCGCGGCCCGGGGCTCGGCCCCAGAACAGGGTGACGGGCACCACCTGGATATCCAGCGCCGGATCCTGCTTGTGCAAGTCCAGCAGCTGGTGGAACTCCTGCAGGAAGGGCAGCGGCTTGGTGCGCTTGCCAAACAGGGGAGGCGGACGATCCAGGCAGACATAGCGCGGCAGCAGCTGACCGTTCAGCTCCAGCGGTGTGAAGGGGCCGGGCAGGCCGAGATCCTCGCAGCACTGCTGCAGGGTCATCAGATCGGTGATCGAGCTGGTCTTCAGGGCATAGACGATGGGTCTGGCCGGATCCAGCTTGAGCTCGGTGATGGGGTTTTCCGGCAGGCTCTTGTGATTGACCAAGCCGCTGACCGGCCATTGCAGGATGGCTCTGGAAATCTTCTGTCCAAGGGACATGTGCGTCTGCTCTCCAAAAAAATGCGGCGTGAGCATAGCAAATCACCGACGGCTTGTCGCCGAGAGGTACGATGAGTCCCGAGACGGGATCGAGGACACCCTTTTGGCTGCAATGGGGGACAAATGTCAGCAACGCCTTGCCTTGGCCACAGCACTGTATATACTGCCAGTGTGCTGTATAAAAAGACAGGTGCCCATGCTATGAAACCCCTTACCCCTCGCCAGGCCGAAGTCCTGGAGCTGATCAAGGCGAACATGAACGAGACCGGCATGCCGCCGACTCGCGCCGAGATCGCCCAGAAGCTTGGATTCAAGTCGGCCAACGCGGCCGAGGAACATCTGAAGGCCCTGGCCAAAAAGGGGGTCATCGAGATCATGCCGGGAACCTCCCGCGGCATCCGCCTGCTGCTCGAAGAGGAGGAGGCTGCGCCAGAAGAGAGCGGCCTGCCGCTGATCGGCAAGGTGGCGGCCGGTGAACCTATCCTGGCCCAGGAGCATATCGAGAGCCACTACCAGGTGGATCCTGCCCTGTTCCATCCGCGGGCAGACTTCCTGCTGCGGGTGCAGGGGATGAGCATGAAGAACATCGGCATCATGGACGGGGATCTGCTGGCGGTTCACAAGACCCAGGAGGTGCGCAACGGCCAGGTGGTGGTGGCGCGGCTCGACGAGGACGTCACCGTCAAGCGCTTCCAGCGCAAGGGCAGCCAGGTGTGGCTGTTGCCGGAGAACGAAGAACTCTCCCCCATCGAGGTGGATCTCGCCAGCCAGCACCTGACCATCGAAGGGTTGGCGGTCGGCGTCATCCGCAACGCCGACTGGATGTAAGCATCCGGCACGGTGAGGGGCCTCCTGCGGGAGGCCCCGTCATTTGGGCGCTCCTCCCCGGACGCCCGCCTGCTCCCCTCTTCGTCGCGCCCGCCGCGATTCCTCGTTGCAAACAGTCCCGCCACGAAGCATGCATTTCGGATATATCCTTTGATAAGGCTCGCACTGTTATGGCCGGGTTTCCCCCATGACGACGCGTGTGCCGCACCGGCCGGTTGGGCGGATGTGCAGGGATGCATCACCGCCGGGACGGTGCGGGAAGAAGGGAGAGTCGTCTGCAATGGCACGACTCGTACAGTCAGTACGCGACGGTGGTTGGCTTGCCTCCCGATGGCAGTAACACTGGTCGGCGTGGCCTGTTGAGCAAGGAGGACAGGTATGGCTTCAAGCTCGCCGTGGGATCCGGTGCCGGTCGCGGCACCCGCATCCTCCATCACCCGATTCATCAAGGGCAGTCGGATGACGTGGTTCTATGCGCTCTGGGTCTACCACAAGGGAGATGGCTGGACCGTCTGGCTTGGGTGTCCCAAGGACAAGATCGTCCGCTTGGTGCGTCTGTTTCGCCGCCACCATGACATAGGCTTGCCGGATGCCCCCTGGACGGCGCCCGTGATCCCGCTGCGTGCGCCCATCAGACGTTCTCAGCCGCTGCGCAGGCTGAAACACTGACCTTTTCCGTTTGCTGCGAGCCCCGCCCAGTGCGGGGCTCTTGTTTTCCTGCCGACAGGGTCTCCGAGTGTTTCTGAATGACTCCATTCGGACGAAAGGCTAGCCATAAGCGGGGCCCGGCGGGTTACAATGGCCCCTCTTCTGGTTCTGCCCTTTGGGCAGCTGATACAGGCAACACATTGTTTCATATGGTTAAACCCCGCTTCTACCTGCTGCTGTTGCTTTTCATCGGCAGCCTCATGGTCGCCTATTACTGGAGCCAGCCCTCCCTGCCGGAGCAGGCCGACTACTATCCGACGGGGCGGGACATCAATCCCTTCGCCCTGACGGACGGGGATGGCCAGCCCTTTACGCCAGCGGAGCTCGCGGGTCACTGGACCTTCCTGTTCATCGGCTACACCTATTGCCCGGACGTCTGTCCGACTACGCTGGCGGATCTGCGGGCCGTCTATCCGAGCCTGAAGACGATCGCGTCCAACAGCCAGGTGGTGTTCATCTCGGCGGATCCCCAGCGGGACGACAGCGCCCGCCTCAAGAGCTATACCGCCTTCTTCGAGCCGGAGTTCAAGGCGGCGACCGGGCCCCACAGCGCCCTCTTCCCCCTGGTGCGCAATCTGGGCCTCGTCTATTCCATCGTGGAGAGCGATCGCAAGGATTATCTGATAGACCACTCTGCCTCGATCGTGTTGATCAACCCGGCGGGCAAGCTGGCGGCCATGTTCCGTCCCAGGGTGGCGCCGGGCGAAGTGCCTCACGTGGACATGCAGACCATGGTCTCCGACTTTGCGCGCATCGTGCGGCTGACCGGCGAGTGATCCCGCTCTCTTTGTATCACCCATGCTGATGGCGCCCTGGTTGAGGGATGCCGGCCGCCACCGGGCCGTCTTTGCCCTGGCCCTGCCCATGGTGTTCTCCAATATCACCACCCCCTTGCTGGGGCTGGTGGACACCTGGGTGATCGGTCATCTCGGCGAGGCCTGGTTCCTCGGCGGCGTCTCGGTCGGTGCGACCCTCATCAACCTGCTGTTCTGGCTACTCGGTTTCCTGCGCATGTCCACCACAGGGTTGACGGCTCAGGCCCAGGGGGCGGCCAGCGCAGAAGGCCAGCTCGACACCCTGGCGCGAGCGCTGGGGCTGGCGATCGCCCTCGGGGTGGTGATCCTGCTGCTGGTGCTGCCTTTCCTCCCCGCCATCATCGCCCTCGGCGGCGGCTCCGCCGAGGTGCAGGCCTATGCCGGCCAGTATGTGTCGGTGCGGATCTGGAGCGCGCCGGCGGCGCTGTGCAACCTGGTGATCATGGGGTGGTTGCTGGGCATGCAGGATGCACGCAGCCCCATGTGGCTGCTGATCCTGAGCAACCTCGCCAACATGGTGCTGGACGCCGGTTTTGTGCTGGGGTTGGGGTGGCAGGTGAAGGGGGTCGCGGCCGCCTCCGTGCTGGCCGACTACAGTGCGCTGGCGGTGGGGCTCTGGCTGGTAAGCCGCCACCTGCGACGCCTCTCGCCGGCGGTATGGCAAAACGCTTGGTCGCGCTGGCGGCAATGGCCCGCGCTGGTGCGCCTGCTCGCCCTTAACCGGGACATCTTCATCCGCTCTCTCTGTCTGCAGCTCTGCTTCGCCTTCATGACCCTGCAGGGGGCCAGGCTGGGGGATGTGGCCGTGGCGGCCAATGCGGTGCTGCTCAACTTCCTGATGCTGATCTCCTACGGGCTGGACGGCTTCGCCTATGCGGTGGAGGCCATGGTAGGGCGCGCCATCGGGCGGCGTGACCGGCAGGGGCTGCGGGAGGCCATCGTCCTCAACTTGGGCTGGGCCCTGCTGATCGCCCTGGCGTTCACCCTGGCGTTTGCCCTGGGAGGAGGCGTGCTTATCGCCCATATCACCGACATTCCGGCGGTGATCGCCGAGGCCAACCGTCAGCTGCCCTGGCTGGTGGCCATGCCGCTGCTGGCCGTCTGGTGTTTCCTGCTGGACGGGGTCTTCATCGGGGCAACCCGGGCCCGTGAGATGCGCAACAGCATGCTGGTGGCGGTGTTTGCCGGTTTCTTCCCGATCTGGTGGTTCTGTCAGAGCTGGGGTGTCACCGCCTTGTGGGCCGCCATGAGCGCCCTGATGGCCGGACGGGGTCTGACGCTCGGCTGGCTCTGCTGGCGGCTGGAGCGTGACGGCCGACTGCTGACGGGGCAGAGGGCCAAGGGGGCGGCCTGATTCGTGATTCTGCCCGGCCGGGTCAGGCAGATCCTGCGTAGTCGAACTGTCGCCAGCTCTCGTAGACAAACACGGCGACCGCGTTGGCCAGATTCATGCTGCGGCTCTGGGGCAGCATGGGGATGCGCAGCCGCTGCTCGAACGGCAGGCTCTCGATGATCTCCGCCGGCAGGCCACGACTCTCCGGTCCGAACAGCAGGGCGTCGCCTTGGGCGAAGCGGACAGCCGAATGGGCGGTGCGTCCCTTGGTGGTGCAGGCAAAGACCCGTTGGGGGGCGACGGCCGCCAGAAATGCCTCGTAGCTCGGCCAGCGTTTCACCTCGGCGAACTCGTGATAGTCGAGCCCTGCCCGTTTCACCCGCTTGTCATCCCACGCGAATCCCAGAGGCTCGATCAGGTGCAGCCGATAGCCGGTGTTGGCACAGAGACGGATGATGTTGCCGGTGTTGGGCGGGATTTCCGGTTGGTAGAGCACGATGTCGAGCATGACGGTATCCTGGGGTGGTGCGAAATGGGCGCCAGCATACCCAGCGCCCGTGTCGATGAAAAGGGGGCGACTCAGGCCATGGGCAGGCGGATGGTGATGACCAGGCCGGTCGGCTGGTTGCTGCTGGCCCGGATGGTGCCGCCATGACGCGCGATCGCCTCGGCGGCGATGGCGAGACCGAGGCCGGTGCCGCCGGTCTTGGCATTGCGGGCATCATCGACCCGGAAAAAGGGCAGGAACAGCCTGGGTTGCTGTTCCACCGGCACACCGGGGCCGTCATCCCGTATGGTCATCACCCACTCCCGACCCTCCCGGTACCACTCCACCTTGATGAACTCGCGGGCATATTTGAGCGCGTTGCGCAGCGGGTTTTCCAGGGCGCGCGCCAGCAGCTCAGGCCACATGGTGAGGGACTCCTCCGGCAGAGGGGGCAGCCTGAGCTGCTTGCCGTTCTGGTTCGCCTCGAACATGGCGTCATCCAGGATGGGCTCCAGCAGCTCCGCCAGCGGCAGGGACACCGGAGCCTCCACATGCTGCTGTACCCGCGACAGATCCAGCAGGTCCCCGATCAGCTTGTCGAGCCGGGCGATCTCCCCTTCAATGCGTGCCAGCTCGGCGCTGTCCCCCTGCTTGCGGCGGATCAGCGCCTGGGCCAGCTGGATGCGGGTGAGGGGGCTGCGCAGCTCGTGGGAGATGTCGGAGAGCAGCTGTTTCTGCTTCTGGATCATGTCCTTGAGAGTATCGACCATGTGGCTGACATGCTCCGCCAGCTGGCCGATCTCGTCCTTGCGACCGAGGTTGGGGATCTGCATCTCCAGGTTGCCCTGAGCCAGCCGGGAGACAGACCGTTGCAGCTCCAGGATGGGGCGGGTCAGGCGCCAGGCCAGCAACAGGCAGAGCGGAGTGCTGACCAGCATGGCGATGCCGAGGATCTGGATGGGGTGATCCAGGATCTGGATGAACAGGAACAGGTAGGAATTCTCGACGTTGAGGCCGAAGTAGACGTGATAAACCTGGCCGTGGTGGGTCATCTGGAAGGGGCCGGCGATGGCGCGCTGGTGCTCGCTGCCGAGCATGGGCTTGGCCGGGTTGTCCGAGTCGAGCATGAAGCGGATCACGAACTTGCTGAGCTGGGTGCTGGCCTGCATCTGCCCCTTGGCGTCACGCAGATAGATGTTGTCCACCGGCAGGAGGCCGGCCGCATCGATGGCCTTGGCTAGATCGAAATCCTGGTCGGGATCCGCCCCCCGCTGCAGCGCCGCCAGGTTGTTGTTGAGGCGGGTGACCTCGTGGGCTGGGAGCGGAATGATGTTGCGGGGATCCAGGGTGGGCAGTATCACCACGGCCGCCACTACCAGCAGCAGCATGAACCAGAACCAGAGAAAGATCTGGGTGGAGATGCCGTTGAAGGGGCGGGCCATCTTCATGCCTGCTCCAGCCACAGGTAACCCCGGCCGCGTACTGTCTTGAAGCGGGGCTGGCCGTCGGTGCGTTCCGGCAGTTTCTTGCGCAGGTTGCTCAGGTGCATGTCGATGGATCGATCAAAGGGCTCCAGCTTCTTGCCCAGCACCTGTTCGGAGAGCAGGTTCTTGCTGACGATCTGACCCGGATTGCGCAGCAGGCACTCCAGCAGGCCGAACTCGGTGGCGGTCAGCTCCAGCAACTGACCATCGCAGCGGGCCTGCTGCAGGCCGGGTTGCAGCACCAGATCCATGAATCTCAGCTCATCCGGGGTGCCGCGCTGGGGCTGGCTGCCCTGGGTGCGGCGCAGGATGGCACGCACCCGGGCCAGCAGCTCCCTGTCGTCAAACGGCTTGGCCAGGTAGTCGTCGGCACCCGCTTCCAGGCCGTTGACCCGATCCTGGCTGTCGCCACGGGCGGTCAGCATCAGCACCGGGGTGTCGTGGGTCTTGCGCAGCCGGGTCAACATGGCGAAGCCGTTGAGTCTGGGCATCATCACATCCAGCAACACCAGATCGAAAGGCTGCTCGCCCAGTCGCTGCAGCCCCTCTTCCCCGTCCTCTGCCACGGTCACCTGGAAGCCTTCCAGGGTCAGGATTTCGGTCAGCAACTGGGTCAGTTCGAGATCGTCATCGACCAGGAGTATTTTGTTCATCTGGGAGTCACTCTGTTGATTTCACACGCCAAACAGACGGTCGGGTCAGGGTATAATAAGTTTTTACGCGTCGGAGGAAAGCCGGTTTTGAGCCACCAACAATATTCCCGCTGGGTCACCCTGGCCAGCATGGCGGCGGTCGTCACCGCGACCCTGCTCATCCTGGGCAAGCTGATCGCCTGGCTGATGACGGACTCCTCCAGCCTGCTGGCCTCCCTGACGGACTCCTTCATGGACGTCAGCGCCTCCATCATCAACCTGCTGGCCATCCGCTACGCCATGGCGCCGGCCGACGCGGAGCACAGATTCGGCCACGGCAAGGCGGAGTCCCTGGCGGGGCTGGTCCAGTCGGCCTTCATCTCGGGTTCTGCCCTGCTGCTGATGATGCACGGTATCTCGTCGATGCTGAATCATGTGCCCGTGGTGCGCCTGGAGGCGGGGATCTGGGTCAGCGTCGGCTCCATCGTGCTGACCCTGCTGCTGGTCAGCTTCCAGAGCCTGGTCATCCGCAAGACCAACAGCGTGGCCATCAAGGCGGACATGCTGCACTACCGCTCCGACCTGCTGCTCAACGGCGGCGTGCTGCTGGCACTGGTGCTGGCGGGGCAGGGGTGGTATTGGGCAGACGGCCTCTTTGCCATTCTGATCGGCCTGTTCCTGGTGTGGGGCGCCGTGCATATTGGCTACGAATCGGTGCAGGCCCTGCTCGATCGTCAGTTGCCAGAGGAGGAACAAGCGAGAATAATGGCCCTCTGCTGTGCCGTAGAGGGGGTGCATGGCGTACATGATCTGCGTACCCGCCAATCCGGGCCGACCCGCTTCGTGCAGTTGCATCTGGAACTGGATGACCAACTGCCCCTGGTCAGGGCCCATCAGATAGCCGACGAGGCTGAACTGGCCGTCCGCCAGGCCTTCGAGCGGATGGATGTGATCATTCACATGGACCCCATCTCGGTGCTGACAAAAGAACGACAAAGCACTCACCCTGAACAACAGTAGGCTCAACATGGATGATCTGGTCGCCCACACGTGGCAAAAAATTCAGCAGGAAGCGCAGAGCATGGCGACCCAGGAGCCCATGCTGGCCAGCTTCTTTCACTCCACCATTCTCAATCACCGGGATTTGCGCTCGGCGCTGAGCTTCCAGCTCGCCAACAAGCTCGACAGCACCACCATGCCGGCCATCGCCCTGCGCGAAGTGATCGAGCTGGCCCTGCGCAGCGAGCCCGAGCTGCTGGCGGCGGTGGCCGCCGACATCTGCGCCGTGCAGGAGCGCGATCCGGCCGTCGACCTCTTCTCCACGCCCCTGCTCTATCTCAAGGGATTCCATGCCCTGCAAGGTTACCGGGTCGCCAACTGGCTGTGGCGTCAGGGGCGTCGCGCCCTGGCCCTCTATCTGCAAAACCAGATCTCCGTGGTGTTCGGGGTTGACGTGCACCCGGCCGCGCGTATTGGCAAGGGCATCATGTTTGACCACGCCACCGGCATCGTCGTCGGGGAAACCGCGGTCATCGAAAACGACGTTTCCATCCTGCAGAGCGTGACCCTGGGGGGGACAGGCAAGGAGAGCGGTGATCGCCATCCCAAGATCCGGGAAGGGGTGATGATAGGGGCTGGGGCCAAGGTGCTCGGCAACATCGAAGTGGGCGTCGGCGCCAAGATAGGTGCCGGCAGCGTGGTGATCAATCCGGTGCCGCCCCACACTACCGTGGCTGGCGTGCCCGCCAAGATCGTGGGTCGTCCCGAGTGCGACAAACCCTCCCTGGACATGGATCAGTGTCTCTGATCCCCTGACCGAGGCCGTTGTATGGTCAAGCGCTGGTCAGGCTTTCTGATCCTGGGGATGTGGCTGCTCAACCTGCTCCATCTCTATCTGGGTTTCTCCCCCTGGCCGGCGGCCATCGCCGCCTGGGCCGCCTCCCTGCTCACCTGGCCCTGGCTGGTGGGGGCCGCGAGGCGCCAGGCCCTGGCCCTCTACGGTGCGGCGCTGCTGCTGCTGATCTTCTCCTGGTGGCGGGGGGCTGTCCTCAGCCCGGGGGACTGGTTGCTGCCGAACATCAACATGCTCACCATGTTCGCGGCGGTCAGCACCCTCAACCTCGCCACCTCCGGACTGCTGACGGGGACCACCTCCTGGCAGGGTCGCAAGGGGCTGTGGAGCACCATGGCCAGCCTCAATCTGCTCGGGGCCGTCATCAACCTCTCGGTGCTCTTCATCATCGGTGATCGGCTGGAACGGGGCGGCACCCTGGAGCGGCGCCAGGTCATGGTGCTGAGCCGGATTTTCTGCGCTGCGGCCTTCTGGTCTCCCTTCTTCGTCGCCATGGCGGTGGCGCTCACCTACTCCCCCGGCCTGCAACTGGGCAGCATACTGCCCTTTGGCATCCTGGCCGCCCTGCTTGCCATGGGGCTGACGGCCTGGCAGGTGGAGCGGCTCGGGGTGGCGGATTTCGAGGGTTATCCGCTTCGACCCCAGACCCTGGGGCTGCCGGTGGCTCTGGCGCTGCTGGTCTTGCTGATCCACCAGTTCTGGCCCGGTCTCAGCATCCTGGCGGTGATCGCGCTGGTGGCCCCCCTGCTGGCACTGCTGTTCATGCCACGAGCCGGGCGTGGTGCCGCGCTCAAGCGGCAGGTGGTGGAGCGCTTCCCGGCCATTGGTGGTCAGCTGGTACTGTTCCTTGGGGCTGGCCTGCTGGCGGCGGGCATCAACAGCGCGTTGTCGGTGCTCGACTTTGGCGGCGGGCACGGCCTGCCGCTGTTCATTCACTTCGGCTGGCTGGAGGCCAGCCTGACCCTGCTGCTGATTTTCCTGGTGGCCATCGTCGGCGTGCACCCCCTCATCAGCATCTCGGGGGTGGCCCCCCTGCTGTGGCCCCTGTCACCGGATCCCAGCCTGCTCGGCATGTGCTTCCTGCTGGGGTGGGGGCTGGCCACCGGCACCAGCCCGCTCTCCGGCTCCAACCTGGCCCTGGCATCCCGCTACAACCTGAGCGCCGCGCTCCTGCTGCGCTGGAACCTGCTCTATGGCCTGCTGATGTACGGGGTTGCCTGCCTGCTGATGGGAGGCTTCATCGCCCTGCACGGAGTCTGATCCGCAGGGCTGTGAATATTGCGGGACGTGCCATGGAAAGGGACGCCTGCCACCTGCGAGAAAAACCGACGCATATTTAGGCAATACCGAGCTGGAGGGCGCATTTTGCAACGCGCTGGCTTGTTTGTGCCGCGCGCATCGGGGTATGCTGGCTTCACGCGCTTGAATCGCTCCCTGTGGGGCATCGCAATTGAACATACAGGTATGCATATGTCACTAGAAGTCCTTGAGCAACTCGAATCCAAAGTACAATCCGCCGTCGACAACATCTCCCTGCTGAAGATGGAGCTGGACGAGCTGAAAGAGCAGAACAGCAAGCTGCAAGACGAGAACCATCAGCTGCGCAACGAGCACGTTGCCTGGCAAGAGCGTCTGCGTGCCCTGCTGGGCAAGATGGACCAGATGGGCGATGCCATCTGATCCTGTCGCTGCTGACCGGAATGAAAGCGGGCCGCTCCTTGAGCGGCCCGCTTGTTTTGGACGGACGGAGTATCAGAGCGCGAGCAGCTGCTTGACCGTCTTCTCGATGCCGTCGGCCGCCTCGACGATGTTCTGCGCCAGCATGTAGGCGGGGGTGGAGATCACCTTGCGCTCCTGATCCACCACGAACTCGCTCACCGGACAGTTGAGGTGGCTGCCGCCCATTGCCTCGATGGCGTTGGCGGCGCCTTCGTCATTGCCTATGGTGGCCAGGGTCCCGGCGCCGTAGATGAGCGGGATCATGGCCGGCGCGATGCAGATATAGGCCGCCGGTTTCCTGGCCTTGGCAAAGCTCTGGCAGGCCTTCAGCACATCCGGCTGGATCTGGCAATCGGCACCCTTGACGGCGAAGTCGCACAGGTTCTTGGCGGCGCCGAAGCCCCCGGGCAGCAGCAGGGCGTCGAAGTCGGCCGCATCCAGCTCGGCCACGTCCTTTATCTGGCCGCGGCAGATACGGGCGGCCTCGACCAGCACGTTGCGGCTCTCCCCCGCGCTGACCTCGCCGGTCAGGTGATTGATGACATGAAGCTGAGGGACATTGGGGGCGAAGCATTGAACGGATGCCCCCTGACGGGCCAGTGCCAGCAGGCTGATGACGGCCTCATGGATTTCGGCGCCATCGAACACGCCACAGCCACTCAAGATCACGGCCACTTTTTTCATGGCGGACTCCTCCTTGTTGAAAATGTGAGCCAGGGTCAATTGTTGTACTTTTGTATGGTTATCGTTCGACCTCGGCTGGTCAAGTCATCTTGCTGTGCTAGGATTGTTTCGTTTTGGATCCTGCCTCAGCTACCCCTCTCAATTTTTTTCCACATTGATCGAGATCATGACCTGCCTGTCAAGGTGTGTTTTGTTGGCAGCAACTGCATGTTTTAAAACAAATTTTATATTTTAATCCACAGCTTTGTCAGTGTGGTGCCGTCACGATGCCATTTTTGAGCACAGAGTTATCCACAGGGTGGTCTGCTGGCGATGGCGTGCAGGGGAGAGGGGCTGCCCCTTGGTGTGGTGCGGGCCCTGTGGCATCCTAGCGGCTGTTTATCTCTGGCAGGACGATTTCATGGCCCCTAGCAATCCCCTTATTCTGGTCGACGGCTCTTCATACCTTTACCGCGCCTTCTTTGCCTCTCAGCAGGCCGATCTGCGCACCTCGACCGGTTTGCCGAGCGGCGCCGTCCGTGTCATGGCCAACATGATGCGCAGCCTGCGCAAGCAGTATCCAGACTGCCACGTGGCCGTGGTGTTCGATGCCAAGGGCAAGACCTTCCGCGACGACATCTATCCCGAATACAAGGCCAACCGGGCCAGCATGCCGGATGATCTGCGCAGCCAGGTCGCCCCCATCCACCAGATGATCAAGGCGATGGGCTTCCCCTTCCTGATGGTCGAAGGGGTCGAGGCCGACGACGTGATCGGCACCCTGGCCCGTCAGGCGACCGAGAAACAGCTGCCGGTGCTGATAAGCACGGGCGACAAGGACATGGCGCAGCTGGTCTCCGACCATGTCACCCTGATCGACACCATGAAGGACGTGAAGACCGATCGGGAAGGGGTGATCGAGAAGTTCGGCGTACCGCCCGAGCTCATCATCGACTACCTGGCCCTGATGGGGGACAAGGTGGACAACATCCCCGGCATGACCGGTGTCGGCGAGAAGACGGCCCTTGCCCTGCTGCAGGGGATCGGCAGCATCGACGAGATCGCCGCCAACCTCGACAAGGTCGCTGCCCTTGGTTTCCGGGGCTCCAAGGCGTTTGCCGACAAGTTCCGCGAGCAGGAGGAGCAGGTGCGCCTCTCCTATGTGCTGGCCACCATCAAGACCGACGTGGCGCTGGAGCAGAGCCTGGAAGAGCTGGAGCTCGGCCCCATCGACAAGGAGGCCCTGCTGGCGGTCTATCGCGAGTATGAGCTGCGCAACCTGATCAAAGAGCTGGAGTCCGGTGGCGAGGAGAGCGGCGCCGAGGGAGATGAGGAAGGCACAGCCCCGGCTGCCGCCATCGAAACCGACTACCGCTGCATTCTGGACGAGGCCGAGTTCGACGACTGGCTGGCCCAGCTGCAGGCGGCGCCGTTGTTTGCCTTCGACACCGAGACCACCAGTCTCGACTATATGGAAGCGCGCGTCGTGGGCGTCTCCTTTGCCATCGAACCGGGCAAGGCGGCCTATGTGCCCTTCGGTCACGACTATCTGGGGGCGCCGGTACAGCTGACCGAGGCCGTGGTGCTCGGCAAGCTCAAGCCGCTGCTGGAAGATCCGGCCCGCCTCAAGGTGGGGCAGAACCTCAAGTACGATCGCAACGTGTTGCTCAACCACGGCATCGAGCTGCAGGGCATCGCCTACGACACCATGCTCGAGTCCTATGTGCTCAACTCCACCGCCAGTCGCCACGACATGGATTCGCTGGCTCGCAGATATCTGAACGTCGAGACCATCTCGTTCGAGGATATCGCCGGCAAGGGGGTCAAGCAGCTCACCTTCAACCAGATTGAACTGGAGCAGGCGGCCCCCTACGCGGCGGAAGATGCCGACATCACCCTGCGTCTGCATCAGACGCTGTGGGGCAAGCTCTCTGCCGAGCCGGGTCTCGCCAAGATGTTCAGCGAGATCGAACTGCCGCTGCTGCCGGTGCTGGCGCGGATGGAGCGGCTCGGCACCACCATCGAGCCCAAGCTGCTGCACCAGCAGAGCCAGGAGATCGAAGTGCGTCTGGCTGAGCTGGAGAAACAGGCCCACGAGCTGGCCGGGCAGGAGTTCAACCTCTCCTCGCCCAAGCAGTTGGGGGAGATCCTCTTTACCAAGCTGGGGCTGCCGATCATCAAGAAGACTCCGAAAGGAGCCCCTTCCACCGCGGAAGAGGTGCTGGCCGAGCTGGCGGAGACCTATGAGCTGCCGCGTCTGCTGATGGAGCACCGTGGCCTGGCCAAGCTCAAATCCACCTACACCGACAAGCTGCCGCTGATGATCAAGCCGCAGACCGGGCGGGTGCACACCTCCTATCATCAGGCGGTGGCGGCGACCGGGCGGCTCTCGTCTACCGATCCCAACCTGCAGAACATCCCGGTGCGCAACGAACAGGGGCGTCGCATTCGGCAGGCCTTCATCCCGTGCGCCGGTTACAAGCTGGTGGCCGCGGACTACTCCCAGATCGAGCTGCGGATCATGGCCCACCTCTCCGGTGACCAGGGACTGCTGACCGCTTTCGCCGAGGGCAAGGACATCCACAAGGCGACCGCCGCCGAGGTATTCGGGGTTGAACTTGATGCGGTGACCAGCGACATGCGTCGCAGCGCCAAGGCGATCAACTTCGGCCTCATCTACGGTATGAGCGCCTTCGGTCTGGCCAAGCAGCTGGGGATCGGCCGCGCTGAGGCGCAGAAGTACATGGATCTCTACTTCGAGCGCTACCCGGGCGTGCTGGAGTACATGGAGCGTACTCGCCAGCAGGCGGAAGCCCAGGGCTATGTCGAAACCCTGTTTGGTCGCCGCCTCTATCTGCCGGACATCAAGTCCCGCAACGCCGGTCTGCGCAAGGCGGCCGAACGGGCCGCCATCAACGCCCCCATGCAAGGCACGGCCGCCGACATCATCAAGCGCGCCATGATCAACGTGGACGGCTGGATCCGGGGCATTGAAGACCAGTCGATCCGCATGCTGATGCAGGTGCACGATGAACTGGTGTTCGAGATCCGCGAAGAGAAGCTGGAGGAGTACATCGCGCTCATCAAGGAGAAGATGTCAGCCGCTGCCGAATTGCATGTGCCGCTGGTGGTTGAGGCGGGCACCGGTGACAACTGGGATCAGGCCCACTGATCTCTGGCAGTCGTCATCGACACCTATATAGCTATATAAGACGCGAAGCCCGGCATCATGCCGGGCTTCCTGTTTGTGGCTGATAGGATTCAAGCCTCTTGCAGGTATTCGTCCTTGAGCAGCACATAGTTGTCGGCCGAGGTCTTGAGGAAGGCGATCTCGGCTGGCTTGAGGGGGCGCGCCTGCTTGATGGGATTGCCCATATAAAGAAAGCCGGCCTCGAGCCGTTTGCCCGGTGGTACCAGGCTGCCTGCGCCTATCATCACATCATCTTCGACCACGGCCCCGTCCAGCAGGATGGCACCCATGCCGACCAGCACCCGGTTGCCTATGGTGCAGCCGTGCAGCATCGCCTTGTGGCCGACCGTGACATCCTCGCCGATCAACAGGGGATGGCCGGTTGGATTGCTGGCACTTTTGCGGGTCAGGTGCAGCACGGTGCCGTCCTGAATGTTGCTGCGCGCGCCGATGCGGATGTGGTTGACGTCCCCTCTGGCGGCCACCATGGGCCAGATGCTGGCATCGTCGCCCAGTTCGATGTCGCCCACCAGGGTGGCGCAGGGGTCCACATATACCCGTTTGCCCAGTTGCGGGCGTTTCCCCTTGTAAGGTCTCAGTCGCAAGTCCATCTTGGCCTCCTTGTTTTCGGCCATTCTAGCAACTTGGCACCCGTTTCTGTGGATAAGTTTGTATAAAAGCTGTGCTTGGAGGTGAATAACTAAAAAAGTGTGCTTTTTTGCAATTTTATTGCAGGGGAGGGGTTGCCAGAACGAATTCGCTCCCTATAATGCGCCTCCATCGACACGGCAAGCGGCAACGCAGAAAGCCAAGTCGGTAGCCTCGAAAAGCCTGTAAAAATAAGGCTTGACTCGAGAAGGCGGTTGAGTAGAATGCCACTCCCGCAGCAGCCAAAAGCTGCGTCGCTCTTTAACAATTTGAATCAAGCAATCTGTGTGGGCACTCACAGCATCGAGCATCAAAAACAATTTTTG
>NZ_JAGKRG010000018.1:0-289 GCF_017939565.1 Aeromonas sp. SrichE-2G
CCTTGTTACGACTTCACCCCAGTCATGAATCACACCGTGGTAAACGCCCTCCCGAAGGTTAAGCTATCTACTTCTGGTGCAACCCACTCCCATGGTGTGACGGGCGGTGTGTACAAGGCCCGGGAACGTATTCACCGCGACATTCTGATTCGCGATTACTAGCGATTCCGACTTCATGGAGTCGAGTTGCAGACTCCAATCCGGACTACGACGCGCTTTCTGGGATTCGCTCACTATCGCTAGCTTGCAGCCCTTTGTACGCGCCATTGTAGCACGTGTGTAGCCCTGG
>NZ_JAGKRG010000019.1:0-15583 GCF_017939565.1 Aeromonas sp. SrichE-2G
CACCATCCTGGTGGCGGGCAGCGACCTGGCGGCGGACACCGACCGCACCATCGAGGCCAGCGTGACCAGCACCGACGCGGCGGGCAACAGCGCCACCGCGACCGACAGCGAAGGCTACGGGGTCGACACCACGGCGCCAGTTGCGCCGACGGTCGAGATCACCGAAGACAGCAACAACGACGGCACCATAAGCAACAGCGAGATCAGCGGTACCGTGGGCGTGCAGGTCACGCTGCCGGCGGGCGCGGTGGCGGGGGATGTGCTGAACGTCACCGGCCAGGCGCCGATCACCCTGACCCAGGCGCAGATTGACGGCCAGCACCTGACCTTCGAATACCCGCGTCCGGCGGACGGCGGCAGCATCGAGGTGAAGGCAACCCTGACCGACAAGGCGGGCAACGTCTCGCCGGAAGGCCAGGACAGCGCGGTGATGGGCGACACCACCGCCACCGCGGCGCCGACCGTGGTTATCGTGGACGATACCAACAATGACCAGATGCTGACCAAGGCCGAGATTGGTAATGATCAGATCCAGGTACGCGCCGGGATCAATCACGCAGACCTGGTTGCGGGCGGCAAGGTGACGCTGACCATCAACAATGGCGGGGTGAACAGCACTGTCCAGTTGACGCTCAAGGCCGATGGCACCCTGCTGGCAAACAATGGCAAGAGCTACGGCTATCAGAACGGCACCATCAGCTGGACGGAAACGACCCCGGCCAACGGCAAGTCGTTGACGGTGACGGCGACCCAGACCGACAAGGCGGGCAACGTCTCCCTGCCGGGCAGCGACAACGCGCAGATCCTGAATGACGCGCCGGAGACGGCGAGCAAGCAGGCAAACGGTCTGGAAGATGCCGCCAGCATCGCCATCCCGACCCTCAGTGGCAGCGACATCGATGGCAGCGTGGTGAGTTTCACCATCAAGAGCCTGCCTGCCAACGGCATCCTCTATCTTAACGGGGTGGCGGTGACTGTGGATCAAAGCATTGCGGTGGCGGACGCCGGCAAGCTCACCTTCACTCCGAATGCGGACTGGAACGGCAACACCAGCTTCAACTATGCGGCGGTGGACAACGACGGCGCCGTGGATGCGAGCCCCGCAACCGTGGCCATCAAGGTGGATGCGGTCAACGATATGCCGACGCTGACGATCTCCAACGGTGCTGTCGTCTCCGAGGAGGGGCTGGCAAACGGCATTGCTGACACGGCCGGCAACCCGGATACCACCAACGTCATCAAAGCGTCCGGTACTCTTTCCGTGGGTGACGTGGATAGCAGTACCCTCAGCATCTCCCTGAACGGGCCGACTGGGTCCAACGGACTTACATCCGGTGGGGCCAAGGTCCAGTGGAGCTGGGACCCGGGCAGCAAGACATTGGTTGGGTACACGGGGGCGATTGGCGGCGCCGATTACAAGGCTGTGGTCGAGGTCAAGCTGACGGCACCCAATACCAGCGGCAAGGGAGAGTGGACCTATGACGTGACCCTCAAGGGCCCCCTCGACCACGGGGATACGACCTCGGAAGACAAGCTGTCGTTCCAGCTGGATGTGGAGGTTTCCGATGGCAGCGGCGTCACCAAGGACACTCTGGATGTTATCGTCGAGGACGACTCCCCCATTGCCGGCAACAGCGATGCCGTTTCCGTGGTGAAGACCGATATTCCGAACGTGCTGACCGGGCTTTTCGACCTGACCAAGTACAGTGGCAACCAGAGCACCCTGAATATGGCGGGCTTTACCATCAGTGCCCTGGGCTTCCAGTCGGCAACCGACCCGACGCTGATTGCGGCGAGCGTCAATGGCTCCAGCGCCGGGCTGGGGGTTGCCAGTGTGGCATCTCCCTACCACAACATTGCCAACGAGATCGATTTCCGCCACTTCGCCGATGGTAAATCGGCGTCCGAGCAACTGATCATCAAGCTGGATGCAGGCAAGGTGGCCTATGGCGCCAACATCAAGTTCAGCCAGATGTTTGGCGGCGAACTGGAGAGCGGGGTCGTAGAGTTCTATCGCGGAGGGGTATTGATCAATACCCTGGTATTCAACTCGACGGCGGCAGGCGGGGAATTCAACCAGAACTTCCAGGTGCAGCAGGGCGGCTTCGATACCATGGTCATCAAGGCCACCAACAACGGCAACACCAATACCAGCGACAACAGTGACCTGACGGTGAAGAGCATCGAGTTTCTCGGTGCCAACACGGCGCAGGCCATTGCCTATGGCTCGGGCACAGTGACCCCGCAATGGGGGGCAGACGGCAAGGGGGCGATGCAGTTGATCGGCTCCTCCGAGACCGGACTAACCACGGCCAGTGGTGCGGCAATCTCTACCTCCCTGTTGGCCAATACCTTGTTCGGCAAGACCAGCGATGGCACCCTGATATTCCGTCTGGAGTTCACTCCGGCCACCGGTAAGTGGGAATTCTTCCAGTATGCAGAGATGCAGCGCCCGGTTGGTGATGGCGACATCGACTTCACCTTCTACGCCTATGATCGCGATGGTGATGGCTCGCAAGGCAGCTTTGCTGTCAATCCGCTGATGCGTCCCGATGTGACTGGCGTATCGAGTGGCACTGTTGTTGAAGGGGCTACCTTGCAGCATGTGGTTACTTTGAGCGGTGCGACCAACGTGGTGACTGAGTACAGCCTCTCAATCACGGGTAGTGGTGCTCATGCCGCCTCAAACTCTGACTGGGGAAATCTGCAGTTTAGTAACGGTGTTACCTATAACAGCAGCACAGGCAAAATCTCAGTACCAGCTGGTGTGACGAGCTTCACCGTGTCAGTGCCGACAGTGAATGACAAACTGGCAGAACAGAGCGAAACATTGAACCTGACTGTGGGTGGTCATTCTGGCACCGGGACCATCATCGATAACGATCTCTCCGTTCGACTGAGCGGTGGTTTGTTGGATGAGGATGGTTTGCCGGGTGGTAACGCATACTTGCCGGAGCCTGTTGGTGCGCCTGCTAGCGGCCCGCTTTCTGTGACTCAATCACTGCTGGTGACTGATGGCAATGGTAGCAACGTCACTGGCGTACAGCTCAAACTGGTGAGTATCACTGGTCTGAGCGGGATCACGGGTATTGATGGACAGCCCGTCAACGTGATTCAGGATGGCGCTGGGCTCAAAGGGTACTTTGGCACCAATCCCGCTAATGTGGCCTTTACCGTGACGGTGGATAACAGTGCAAATCCGCCGAGCTATACCTTTACTCTGCTTAAGCCGCTTAGCCATGTAGTGGATGGCCAGAGCAGCGTGTTGACCAGCCAGGATGAACTTCGTTTCACCGTCAATTATGAGGCGAGCAAGCCCGGGAGTGACACCACCTCCGGTTCGTTTGAGCTGGCGGTGCGTGATGACGTACCGGTTGCCGTGGTGGATGACGCCAGGATCGACGTAGTGGTGGATTCGTTCCTGTTCTCAGGTATCGAAGCATCCTGGGTTAGTGCCATTGGCGGCAAGAATCTGGATTATTTCGATAGTTCGGATAACGATTCGGCCAAGGATCAGATCCGTTGGGGCGGCAAGAATGATACGAAATCCGGATATGGATTTGTCGATAACGATGCTGCTTTGAATGGTCAGATCCCGCTGAACGAAGAGATCAAGCTGGGTACTTTCACTCATTATAACTATCCAGTTAGCTCGGGGACCTCGATCACAGGGGTTACCATGCAGGCGACCTTCTCGGTGACCGATGCTTCGGGCAAGGTGACGCCGGTTACCGTGACCATCAACTTTAGCCACAACGAAACACCGAATAACTGGGCTGATTCGCGGGATATGATCACCATAGGGACTACGACTGCGAGCTTCAACTTTGAAGGCAAGGTCTACAGCTTCGAGGTGTTGGGTTTCCGTGATGCAAGCGGTAACGTGGTGAAGACTATTTACACCAATGAAAATGCGAGCAACAGCTTCGATTTGATCGTCAAGTTAGTGGAAGGCTCAGGCTATGAATTACCGCAGACCACGGGCAACGTGCTGAACAATGATCTGGCGGGTGCAGATGGTGGTTTGACCGTCATTGGTTATGGGGCCGGTAACAACGCCACGACCTACAGCAACGGTGCTGGGAGCCAGGTGGCTGGCTTGTATGGGGTATTGACCATACTGGCCAACGGTGCTTACACCTATCAGGTCACCAAAAACGGCAGCCAGATCCCAGCCGATGCGCGCGAGGTATTCAGCTATAGCGTGCGTGATGGTGATGGGGATACCACTAACAGCATGCTGACCATCAGTGTCAACCCGGTTGACAGCAATGGTGTGCCGGCTCACCTCCCGCTCACAGTGGATGGCACTGACCTTAACGATACAATAGTGGTACGCAATGGTGAGAAGGCTGCAAACCCCGATCGACTCGATGTGTTCTTTGGTGGGAGTCTGCTGGGTGAAATCACAACCAGCAGCGGTGGAACTGACTATGTTCGTACCGGGGTGAGTTACAACAAGGGGAACTCGGGTCAGATAATCAGCAGTGGCGCGGGCAATGATCATGTTGAAACCGGCAGTGGCAATGACATTATCTACGCAGGCAAGACTGGGGCGGAAGGGTTCGGTACCGACGACAGCTTGCAACTCACCGCAGATCAGTTGAAAGCGCACCACATCATGACCGGGAGCCTTTCCGGTTCGGATGCCATATTGGATGCTGATGGTCTGCTGCTGAGTGTGGATGTCAGCAGCCGTTGGGCTGATGTTGTCAATAGTGGCAGTGGTAATGACAAGATCTACGGACAATCTGGCTCTGATATCCTGTTTGGTCATACGGGTGATGACTATATCGATGGCGGTAGCCACAATGACGCCCTGCGTGGTGGCTTGGGGAATGACATCCTGATTGGTGGCCTCGGCAATGATGTCATGCGAGGTGATGGCGGTGCCGATACCTTCACCTGGCTGAAGGGGGATACCGAGACCGGCAAGGTGGCCAAGGACTACATCGTCGATTTCAGCAAGTCGGAAGGGGACAAGCTGGATCTCAGCGACTTGCTCGACAGCGATGGCAGCAAGACCGAGAGCTCCCTGAAGAGCCTGCTCTCGGTGTTCCAGGACAACGAGGGGGTGCACCTGCAGGTCAAGGAGAGCAGCGCTGCGCCGGTGACCCAGGAGATAGTGCTGATGAACCACACCTTCGATACCCTGACGGGCGGTTCGGGGACGACAGCCAACCAGGTCATCGATTTCATGTTGCAAAACAACATGCTGGATATCGACAAGTAATCCGGTCAGATGGTCAAAAAGCGGCAGAGCAATCTGCCGCTTTTTTTATAGGCGCTTTCGGGTGGATGTGGCGGATCAGAGAGGGAGGGCCATTCAAAGAGAGGATAAAAAGAGGGCGCCCCTCAAGAGAGGGGCGCCCGGGGTGGATAGCGTGATGGCTCAAGGAGTCAGGCGCTGACCCTGGCGAGGCGAGAGCCGCGCTGGAAGCAGTTGGCCAGCAGCAGCAGGGTGGTGACCCCGACGGTGCCGAGCACCAGCCAGGGCAGCCAGGGTTGCCCCTGGGCCATGGCGTAGTCGTGCAGGGCTCCGCCGCCGACATAGCCAGTCATGCCCCCGAGCGCCAGCCCCAGGCGGCTGAACCCCATGTAGCTGCCGCGTGCACCGGGTTGGGCGAGCTTGGTCATCAGCGTCTCCCGCGCCGGCTCGGCGATGACGATGCCGAGGTAGAAGCAGGCGAGCAGCAGGAAGACCGCGGGCAGGGTGGTGGCGAAGGCGACCAGGCCTATCCCCGTGGTCATCAGCAATACCCCGGCCATCAGGCGATTCTCCAGCTTGAAGTGGCGCTCGCCGAAGCGGGCGAGGGGGTAGAGCAGGGCCAGGGAGATGGCGGTCTCCAGGGTATACATCCAGCCCACCGCAGTGGTGCTGCCCGCCATCTGCTTGACCAGGATGGGGAAGATCAGCATCACCTGCACCCAGAGCGCGTAGTAGCCGCTCAGGATCAGCACCAGTCGGCAGAACGCCTTGTCCGCCAGTACCTGGCCCAGGCCGTCGCGGATCGGGGTCGGTCGCACCGAGAGCTTGTAGGGAGGCAGGATGAGCAGGTTGCACAGGGCCGCGCAGACGAACAGACCGGCACCCAGCAGGCAGACATATTCGAAGTCGAAGTTCAGCAGCCAGCTGCCGAGCAGGGCCCCCACCACGGCGCCGGCGCTCTCCAGCATCATCAGCAGGGAGATGTAGCGGCCCCGCTCCCGTGGCCGGGTGAACTTGATGACCAGGGCGGCCCGGGGGGGATCGAACAGGCAGCCACCGAGCCCCGAGATGATGCAGGAGAGGATGAGCTCAAGCCCGCTTTCGGCATAGGCCAGGCTGGCGAACCCCAGCGCCCGCAGCAGCATGCCGCAGACGATGAGGGGGCGCGCCCCGAACTTGTCGGCCAGGGAGCCGCCAAACACCCCCAGCCCTTGCTGAGTGAGCTGACGCAGTCCCAGCGCCAGCCCGACCACCCCGGCGGCCCAGCCGAGCTGGTCCACGAAACGCAGGCTGATCATGGGCATGACCACGAAGAATCCCAGGATCACCAGGAGGGAATCCAATGCCAAGAACCACCGCCCCAACCGCCTCGCCCGCTCCACCATGATCCTGTTACCTCTGTTCGTTCCGTTGATATTGTTGTGTTGTTTTATTCATCGCCGAATGGCGCCGTCACCAAAGAGAGTCAAGGACGATGACAGGTCCCTGACTCGATGGCGTATTGCCATATGATGACGATTGATGCTGCTATTCTGGTGGGGCGCCAGATATAGTGGTAGCCGACAACTGGCTATATTTCATATTGGATTTGGTTATGGCTATGACACTCGATGATTTGCAATTGCTGCTGGATGTGGCCAACCGTGGCAGCTTCAGCAAGGTGGCGGCCATCCGTGGCTGGTCGCAGCCCATGGTGAGCCAGCGGATCGCCGTGCTGGAGCAGGAGCTAGGCCAGTCCCTGTTTCGCCGCCACCGCCGTGGGGCCACCCCGACCCCGGCCTGCGAGCAGTTTCTGCCTGCGGCGATGGCGGCCCTGAGTGCGCTGGAAGGGGGGCGGCTGGCGATGCAGGGGGCGCCCGCCCTGCCGCGGATCCGGCTCTCCTGCCTGCCCTCCCTGACCACGGCGGTGTTCGGCCCCCTGTTGCTGGCCCTGGTGGATGAGACCTTCGAGATCCGCTGCAACACGGATCACTCCGGCATCATAATGCAGGAGCTGCTGACCGGCGAGACGGACGTCGGCTTCATCCTGAAGTGTCCCGCCATCGCCGGCATCCAGCTTGAGCTGCTCTATCGCTCCCCCATCATCGCCGTGGCCTGCGCCACCCACCCCCTGGCCGGTCGGCAGGGGCTGACCCTGCAGGACATCGCCAACGAGCGGCTGGCCCCCCAGCAGTGGGGCACCGGCTGTGACGAGCTGATCCTGCAGCTACGGCTGCTGCGCCAGGTCGCCAGCCCGCTGCACGCCATCCAGCCCGCCAGTGCGGCGCGAGAGCTGGCGCTGGAGCACGGCTTCATCACCCTGATGCCGGCGCTCGCCATCACCCGGGATCTGGAGTTCGGTCGCCTGGTGAAACTGGACGTGGTGGATCTGCCGCCGGATCACTGGGACGTGATGATGGCCTGGCGCAGTGGCAAGCGTCCCAATCCCGCCAAGGAGCGGGTGCTGGAGGCGGCGCGCTCCCTGGCCAGACGCTGGTCGGGGAAACGGGAATAAAAAAGCGCCGGTTCAGGCCGGCGCTCTTCATTTATTCGCTGCCTGTCGGGCTCAGTAGCTGGCCTTGAGGGTCACGCCGGAGAAGGCGCTGAAGCCGCTCAGCTGCACGTGCCAGGTGCCCGCCTTGGGCGCGTTCAGGGTACAGGTCTCGGCGTTGCCGCTCTTGTAGGGACGGCAGTCATAGCTGGTGCTGTTCGGAGCCGAGCCGAACTTCACATAGAGATCCGCATCCCCTGTGCCGCCGCTGCTGGTGACCACGAGCTGGCTCTTGCCGGCCGGCACGTCGATGGTGTAGCTCAGCTTGCCCCCCTTGGCGGCGGCGAGGCCGGTCACCGGTACCCCGTTTTGCAGCACGTTGCCCGCCGGCGGCGTGGTACCGCAGGAGGCATTGACGCCGACCGTGGTGAAGGCGGCCGCCACGTCGCTCAGGCTGTAGCCGAGATCGGTGGCCGCCCTGGTCACGCCGCAGGCGCCCTGATCGAAGGTGGTGTTGGCACCCCAGTAGAGGCGGTTGGCCAGCACGAACACCTCGAACGCCTTGCGGGTGTTCCAGCCGCTGGTGTTGGCCAGCAGGTAGAAGGCGCGGTTGTAGACCCCGGAGCTGTGGTGCACGTCGATGCCGTCATAGTAGTCGCTGGCATGTCCGATGGACTTGCCGTCCCGGGTCGGATCCTCGAAGTAGCGCAATGAGCCGTTGCCCTTGAAGATCTGGGCCCCCACCAGCCAGTCGTTGCTGCCCTTCATGTAGTTCTCGGCCGCTTCCCCCGCCATGTCGGAGAAGGCCTCGTTGATGCCGCCCGACTGGCCGGAGTAGACCAGGCCCGAGTTCTGTTCGGTGAAGCCGTGGCTCACCTCGTGGGCCGCCACGTCCAGGCTCACCAGGGGGTAGAAGGTGGTGGCACCGTCTCCGAAGGTCATCTGGCTACCGTCCCAGAAGGCGTTTTCGTAGTTGCGGCTGTAGTGCACCCGCATCTTGAGCTTGAAGCTCAGCGGCGCCGTGTTGTACCAGTTGCGGTACATGTCGAACACCACGTTGCCGAAGTAGTGGGCATCGTTGAGGGGGGAGTAGGCGCCATTGATCTCCTTGACCGTGTTCTCCGGGCAGGTGAACTGGTGCACGGCGCCCCCCGTGGTGGCGTGGTTCATGTTGAGGGTATCGACGTTCGCACTGGTCATCCGGCAGTTGTCGTCCACCTGCAGCGGGCCGAAGTCGGCGCCGTAGAAATACTTGCCGGTCTTGAGGTTGCCGCCCGGGCCGGTGGCGTCCTTGTGGTTGATCCCCTCCCAGCGCTTGATCTCGCTGCCGCTCTGGGCGTCGATGATGACGAAGGGGCGGCTTGGCTCCTCGCTCGCCGCGAGCCAGGAGACCAGGTAGACCAGACGGGCCTGGCCTGCGTCATCCTGCATCACGAACAGCTTGACCCGCTCGTTGCTGCCCTTGGCCCCCGCACGCGCCTTGCTGGCGGCATCGGCGGGAGAGAGGGAGGCGGTCGGGCTCGCGAGATCGGTCTCGATCTGGCGCAGCATGGTGCCGGAGACCTGGCTGATCTGTCCGCCGAGGGACTGCTCGGCCACGAGCACCTGGCCCCAGACCGGAATGCCGTGCCAGGTCTGCTCATAGCGCACCCGCTGCTGGCCATTGGGCAGCTTGACCGCCCGCACCTGGCGAAACTCGCCATCCCCCGCGAGGGCACTGACCCCGGCGGCACCGCTCGGCGCCCCCAGCAGGCCGGCGACCTGGTTTACTTCCACCTGTTCTGCCGCCATGGCGGCGCTTCCCCAGCAGGCCAGTACCACGGCCAAATAGACTTTGTTCATCTCGTCTTTCCTTAGTCGATGAAGATTACACACCGGGTCTGTTGCCCGGCGCTCTTACACTAGTGGGAAGGGACGAAATGGCTGCCTGTCATTTGTAACAGATCGGCGAAAACAGGCAGCAGAACATACTTCTGCGATGTTAATCGTCCAGTAAATGCCTGGCTGGTAGAGTGTTTCACCAAAAATGGGCGGGATTGATGACAAGCTCAATAATCCGGCCGGACGGGGCGCTCCATCTGGGGGTTGCCAGCGAGGAGAGCGGGCCGAAAGTCCTTGTCAAACAAGGGATTGATTGACTACATTGGCTCCCATGACGGCGCACGCCGAGTCAACGCAGGGGGGAGTGGCGATGTTTTCATGGCAACTGGATGACGAGCTGGCGCTCCTGTTCCTGCAACCCGACATGGCCAGCGAGCTGTTTCGCCTCTGCCAGCGCAACCGCGACTACCTCACCCAGTGGTTGCCCTGGGTGCCCCACATCCAGCAACCCTCCGACAGCGCCACCTTCATTCGCCACGCCATCGAGAAATTCGCCCGGGGGGAGGGGCTGACCACGGCCATCGAGTATCAGGGGGAGGTAGTCGGCGTCATCGGCTACAACCAGATCGATCACGGGCTGGCCAAGGTCAGCATCGGCTACTGGCTGGCGGAACGCTGGCAGGGGCACGGCATCATCACCCGGGCCTGCCAGGCCCTGATCCACCACGCCTTCGAGGAGATGGGGATGGAGAAGGTGGAGATCAGCGCCGCCCAGGAGAACGACGCGAGCCGGGCGGTGTGCGAGCGGCTCGGCATGGTGCAGGAGGGGGTGACCCGGCGGGCGGAGCGACTGGCGGACAGGGTGGTGGATCACGTGCACTACGGCCTGCTGCGGGACGAGTGGCTCAGGCTGAGGGATCTCTGATGGCCTTTTTGCCCGCTTCCCACGTCCGGGGGGAGAGATGACGACGCTGCCCCATATCACCACGGCCCGCACCCTGCTCACCGTGCTGCCCCCGGAACGGGCCGACCTGATGCTGGATTTCTATCTGCGCAATCGCACCCACCTCGCCCCCTGGGAGCCCAGGCGGGATGAAAGTTTCTATACCCTGGCCCACTGGCAGGCGCGGCTGCGCGACGGCTACGGCCAGTTCTTCGATGGCAGCGCCGTGCAGCTGGCGGCCCTGGATCTGCGGGGGGAGCGAGTGCTCGCCACCTGCAACTTCACCAACATCATGATGGGCATGTTCAAGGCGTGCCACCTGGGTTATGCCATCGACCATGCCCATCAGGGACAGGGACTGATGCACGAGGTGGTGACGGCCGGCATCGACTACCTGTTCCGGGAGCGCGGCCTGCACCGCATCATGGCCGGCTACATGCCGGCGAACCTGCGCAGCGGCGCCCTACTCGAACGGCTCGGCTTCGAGCGGGAGGGGTACGCAAAGGACTACCTGATGATCAACGGCCGCTGGGAGGATCACGTCCTCACCGCGCTCCTCAACCCCGCCGTCTAGGTGACAACGGCCTGTCAGCCTGCTTGTTGCAGGGAGCGTCTTGACGCGTTGCCCGGCGACGGGAGGCGCTTTTTCACGGCAAGATCGCACTATCTGTATGCGCCTCATACCCCAGACCCCAAAAGCGTGTAAAATTGCGCCCTGAATTTTCCCGGCCGGCAGCTGCTGGTCGCGACTCCATACATGCAAGGCAGACATTGTGACTGAAGTAGACAGATTCGCGGACATTCGCCCCTATCGCGATGATGAAGTGCCAGCGGCCATCGAGCGGCTGATCCAGGATGACGAGTTTATCGGTGCCATCGCCAAATACCGTTTCGGTTCCCTGATGAGCTGGCTGGGCTGGGCCATCCGCCCGCTGATCCGCCAGTTCCTGCGCCACAAGTGGGCCAAGGTCAGCACCATCCATCAGGTGCAGATGGGGGTGACCCGCTACATGACCCGCATGATCGCCACCTCCACCCAGGGGGTGAGCTTCTCCGGGCTCGAACACCTGAAGAAGGAGCAGGGCTATCTGTTCGTCTCCAACCACAGGGACATCGCCATGGATCCGGCGTTCGTCAACTGGGGACTGCACACCCACGGTTTCGATACCGTGCGCATCGCCATCGGTGACAACCTGCTGCGCAAACCCTGCGCCACCGAGTTGATGAAGCTCAACAAGAGCTTCATCGTCAAGCGCTCCGCCAAGGGGCCGCGGGAGATGATGAAGGCGCTCGGCGAGCTGTCGGCCTACATCGGCCAGTCGGTACACGAGGGGCACTCCATCTGGATCGCCCAGAAGGAAGGGCGCGCCAAGGACGGGGACGACAAGACGGATCCGGCCATCCTCAAGATGTTCTACGTGGACGGCAAGAAGCAGAAGATCGAGTTCGTCGACTACATGCGCAGCCTCAACATCGTGCCGGTCAGCATCAGCTACGAGCTGGATCCCACCGACATGGCCAAGGCGCGCGAGCTCTACGAGAAGTCGGTCAACGGCAGCTACGAGAAGGGCGAGTTCGAGGACATCGAGAGCATAGTCGCGGGCATCGTCGGCCAGAAGGGGCGGGTACACGTCTCCTTCGGCGCCCCCATTACCGAGGGGTTCAGCGATCCGGACGAACTGGCTGCGCTCATCGACAAGGCCATCTGGAGCAGCTATCGCCTCTTCCCCGGCAATTACCTGGCCGCGGATGTCCCCAATCGGGCCAGCACGACCGAGCAGGCTGCCTTCCTGACCCGCCAGTCCGAGGTGCCAGCAGAGCACAAGGCCATCTGGCGCGCCATGTATGCCAAGCCGGTGGAGAACGCCAACAAGGTTTGAATGGCACCGATCATAACAATGTAATACGAAAAAAACGGGAGCAGATGCTCCCGTTTTTGCGTCTGGTCAAAGTTGGCGGCCATCGGGTAGTGAATAATATTGTTTCAGCTGGTACGATAATCGGGTGAACGAGCGGTATCTCCTGGCGAGGGACGGGCTGTGCAGCAGCCGCCCGACGCCTTATGTAGCGAGAGGCTCGGTTCGTGTCCGCATGGATGGCGGGCGACACCAGACAAGGACCTTCAGGGGTCCTTTTTCATTGATGCAGAAAGATAGACCACAGATATATCTAAGGATGCGAACCCCATGATCACCGGCAGTCTGGATACCCTGCAACGCACTCCCTTGCCCGCTCCCCTGGACCGCATCATGGCCGAGGTGGTGCAGAGCGTCGCACGCTGGTTGGATGCCCCCCTCGGCAAGCAGGAGATCGACGGTCTCAAGCTGTTCTGCCTGGTGAGCGAGGATCTGACCGAGCCGGCTGCGGATCGCCGCGGCGAGTTTCACGAGCAGTACCTGGACATCCAGCTGCTGCTGCGCGGGGAGGAGTGGATCGGCGTGGGACCCCATGCCTATGCCCGGGAGGGCGCCGATCATCCTCATCCCGACCTCTGGTTCGTCGACGACGAACAGACCAGTTATCTGGCGTTGCAGCCCGGCGACTTTGCCATCTTCTGGCCGGGAGAACTGCATCGCCCCCTCTGTACCCCCCAACCGCCGGCTCGTGTGAAGAAGCTGGTGGTCAAGGTGCATCGGGATCTGCTGGCCGGGCTCTGATCGCCCGCACCGGCCCTCCTGCGGCAGTGAGCACACTGCGCAGACCGAATCGAAAAATTGGACGCAGCCTCCTGCGACCATACGCCCCCGGCAGGGGAATCCCATCCATCGCTGGATGACACGACACTGTCGGCATCACGCCGACGCACAGGAAGATGTAGAACATGAGCAAGTTGGTATTGATCCTTAACTGCGGTAGCTCTTCCCTGAAATTTGCCGTAATGGACGCCGAAACGGGCGAGGACATGCTGTCCGGCCTGGCCGAATGCTTCAATCTGGACGATGCACGCATCAAATGGAAACTCCACGGGGTCAAGGGCGACGCCATGCTGGGCGCGGGTGCCGCGCACCAGGAAGCTCTCGACCACATCGTGGGTCACATCCTGCCCCAGGATCCCGCCCTGGCCGAGCAACTGGTGGCCATTGGCCATCGCATCGTGCACGGCGGCGAGCAGTTCTCCCGCTCCGTGCGCATCGATGAGGGCGTGATTGCCGGCATCGAGGCCGCCATCCCGTTCGCCCCCCTGCACAACCCGGCACACCTCATCGGCATCCGTGCCGCCCTCAAGGTCTTCCCGGCCTTGGCCGAGAAGAACGTGGCCGTGTTCGACACCGCTTTCCACCAGACCTTGCCGCAGGAAGCCTACCTCTACGCGCTGCCCTACAAGCTCTACAAGGAGAACGGCATCCGCCGTTACGGCGCCCACGGCACCTCTCACCGCTTCATCGCCGAAGAGACCGCCAAGGCGCTGGGCAAGCCGCTCCATGAGCTCAACATCATCAACTGCCACCTGGGTAACGGCGCCTCCGTCTGCGCCATCCGTGGCGGCGAATCCGTCGACACCTCCATGGGTCTGACCCCGCTGGAAGGGCTGGCGATGGGCACCCGCTCCGGCGACATAGACCCCGCTGTAGTTTTCTTCATGCACGACCAGCTCGGCTACAGCGTGGAGCAGATCAATCACACCCTGACCCGTGAATCCGGCCTGCTGGGCATGACAGAGGCGAGCAGCGACTGCCGCTATGTCACCTCCAACTACGCCACCGACGACGGTGCCAAGCGTGCGCTTGACGTGTTCACCTACCGGGTGGCCAAGTATGTCGGTGCCTACGCCGCCGCCATGGATGGTCGTCTGGACGCCCTGGTGTTCACCGGAGGTATCGGCGAGAACGCCGCCATGGTGCGCGAGATGGTGCTGGATCGTCTGGCCCTGTTCGGCTTCAAGGTCGACAAGGAGGCGAACAACGCCGCCGTGCTCGGCGGGGAAGGGCCCATCACCACCGCTGACAGCCGTCTGGCCCTGGTGATGCCCACCAACGAAGAGCTGGTCATCGCCCGCGATGCCCTGAGCCTGGTCGGCTGACACCTCCCCGGTTAGAACCCAGCGCCCGGCCCTGCCGGGCGCTGTCATTTTCGGCGTCTGCTGAGTACCCCGTCATTTGACATGAAGGACCAGATACGTACCCTGACCGCAGTGTGATATTGCGGAGGTAGTGATGAAAGAGATGTTTTTCAACTGGTTGTCCGGGCTCGGTGTCGAGGTGACACCCATGATGGCCCTGGTGATCGCCCTGGGGTTCATCCTGCTGACCGCCCTGGTGCTGCACCTGGTGCTGCACCGCATCCTGCTGGTGCGCCTGGTGGGTCTGCTTGGCAAGGCCCAGCAGGCGTGGCTGCCCCCCCAGTTGCAGCAGCGCCTTTTCTATCGCCTCGCCTTCGTGTTGCAGGGGGCCGTGCTGCTCGGCCAGGCGGAGATCTGGCTGCCCAAGGCGTCCGACAGCCTGGCGCTGATCGAACTGGTGGCCCAGCTCTGGATACTGCTGTTCCTGCTGCTGGCGCTGTTTGCCCTGCTCGACTGCCTGCTGTCGGTGAGCCGCCATACCCGGCTCGGACGGGATCTGCCCCTGCGCGGTATCTTCCAGGGGGTGAAACTGGTGGCCAGCATCCTGGTGGGCATCCTGATGATCGCCCTGCTGCTCGGCAAGTCACCGCTCTTCCTGTTCAGCGGCCTGGGGGCCATGACCGCAGTCCTGATGCTGGTGTTCAAGGACCCCATCCTGGGCCTGGTGGCCGGGATCCAGCTCTCCGCCAACCGCATGCTGAGCGTCGGTGACTGGCTGCAGATGGATAAATACGGCGCCGATGGCGAGGTGACCGACATCGGCCTCACCACGGTCAAGGTGTCGAACTGGGACAAGACCATCACCACCATCCCCACCTATGCCCTCATCTCCGACTCCTTCAAGAACTGGCAGGGGATGACAGAGTCCGGTGGCCGGCGCATCAAGCGCAGCGTCAACATCGACATGACCAGTGTGCGCTTCCTGACGGCGGAGGAGCAGCTGCAACTCAAGCAGGCCAGATTGCTGGCCCCCTATCTGAGCCGCAAGGAGCAGGAGCTGAGCAGCTACAACCAGCAGCTGAGCGATGCCATCAGTTGCCCCATCAACGGCCGCCACCTCACCAACCTCGGCACCCTGCG
>NZ_JAGKRG010000001.1:0-133598 GCF_017939565.1 Aeromonas sp. SrichE-2G
CACCATGCTTTTATCAGACAGCATGTAAATCCAGACTGATAACCCGATGTGCGAAGGTGGCGGAATTGGTAGACGCGCTAGCTTCAGGTGTTAGTGCCCCCCGGGTGTGAGGGTTCGAGTCCCTCTCTTCGCACCATGATTCTGACATGTAAACACAGAGCAATGCGCTCCAACCGCATTTAAAAACCAGCTGGAAAAAATCAGTGTGCGAAGGTGGCGGAATTGGTAGACGCGCTAGCTTCAGGTGTTAGTGTCCCACGGATGTGAGGGTTCGAGTCCCTCTCTTCGCACCATTCATTATGCAAAAGGCCCATCACGAAAGTGACGGGCCTTTTGTTTTTACCCCTTGTTATGACTATGCTTTTGACGACTCACCGCCCATCGTCATGCCAAGGAATGCATATGATCCTGGATACCGACATTCACAACTTCTACGAACATCTGGTGCTCAAGGAAATAGAGAAACAGGGGCTGGATCGCACGCTGCCCGCACACCAGCTTGCCGACCTCTGCTGTCTGGCCCTCAATCAGCTTCCCTCCCACTACATCCGTCACGAGGTAGACATGCTCTACTTCACCACCGAGGCCGAGCGCACCGAGATGGAGCAGAAGGTCATTGCATCGCTGCGCCGGGCCTATGACCAGATCCAGGCCGTCCCCGCTCGCTGACTACATCCAGCTCTGCTGCCAGAGCAGGGTGACGACCCCCGTCATACCTGCCACCGGCAGCAGGATCAGCGCCGGCCTCAGCCTGGGTTCCACCATGACCCAGGCTGCCAGCAAGAAGCCCAGGCTCCACAGACCGTATGCCCTCTCCTGAGCCCAGGCCAAGGTCAGCAGCAAACCCGCCAATAGAAGACAGCGCACTATCCAGATCATGGTCATGATACCCACAGCACAAAGATGATAATGATTATTACTTGCAATCAGCAGGGGCGCAATCGGACTTTTCTATGGGTTTTCCTCAATTGAGCGACGGCCCCCAGAGATGAAAGAAACCTCGTTCAGATCAACAATTTTGTAGATTTATCAAACAAAAATACATTTTTGATAAATAAGTTGGAATTTCATACCTTCTGTTTATGGTAGATTGCGCCCTCTTTTGGGTGAGCCCCTCGGGATACGTGTATCCACAGGACGAGAGGGACCGACCTTGGCGAGCAAGAGTTTAGGACGTATCTATGCAAAACCAACACAACCACATCCGATTGCCGAGCATGCTGCAGGTGTCAGCCTGTCTGGCCATTTTCCTGGCCCTGGCCTTCTCCTTCACCAGCGTGCTCGATCTGCCGATCCAGCTGGCCCTGTTCATCGCCTGGTTCGTCATCATGGGGCTCGGCATCAAGCTCGGCCACGATTACAAATCCCTGGAGCAGGCGGCCGTCGATGGCGTCTCCAAGGGAATGGGTGCCATCCTGATACTGATCTCCGTCGGTGCTCTGGTCGGCACCTGGATTGCCGGTGGCATAGTCCCCAGCATCATCTACTTCGGCCTCAAGGTGATACACCCCTCCATCTTCCTGCTGGCGACCCTGATCATCTGCTCCCTCACCTCGCTGGCCACCGGCACCTCCTGGGGCTCGGCCGCCACCGCCGGCATCGCCATGATGGGCATAGGCCACAGCCTGGGAGTCCCGGCACCGCTGGTCGCCGGTGCCGTGCTCTCCGGCGTCTACTTCGGTGACAAGCTCTCTCCGCTCTCCGACTCCGTGGTGCTGGCCTCCACCATGTCCAATGTCGACGTGATGGAGCACATTAAGGGGATGCTGCCCATCAGCCTGTTCTCCTACGTCATCACCGCAGCCCTGTTCACCGTGGTCGGCATGCAGTACTCCGGCAACGTCAGCCTGGAGCAGGTCAACCTGGTGATGGAGGCCCTCGACAAGCAGTTCAACATCACCCCGCTGGCCATAGTACCCGTGGTGCTGGTGCTGGGCCTGTTGGCCAACCGCAAGCCAGCCTTCCCGGTGATCAGCTTCGGCGCCCTGCTGGGCCTGGTCTGGGCCATCCTGTTCCAGGACATGGATCCGGTGAAGGCGATGCACTCCGCCTACAGCCCGTTTGCCATCACCTCCGGCGTCGACTTCATCGACAACATACTGGGCCGCGGCGGCATGGAATCCATGCTGGGATCCGTGGCCGTCATCATCTTCGGTCTGGGCTTTGGCGGCCTGCTGGAGAAGGTCGGCATTCTCTCCGTCATCGCCAGCGCCTTCGAGAAGCGCATCAACAGCGCAGGCAGCCTGACCAGCCACACCATAGGCACCGCCTTCCTGGCCAACGTGTTCGGCTCCGCCATGTATGTGTCCCTGATCCTGACCCCCAAGATCATGGCCAAGAACTACGACCGGCTGGGACTGGCACGCAAGAACCTCTCCCGCAACGCCGAGTTTGGCGGCACTCTCACCTGCGGCATGGTACCCTGGAGCGACAACGGCATCTTCATGGCCGGCGTGCTGGGGGTGGCCACTCTCGACTA
The DNA here is from genome assembly GCF_017939565.1 of Aeromonas sp. SrichE-2G. Classification (NCBI taxonomy): domain Bacteria; kingdom Pseudomonadati; phylum Pseudomonadota; class Gammaproteobacteria; order Aeromonadales; family Aeromonadaceae; genus Aeromonas; species Aeromonas sp. SrichE-2G. The sequence continues at coordinate 2,480 of NZ_JAGKRG010000001.1, forward strand.
TCTGCCCTACATGTGGCTCAGCTTCACCTGCATCATCGTGACCATCACCCTCGCCTATCTGGGCAAGGGGGTGACCCGGGTGCCGGTGATCGAAGCCGCCAGTTCCCGCTAACCGCAGGAAAAATCACGACAAAGGCGCCAGCACGGCGCCTTTTGTCTGGGCGCGATTCGAGGTTAAGCTTGCCATCACCCAGGTCACACGTGGCAGGATGCCCAGATGAACTTCACCTTTCGCCAGATCCGCTATTTCGTAGCGGTAGCCGACAGCTTCTCCGTCAGTCGGGCCGCCGCCGAGCTGCACATCTCCCAGTCGGCGGTCACCAGCGCCATCCGCGAATTGGAGACCGAACTCGGCGCCCCCCTGTTCGAGCGCAATCCGCGCGGGGTCAGTCTCACCACCCAGGGCCACCAGTTTCTGCTCCACGCCCGCCGCATCCTCGGCGCCATGACAGAGGCCAGCCAGTCTCTCAAGGCGGTGGCCCAGCAGGATCAGGGAAAGCTCACCATAGGGGTGACGACGCTGGTAGCCGGCTACTACCTGTCGGAGGCCCTTGGCCGCTTTCGCCGTGCCTTTCCCGCGGTGCAGATAGAGGTGAAGGAGGACGAGCAGCCCTACCTCGAGCATCAGATCGTCAACGGCGAGGTGGATGTAGGGATCCTGATGACCAACCGCACCATCCGCCAGGAGGCATTCGATACCGAACTGCTGACCCGCTCGCCATTGCGGGTCTGGCTCGCCGCCAACCACCCCCTCTGCGCCGAGTCGACCCTCTCCCTCAAGGCGCTCGGTGAAGAGCCCATGATCTCCCTGACCGCCGACCAGCTGGACCAGATCATCGGTGGCGGCCTGCGGCGCTATGGCATAGCGCCGCGCATCGTGCTGCGCACCGCCTCGGTGGAAGCGGTGCGCAGCCTGGTAGCGAGCCAGCTCGGGCTCGCCCTGCTGCCGGATTTTGCCTATCGTCCCTGGTCCCTGGAGCAGGAGCGGGTCGAGGCCCGCACCATCAAGGAGCCCATCCCCGCCATCGACATCGGCCTGGTGTGGCGGCGGGGTTCACGACTGGAGTGGACCGCCCGCGAGTTCATCGACATTGCGCGAGACCAGAGCCGGCTGCGGTCACGCCAGCCCCTCCCCCGCTGACTCAGACCCCGTGCGACTGACCAGGGGGCTGCAACCAAAAATCAGATTCATATGCACTCGATATTGATTTTTTAGATACCTAAGCCGTTAAAAATTGAAATTCTCATTACTGTCGGCTTCTCCTACGCTCATGGCTGGTTAACATGATGTTAATTGTCAGTGAGGCACCACAACCGTGCCCGCCCATGCAAGGAGAGCAAGATGAAACTGACCCCCCTGACCCTGGCTCTGATCCCCGTCCTGATGGCCGGCCAGACCCAGGCCGCCCCGACCACCCTCGGCAAGGGTGAAGGCCAGCTCAACATCGTGGCCTGGGCTGGCTACGTGGAGCGTGGCGAGACCGACAAGAACTACGACTGGGTCACCGGCTTCGAGAAAGAGACCGGCTGCAAGGTCAATGTCAAAACGGCCGCCACCTCGGACGAAATGGTGGCGCTGATGAACGAGGGGGGCTTCGACCTGGTGACCGCCTCCGGTGACGCCAGCCTTCGCCTCATCGCCGGCGGCAAGGTGCAGCCACTCAATCTGGCGCTCATCCCGAGCTACAGCAAAATTGATCCCCGGCTGCAGAATGCCCCCTGGCACACGGTGGACGGCAAACATTACGGTGTGCCCTACCAGTGGGGCGGCAACATCTTGATGTACAACACCAAGGTGTTCCCCAAGGCGCCGGACTCCTGGAACGTGGTGTTCGAAGAGCAAACCCTGGCGGATGGCAAGTCCAACAAGGGGCGGGTGCAGGCGTTTGACGGCCCCATCCACATCGCCGATGCCGCCCTCTATCTGATGACCCACCAGCCGGCGCTCGGCATCAAGGATCCCTACGAGCTGAACGAGGAGCAGTACAAGGCCTCCCTCGACCTGCTGCGCAAGCAACGCCAGCTGGTGGGACGCTACTGGCATGACGCCTTCGTCCAGATCGACGACTTCAAGAACGAAGGGGTGGTGGCCTCCGGCTCCTGGCCGTTCCAGGCCAATACCCTGATCGCCGACAAGCAGCCCATCGCTACCACAGTGCCCAAGGAAGGCGTCACCGGCTGGGCCGACACCAGCATGGTGCACAGCGAGGCCAAGAACCTCACTTGTGCCTATAAGTGGCTGGAGCACTCCCTCAACAACAAGTTGCAGGGGGATCTCGCCTCCTGGTTCGGCTCCGTGCCCGTGGTGCCGGCCGCCTGCGAGGGCAACGCCCTGCTGGGCCCGGAAGGATGCAAGACCAACGGCATCGACAACTTCGATCGCGTGCACTTCTGGCGCACCCCCGTCTCCCAGTGCAAGAGCCAGGGAACCTGCGTGCCCTACTACCGCTGGGTCTCGGACTATATCGCCATCCTGGGTGGCCGCTGATCCAGGCAATGCTGTAACCACTGGGCCGGACAGGAGTCCGGCCCGCTTCCCACAGACAAGGACGTACCATGACAGCCGTACAATTTGACCGGGTCAGCCGCCACTATGGCGAGGTGGCCGCGGTTGACGACATCTCCTTCCAGATCCCCGCCGGCGAGTTCTTCACCCTGCTGGGGCCGAGCGGTTCTGGCAAGACCACCTGCCTGCGGATGATCGCGGGCTTCGAGTACCCGAGCGAGGGGGAGATCCGGCTGTTCGGTGAACCCTGCTCCACCGTGCCCCCCTACGATCGCAACCTCAATACCGTGTTTCAGGACTACGCCCTGTTCCCCAACATGGATGTGCGCGACAACATAGGCTACGGCCTGATGCTCAAGGGGGTGGCCAAGGCGGAGCGCTATCGCAAGGTGGACGAGATGCTGGAGCTGGTGCGCCTGCCCGGCGTCGGCAACCGCAAGCCCGGCCAGCTCTCCGGCGGCCAGCGCCAGCGCATCGCCATCGCCCGGGCGCTGATCAACCAGCCGCGCATCCTGCTGCTGGACGAGCCGCTCGGGGCGCTCGACCTCAAGCTGCGCGAGCAGATGCAACTCGAGCTCAAAGCCTTACAGCGCCAGCTCGGCATCACCTTCATCTTCGTCACCCACGATCAGCAGGAGGCGCTCTCCATGAGCGACCGCATCTGCATCTTCAATCAGGGCAAGATCGAGCAGATCGCCGCGCCGGATACCATCTACGATGCCCCCGCCACCCCCTTCGTCGCCCGCTTCGTGGGCACCGTCAACCTGTTCGAGGGGGAGCAGGCCAGGCGCCTGTGTGGCGATGAGCGCCAGATGATGGTGCGCCCGGAGCGGATCCGCCTCGCCGAGGCCGGTACACCGGGCTGGTCCGGGGAGGTGCGCGAGGTGGAGTACCTCGGCCCCTTCGTGCGCTACCGGGTCGATCTCGGCGAGCAGCTCGAGCTTATCGTCAACCATCCCAACGAGGGCCAGGCCCGCCTGCCCCGTGGCGCCCGGGTCAGCCTCAGCTGGCCGGAGCAGGCGATCCATCGCCTGCACACAGCCCACCAGGGAGCTCAACCATGAGCGCCCCCCACAGTGCGAGCCTTGCCATGAGCCACGCTACCGACTCCGTTCGCGTCAGGCCGCTGCGGCGCCTCTCCACCCTGCTCTATGGCCGCTCCGGCCTGCTGCTGGCCATCCTGCTGGGGCCGCCCCTGCTGTGGCTCGGCATCATCTATGTGGGCTCCCTGCTGATGCTGCTCTCCAACGCCTTCTTCGGGCTGGACGAGTTCAGCGGCCAGATCCGCCACGAGCTGGGGCTGCAGAATTTCGTCGCCCTGCTGCGGGCGGAGAACCTGGACGTGATCCTGCGCACCGTCGGCATGTCCCTGCTGGTGACCCTGGCCTGCGCCCTGCTCGGCTTTCCGGTGGCCTATTACATGGCGCGCTACACCAGCGGCAAGACCCGGGCCCTGTTCTACGTCGGCATCATGCTGCCGCTCTGGTCCAGCTATCTGGTGCGGGTCTACGCCTGGAAGCTGATCCTGGCCAAGGAGGGGGTCGTCAGCTGGCTGGCTGACACCCTGGGGCTGGACTGGCTGCTGGACGCCATCCTCTCGCTACCAGTGATCGGCGGGCCGTCGCTCTCGTTTTCCCGCATCGGCACCTTCATCGTGTTCGTCTACGTCTGGCTGCCCTTCATGATCCTGCCCATCCAGGCGGCGGTGGAGCGGATCCCACGATCCTTGCTCGAGGCGAGCGGCGATCTCGGCGCCACCCCGGCCCAGACCTTTCGCACCCTGATCCTGCCGCTGGCCCTGCCCGGTGTGGTGGCGGGCTCCATCTTCACCTTCTCCCTGACGCTGGGGGACTACATCATCCCCGGCATCATAGGCAACTCCACCATGTACATAGGCCAGGTGGTCTACATGCAGCAGGGCACGGCGGGCAACCTGCCCTTCGCCGCCGCCTTCTCGCTGGTACCCATCCTCATCATTGCCATCTATCTGGCGATAGCAAAACGTCTGGGGGCCTTCGATGCGCTCTAATCCCTCTACGAACCAGCCCTCCGGCCTGCTCAAGTACGCGGCCATCGGCGGCCTCCTGTTCCTGCACTTCCCGATCCTGTTCATCTTCCTCTACGCCTTCACCAGCGAGAGCAAGAGCTACCAGTTCCCGCCCCCCGGGCTCACCCTCAAGTGGTTCGAGGTGACCCTGAACCGCCCCGACGTGTGGCGCGCCATCCAGCTGTCGCTGGAGGTGGCCGGGCTCGCCACCCTGGTGGCCATGGTGCTCGGCACCCTGGCGGCGGGGGCCATCGCCCGCAGCCGCTTCTTCGGCCAGGAGGTGGTGTCGCTCTTGCTGGTGCTGCCCATCGCCCTGCCCGGCATCGTCACCGGCATCGCGCTGCGCTCCGCCTATGGGGTGATGGAGATCCCCTTCAGCTTCTGGACCATCGTCATCGGTCACGCCACCTTCTGCGTGGTGGTGGTCTACAACAACGCCCTGGCACGCTTTCGCCGCACCAACCAGAGCCTCATCGAGGCGTCGATGGATCTCGGTGCCGACGGCTTCCAGACCCTGCGCTACGTGATCCTGCCGAACCTCGCCACCGCGCTGCTGGCGGGGGGCATGCTGGCGTTTGCGCTGAGCTTTGACGAGGTGATCGTCACCACCTTCACCGCCGGCCAGCAGACCACGCTGCCGATCTGGATGTATCAGGAGCTGATCCGTCCTCGTGACAGACCGGTCACCAACGTGGTGGCGCTCATCATAGTGGCCTTCACCACCATTCCCATTCTGCTTGCCTACTACCTCACCCGCGACGGCCAGGACGTCGCCGGCAGTGGCAAATAACGACTCAACGCGTGCGCAAGGATGCAACCATGAAACTCTCTACCCAACTCTTGATCGACGGCCAATTCGTCACCGGTGACGGCCAGGCCGAGCCCATCCTCAATCCCGCCACCGGCGAGCTTCTCGCCTCGGTACCCGAAGCCTCGTTCGAGCAGGTGAATCGGGCGGTGAACGGCGCCCAGCGCGCCTTCGCCCAGTGGAGCCGCACCACCCCGGCCCAGCGCAGTACCCTGCTGCTGCGCCTAGCCGATGCCATCGAACGCCACGCCGAGGAGTTTGCGGCGCTGGAATCCCTCAACTGCGGCAAACCCTATCTGGCGGTGCTCAATGACGAGCTGCCGGCGGTGGTGGACTGCTTCCGCTTCTTCGCCGGGGCCGCCCGCTGCCTGCAGGGGCCGCTCGCCGGGGAGTATCTGGAGGGGCACACCAGCATGATCCGCCGCGATCCCATCGGCGTGGTGGGCAGTATCGCCCCCTGGAACTATCCGTTGATGATGGCGGCCTGGAAGATGGCCCCCGTGCTCGCCGCCGGCAATACGGTGGTACTCAAGCCCTCCGAACAGACCCCGCTCACCGCCCTGCGCCTGGCGGAGCTGGCCAGCGAGTTCTTCCCCCGCGGCGTCATCAACATCGTCTGCGGCCGGGGCGAGAGCGTGGGGGCGCCGCTGGTGGAGCACCCGCTGGTGCGCATGGTGTCGCTGACCGGTGACATCGCCACCGGCCAGAAGATCCTGCAGAGCGCCGCCCGCACCATGAAGCGCACCCACCTTGAGCTGGGGGGCAAGGCGCCGGTCATCATCTTCGACGATGCGGATCTGGAGGCCGTGGTGGCGGGCATCCGCACCTTCGGCTTCTACAACGCCGGCCAGGATTGCACCGCCGCCTGCCGCATCTATGCCCAGGCCAAGATCTACGACAAGTTTGTCGCCGCCATGACGGATGCCGTGGCCTCCATCAAGGTGGGCGGTCCGCGCGAGGAGGGGGTGGAGATGGGGCCGCTCATCTCGGACCGGCAGCGCAACCGGGTGGCGAGCTTCGTGGAACGGGCCCAGAGCAGCGGCCACGTGGAGGTGACGGCGGGTGGCAAGATCCGCCCCGGCAACGGCTTCTTCTTCGAGCCGACCCTGATCGCCCATGCCCGCCAGGAGGATGAGATCGTGCGCCGCGAGGTATTCGGCCCCGTGGTGTCGGTGACCCGCTTCACCGACGCCGAGCAGGTGGTGCAGTGGGCCAACGACTCGGACTATGGCCTCGCCAGCTCGGTCTGGACCCGGGATCTCGGCCTTGCCAGCAAGGTGGCCAGCCACCTGCAGTACGGCTGCACCTGGATCAACACCCACTTCATGCTCACCTCCGAGATGCCCCACGGCGGCATGAAGATGTCCGGCTACGGCAAGGATCTCTCCCTCTACGCGCTGGAAGATTACACTGTGCCGCGCCACATCATGGTCAAGCTCTAGGCTCCTGCCTCCCTGAAAACAAGATGGCCCTGAGGGGCCATCTTGTTTTATGTCGTCAAGGCAGTACGCAGATACTGAGCCGCCATTCACCTTGTCCTGGCTCCCATCGGCGTCACGACAATCGCCACAGCCAGTGGTGATCCAGGATCAGCAGACCAAACAGCAACATCAGGTGATAGATGGAGAAGCGGAAGGTGCGCATCGCCTGACCGGGCCGATCCCTGTACTTCAACAACCAGCCATGCCAGCAGAATACGAGGTTCAACCCCAGGCTGCCGACCAGGTAGATGAGCCCGGACATACCTATCAGGTAGGGTAGCAGGCAGACCAGGGTCAGGATCAGCAGATAGAGCAGGATGGCCGTCTTGGTGAATCCGATGCCATGGGTGACCGGCAGCATGGGAATATCGGCGCCGGCATAGTCATCACGCCGGTGGATGGCCAGGGACCAGAAGTGAGGAGGCGTCCAGGTAAAGATGATCATCACCAGTAGCCAGGGCTCAGCCGAGAGCTGCCCGGTGATGCTGGTCCAGCCCAGCAGCGGCGGCATGGCCCCCGCCAGCCCGCCGATGACGATGTTCTGCGGGGTCGCCCGCTTCAGCAGCAGGGTATAGACGACCGCATAACCGAGGAGGCTGGCCAGGGTCAACCAGGCGGTCAGAGGATTCACCCCCCAATAAAGCAGCACAAATCCCAGCAGGGCCAGCGAGGCGGCGAAGGTCATCGCCTGCCCCGGTCCTATCCTCCCCCTGGCCACCGGGCGCCAGCGCGTCCTGCGCATCCGGGCATCGATACCGTGGTCAAGGGAGTGATTCATGGCCGCCGCCCCGGCGGCGAGCAGTCCTATCCCCCCCAACCCCAGCACCATCTCGCCCAGAGAGGCCTGCGTCGGCTCGGCCAGCAGCATGCCCACCCAGGCCGTCAGCAGCAGCAACGCCACCACCTTGGGCTTGGTCAACTGGTAATAGTCCCGCCACAGCCGGGGAGCGACACGTTGTGCCAGCGGTTTGCCATTCATATCCGGCTCCTGGCCACCACGGGCGACAGCACGGGAGGACCATGGGGGCGAGAGAGGCGCCCACGGGCCAGGACACAGCACACCAGCAGATGGGCCGCCACCAGGTTGTGCGCAAGGGCATTGGCCAGCGGCAAGGCCAGATGAACGTTCGCCAGCCCCAACGCAATCTGGGCGAGCAGCAGGACCAGCAAGAGCCCGCCGAGCCACCGCAGAGAAGCCCTCTGGCGGATCAGGGCGAGGGCAAAACCGCCCACCAGCAGGGCGGTAGCCAGGGCGCCCAGACGATGGGCGATATGGATGGTCTGACGCGCCTCCTTGCTCAGCACTCCGAATTCATAGCTGGTGTGCCCCAGCGGCAGGTGGAAGGCCTCTTCCCAATGCAGCTGCTCCTGCCAATCCCCCTGACAGAATGGCAACTCGACGCAAGCCATGGCGGCGTAGTTCGCCGACGTCCAGCCTCCCAGTGCAATCTGCAGCAACAACACGCCACAGGCGGCGCTCCCCAGCCAGGGCAATCCCTGGCCATGATGGCTGCGGGGGGGCGCCGACGGGCGCGCCAGTGCGAGGCGATAGAGCCACAGCAGAGTCAGGATGGTGAACCCACCCAGCAGATGGGTGGTGACGACCAGGGGATGCAGTGCCAGGGTCACCGTCCACATGCCCAGCGTCGCCTGCCCCACCACCAGCGCCAGCAAGGTACCCGACAGCAGACGCAGACTACCGCCTGCGCGCCAGCTCAGCGCGAACAGGGCCGCAATCAGGCACCCCAGCACACCGGCCAAGTAGCGGTGCACCATCTCGCTGCGCGCCTTGTGAGGCACCAGCGGGCTGTCAGGGTAACGCTGGGCCGCCTGCTCGACGTGATCGGCGTGGGGGATGGCCAGGGAGCCGTAACAACCTGGCCAGTCTGGACAGGCCAGCCCGGCATCCGTCAAGCGGGTGTAGGCACCGAGCATGATCACCAGCACCGCCAGCACTATGGCCATCGATGCCAACATCTTCTGGATCTTCATAGGCTACCTCGCCGACGCCAGGTTCCGGGTTGTGCAACGGACAGGGCCATGTCGCCCGCCCCCACCGTGATCTCCGCCTTCATTGCACACCTCGCTGATACTTGAGCAGCTGCTGCAGATCCGACAGCACAGACTTGCCAAACAGCGGCCATTGCGCCGTGCTGGCAGGGACCTCGTAACGCAGTATGGCCAGCCCCTGCGAGTCCACCAGCAGCATGTCGCCCACCCTCACCTCGCCATCCGTACCACTTCGAGGGGGCAGTTGTACCAGCTCCAGCTTGTCCAGATTGCGACCCAGTGCGGTCTGGATCCGCGCCATCAACTCCGGCACCTGGCGGCACAGCCCCTCGCACTCTCGGGCCGCCAGATAGACCAGCCGCCATTTGCTCTGCTGGGACGGGAGGGGTGGCAGCAGATAGATCTCCTGATTCATCCAGACCCCCTTGCTACGGGTGCCCGCTTCATACCAGCCCTGCTTCAGGGTCAGGGCCGCCAGTAGCACCGGCAGCAGGATCACCAGACTAAAGAGCACGGGAACGCGCCATCTACGCCATGGATTCATGGTGACATCCTCCTCGTCAGCACCAGACCGCCCACCAGCACCACCAGCGCCAATCCGAGCCATTGCACCGCATAAGCCCGGTGCTTCTCTGGGGGCATGACATTCGGCTGGTAGTGATAGAAGAAGGGAGTCCGCTGCTGGTAGAACACGGCGTCTGCGAGAGGCGCTCCCATGACCTCGCCCAGGGCCTCCGACCTGATGGACTGCAACCGGTTTGGATAGGGGCCGGACTCGATATTCTGACCCAGCAGGAGGCCGCCGGGGGCCGTACGCAACACGCCATCGAGCGCCAGGGTGGCCGGGATAACGGGCCTTGGCAGCTGAGCACGGCTCGCGGGGGCGGGCACCCAGCCCAGGTTCACCAGCAATAAAATGGAGGCGTTGGGGGCTCGCACCGGAATGAGCACGTCATAGCCGATCCCCCCCCCGGCAGCCTGGTTGTCCAGCAACCAGATATAGGGAGATACCCACTCGACTTCACCCTGCAATGCCAGACCGTCCAGTGACGCCGGGTCGCTCCAGTCGAGCTGGGCCAGCGTTTGTGGCGGTGCCTGTTGTGCCACCGCCATCCGCTCCAGCCAAGACGCCTTCTCCACCCCGCGCTGCCACTGCCAGAGCGCCAGCTTGCACAAACCGGCGGTCACAACCAGAGTAAACAAGAGTACGAGCCAGCGTCTGTGGTGCCAGGGGCGTTGTTTGTTCCACGTTGCCAAGTCACGCATATCACGGAGGATCCCAACATGTTGATCAAGGTGGTGCTGGTACTCATGCTGCTGCTCATCATCGGACAGCTGTTTCATGCCCTCTGGCTGATGATGACCGCAGGTCACACGCAAAAGATGTCGGCCCCTCTGGGGCGCCGCGTCTTCCTCTCTCTGTTGGTGATCGTCCTTCTGCTGCTCGCCGTCATGATGGGCTGGCTGGAGCCCAATCAGCGCCCCTACTGAGGGCGACCTCAGAGCAGATAGACGAAGACGAACAGACAGAGCCAGACCACGTCGACGAAGTGCCAGTACCAGGCCGCAGCCTGGAAGGCGAAATGGCGCTGTGGGGTGAAATGATCCCTCAGCATGATGCGCAGCCAGATGATGGTCAGGAACAGGGTGCCCAGCATGACGTGCAGACCGTGGAACCCGGTCAGAATGAAGAAGGTATTACCATAGATGCCGGAGTCGAGCCGCAGTCCCAGCTCCCGGTACGCATGAAGGTATTCATAGCCCTGCAACCACAGGAATGTCAGCCCCAGTACCACTGTCATCAGCAGCATCCCCTTGAGACGGGTCCGTCTCCCCGCTTCCAGCCCCGTATGCGCAAACAGCAGGGTGACGGAGGAGCCGAGCAGGATCACAGTGTTGACAAGGGGGATGCCATGCCAGGGCATGGCCTGGGTGGTGGTGCCTCCCGGGGTCTTGAGCAGGGGCCAATGGGCCGTGAAATCCGGCCAGAGCAACTGGCCTGTCATCACCTTGCTGCCTGCTCCGTCCAACCAGGGCATGGCGAGCTGACGGGCATAGAACAGCACGCCGAAGAAGGCCAGAAAGAACATCACCTCGGAGAAGATGAACCAGACCATGCCCTGCCTGAAGGATCTGTCCATCTGGGCGCTGTAGAGCCCGGTCATGGACTCGTGGATGATATGGCGGAACCAGCCGAACAGCATGAACGCCAGCAGGGCCACCCCGGCCATCATCAGATAGCGACCGATACCGGCCTGGCCACTCGCGCTCTCGTTGACCAGATGTCCCGCCCCCAGAGCCAGGAGAAACAGGGCAATGGCACCTATGATGGGCCAACGGCTCTGCTCAGGTACGTAATAATTCTGGTTCACCTTGGCCATGGCTATTTCCTCTGGGCGAGTGCCGGGGTCGGCTTGGGCTGGGTTATGTCATAGAGCGAGTAGGAGAGCGTGATGGTGTTGATATCGTCAGGCAGGGCCGGATCGATATAGAACTTGAGCGGCATCAGCTTGCTCTCTCCTGCCTGCAACTCCTGGCGGTTGAAGCAGAAGCACTCCACCTTCTTCAGGTAGGCTGCCGCGGGGCCGGGGGAGACGGACGGCACCGCCTGGCCCACCATAGTGCGCTCGGTGGGGTTGAATACCCGGTAATTGACCTGCTTCACGTCCCCCGGTCGCACCGACAGTCGCACCGTTTCGCCGCTGAACTCCCAGGGCATCCGGCTATCCGCATGGGCAAGAAATTCGACCTGTATGCTCCGCGTACTGTCGGGCACCGCCCGTTCCATCGTGGCCGGCTGAGCGTCGGTCTTGCCATTGAGACCCGTCATCCGGCAGAAGACGTCATAGAGCGGCACCAGCGCAAAGGCGAAACCAAACATGGCGAGCACGACCAGGGCCAGCTTTCTGAGCAGAGGGCCGTGATTAACCTGTGCCATGGTGCCTCCTTACTTCTCTTCCGGCCGGATGTCGGGCGGTGTCTTGAAGCTGTGGTAAGGCGGTGGTGAGGAGAGCGTCCACTCCAGCCCCTGCGCCCCCTCCCATACCTGATCACTCGCCTGCCTGCCCCCCCGGATGCACTTGATCACTCCCCAGACAAACAGAAGCTGTGACAACCCGAAGGCAAAGCCGCCGAGGCTGATCAGCATGTTGAAATCGGCAAATTGCAGGGCGTAATCCGGAATACGGCGAGGCATGCCCGCCAGACCGACGAAGTGCATGGGGAAGAACAGCACATTGACCGAGACGAGCGAGCACCAGAAGTGCCACTGGCCGAGCCGCTCGTCATACATGTGCCCCGTCCATTTTGGCAGCCAGTAATACGCGGCGGCCAGGATCGAGAAGACAGCACCTGTGACCAGCACGTAATGGAAATGGGCCACCACGAAGTAGGTGTCGTGATACTGGAAGTCCGCCGGCGTCATGGCCAGCATCAGCCCGGAGAAGCCGCCTATGGTGAACAGGGTGATGAAGGCGATGGCGAACAGCATGGGGGTCTCGAACGTCAGGGAACCGCGCCACATGGTGGCAACCCAGTTAAACACCTTCACTCCAGTCGGCACTGCTATGAGCATGGTGGTGTACATGAAAAACAGCTCGGCCACGACAGGCAATCCTGTTGTGAACATGTGGTGTGCCCAGACCATGAAGGAGAGCAAGGCGATGCTGCTGGTGGCATAAACCATGGAGCGATAACCGAACAGCTGCTTGCGGGAGAAGGTCGGGATGATACTGGAGACGATGCCGAAGGCCGGCAAGATCATGATGTAGACTTCCGGGTGCCCGAAGAACCAGAAAATATGCTGGAACATGACGGGATCCCCGCCTCCTGCCGCATCGAAAAAGCTGGTGCCAAAGTATTTGTCCGTCAGCACCATGGTCACCGCCGCCGCCAGTACCGGCATGACGGCGATGAGCAGGAATGCCGTTATGAGCCAGGTCCAGACAAAGAGCGGCATCTGCATCCAGCCCATGCCGGGGGCCCGCAAGTTGAAGATGGTGACGATGACGTTGATGGCCCCCATGATGGAGGAAATCCCCATGATGTGGATGGCAAACACAAACAACGCCGTGCTGTTGCCGCTGTACTTGGTCGAAAGAGGCGCGTAGAAGGTCCAGCCCGAGCTGGGCCCTCCCCCTTCCATGAACAGGCTCGACAGCAGGATCAGAAATGCAAACGGCAGTATCCAGAAACTCCAGTTGTTCATCCGGGGCAATGCCATGTCGGGGGCACCGATCATCATGGGGATCAGCCAGTTGGCCAGGCCGGTGAAGGCGGGCATGACGGCACCAAAGACCATGATGAGGCCGTGCACCGTGGTCATCTGGTTGAAGAAGAGGGGCTCAACCAGCTGCAAGCCCGGGTGAAACAGCTCGGCCCGGATCACCATGGCCATGGCGCCGCCGGTAAAAAACATGGTCAGGGCGAAGAGCAGATAGAGGGTACCGATGTCTTTATGGTTGGTCGTGTACAGCCAACGCTTCAGACCCGATGCCGGTTGGTGGCCGTGCTCGCTATGCAGGGTATCCGTGATTCCATCGCTCATGCCGACGCCTCACTTGTCCTTGATGGGTTCGACTGGGTTCAGAAGGGACTGCACCTCGGCAGCCTGAATGAGATCGCCGGTCTTGTTGTCCCAGGCATTGCGCTCATAGGTGATGACGGCGGCGAGCTCCTGCGCAGTCAATTGCTTGCCGAAGGGTTGCATGGCCGTGCCGCTCTTGCCGTGGAGGACGATGTCCAGATGCTGGGCCCGATTCTCCGCCAGCGTGGTCACCTTGCTGCCCTTGAGCGCCGGGAAGATGCCGGGCAGTCCGGTGCCGGCGGGCTGATGGCAGGCCGCACAATGCCCCAGATAGATCTTTTCTCCCAGCTCCATGGCCTGTGGCAGCGTCATGCTCTCCGCGACCTGTGCCTGTTGCTGTGCCTTGGCTGCCGCCTGATCTGCCGCCACCTTCGCAATCCAGTCATCGAACTCCCCGGCAGGCTTGGCCACCACCACGATGGGCATGAAGCCGTGATCCTTGCCGCACAGCTCGGCGCACTGACCTCTATAGGTGCCGGCCTTGTCGATCCGGGTCCAGGCTTCATTGATGAATCCGGGGTTGGCGTCTTTCTTCACGGCGAAGGCGGGCACCCACCAGGAGTGGATGACGTCGTCCGAGGTCATCAGGAACCTGATCTTCTTGCCTATGGGCAATACCAGAGGCTGATCTACCTCTAGCAAATAGTTGTCACTTTTGGGCTCGCCGCCCGAGATCTGTTTCTTGCTGGTCGCCAGCAGGGAGTAGAACGCCACCGGATGCTCAAGATATTTGTAATGCCACTTCCATTGCGATCCCGTGACGAGCACGGTCAGGTCGGCCTTGGAGGTGTCTTCCATCTTCAGCAAGGTGGAGGTCGCCGGGGCCGCCATCGCGATCAGGATCAGCACGGGGATCGCCGTCCAGAGCAGCTCGACGCGGGTACTCTCGTGGAATTGAGCGGCTTTGGCACCGCGAGACTTTCGATGGCACACGATGGACCAGAGCATGATGCCGAAGACGAGCAGGCCGATGGCGCAACAGATGTAGAAGATCGTCATGTGCAGGTCATAGACCTGTTGACTGATGGCGGTCACCCCGCGCGTCATGTTGAAGGAGATGTCGTTGGCGAAGGCGCTGCTGCTGACAAGCCACATCATCCAGGCGCCATGGTTAACTGCATTTTTTCCCACATTGCACTCCCTGTGCACGTTAGAAAAGATGGACGGCATTAACTACCAATAAGGCTAACCATTTGAAATAAATAAATTTATTAAACTGCCATTTACATTCAAGTATTAGTCCATATTCGGAAAAAACCAAAATGCCGGCACGCGAGGCAGTACTCATCCGAGCAGTATGGGCAGGCAGTCCGAACGAGATGGCCTGCCGACTCAGCCATCCTTTGCATTCACATCAGTCCGGCACAGCTCTCACCCCCAAGACAGGTAGCCAGGCTAGAGACCCGATATGAACAAGGGGCCATCAGGCCCCTCGTTCATGTCTCGGCGATGCGCCATGTCCTGTACCGCCAAGGCTGTCAGCCCCCGGGTACCCTCGGTGCCAGCAACCTGGCCAGCAGGGCGCGCAGGGCCTTGATCAGGGCAGGCTTGCCAGCCAGACCCTGTGCTGCGGCGAGTTCGGCCCAGGGCGCATATTGCCAGATGGTGGCAATCAACAGCCGACGCTCGTCGGGGCTCAGGTCATCCAGCAACGCCATCTTGCTGCCCAGCCAGCGTTGCAGCGTGGCCTGGCACAGCTCGAACGGTTTGTGGTGATGGGCGAAGCAGTCAAGCTCCTGATGCTCGAAGGCATCCAGCTCCGGCGCCCCGACAACCGGCTCCCCTCTCAGGCACAGCCAGACCAGCTCGGCATCCAGCTGCCTGAGCTCTCCCGCGAGCAGGGTCGGCAGCTGGCTCACGAAGCGCTGGCGCCATTGCGCCAGCTCCTCATGGCGTTCAGCTTGCAGCGGCTTCAGCAGCAAGGCCGCGTGACTGCCGCTCGCGGCATCCCGCTGCAGACCGATGCGCAATACCCTCAGCCCCCCCTTGAGCCAGAATGGCAGCAGATCGGGGCTGGCGGAGAAGGCGGATCCCAGATAGTCGACCCCCAATGTGCGATAGTGCGTCTCCAGCCTGTCCAGCAGCAAGGAACCCAGCCCCAGGCGATGCAGGCTGGGGTGAATGGCGATGCGCATCACCCTGGCATAGGTGCGCTCCCCTGCCGTGATGAACCCGGCGTGGGCCAGCAGCGACTGGGGCAGCAGATGGCCGCGAGGACGCCGCCGTCCTGCCCAGATGTCCTGGGCCAATGCAGGGGATATATTGCCCTCTCGCGCCACCAGCGCCACACCGAGCAGCGCGTCACCCTGCCCCAGCAGGTGGATGTCGAGATCCGGCCCCTCCAGCAAGTACCTGAGATCGCTGGGGCTGGTCTGGTAGTGGGCCAGCACGAGCAGGCCGAATACCCGGTTGAGCAAGGCCTCGTCGCCAGCCAGCACAGCCTGCTCCAGCCGTCGCCAGCTGGCGGTCGTCGGTGGTTGCGGTGCCACTGTGTCGGCGTGGAGGCCGAGCAGCCGGAAGGTCAGGGGCTCCAGCGGATCGTGCCGGCTCCAGCGAATGGGCTCCGCCAGGTGCAGCTCCTGCCAGTCCGGGGTTTCCCGATCCAGCACCTGCTTGAAGCGCAGGTGAAAGCCACGCCCCGTTCCCTCATAACCGTGTTCCGTGGTGGCGAAGACGATGCGGCTGTGGCGGGCCAGCATGGCCTCCAGAAGCGGTGTCGGTATGGCGGCCGCCTCGTCCACCAGCAGCAGATCCGCCTGCACCTCTCCCCTGGCCACCCGGTCCGGCGAGACATAGCTCAACCCCGCCAGCCTCTCTGGCATGTTGCCCAGCGCCGCTTCGGCATGGGCGAAGAGGGTGGCGACGGTCGCCTGCGAGGGGGCCGTCACCGCTATCCTCAAGGCGGGATCCCGGCTCAGCAGCTCGGCGCTGGCCAGCCCCAGCAAGGCGCTCTTGCCGCGTCCGCGATCGGCACTCAACACCAGGGGGCGCCGGCGATGGCCGTAAAGCACCTTGTGGATAGCGGGCAACCCGAGGGCCTGATCCGCGCTCAATGGCCGGCTCACATCCAGGGGATGCCAGGGCTCGCCCTTGTATAGGGGATCCAAGGTAAGTGCAGGATCCCCCGCCAGCAGCCGCACCAGGCGGGCGATGAACCCGTGCCCTGCCCGAGCGGCGTCCTCGGGCTGGGCAACCAGCCTCAACCTGTCCGGATCCGGATACGCCGGCCACGCCTCTCTGGGCGGCGTCAGCAGCAGCAACAGCCCCCCCGCCCGCAGCGTGCCCGACAAGGCACCGAATGCATCGGGGTGAAAGCCGCTGAAAGCGTTGAAGACCAGGGTGTCGCACTCCTGGCCGAGCCGCTGCAATGCCTTGGCGGCGGGCAAAGGCGCGTGACGTTCGGGCCCATTTCCCAACCAGAATACCGCCTCCCCCAGCAGGGGCTCGGCACGGGCGATGCAGTCCGCCTCCTCCCCTTCCAGCCAGATCAGACGCCGTTCACCGGCGCGGGCAAGGGATTGGCGCAAGGTGGCCAGCTCGACAGGACTCATGGTGCCGGGTTGTGTTCCGGTTTGATCCTGGGTTCAAACATGCGATCCCCCATCTGAGCGATGAAGGTGTGGGCCTTCTGCACCATGAAGCGTTCGGCATCGGCGGGGTTCACGAAGAGATCGGAGCGAATGAAGCGATGGGTCTGCACGACCCCGTCCACCTCCCTGGTGATACGACCCGCCAGCCGGAACTGCCCCCCCTCTGCCATGGGCTCGGGATAGATGAGATAACCGGCATATTCGGTCGGTGTGACCTCGGCGTGCTGGGCAGGTTGTCCCTTGAACAAGGCATTGAGTAGTTTCTTCAGCATGTTCGCCTCCTCTCTGATGGTGGCATTCTCCCCAAGGGGAGAATAGGTAGCAAGCACGGGATCTTATTACGATTCGTTCTTTGCACTACGAACCATTCTCATTTAGATTTCTCTCATTCCAGCATGAGGTCCATATTATGTACGTGTGTTTGTGCCGCGGCATCACAGATAACCAGATCCGCAAGGCGGTACAGGCAGGCAAGACCGAGTTCCGGCAACTGAAGCAATCGCTGGAAGTCGGGGCCCAATGTGGCAAGTGCGTGCGCATGACGATGGAGATCATCGCCGCAGAGCTGGACAAGATGGAGTCGGAGCAGGCGCCACTCTACTACGAAGTGGCCTGATACCTCGCCTGTAGACCCCTCGTCACCCCAAGCGAATGCTCCTCGTGTCAGGAGTGCCGATTCGCCATCCCCTGATTGTCATCTTTCTGGACTAAGCTCTAGTGATCCTTGCCCTAGGCTCGAACACGAGGAGTAATGTCGATGAAAGGAGATCCCAAAATCATTGCCCACCTCAACAAGGTGCTGGCCAATGAACTGGTAGCCATCAACCAATACTTCCTGCATGCCCGCATCTACGATGACTGGGGCCTCAAGGGGCTCGGGCACAAGGAGTATCATGAGTCTATCGATGAGATGAAACATGCCGACGAGCTGGTCAAGCGGGTGCTGTTTCTGGAAGGACTGCCCAACTTGCAGGATCTGGGCAAGCTGCGCATCGGTGAGACGGTGGAAGAGATGCTGCGCTGTGACCTGTCACTGGAGATGGACGCCATCCCGGACCTGAAGGTGGCCATCACCTACGCAGAGTCGGTGCAGGACTACGTCAGCCGCGACCTGTTCCAGGATATCCTGGAGGATGAAGAAGAACACGTGGACTGGCTGGAAACCCAGCTCGACCTTATTGAGCGCATCGGTCTGGAAAATTACCAGCAATCCCAGCTCCACTCGGAATCATCCTGAATCCCCGACGAGAAACGACCCGCCCAGGCGGGTTTTTTTCTGCGCCGCACCTCATGCACACCGCACATAGCCCTTGTCGTGAGCCCTCGCAGATCTGGACCATATTCCCGTATCCCGTGACCCGCCTCCTTTCCCCTGCCGAGACGCACCTTGCGCCACATTGAACCGTCACCGCGATCACAGTTACGATGCATGGCGCAGCGACGCAGGTCGCTTTCGATTAGGATACGCCCCCAATCCCATCACTTTGCTACGGATGAATTCCATGGAACTGATTGCACGCGAGATGGCGCCCCACAAGCGGGTCGCCCTGGTGGCTCACGACAACATGAAGGCCCCGCTGTTGAACTGGGTGCTGCGCCGCAAGGAGGAGCTCAAGCTCCACCATCTCTATGCGACCGGCACCACGGGCACCCTGCTCGGCAAGAAGGCGCAGCTGCCCATCACCTGTCTCTTCTCCGGCCCCATGGGAGGGGATCAGCAGCTCGGCGCCCTCATCGCCGAAGGGAAGATAGACGTGATGATCTTCTTCTGGGATCCCCTCAATCCCGCCGCTCACGATCCTGACGTCAAGGCGCTACTGCGCCTCGCAGCAGTCTGGAACATCCCGGTCGCCACCAACGAGGCGACGGCGGACTTCATCATGGACAGCCCGCACATGCAACAGGCCTTCAGCGTGCAGGTGCCCGACTACGCCGGCTATCTCAAGGCCAGAACCGAGTAACCCACGCCAGACAGAAAAGAGCCGGAACAAGTGTCCGGCTCTTTTCAGTTATGGGGATAGGGAAAGGTCAGCGCTGAAGGCTCTTCTGCGCGAACTTGGGTCTGGCGTTCATGATCTGCTCCACCTGCTCGTCGCTCATCTTGCCGCGCGACAGCCCCAGCACCTTGTAGGTGAGCAGGGGGCGGGCCGGCAGGGCGATCATCAGGGCGCGGATCTGGTTCTCGTCCTCCTTCTCCCGTACCGGCTTGCCATAGGCATAGGTCAGCACGCCGGCATCCATCAGGTTTTTGACGGCAGGTTCGGTGATCGGCAGGTTTATGACGCTTTTACGCTGCAGCACGAACTCACGCAGCACCGCCTTTTCGTTGAAGTCGAGGAAGCCGATCATCTGGGCCAGCTGGTCCTTCTGGCGGCGGGACTGCCACTCGTCACAGGCCCACTCCCAGGCGATCAGAAAGCCCTGGCTGCAGAAGTAGGAGATGGCGATCAGCATGCCGACCCCGAGCCAGGCGGCGTGGGCCGTGGCCCACTGGCTCACGGCCCCCTTCATCAGGCCGGCCGGGAACAGCAGAATGATGCTGCAGCAGAGCAGCAGCCAGACCATCAGCCAGTTGAGGCGGTTCAGCTGATAAAAATGTTGGATCCACCGTTTCATCGTTCACCCTTCCCAAGTCAATGTGGACAGTAGCCAACTCATAGCAATCCCTGTGCCAGAGCGCAGATCCCGGGGGAAAGATCAGGATCCCGGCAGGCCGTCGTTACACCCCCTTACAACTTGGTCCCCGCGATATCCCGGTTTTGCCTTGTGGGGCGGCCGCCGGCTTGGTACAACGCCCCCACTGTCATAGGGGAGTAGCAACCCGCCCGCGATCCGGGCAGGGCTCATGTCAACACGCTTGGATCCACAGGTCCATGGCATGGGCGGCGATGGCATCCATCGCTCTGCAAGACCTTTGGCCTCGACATGTACGCCAGCCAGGCGAGCCATGTCGGGTCCATCGGTTATCCTGCTCGCCTGGCGGCTACTCATATGCTGATCACCCTGCTGTTATTTCTGCTCTCTGCCATCACCATCTACCGGGCCTGCGAATACTTCGTCAACGGCATCGAATGGGTTGGCCATCACTTCCGGCTCTCCCAGAGCGCCACCGGCTCCCTGCTGGCGGCCCTCGGCACGGCCCTGCCGGAATGCATCGTCACCCTGACCGCCTTGCTGATGGGGCAGGCCCCCGCCCAGCAGCAGCTCGGGATAGGGGCGGCTCTCGGCGGCCCCCTGGTGCTGGCCACCCTGGGCTATGGCGCCATCGGCCTGCTGCTGTGCATGAGCCCGACCCACAGGATCATCGACAGGGAGGTGCTGCGCGGCACCGCCCGGGACCAGGCCTGGTTCATCGGTATCTTCCTGCTGGCGGTGCTGCTCGGCACCCTGGCCTTCCCCGGCAAAGCCTGGCTGGCCTCCCTGTTCGTGCTGGTGTACCTCGCCTACGTGAGGCGCGAGCTGAGGCAGATCGATCGCCACGAGGCCCTGCTGCCCGAACCGCTCAGGCTGGATCCGCACGCCAGGATCCCGACGCTCGGCAAGGTACTGCTGCAGACCCTGACGGCCCTGATGGCGATGGCGCTGGCGGCCCAGCTGTTCGTCCATCAGCTGGAGAGCCTGGGGAAGCTGGCCGGCCTCTCCCCCGTGCAGGCAGCCCTGCTGCTGAGCCCGGTGGCCACCGAGATGCCGGAGCTGATGAACGTGTTGCTCTGGGTGCGGCAGGGCAAGTACCGGCTGGCGCTGGCCAATGTCTCCGGCGCCATGATGATCCAGGGCACCATCCCCAAGGCATTCTGCCTGCTGTTCACCCCCTGGTTGCTGGACGACGTCATGCTGGCCTCGTCCCTGGTGACGCTGCTGGCGGTGGTGCTCCTGTGGTGGGGCTTTCGGCGGGAATGGATGACGGCGGGCAGGCTCGCCCTGGCGGGACTCTTCTATCTGGGCTTCTGCGGCTGGCTGATCGCAAGCTGACGAGCGCCATGAACAAGGGCGGGTATCTCCCACCCCCTTCATGGCCGGCACCCCGCGTCAGCCAACGCGGTGCGGGCTGCTTAGAACTGCTGGAACCAGCGCTGGATCTGGGCCGGATCCTTGCTCTGGGTCAGGGCGAGCATCAGCAGGATACGCGCCTTCTGCGGGTTCAGGGTCTCGGCTGCCACGAAGCCGTACTTGGCGTCGTCGATCTCCGCATCCAGGGTGGTGGCGCCGGTCGGCACGCGGGCGGAGCGCACCACGCGAATGCCGTCCTTGCTCGCCTGGGCCAGGGTGTCGAACAGGGTGTGGTAGAGGTTGCCGTTACCCACCCCGGCGCTGACGATGCCGTCAAACTTGGCATCCACCAGGGCCTTGGCCGGCAGATCCGAGGCGTTGGCGTAGCTGTAGACGATGCCAACCCGGGGCAACTTGTCGAGTTTGCTCACGTCGAACGGCGTCTGGCTGGTGTGCAGCCGGGCCGGGGTGCGCTGATAGTCGATCTTGCCATTGTGGATATAGCCGAGCGGGCCGAAGTTGGGAGCGGCGAAGGTCTGCACGCCGGTGGTGTTGGTCTTGGTGACGTCGCGGGCATCCAGCACGGTGTCGTTCATGGCGACCATGACGCCACGCCCCTTGGAGGCGGGATCGGAGGCGGTGACCACGGCGTTGTAGAGGTTCATGGGGCCATCGGCGCTCATGGCGGTGGAGGGGCGCATGGCGCCGACCAGCACCACCGGCTTGTCGCTCTTCACGGTGAGGTTCAGGAAGTAGGCGGTCTCTTCCATGGTGTCGGTGCCGTGGGTGATGACAATGCCGTCCACGTCATCCTTGGCCAGCAGCTCGTTGACCCGCTTGGCGAGCTTGAGCCACACCTCGTCGTTCATGTCCTGGGAGCCGATCTTGACCACCTGCTCCCCCTGCACCTCAGCCACGTTCTTCATCTCGGGGACGGCCGCGATCAGGGTCTCGATGGCCACCTTGCCGGCCTCGTAGTTGGACTGGGTAGCGGACTGCCCGGCGCCGGCAATGGTGCCGCCGGTGGCCAGTATGTGCACGCTCGGCAGCGCCATGGCCATGGGGGAGAGGGTCAGTCCGAGTACGGCGGCAAGCAGGGTCTTGCGGAGAGGGAGGGTCATGCTGCAATCCTTCTTTTGGGTTTGATTGCAGCATTTTTATTCTTTTTAAACGGAATTTAAGTGATCGCTCTCACCAATAAAAAGAAGCAAACAGAATATTAGTCTGTTTTTTACCACTTAGGTGATAACTCACTCCGCGGTGAACCCCCGGGCTTCGATCAGGGCGATCAGCTCTTCCTTGCTCAGCTCGCTCTCGATGACGGCCTTGCTGCTGGCGAAGTCGACGCTGGCTTCGCTGACGGCTGGCTGGGCCAGCAGCGCTTTTTGCAGGCTGACGGCGCAGCCACCACAGGACATGCCGGAAACGGTCAGTTGAATGGTCATGGGATACCTCCTCTGTTGATGTGCAATCAGCCTAAAGCTGCCGCCCGCGGCAAGGTCAAGCCCCTGTGCTGGGCAAAGATCCCGGCATGGTCATGATGATGCTGACGTCCATCACCTCACCCCATCAGCCCCAGATAGTTCATCAGGGCAGCCCCCAGGCTGGTGGTGACGAGCGAGCCCAGGGTGGTGGTGGCGATGATGTTGGCCGCGAGGGCACTGTCACCGCCCATGGCGCGGGTCATCACATAGCTGGCGGCGGCGGTGGGGGTGGAGCTGATGAGGAACAGGATGCCGAGGGCCTGCGGGCTGAACCCGAGTGCCCAGGCGCCCAGTACCAGCAACACGGGGATGCAGCACAGCCGGTTGACCGTGGCCCAGCCGGTCAGCATGGCGCCGCCGCGCAGGGCCTTGAGGTTGAGGCTGGCGCCGGTGCACAGCAGGGCCAGCGGCAGGGTCATGTTGGCGAAGTAGTTGCCCGTGGTGATCACCAGCTGGGGCAGCTCGATACCGAGCAGACCGAAGGGCAGCGCCGCCAGGATGGCAATGATGAGGGGGTTTTTGACGATCCCCTTGAGTATGGGTTTGAGCCCCTTTCCGCCCCCCAGGCTACGGGTCAGGGTGATCACCGCGAGGATGTTGTAGAGCACGGTGACCGAGCCCACCAGCAGGGCGGCGGCCCCTATCCCCTCGGGGCCGTAGGCGTTCTGCACATAGGCCAGCCCCATGATCCCCATGTTGCCGCGAAAGCTGCCCTGCACGAAGATGCCCCGCAGTTTCTGCTCACGGATGAAGCGGGCTGCCAGTATCTCCAGCACCAGAAAACCGGCCAGGGTGCCGAGCAGGCCGTAAACGATGAGCCAGGGGCTCGGCATGGTGGAGAAGTCGGTGCGCACCATGCTGAGGAACAGCAGGGCCGGCAGGGTAACCTGGAACACCAGGCGGGAAGCGGACTCCACGAAGCTGTCTGGTAACAGCCCCAGCCGCTTGAGCCAGATGCCGAGCAGCAGCACCAAACAGATGGGGCCCGTGATGGAGAGGGAGAAGTGCAGACTTGCCAACAGATCCATGATGCGCGTCCTGTGCAACGACGACGAAGAAAGTCGCCAGGGAAAAGGGCATTCTAACGCCATGGGCTTGTATTCACAGGACTTAATAACAACAATGTCGGCATCCCGGTTGTCACCCTCCCCCTGTCACGGATCCCTCATGGAAAAGAAACTGACCATCCTCGATATCGCTCGCCTCAGCGGGGTCGGCAAGTCGACCGTCTCCCGGGTGCTCAATCAGGATCCCAAGGTCAATGCCCAGACGAGGGCCAGGGTCGAGGCGGTGATCGCCGAGCACGGCTTCGTGCCAAGCAAATCGGCCAGGGCCATGCGCAGCCAGAGCCAGCAGGTGGTCGGTATCGTCGTGTCGCGTCTGGACTCCAGCTCCGAGAACCAGGCGGTGCGAGGCATGCTGGAAACCCTCTACCAGCGTGGCTACGACGCCGTGCTGATGGAGAGCAAATTCTCCCCCGCCAAGGTGAGCGAGCACCTGGCCGTGCTGGAGCGGCGCGGGGTGGATGGCATCATTTTGTTCGCCTTCAACGATCTGGACTATGCCTCCATGGCGCCGCTCAAGGAGAAGCTGGTGCTGGTGGCGCGCGAGCGGCCCGGCTTCTCGTCGGTCTGCTTTGACGACGACGGGGCGGTGCGGGCCGTGCTCGAGCACCTCGGACGCCGCGGCCTCGTGGACGTCGCCTACCTCGGGGTCGAGCGCAGCGACCTCACCACAGGGCTGCGCCGTCACCAGGCCTACCTCGACTACTGCCATGAGCAGGGGCGCACGCCCCGCAGCGCCCTCGGGGATCTCGGCCTGCAGAGCGGCTACCGGCTGGCGGCCGAGCTGCTCACCCCCGACACCCAGGCCATGGTCTGCGCCAGCGATACCCTGGCCATCGGTGCCGCCAAGTACCTGCAAGAGCAGGGGCGTACCGACATCCTGGTCAGTGGCCTCGGCAGTAACCCCATGCTCCCCTTCCTGTTCGCCAACACCCTCAGCCTGGATTTCGGCTACAAGGACGCCGGTATCCTGGCAGCCAGACAGCTGCTCGATCAGATTGAAGAGGGGCAGCCCCCCAGAGCCACCATAGCCCCCTGCCAGCCCCTGTAGTCTATCTTTTCCTCCATTCCCGGCATTTTGCGCTTTTTGTGACCAGCGCCACGAATTGGGAACGTTCCCATTGTCGTGACGAGCCACTGGCCTCATGCTGATTGGGAACGATACCAATAAGCGGGCGGTCATTGGCCAGCCGGCAAAGAAACGACCATTATTCATGGAGTCACAGAGGGAAGGCTCATGTCAAAAGTCAACACACAACATCTGGCGCAGTTGATCGAGCGGATCGGCGGCAAGGAGAACATCACCACCGTCAGCCACTGCCTGACCCGGCTCAGGTTCGTGCTGGCCGATCCGGCCAAGGCGGACCCCAAGGCCATCGAGACCATACCGTCGGTGAAGGGCAGCTTCACCCAGGGTGGCCAGTTCCAGGTGGTCATCGGCAACGAGGTGGATCAGTGGTACAAGGCACTGACCCAGGAGATCGGGGTCAGCGGCGCCAGCAAGGATGCCGCCAAACAGGCGGCCCGCCAGAACATGAATCCGCTGGAGCGCGGCATCTCCCACCTGGCGGAGATCTTCGTGCCCCTGCTGCCCGCCATCATCACCGGCGGTCTGATCCTGGGCTTTCGCAACGTCATCGGCGACATCAAGATGTTCGACGACGGAACCCACACTCTGGTGGAGATCAGCCAGTTCTGGGCCCAGGTCCACGCCTTCCTCTGGCTGCTGGGCGAGGCCATCTTCCACTTCCTGCCGGTGGGCGTCTGCTGGTCTGCGGTGAGAAAGATGGGCGGATCCGAGATCCTCGGCATAGTGCTGGGCATCACCCTGGTCTCGCCCCAGCTGATGAACGCCTACGGTATCGGCCAGCAGACTCCGGAAGTCTGGGACTTCGGCCTCTTCGTCATCCAGAAGGTGGGTTATCAGGCCCAGGTCATTCCGGCCCTGCTGGCGGGTGTCTTCCTCGCCTGGGTGGAGACCAACTTGAAGCGAATCATCCCGGCCTATCTCTACCTGGTGATCGTGCCCTTCGTCTCCCTGCTGCTGGCGGTGATCGTGGCGCACGCCTTCATCGGCCCGTTCGGCCGCTGGATCGGTGACGGCGTCGGCTTCGCCGCCAAGGCCGCCATGACAGGCTCCTTCGCCCCCATAGGGGCGGCCCTGTTCGGCTTCCTCTACGCACCGCTGGTCATCACCGGTATCCACCACACCACCAACGCGGTGGACCTGCAGCTGATGCAGAGCATGGGCGGCACCCCCATCTGGCCGCTGATCGCCCTCTCCAACATCGCCCAGGCGTCTGCGGTCGTGGGGATCATCCTCATCAGCCGCAAGGAAAACGAGCGGGAGATCTCGGTGCCCGCCGCCATCTCCGCCTACCTCGGGGTAACCGAGCCGGCCATGTACGGCATCAACCTCAAGTACAAGTTCCCCATGCTGTGTGCCATGGTGGGCTCGAGCCTGGCGGCCCTCATCTGCGGGTTTGCAGGTGTGATGGCCAACGGCATCGGGGTGGGCGGCCTGCCCGGCATCCTCTCCATCCAGCCGCAGTACTGGGGCATCTACGCCATCGCCATGCTGGTGGCCATCGTGGTGCCAGTCCTGCTGACCCTGCTTGTCTACAAGCGCCAGCAGGCAGCCGGCAAGCTGGATCTGGCCACTGCCTGATCCACACAACATCGGCGGAGCCCAGGCTCCGCCCTTTTCATTTGGCCTGTTCAGACCAACCCCGTTTCAACCTATGAGCGACCCAACCATGAAACAGACACCCTGGTGGCAAAGCGCCGTGATTTACCAGATCTACCCCAAGAGCTTTCAGGACAGCGGTGCCCGCGGCACCGGTGATCTCAAGGGGATCATGGCCCGCCTCGACTACCTCAAGACCCTCGGCGTCGACGCCCTCTGGCTGACCCCGGTCTACGTCTCCCCTCAGGTAGACAACGGCTACGACATCGCCGACTACCTGAATATTGATCCCGCCTACGGCACCATGGCCGACTTCGAGGCGCTCTTGGCCGCCGCCCATGCACGCGACATCCGCATCGTGATGGACATCGTCGTGAACCACACCTCCACCGAGCACGCCTGGTTCAAGTCGGCGCTGGGGGACAAAAACAGCCCCTACCGCGACTACTACATCTGGAAGGATCCGGTGGAGGGGGGCGTGCCGAACAACTGGCAATCCAAGTTTGGCGGCAGCGCCTGGGAGCTGGACAGCGCCACCGGCCAGTACTACCTGCACCTCTTCGCCCGCGAGCAGGCGGATCTCAACTGGGAAAACCCGGCGGTGCGTGCCGAGGTGAAAAACATCATCCACTTCTGGGCAAAGAAAGGGGTCGACGGCTTCCGCCTCGATGTCATCAACCTCATCTCCAAGGATCAAGCGTTCCCCAGCGACGACAGTGGCGATGGCCGCCGCTTCTACACCGACGGGCCGCGCATCCACGAATTTTTGCAGGACGTGAGTCGCGACGTGTTCGCCCCGGTAGGCGCCATGACGGTGGGGGAGATGTCCTCCACCAGCCTGGAGCACTGCCAGCGCTACGGCGCGCTGGATGGTTCCGAGCTCTCCATGGTGTTCAACTTCCACCACCTCAAGGTGGATTACCCCAATGGCGACAAGTGGACCAAGGCGCCGTTCGATTTCCTCGAGCTCAAGCGCATCTTCAACCACTGGCAGAGCGGCATGCACGGCAAGGGGTGGTCGGCGCTGTTCTGGTGCAACCACGATCAGCCGCGCATCGTCTCCCGCTTCGGCGACGAGGGCGAGCACAGGGTCGTGGCCGCCAAGATGCTGGCCAGCACCCTGCATGGGTTGCAGGGCACCCCCTACATCTATCAGGGGGAGGAGATCGGCATGACCAACCCCGGTTATCAGTGCATCGATGACTATCAGGACGTGGAGAGCCGCAACATCTTCGCCATCAAGCAGGCCGAAGGGATGAGTGAGGCCGAGATCCTCGCCATTCTGGGCGCCAAGTCCCGGGACAACTCCCGCACGCCCATGCAGTGGAGCGCGGCGGACAATGCCGGCTTCACCAGCGGGACGCCCTGGCTCAAGCCCGCCGCCAACTACCCCGCGATCAATGCCGAGGCGGCGCTGGCCGACCAGAACTCGGTGTTCTGGCACTACCGGGACCTGATCCGGCTGCGCAAGGCCCACCCCATCTTCACCCAGGGGGATTATCAGGAGCTGCTGGCGGGGCACCCGCAGATCTGGGCCTATACCCGCCGCGCCGACGGTCAGACCCTGCTGGTGGTGAGCAACTTCTATGGCGAGCCGGCGACCTTCGAGTTGCCGGCCGAGCTGGCCGGTGGCAAGGGACGGCTGCTGCTTGGTAACTAC
This sequence comes from Aeromonas sp. SrichE-2G, assembly GCF_017939565.1. Lineage (NCBI taxonomy): Bacteria > Pseudomonadati > Pseudomonadota > Gammaproteobacteria > Aeromonadales > Aeromonadaceae > Aeromonas > Aeromonas sp. SrichE-2G. Next base: position 30,391 of record NZ_JAGKRG010000001.1, read on the forward strand.
CCTGACGGTCTGGCACAGCCGGGATCCTGCACACTGCGCCCTTATGAATCCCTGATCTGGCTGATGGAGCAATGATGACTGACGCAACGACAGCGACACGACCAGCCGTGCGCGGCCCCGAGTGGCAGAAGATGGTGGCGGGGGAGCCCTATGATGCGGGGGACCCCGAGCTGAAGGCGGCGCGGGAGCGCTGCCGCCACCTCTACCACAGTTTCAACACCCAGTGGCAGGAGAAGCCGGCGCAGGATGACCTGCTCCATGAACTGCTCGGCGGGCGCGGCGCCCAGTGCGCCATCAACCCGCCATTCTATTGCGACTACGGCGCCAACATCTTCGTGGGGGAGAATTTCTACGCTAATGTGGGCTGTACCATCCTCGACGTGTGCGAGGTGCACATCGGTGACAACGTGCTGCTGGCGCCCGGGGTGCAGATCTACACCGCCGCCCACCCGGTGGCGGTGGCGCCGCGCATCAGGGGGGTGGAGTTCGGGGCGCCGGTGCGCATCGGCAACAACGTCTGGATCGGCGGCAGCGTCGTCATCTGCCCCGGCGTCACCATAGGGGACAACAGCGTGATCGGGGCGGGATCCGTGGTCACCCGGGATATTCCGCCCGGGGTGGTCGCCGTCGGCAATCCCTGCCGCGTCTTGCGCCCCATGACGGCGGAGGAGCTGGCGGCAGGCTGACTCTCAGGGCAGGCATCACGCCTGCCCTCTTTCCAAGCGCCATGCCCCCTGACTAAACGAATCCGCCTCTGTCCCTTCTCACACCGGCAACAGGGCACCACAGCGTTTATGCTGCCCCATGACCACCAGGGTCTTGAAGCTGCGCACCTGCTCCCTGGCGTGCAGCACGCGCCGGGTGAACTGCTCGTAACTTTGCATGTCCCGGGCCGCCACCTGCAGCACGAAGTCCTGCTCGCCCGTGACATACCAGAGGTCCATCACCTCGGGCTCCCGTTTCAGGCAGGCGATCATCTCGTCGACGATCCGGCCGTGATCCCGCTCCAGGGTCACCAGCACCAGCATGGTGATGGGCCAGCCCATGGTCGCCGGCGCCACCAGCGCCACCTCCCGCTCGATCAGCCCCGCCTCGCGCAGGGTGCGAAGGCGGCGGTAGCAGGCCGGTGCGGAGAGGCCGACCCTGTGGGCCAGCTCGGGAATGGGCAGACGGGCATCCTGTTGCAACTCGGCGAGGATGAGCAGGTCGAACTTGTCGGTCATGGGGCTCAGGAGATAAAGATTATCGCGTGGGGGCAGTATTAGACCGAAATTACGGCGGGCTCCAGATATATTTTCTTACCTCCCCCTTACCCAGGTTTGTACCCATGTCGCCGAATCCCCCCACCCTCTCCTCCCTGCTGGCTGTGCTGCTCGCCATGCTGTCGATCACCCTCGGCGCCTCCCTGGCCAAGACGCTGTTTCCCCTCCTCGGGGCCGCAGGCACCACCCTGTTCCGGCTGGGGTGTGCCGCCCTCCTCCTGTCGCTGGTGTTTCGCATCTGGCGCGCCCCCCTCGACCGGCGCACCCTGCTGGGCGCCCTCCCCTACGGCCTCTCGCTGGGAGCCATGAACCTGCTCTTCTATCTGGCCATCGAGCGCATCCCCCTCGGCGTGGCGCTGGCCATCGAGTTCACCGGCCCGCTGACGGTGGCGCTGCTCTCCTCCCGCCACCGGGAAGACTTCCTCTGGCTCGGGCTGGCCATCGTCGGCTTGCTGCTGCTCTTGCCCCTGCAGGCCGCCGAGCAGGCCATCGATCCGCTGGGAGCCGCACTGGCCCTGGGTGCCGGCGTGTTCTGGGGGCTCTACATGCTGACCGGCAAGCGGGCCGGAGCCCTGCTGGGTGCGCAGGCGCCGGCCCTTGGCATGTGGGTGGGCACCCTGCTGGTGCTCCCCTTCGGCCTCGCCGGGGCGAGCGAGGCCTCCTTCACCCTGCCCGTGATCCTGGCCATCGCGGGGGTGGGGTTGCTCTCGAGCGCCCTCCCCTATTCGCTGGAGATGTTTGCCCTGCGCCGGTTGCCGCTCAAGAGCTACGGTATTCTCACCAGCGGCGAACCCGCCATGGGGGCCCTGATGGGGTTGATGCTGCTGGGAGAGCGGCTGCCCCCCGCCCAGTGGCTCGGGATCGCCGCCATCATCGCCGCCTCCATGGGTACCACCTGGTATGCGGGACGAAGGCGGCCCGACCCGGCCTGACCCGCAAATAACAGGGAGCCGTGGCCAGCGGCCGGGCGGTGACGGGACACCTGCGGGCTCAGAGTCTCGGTACAAGCGCGAATTTTTGTGCACAGAAATAGTTCACATTTTTTGAACATGTAGGCCAGTTTATCTCGCTAACAATGATGAGTGAGGCTGTTTAATATTCACACATCGCTTGAGCAGGAGCGCCAAGCCGCAACATAGCTGGTCATTCATGGTGATGGCACCACAGAACCGGGTGCCTGATATCAGTGAAAGAACAACACACGATTTGAATGACCTCTTGCATGGATGCATTGATATGGGTCTGACCGGCCCTGCCAATGACATAAAAACCAAGAGAGTGAATGAACATGAAAAACGTAATCAAGATGCTGGCCGTCGCAGGCCTGATGAGTGTTGGTGTTGCCCAGGCGGCCGTTCCCGCCGACTTCAACGCAGCCCCTGGCGTGCTGTTCGTCAACTGGCATGCCGGCGCCGCACTGGCTGGCAAGAACAACCCCCAGCTGGAGGTACGTGACGAGTCCGGTGACCTGGTGGCCTCGGTTCATGCCAGCCTGATGGGTACCCAGCAGGTGCACATTCCGAGCCGCGCCCAGGGCAACCTGACCGTCAGCCTCGGGGATCAGAGCAGCGACTATCGCCTGCCGTTTGGCATCGGCAGCGGCAAGGCGCGCTGATCACGACAATCCATTTCTCCCCGCCAGACACGACAAGGGCGCCATCATGGCGCCCTTGTCGTCCTTGTCGAACGGCTGAAACCCTACTGGGTAAACACGGGGCCGAAGCCGGATCCCCACAGAATGGCCGTGGCAGCCAGCACGCAGACCAGTAGCACCAGACCGACCGTCACCACGGAACTGGCATAGATGAATCCCTGCTCCTTGGAGATGTGCATCAGGATGGGCACCCCCACGTAGAGCAGGTAGACGGAGTAGGTCAGCCCGATGAGGCCGATGATCATGACGAACCAGAGGTGCGGGAAGAAGGCGGACAAGCCGACCATGAAGAGCGGCGTGGAGGTGTAGGCCGCGAGCTCGAGCGAGGTTGTGTAGCTGGGATCCGAACCGAAGGTGTGACCCATCCAGTGCACCAGATAGGAGAGCGCGAGGACGCCGATGATGAGCGTCACGTACATGGCGATCGACAGCATGAGTGCGCTGTTGGCGGTCAGGGTGATGGGATCACCGACGCCTATGCTCCAGCCGATGTGTACGGCGGAGTAGTAGGCGCAGATGGGAGGGATCAGGGCAACGATCAGGATATGGGACAGACTGTTTCTGAAACTGTCGTGTCGCTCGTCTATGGTATGCCATTCGGTGTGAGGATGGGCATACAATCCCCATAAGTGATTCAATATCATAGCGTTATTCCTTCTCTGCTGTGATGGTGTGCTGATCGATACCGTGCTCGCTCCCCTGTCTGTTTTTTTGTCATGCCGCGCGCGGTGCGCCATCATTCGCCACGGCGAGCGATGACTTTAAATAAAGTCGCTCCAGTGCCGCTGCGTCAAGGAAGGCTGCCCCGCCGACGGGCAGGGCTGATGGAGACTGGCTGTCGGGAGACGGTGGCCTGACGCCCGCTTCGTCGTCAGTACTGCTTGGTTTTCGAGGCAAAACCCGCGAGGAAGAGGCCGGTCAGGAACATGCCGCAGAACGCCTCTATGGCCGACAGCAGCTGGAGGGGGGAGGAAGTCTGGGAGATGTCGCCGTATCCCAGGGTCACGAAGGTCACGATGCTGAAATAGAGTGAGCGCCCCAGATGGCCGTGGGTGGCGGACTCCGGCGTCACGAAATAAGTCAGGGTCGCCAGCAGGATGACCCCCATCGACATCAACAGGCTGCGGATGGGCCGCTCACCGAATCCCCAGGTGATGAAGCTGATGAACTTGCCGGCACACCTGAGGTAACACAGCAGGGAGAGCCACCCCTTGCTCAGCAGGCCGCTGCGCAGCCAGCGCTCCCTGAACAGCTCCCGCGGGCTGGCCAGGGCTTTCATCTCGTGCAGCTTCTCCTGGTAGTAGCACTCCCCGGCATCGACGGTGTCCCCCACGCTGGAGAAGAGTCGCTTGGCGTTGCGATAGAGCTTGCTCGCCTCGTTGTGATCGATCCGGCCATTCTCGTTGTAGGTCACCTGTACCTTGTCCAGGTTGGTGTGCTCCATGGTGGCATCGAAGTTCTTGGCGCGGACGTTGAAGTTCTTCAGCACGGCCCGGGAGGAGTGAAAGCGGATCTCCTCGCACTCTATGGTGAAGTCCTGAAACACCCCGTCCTCCAGCGCCAGCTCACGCTTCTTGGCCCAGGCCCTGTGGTCCCAAAGCAGGGAATCAAACAGATCCAGCCCGATGACCCCGCCATTGACCCGTACCCCCTTGGCCGAGCAGTGCCACAGATAGACCTTGGAGTTGTTGACGGCCCCGTCGAGAGAGAGCTCGTCGAGGCAGGTGAAGTCCAGCAGCCGACCGGAGATGATGGGGCTCTTGAGCGCCACGCTGCCGATGTTGAGCAGACGATGCCGACCCAGCACCTGGGCCTCTCCCTTGTTGTTCTCGGAGACGGAGAGCAGGCTCTGTACACGTTTCACCTCGTCCTTGCCATACTTGCCGGCCAGCCACATGCAGTAGGGCTCGAAGCGGATCTCCGAACGGATCAGGCCGCTCTTGCGCAGGGACTCCAGGGCGCCCGAGGCGGTCTCGTACAGGCGGATCTTGTCGTCGCTCATGTAGACGCACAGGCTCAGCACGCAGCGGGAGCTGATGAAACGGGCGATCCCTATCTGGAAGATCACGCTCTTCTCTATCTTCTGCTCCGCCATCCAGTCGCCGAAATGGGGCAGCGACGCCACCAGTAGATCCCAGATGAGGGGATAGTCGTTCTCCCGTCGCCACGCGTTGAATTGCTCGGGGGAAAGCTGCCACAGCTCGGTTGCGTTCATAGATTACCTCGGTCATGGATGTGCCCCGCCAGAAAGACCCTTTCGAGAACGACGGCTGGACGCAAGCTTACGGAAAAACGGGCGGGGCACGCCAGGGGATGCGACGATAAGTGACTGATGAAGAAGGGATAAAGAAGCCATAACCATCCAGGCCACCATCGGCGGTGAGGAAATGGCCCCGGCAGACAGGCAAGAAAAAAGCCCAGCATTGCTGCTGGGCTTTTGAATTGGCTCCTCCGACTGGACTCGAACCAGTGACATACGGATTAACAGTCCGCCGTTCTACCGACTGAACTACGGAGGAACAATTTGGTGCCCAGAGACGGAATCGAACCGCCGACACGGGGATTTTCAATCCCCTGCTCTACCGACTGAGCTATCTGGGCAAATGGTGCCGGCTACCGGAATCGAACTGGTGACCTACTGATTACAAGTCAGTTGCTCTACCTACTGAGCTAAGCCGGCACACTTTAAACCATTGTGCATGAACAAAATTTTATTTCATGGCACCAAAATGTGGTGCCCAGAGACGGAATCGAACCGCCGACACGGGGATTTTCAATCCCCTGCTCTACCGACTGAGCTATCTGGGCGTGGGCGCTATTAAACGGATTTTAAGGCAGGTGGTCAACGGGAAATTTCACTTTTCGTCTCGTTCGTCTCTTTTTTGCGCAGCACCACCCATTTTCATCACTTCTACGGGAGACGCCCCTCCCCGGCGGCGCCAGAGGCGGGACTCCTCTCCCTTAAGCAGACGGGTAATGTTCTCGTGGTGACGGACGAGAATGAGGCAGGAGAGCAGGGAGACAGGCAGGGTATATTCCGGTTTGAGCAGATAGGTGAAGAGGGGCGTCAGCAGCACGGTAATGATGGAGGCCAGGGAAGAGTAGCCGCTCACCATCAGCACCAGCAGCCAGGTGGCAATCACGGCTCCCCCCATGGCAAAGCCGATGGGCAGCATGGTACCAAGCGCCGTGGCGACCCCCTTGCCGCCCCGGAAGTGGAAGAAGATGGGGTACATGTGGCCCAGGCAGGCGGCGACGCCAATGAAACCGAGATAGACGGGTTTGATATCCAGATACCAGGCGAGATAGACGGGCGCCATGCCCTTGAGCACGTCGCTCAGCAGGACGATCAGCGCGGCCATCCGGCCCCCGAGGCGCAGCACATTGGTCGCCCCCGGGTTGTGGGAACCGTGGTCGCGGGGATCCGGCAGCCCGGTGATGCGGGAAACCAGCACGGCACTGGACAGCGAGCCGCCCAGATAGGCCAGAATAATCATCAAAATCGTCAGGGCCGTCATCTTGGTCGTTTTTACCACGATATGAATGGGGTATGATGCGGGCCACATTCTCTGGTCTGGGCTTGCCCGAACGCGTGTCGCCCAAACCGGCCGCCGGCGGCAATCAGCTTACCAGGCCTGCATCCCTGCGCTGTTTTCACAGCCCATCAAGAGTAAAGAAGAAGTACTGTCATGGACAAGGTGTTTATTCGCGGACTCGAGGTTTTGACCACCATAGGGGTTTATGAGTGGGAGAAGGGCATTCGCCAGAAGCTCTGCTTCGATCTCGAGATGGGGTTTGACAACCGCCCCGCCGCCGCAACCGACGATATCAACCTGGCGCTGGATTACGCCACCCTCTCCCGCAAGATCTGTGATCACACCCAGAGCAAGGTCGTGGAGCTGGTCGAAACCATGGCCGAACAGGTTGCCGCCCTGGTGCTGGACGACGATCGCGTCCAGTGGGTCAAGGTGACCCTGACCAAGCCGGGCGCCGTGCCCAATGCCGCCGGCGTCGGGGTCGAGATCCTGCGCCATCGCACCCCGGCCGCGAGCGCCAGCTGATGACCACCATCTACATCAGCCTGGGATCCAACATCGAGCGGGAGCGCCACATCCGCGCTGGCCTCGATGCCCTGCACGCCGAGTTCGGGCCCCTTGCCGTCTCCCGGGTGTTCGAGAGCGAGGCGGTGGGCTTCAACGGCCGCCCCTTCTACAACCTGGTGGTCGCCGCCCGCACCAATATGCCCCTGGCCAGCGTCTGCCAGCGGCTGCGTGCCATGGAGTTCGCCAACGGCCGCGAGCCGGACGCCAAGAAGTTCGCGCCGCGCACCCTGGACCTCGACCTGCTGCTCTACGGCGATCTGGTGTGCGAGGAGCCGGTGGCGCTGCCCCGCGGCGAGATCCTCACCAACGCCTTCGTACTCTGGCCGCTGGCGGAGCTGGCCCCAGAGCTGTGCCATCCCGTCGACGGCCGCCCCTTCGGCGAGCTGTGGCTGGCCTATGACAAGGCCTCCCAGCGCCTGAACCCCATACCCTTCCACTGGGAAGCGTGCGAACTACAGCATCACTGATCCACAAGGGCACCTCGCGGTGCCCTTGTTGCTGATGGACAGCGCTGATGATGGATAAGAAACGGTGATTGGGCCTGCGTCTGAACGACTGGCAGCATGGCCCTCTGCACAGGAGAACCCCATGCCCCTCGACGCCATTCACGCCTTCAACTGCCAGCTGCTGACCGGGCTGCCCCATCAGCGCTACGAACACGAACCCATCCTGGATTACGCCACCGACGAGCGGGTCAAGGCCCGGCTTGGCTGGCAGGCGGAGTTCAGCAAGACCCTGTTTCTCAAGTTCAAGGATGATCGCTTCGCCCTGCTGCTGACCCACAGGGATGGGCGGCTCGACAGCAAGGCGGTCAGGGCAATTCTCGGCGCCAAGCCCTCCATCTGCAGCGCCGAGGAGATGCAAGCGCAGATCGGCTGCCTGCCGGGCGCCGTCTGCCCCTTCCTGCCGAGGGCCGACGTGCCCCTGCTGGTGGATCCCGTGCTCATGACCCACCACGCCTTCACCTGGACCCCGGGCCACCCGGAGCTGACCTTTCTGCTGGCCACCGAGCATCTGGCCGGCGTGCTCGCCCGCCTCCCCTGCCAGGTCAGCTACCTGCCCGCCCCCGCGATATGACGTGCGCCCCGATTCTCGGGGCGCGGCCATCACCCCTTGCGTTCCTCCCTGGCCAGCTGGGCGAAGATCAGGGCGGCCAGCATGGACATCAGCCCGATGCACAGATAGGTGAGGTGGAAACCGTCGAGCCAGCGCTCGCTCTCCTGCACCGCATGACCGGCGGAGAAGAGCCCCAGCAGGCTGGCGGCGATGGCCACCCCCAGGCTCATGGAGAGCTGCATCACCACCGACAGCAGGCCGTTGCCGCTGCTGGCATGCTCGGCACTCAAATCCTGCAGCGTGAGCGTGTTCATGGCGGAGAACTGCAGGGAGTTGATGGCGCCGAACACCGCCAACCACCCCAGCAGCACGCCGTGGGGCACCTGGTTGTCGATGAAGTAGAAGCTGGCGATCATGGTCCCGAGCGCCAGGGTGTTGCCGATCAGGATGCGGCGATAACCAATGCGCGGGATCAGCTTGTTTACCAGCGTTTTGGTCAGCATGGCCCCGAGCACCGTGGGGATCATGGTCATCCCCGCCTTGCTCGGTGAGAAGCCGAGCCCCAGCTGCAGGAAGAGCGGGGTCAGGAAGGGCATGGCACCGCTGCCGAGGCGGGCGAACAGGTTGCCCCAGATGCCGATGGCGAAGGTGTTGGTCTTGAACAGCGCCAGGCTGAACAGGGGTTGCGCGGCCGTGGCGGCATAGAGCCAGTAGCTCGCCATGGCGGCCAGCCCGAACAGGAGGGCGAACAGCGCCCAGCCGGTGGAGAGGCTGTGTTCCCCCAGCCCCTGCAGGCCGACGGAGACCAGCACCATGCCGATGCTGAACAGCACGAATCCCTGCCAGTCGAAGCGCGCGGTGATCTGCCGCAGTTCGGGCATGAAGTGCCAGCTCGCCACAAAGCCTATCACCCCCACCGGCAGGTTGATGAGAAAGACCCAGTGCCAGCTCGCCACTTCCACCAGCCACCCACCCAGAGCCGGGCCGATGAGGGGGCCGAGCAGACCGGGGATGGTGACGAAAGACATGACCCGCAGCAGCTCGTGCTTGCTGTAGACCCGTAGCACCGCCAGGCGCCCGATGGGCATCAGCAGAGCGCCCCCCACCCCCTGCAGCACCCGGGCAACGACCAGCACCGGCAGGGAGTTGGCGACTGCACAGGCGAGGGATCCCAGGGTAAACAGCAGGATGGCGGCCAGATAGACGCGGCGGGTGCCGAACCTGTCTGCCAGCCAGCCGGAGGCCGGGATGAGCAGGGCCACCGTCAGCATGTAGGCAATCACCACCGACTGCATCTGCAGCGGGCTCTCCCCCAGGGCCTCGGCCATGCTGGGCAGGGCCGTGTTGAGGATGGTGCCATCCAGCGTCTGCATGAAGAAGCCGACCGCGGTCAGCCAGGGCAGCCACTTGCGTTGGGCCGGGGTCACCATCTGTGTGCTGTCGGGCATGGCAGTCACCTCCTCGTCAGATAAGAAAAGACCCGCACGAAGACGGGTCATATCAGCATATCAGGCATCCGGCTGGCCTAGCATGGCCTTGAGCCGCTCCTCCAGACTGGGCTCAGGGGCCCTCAGGGTGTCGAGGAACAGGCGCTCTATCCCTTCCCTGTCCTGACTCTTCACGATGAACACCAGGCGGGACTGGGCCTTGCCCTCCGGCCACTCCCCCAGGGATTGCAGCGGATAGAGCTGGCCGTGCACGCCGTGGATCACCACGGGCTGGCTCTCCCCTTCCAGCTGCAGTATTCCCTTGAGGCGCAACAGAGCGTCGCCGTACTGTGCCTGCACCCCATCGATGGCCGCCAGCAGGCGCGAGGGCTTGAGGGGTTCGCCGATGCGCAGGGAGAAACTCTCGATATTGTTGTGAGCAAAAGAGCCGCCGTGCGCGACATGGGTCGGCGCGGCCGTGCCCACCTTGGCGGCAAACGGCGTCATCTTCGGCTGCATGGGTGATGCCAGCCCCTGTCTCGGGGACTCGGTACGCAGCCAGGCCAGCAGCTGGCGCACGTCGCGCCCGGCCGCCTCGTTGTAGGCGCCCAGCTTCTCCAGCACGGCGGGGGAGAGCACCCCGTTGCTGACCCGCTCGACGGGGGCTGCCGGGTTGAGGGCAGCCAGCTGGCTCTCGACCCGCGCCAGGGTCTCCTCATCCACCAGGTCCCCCTTACTCACCACCAGCAGATCCGCGAGCGCCACCTGCTTGACCGCCTCGTACTGTGCCGCCAGTTGCTGCTCGATATGACCCGCGTCCACCACGGTGACGGTGCCGTCGAAGCGGTAGCGCTGGGCGATGAAGCCCTCCTCACGCAGGGTGAACAGCACGGGGGCCGGGTCAGCCAGCCCGGTGGTCTCGATAATGAGCCGTTTGAAAGGCTTAATTTTCCGCTGGATAGCCTTCATGAAAAGCCCCTGCAGCGCCTCCACCAGGGAGCCCTGCACCGAGCAGCAGATGCAGCCGGAATCGAGCAGAACCACCTGCTCGTCCACCTGCTGCACCAGGTGGTGATCCAGCCCCACGGAGCCGAACTCGTTGATGAGCACGGCGCACTCGCCGAGCTCGGGCTGCTTGACCCAGTGGTTCAGCAGCGTGGTCTTGCCGCTGCCGAGGAAGCCGGTCAGCAGGGTGACGGGGATGCGGGTGTCTTGCATATCGGTCATGTCAAATCCTTAAAACCTGGCGTGATGAGAGGGCCAACCACCCTCACTTGTTGGCAAACAGCTCGCCGAGCCAGCGGTTTTCGAAGCGGCCGTGGGGGTCGAGCTCGCCCTTGAGGGCCAGGAAGTCGTGCCAGCGCGGCAGCAGGGCCGGGAAGTCGTAGAGATCCATCGCCAGGTGCTTGCCGAAGTGCGGGGTACCGCCAAGCGGCACCAGCAGCTGTTGCAGCTCGCGCATCTGCTCCATGGAGCCGTTGACGAAGGTGCCGTCCGCCGCCAGATAGACCAGGAAACCAATCCAGCACACCGACTTGCCATGGGCTGCGCTGAGCCAGGCCTCTGAGGGACCGGTGCAGCGCAGGATAAAGGGGTAGTGCAGCACGCCCGGGTTGGCCTCCTGCCAGGCCTGCAGGATCTCGAGGGCCTCGCCCATGCGTTCGAGGGGCACCGCCACCTCGCAGTTGATCTGGGGCGCCGGGATCCCCTTGCAGAGGATCTGGTAGACGTTGCCCACCAGATCCGAGGCGTCCTTGAAGCGGCGTACCGTCTCGAAGTGCTCCCCCGCCAGCGCCTCGTCCTTGGTGTCTTTTGCCATCTTCTGCAGGGTGGCGTCGATAGTGGCGTTCATGCGGCCGTCGATGTCCCCCTCCAGCTGCAGCGGCTCGCTGCCGGCGGCGCGGTAGCGGGCCACCTCCTCCTCGGAAGCGGGATCCACCAGCCAGATGTGGCTCTCCCCGGTCCAGGCAAACCACCAGCTCTTCACGAAGGCATGCTCGCGGTTGAGGCGCTCGTTATGCGCCAGCAGGAAGGGGTAGTCGGTGGTGAACTTGGTGCAGCGCATGATGCGGTTCGGCACGGTGCGCAGGGTGACGTCGAGCAGGATGCCGAGCATCCCCATCCCCATCACGAAGGCGCCGAAGCGCGGATCGGTGCGATCCACCCGGATGATCTCCCCATCGGCCAGCATCACGGTCAGCGCCTCCACCGCGTCGCACAGGGCGGACTGGTGCAGCCCCTGACCATGGGTGCCGGTGCTGAGCGCCCCGCCCAGGGTCTGGATGCCGATGACGCCGGGGGACGCGGGCAGCATGCGATCCATGGCGACAAGATCCGCATAGACGGTGTCCAGCGGCGTGCCCGCCTGATAGGTCACGGTGTCGGCGGTGTGTCCCAGGGGGCCACGCAGGTGGTGCAGGTCCACCAGCAGCGCCTGGCTGCCCTCGGCATAGACGCTGTGGATGGGCTCAAAGGAGAGGCCGGATCCGATGAGGCGCAGCTTGCGCGTCGGGTATTCGCGCAGCAGCTGTTGCAGCTCGTCGCGATGTTTCGGGCGCCACACCTGCTCCAGGGCGCCGAGGGGATTGGTTCTGGACCAGTTGAACAGCACCTCCCGACTGCCAATCGCCTTGATGCTGTGAAATGCCTGGAACTGAACCGTCATACCGCGCCTCATCTCTATCTGACGTCAAAATGAGCGACGATTCTACCGAAAAGTGGCTGGCAAGGCATGAAAAACAAGCCCCTGCACTTCGCGGGTGGATAGCGGCGCCCCGATGCTGCCTCCTCAGCGCGAGGACTGGGTCAGCGCCAGCAGTAGGCCGAATCCCACCAGCAGGGCGCCAAACACCCGGTCAATCCAGTGGCGCACCGCCAGGAGTCGGGCCCGAACCGAGTCGGTGGAGAAGAAGAGCGCCACCGCGCCAAACCAGAGGCCATGGGCCAGCACGATGAAGGCGCCGTAGCCGAGCTGGACCGCCAGCGGCGTCTGGGGCTGCACCACCTGCATGAAGAGGCTGACGATGAAGATGGTGGTCTTGGGGTTGAGCACATTGGTCAGGAAACCGGTGCGCAGCGCCCCCAGGCTGGAGAGGGTCGGCTGGTCGACATCCCGCTCATCGCTCGCCGGCTTGGCGCGCAGCATCCTGATGCCGAGGAAGAGGAGGTAGGCCGCCCCCGCCAGCTTGATGAAGTTGAACAGCCAGAGCGACTGCTGGATCAGCAGGCCCACCCCGAGCAGGGTGTAGGTCACGTGGACGCAGACCCCGCCCGCGATCCCCAGCGCGGTCAGCACGCCGGTGCGGCGCGAGAGCAGCAGGCTGTTGCGCGACACCATGGCAAAATCGGGTCCGGGGCTGATGACGGCCAGGAGGGTAATGGCGACGACGGCGAGCAGTTCGGTCATGAAAATAGTCCTGATAAGATGGGGTATCGGCTATTTTATTTGGCAATAAAACCAATAACGAACGATAACTTCTGACATGAACGGTGAGAATAATTCACAGAAAAGTCTGTCGCTTCCCTCCCTGACCGCCCTGCGCTGCTTCGAGGTGGCCGCCCGCACCGAACACTTTGGTCGCGCCGCCGACGAGCTGCACCTCACCCACGGCGCCATCAGCCGGGCGGTGCGCCTGCTGGAGGAGGATCTCGGCGTGCAGCTGTTCGAGCGACGCCAGCGCCGGGTCTTCCTGACCGAGGCGGGCAGCCGGCTCCATGAGGCGGTCAGGGAGGGGCTGGGCCAGATCCGGCAGACGGCGCAGGCCCTGCGCCAGCAGAGCCGCCCCCAATCGCTGGTACTCTCCTGCGAGCCCACCCTGCTGATGCGCTGGCTGATCCCGCGCTGGCCTGCATTTCAGGCTGCACACCCGGAGCTGGAGGTGCATCTGATGGCGGGCGGTGGCGCCCTCAGCTTTGACAGCGGCATTGATCTCGCCATCCGGCGCAACGACTTCCACTGGCCCGAAGATCTCCACAGCCAGCCCCTGTTCGAGGAGCGAACCGGGCCTGTCTGCCAGCCGGACAAGGTGGCACAGTTCTTCGAGCGCAAGGGGGATCAGTGGGCCCTGCGGGCGACGGCCCCGCGCCTGCACACCCGGACCCGTCCCGGCGCCTGGCAGGAGTGGCTGCGCAGAGCCGCCCCCATGCAGGCAGACGAGGGGCCGGGGCAGACGTTCGAGCACTTCTACTTCAGCCTGCAGGCGGCGGTGGCCGGCCTTGGCGTCGCCATCGGCCCCTATCGCCAGGTGTGCGACGACATAGAAGCCGGCCTGCTGGTGGCGCCGCTCGGCTTCATTGCGGACGGCACCGGCTATCACCTGCTCGCTCCCACCCGGCCCGAGCCCGGCAGCCCCCACGAGACCCTGGTGAACTGGCTGCACGGCCTGGAGCCCTGAGCCCTGCCCTAGGCGGCGCTGCCGGCAGGTGCCTCCCCGAGGGTCAGCACGCGGCAGAACTCCCGCAGGGGCATGGGGTGGGCAAACAGGTATCCCTGCTGATAGTGGACACCCTTGGCCCTGAGGTAGGCGGCCTGCTGCTCCGTCTCGACCCCTTCCGCCACCAGGGAGAGCCCCAGCCGCCTGCCGAGATCGATGACGTTGTCGACGATGTGCTCCGAGAGGGACTCGGTGCCGATGCGGCGAATGAAGGACTGGTCGATCTTGAGGTAGTCCACGTGGAATTGCTGCAGATAGACCAGGCTGGAGTGGCCCGTGCCGAAGTCGTCCAGGGCCAGTTGCACCCCCATCTCGTCCAGCGCCTTGAACAGCGCCAGGGTGTGGGGATCCGCCGCCAGCAATTCCCGCTCGGTCAGCTCCAGCACCAGGATGATGCGGCCGGGCTCGAAGCGATCGAGGAAGCGTCGGCACTCCCCGATCAGGATATCGTCGCGGCAATGGGCGGCACTGATGTTGAAGCTGATGTGACACCCGCGGGGCAGTGCAGCCTGCTCGTCTGCCAGCTGCCGGCCCACCTCCTCCATGAGGAGAGTGGTCATGGGAACGATCAGGCCGCAGGCCTCTGCCTGGGGGATGAACAGGTCCGGTCGCACCAACCCCATGTCAGGGTGCTGCCAGCGCATCAGCACCTCGGCCCCCACGATGCGTCCGCTGCCACTCTCCACCAGGGGTTGCAGATAGGGAACGAACTCCCTCCCCCGCAGGGCCCGTGCCAGCTCGTTCGCCGGCGAGCGGGGCCGCCCCAGCAGCCACCAGATGAGCAGGGCGAAACCGGCGCTGACCCCGGCCAGCAGCAACAACCCGAAGCGGTGCGTCTGCAGCAGACCCTGCCAGTTCGAGGGGCTTCTATACCCCACATAGATGGAGAAGGGGTAGACCGTCGAACTCATCATGACGCCGCCATGGGGAAGCGCCTCGGGGGACCGCATGAATAGATGGCCCCGCTGGTCCAGCCAGCGTTCACCGACCTTGAGCCTGATCTCGAGGGAGGGATCCTTGAGATTCAACATGAAGCTGAGATAGTCCCCGTCGATGACGCTGAGGGCGGCACGGCGCCCCTTGGCGGCACGCACCACCAGGAAGGGGTGATCCTGTCGTATGGGGCTGACGTTACCGAGTTGCAGCATCCCCTTGACGAAGTGTTCCACCGAATAGGCCATCCGGTATGGGCCGAAGAAGGAGGTGCAATAGATGCTGCCATGGCGGGCCAGATTCACCGAACGCACGAAGGGCACCTCGGCCACCTGCTGTCGCAAGGCCGGCAGCACGGGGGCACACGACTGATCCAGCAGGGGCAATGCCCTGCGATTGGCCTCGTCGGCGTGGCCGAGCATGGTCTCCAGCAGGGTCACGGTATGGGTCGCGGCCCCCTCCGACTCCAGCTGCAGATTGCGCAGGTAATGGCTGTGGAGCCCCCAGGTGCCGAGCAGCATGGGCACGGAGAACACCAGCAGGGCGAGGAGCAGACGCAGCCAGGGATGAGCCGTATCGAGCCGCAGTGAATAAGGCATGGGGGATCCGCTAAAAATGGGACGGTCAGTCTAGCGACCGACGCTGAACCCAACCCTAACCGGATAAAAAACCGTCAACCCGGGGGACAGGCCATCCGTCAACCCGGGCTTGGGATAAGGGGCTTCACCTTGGTTATCAGGCGGGACACCGGACTATGCCACGGAGCGCCTGGGCGACAGTCCCTCGCAAAACCGGGGCAGCGGCACCGGCTTGCCATAGAGATAGCCCTGCAGATAGTCGACCCCCTTGCCGCGCAGATAGTCGGCCTGTTCCCGGGTCTCGACCCCCTCCGCCACCAGGGCGAGGCCAAGGCGGCTCGCCAGATCGATCACGTTGTCGACGATGTGCCGGGAGAGGGATTCGGTGCCGATCCTGCGGATAAATGACTGATCTATCTTGAGATAATCCACATGGAACTGCTGCAGGTAGCGCAGGCTGGAGTGGCCTGTGCCAAAGTCGTCGATGGCCAGCCTGACCCCCATCTGATCCAGCTGCTGGAACAGGGAGATCGTCTGGTGATCCGCCACCAGCAACTCCCGCTCGGTCAGCTCGAGCACCATCACCACCTTGCCGGGTGCAAAGTGATCGAGAAAGGTGCGGCACTCGCTGAGCAGGGAGAAGTCGTGGCAGTGGGCCGCACTGATGTTGAAGCTGATGTGAAAGCCATCCGGCAGCTCCGCCTGCACCCGCCCCAGCTGGTTCGCCACGCTTCTCATCATCTGGCTGGTCATGGGCACGATAAGGCCGGACTCCTCCGCCTGGGGAATGAAGAGATCGGGGCGGATCACCCCCTCGGTGGCATGGTGCCAGCGCATCAGCACCTCTCCTCCCACCATGCTGCCGTCATCGCTGGCGACCAGCGGTTGCAGGTAGGGAACGAACTCCCTGGCGCGCAGGGCCCGTTTCAGCTCGTCATTGGGGGAGCCCGGACGCCCCAGCACCCACCACACCAGCCAGGCGAGCAGCGAGGAGGTCACCGCCAGTGACAACAATGCCAACCGACGCTCTTCCCAGAGTGACTGCCAGTAGTGCGGCATGCTGTAGCCGGCGTAGATGGTGAAGGGATAGCGTTTGGAAGAGATCTCGAGGCTGGTACTGCGCTCCAGCCTGGGAACATGGTCCAGGTAGCGGCCAGCCTCATCGATGCTGGCCGATCCCACCTGCAGCAGCAGGACGTCGGGCTTGTCTCCCAGGGAGAGCATGAAACCGAGCAGGGAGCTGTCGACGGCGCTGAGGACGGCATCCCTGCCCTGCTCGGTACGCACCACCAGCAGGGGGTGGTTCTGCCTAACCTTGTTGCCGCGCATCAGCAGCAACTTGCGGTCGAGATAGCGGGAGCCATCGTCGGCCTCCCTGACTGCCCCGAACAACGAGGTACAACGGATCACCCCGTCACTGACCAGGTTGACCGAGCGCAGGAAGGGCTCCAACGCCACGTTCTTGCGCAAGAGCAGCAAATTGCGTTCACAGGGGGCCGCCACAAACGGCAGCATTTCCCGGTTGACCTGTTCCGCACGATCCAGCACCTCTTCCATCAAGGTCATCGCCTTGTGCGCAGAAGCTCTAGAATCGGCTTTAAGATCATAGAGATAGTTGCTGTGAACGATCCAGCCACCGACCAGCAGAGGGAGCAAGAACGCCAGCAGCGTGCTGCCGATGCGCAACCTGGTACGGGAAAGATCCAACCGGAAAAGAAACATAAAAAAACCACGCCACAAGCAGCCAGGCCCGCCCAGGCAGGCGCTGCACCAGACCCGGAGTCGGGTTACACCGGCAACGATGACTCATCGCGACCATTCATAACCGAATAACATAACGCAACACGCTTATAAAACGAATCAAACATACTGTGGCCAGATCACACTTATGCCATCCCTCCACAGCAAGAGACCCGTATAGAAACGAATAATGCCGCGTCGGGACGCGGCATTAGGGTTTGTTTCCTGAACGGCCTCAGGTGGGATCCGGTTATACCGCCTGTTGCAGGATCACCGCATCAGCCTTCTTGGTGTAGGAGGCGATCTCGTTGAAGTTGAGGTAGCGATAGGTATCGGCGGCAGTGGCATCCAGCGACTTGGCATACTGCAGGTACTCGGCCACGGTCGGGATCTTGCCGAGGATGGCAGCAACCGCAGCCAGTTCGGCAGAAGCCAGATAGACGTTGGCACCCTTGCCCAGACGGTTCGGGAAGTTGCGAGTGGAGGTGGAGACCACGGAGGCCCCTTCTGCCACGCGCGCCTGGTTACCCATGCACAGGGAGCAGCCCGGGATCTCGATGCGGGCACCGACCCGGCCGAAGATGCCGTAGTAGCCCTCTTCGGTCAGCTGATCCTTGTCCATCTTGGTCGGCGGCGCGATCCACATGCGGGTCGGCAGCTCGCCCTGGTACTTCTCGAGCAGTTTGCCAGCGGCACGGAAGTGGCCGATGTTGGTCATGCAGGAACCGATGAACACCTCGTCGATCTGATCGCCGGCTACCGTGCTCAGCAGACGGGCGTCGTCCGGATCGTTCGGCGCGCACAGGATCGGCTCCTTGATGGTGGCCAGATCGATCTCGATGATTTCGGCGTACTCGGCATCCTTGTCCGCTTCCATCAGCACCGGGTTCGCCAGCCACTCTTCCATCCCCTTGATGCGGCGGGTGATGGTGCGCACGTCGCCGTAGCCTTCGGAGAGCATCCACTTCAGCATGACGATGTTGGACTTCAGATACTCGATGATCGGCTCTTTATCCAGCTTGATGGTGCAACCGGCGGCGGAACGCTCGGCGCTGGCGTCGGCCAGCTCGAACGCCTGCTCCACCTTCAGGGTCGGCAGACCTTCGATCTCGAGGATGCGGCCGGAGAAGATGTTCTTCTTGCCCGCTTTCTCGACGGTCAGCAGCCCTTTCTGGATGGCGGCGTAGGGGATGGCGTGGACCAGGTCACGCAAGGTGATGCCCGGCTGCAGCTCGCCCTTGAAGCGCACCAGCACGGATTCCGGCATGTCCAGCGGCATGACGCCGGTGGCGGCGGCGAAGGCCACCAGGCCAGAGCCCGCCGGGAAGGAGATGCCGATGGGGAAACGGGTGTGGGAGTCACCACCGGTACCCACGGTATCCGGCAGCAGCATGCGGTTCAGCCAGGAGTGGATGACGCCGTCACCCGGGCGCAGGGAGACACCGCCGCGGTTCATGATGAAGTCCGGCAGGGTGTGGTGGGTCTGCACGTCGATGGGCTTGGGATAGGCCGCGGTGTGGCAGAAGGACTGCATGGTCAGATCGGCGGAGAAGCCGAGGCAGGCCAGATCTTTCAGTTCGTCGCGGGTCATCGGGCCCGTGGTGTCCTGGGAGCCGACCGTGGTCATCTTGGGTTCGCAATAGGTGCCCGGGCGGATGCCCTTCACGCCGCACGCCTTGCCCACCATCTTCTGGGCCAGGGTGAAGCCCTTGCCGGTGTCGGCGACAGGCTGCGGACGACGGAACACGGTGGAGAACGGCAGACCCAGCGCTTCGCGGGCCTTGTCGGTCAGGCCACGGCCGATGATCAGCGGAATACGGCCACCAGCGCGCACTTCGTCGATCAGCACCTCGGTTTTCAGTTCGAACCGGGCCAGCACCTCGTCGGTGCCGTGGCGAGTGATCTTGCCCTCATAGGGGAAGATGTCGATGACGTCGCCCATCGCAAGTGCAGAGACGTCTACCTCGATGGGCAGGGCGCCGGCATCTTCCATGGTGTTGAAGAAGATGGGGGCGATCTTGCCGCCCAGACAGACGCCGCCGGCGCGCTTGTTCGGCACGAACGGAATGTCGTCGCCCATGAACCAGAGCACGGAGTTGGTGGCGGACTTGCGGGAGGAGCCGGTACCGACCACGTCACCGACGTAAGCCAGCGGGAAGCCCTGCTCTTTCAGCGCGTCTATGGTCTTGATGGGGCCGATGACGCCGTCCTTGTCCGGAGTGATGCCGGGACGGGCGTTCTTCAGCATCGCCAGGGCGTGCAGCGGAATGTCGGGGCGGGACCAGGCGTCCGGCGCCGGCGACAGATCGTCGGTGTTGGTTTCGCCGGTCACCTTGAAGACGGTGACGGTGATCTTCTCGGCCAGGGCCGGGCGGGAGAGGAACCACTCGGCGTCGGCCCAGGATTGCAGCACCTGCTTGGCATGGGCATTGCCCGCCTTGGCCTTCTCTTCCACGTCGTGGAAGGAGTCGAACATCAGCAGGGTGTGGGAGAGGCCCTTGGCAGCAAGAGGGGCCAGCTGGGCATCGTCCAGCAGATCGATCAGCGGCTGGATGTTGTAGCCACCCTGCATGGTACCGAGCAGCTCGACGGCTTCGGCGGCAGTCAGGATGGGGGAATGGGCCTCGCCCTTGGCGATGGCGGTCAGGAAGCCGGCTTTCACATAGGCCGCTTCATCAACACCCGGGGGAATGCGGGAGGACAACAGTTCTTTCAGAAAGTCCTGTTCGCCGGCGGGCGGATTCTTGATCAGCTCAACCAGGGCGGCGACCTGCTCTGCGTCCAGAGGTTTGGCGACCACGCCTTCGGCGGCACGTTCTGCGACGTGTTTACGGTATGTTTCAAGCACGACTAATTCCTCTTTGGTCTTTTTTTGGGGGTTCGCCCAAGCTCGCGGCGATCGTCCTTGCGGGACACCCGTAGGGTGCCCCCCACTATATAAGTTTTAACGACTAATTAAAATCCAAAGCCTGTGCAGTTATTCATCAAACCAGCATAACCATATAAACCCATTAGGTTTTTTTAGAGTGGCAAGCCACCCACCCAAGGTGAGTTAACAAAAAGGCAGCATTTCCCCCTTATTGGAACGTAGTGCCCAATTGCAGATAGAACATGTCATGTCCCCCCTCCGCCATGCCATAGCCGAGGAAGATGGGGCCGAGGAAGCTCTCCACCCCCAGATAGACGGATCCCGAGGTGTAGGAGGACTCCAGGCTGATGTCCCTCCCCTTGTCCCAGACGCCGCCCTGCTCCAGGGAGCCCCCGAGGAACAGGGGCGCCTTGATGGCCCCGAAGTCGTTGTCCGCCACCCGATAGATATAACGCAGACCGCTGAACAGGCTGTAACGACCGCTCAGCTGGTAGTGCTGGAAACCGGACATGCGGAACAGCCCGCCGAGATCCTGCACGAACAGCGGTACCGACTCCTCCGACGTGGAGCCCCCGCCTTCCAGCATCAGGTTGAGGCTGTGCCGGCCCCAGGACCAGGGCTTGATCATCGCCAGGTGGTAGTTCACCCCCTCGGTCTGCTCGGACGCACCCTGGGACGGATCCAGCTCGATGCTGGAATAACCGCCCTTGATGTCCCAATAGGCCCCCTGATAGGGGAAGTAACGGCTGTCCAGGGTGTCGTGCTCGAAACGCACATAGGGGCCCCAGGCCGAGGCGTCGGCGTCGGTATTGGAGATGTTCTGGATCTCCACGTTGCCAACCTTGCCTTCCAGTCCGAGGGAGAACCGGCTCCAGGGCTGGCGGTTCCAGCCGACGGCGAGATCCAGGCTGGTGAAGCTGTACTCGGAGTCCAGATAGCTCACCCCGGACGATCGGGTCTGCTCTTCCGGGAAGAAAACGCGGCGCTGGGTCTTGTCATAGGCCAGGCTCGCCTCGCCAAACAAGGTCTGGGAAGGCTCCAGCGGTGTGTAGAAGTCGGTCTTGAGGTGCTTGGCCGTGCCGAGCGACGCCTCGGTCAGCCACTCCGCCCCCCAGTCGTTGACGTTGGTGAGGGTGTAGGACATGCCGACGTTGTAGTTGGAGCTGCTCTCGAAGTCGTCGGAGAAACCGAGCTGGAAGTTGAGATAGCCAGGCCCCCAGTTCTTCTCGCTGGCATCCACCACCAGCACGTTCTCGCCGCCCCGCTCCTCCACCTCGTAGGTAATGCGATCGAACGACTCCAGGGCGTAGAGGCGGCGGATCCCCGCCTCCAGGCTCTCGTAGGTCTGTACCTTGTCCGGGCGCACCTTCAGCATGGCCCGCACCGTCTCGTCGGAGAGGCGGGACTTGTTGATGATCTCCACCTTGTCGATGTAATAGGCTGGCTGGCCGCTGCGTTCGGCACGGCGGCTAAGCTTGCCATTGCGGTAATCGGCATAGGCGTCGGGAGAGAGGGATAGTGCATCAAGCTGGACAGCCGCGCGGTTGGCCACCTGTTCCCCTATCTTTATCCCCTCCGGCATCAGGGCGAAGTCGGCGATGCCCATGTTGCCGAACTCGGGCGTCAGCAGAATGTCGTCAGGTCTCATCAGGGCCTTCTGTTTCTCGGTACCAACCTGGGTCATGTAGGTCGTGAGCTGGTCTATCATGGCCAGCCCGGATTTGAGGGACTCGCGGGTGCGCAGCCTGGCCCCGATGTCCACCGCGATCACCACGTCGGCCCCCATGGCCTTGGCCACGTCCACCGGCATGTTGTTGACCGTGCCGCCGTCGGACAGGATCCGCCCCTCCCAGTCCACCGGCTTGAGCGCCCCCGGGATGGACATGGAGGCCTGCATCGCCTTGGCGAGGCTGCCGTGATCCAGCACGAAGGGGGTGACCGTCTCCATGTCGGTCGCCACCGCCCGATAGGGAATGGGCAGATCGTCGAAGCTCTTCTGGGCCGGCAGGTTGGAGGTCGCGTGTCGCAGCAGGCTGGCCATGGACTGGCCCTGGAAGAAGCCGTCAGGCAGCTGGGTGGAGTCGCCGTTGACCCCGATGTCGGTGCGCAGCTGGTATTTCTCGCTCTGCTGCTTCTTGCGCAGGGAGAGCTCGTCCCGACCGACCTTGTCCTGATACCCCTTGTTCCAGTCGATGGCCAGGGTGGTGCGCTCCACCTCCTCGGCACTGAGCCCCATGGCATACATGCCCGCCACGTAGGAGCCCATGCTGGTCCCGACGATGATGTCCACCGGAATACGCTTCGCCTCCAGCACCTTGAGCACGCCGATATGGGCCGAGCCCTTGGCGCCGCCCCCGCTCAGCACCAGGGCAATCCTGGGCCTCTCCACCTTGGCTGCGGGCGTGGCGGGTCTGGCATCACCCTCCTGGGCCGCTGCCATCAGAGGCAGGGCTGCCAGCAGGAGCATTAACAGGTGAGTCCATCCCCGATGAAAGATGCGCATATGAGTGTCCATTGATCCGGTGCGAGTCGAGTGGCCAGTCTACCGGCCGAGTGCTGCCTACTATAAGTGGATGCACTGTAACCGCAACCCGGGGTGCTGGCGAGATGTGGCAGGCGAGGTGGCTATCCCACCGGCAAAGATGCGCACCAATAAATCTCCGCCCGGATGTGAGCGCAAACGTTAATCGACAATAAACGCCGCCCCCGCTCAAGAAAGCGCCCGCTACGCCGCTAATATGAATTCAACTTCCCGGTTCACAATCCCGAGTCACCCTTATGTTCGCAAGCCTGACACTGAAACAGAAAATTCTGGCCACCGTCATCCTCGCCGTCGCCCTCTCCTGCCTGCTGGTGGGGTATTTCAGCCAGCGTTCGGCACAGCAGCTGATCGAACAGCGCATGTTCCAGCAGGAACTGCCCAACCTCACGCAGCGTATCGGCAAGGAGATCGAGAAGGACCTCACCTCGGTCGCGAACGCCGCCAGGCAGCTGGCCAACGATCGCTTCGTGCTGGACTGGGTCGAGCGCGGCATGCCCAAGGAGCAGGAGGCCATCCTCATCAACCAGCTCAAGGACATGACGAGCCAGTACGGCCTCGTCACCGCCTCCTTCGCCGATCGCCAGAGCGCGGCTTACTACAACCAGGACGGCTTCCTGCGTATCCTGAACCACGACCAGGACAACTGGTTCTACGACTACACCAAGAGCGGCCAGGATCTGATGCTCAGCATCTTTCGCGAGACCAATGGCGAGGTGAAGCTGTTCGTCAACTTCCAGCAGAAGGATGGTCGCGGCCTCGCCGGCCTCGCCAAGTCCCTCGACAGCATGGTCAGCATGCTCGCCGATTTTCGCATCGGTGAGAGCGGCTTCGTCTTCATGACCGATGGCAGTGGCAAGGTGAAACTGCACCCGGACGCGGCCCGCATCGATCGGGACAACCTGACCCAGCTGGCAGAAGGCGGCAGCACCAACCTGCTGGCCAAGCAGCCCTTTGCCGCTACCCACGCCAATGTCGACGGCCAGCCGGTGATCCTGGCCAGCAGCTATATCCCCCTGCTGGACTGGTATCTGGTGGCCCAGGTGCCGGAGAGCGAGATCTTTGCCGAGCTGGATCGGGCACGCCTGCATATCGTGCTGGTCAGCCTGGCCATCGCCGTCGGCATGGGGCTGCTCGGCGTGCTGCTGGCCGGCTCGGTCAGTCGCCCGCTCAACGAGCTGGCTCGCCTGTTCCGGGAACTTGGCAGCGGCGACGGCGATCTGACCCAGCGCCTCAAGGTCGATGGCCGTGACGAACTGGCTCAGGTCGCCACCGGCTTCAACAATTTCGTCACCAAGATCCACGGCTCCATCGAGCAGGTCGCCAGCAACTCCCGTCAGCTGGCCGCCACCGCCAACGAGGTGGCCGCCAAGGCCCAGCTCACCCAGCACAACTGCACCGCCCAGCGGGATCGCACCGTCCAGGTCGCCACCGCCATCCACGAGATGGGGGCCACCGTCAGCGAGATTGCCGGCAATGCGTCCCTGGCTGCCGACGTCGCCAAGCAGGCCAACGAGCAGGCCGATGCGGGGGCCCAGGTCGTGGCCCAGGCCCGCCACGGCATCGTCGGCCTCTCCGGCGAGATCGAGCAGGTCGCCGGGGTCATCGAGTCCCTGGCCAGCCAGACCGACTCCATCGGCAGCATCCTCGACACCATCCGCAGCATCTCCGAGCAGACCAACCTGCTGGCCCTTAATGCCGCCATCGAGGCCGCCCGCGCCGGTGAGCAGGGCCGCGGCTTCGCCGTGGTGGCCGACGAGGTGCGCAACCTCGCCAGCCGCTCCGCCGCCTCCACCGCCGAGATCCAGGTCATGATCAACAGCCTCCAGGAGCAGAGCGCCCGCGCCGTCAGTGCCATGGCCCAGGGCCGCAACCAGAGCCAGCTGGTGGTCACCCAGGCCGACGAGGCCAACGGGGCCCTCGATCAAATCACAGGCCACATCACCCAGATCAGCGACATGAACATCCAGGTCGCCACCGCCACCGAGGAGCAGTCCAGCGTGGTCGGGGAGATCAACCGCAATGTGGAGGACATCAACCAGCTCACCATGGAGACGGCCGACATCGCCCACCAGCTCACCGAGTCCAGCCGCAGCCTGCAACAGCTCTCCGGCGAGCTCGACAAGCTGGTCGGCAACTTCCGGCTGTGACCCCTTCCCCCTCGTTTTATGAACCAGGGAGCCAACGCGCTCCCTTTTTCATGGCAACGGCAGGCCATGACGCAACGCCGCCAATTCGACTCAGGATTCCTGGCCGCAATGCTTCATAATCAGGGGAGAACCAAGGAGAACGAGAATGGGCAAACTGATGATGGTCATGGTACTGGGCGCACTGCTGTCGGCCTGCAGTAGCGGTCCGGTGCGAGTACACGGCGCCGATGTCAGTGTGGATGACACCCGGATCAGGGTCTACGACGGCCACCACGACCGCTATTACGACGACGATTATCATGGCGGCCAGCGGGGCCACTTCTGTCCACCAGGGCAGGCCAAGAAAGGGCGCTGCTAGCGCCTTTTTCATGCCCGTTCCCCGGGCGGAGCAGACCCTCTACCACATCACTGGCGAGCGCCGTGATGCGCCGCCGAGCACCACCTCAACACGGCACGCACTTCCCCTCATGAAGGATGCTGGACTGGCTCATCGCGATGCCAGCGGCAAGTCGTGACGCAACACCATCAATCCGCCCCGGTATTCATGGTGAACGGCAACATAATCAGGGGAAACACAGGAGGTTGTTATGGACAAGCGGATTCTGATCGTACTGCTTGGCGCCTTGCTCAGCGGTTGCGCCAGTGGCCCGGTGCGGGTCCACGGCGCGGATTTCAGCGTGGATGACGCGCACATCCGGGTGAGCGACGGCTACTACCGTTACCATGGCGACCACTACTATCGTCATTACGACGATCACCATCACCACCACCGCGACAGGTACTATCGCGAACGGGACTACCGGGACCATTACGATGGTCATCACCACGGCGGCTATCGCTCGTTCTGCCCGCCGGGCCAGGCGAAGAAGGGACGCTGCTGACGGCAAAGCCCCGAAAGACGGACAACAAAAAGCCGCTCCATGGAGCGGCTTTTTCACAGGCGGGAAGAAGCTTATTTCTTCTTCTTGGCCTTGGCGTTCGGCAGGTCGGTGATGGAGCCTTCGAACACTTCGGCAGCCAGGCCCACGGACTCGTGCAGAGTCGGGTGAGCGTGGATGGTCAGCGCGATGTCTTCGGCGTCGGCACCCATCTCGATGGCCAGACCGATTTCACCCAGCAGTTCACCGCCGTTGGTACCCACGATGGCACCACCGATGACGCGGCCGCTCTCCTTGTCGAAGATCAGCTTGGTCATGCCATCGGCGCAGTCGGACGCGATGGCACGACCGGACGCAGCCCACGGGAAGGTGGCGACTTCGAAGTTCAGGCCCTGTTGCTTGGCTTCCTTCTCGGTCAGACCCACCCAGGCCATCTCAGGCTCGGTGTAGGCGATGGACGGGATCACTTTCGGGTCGAAGTAGTGCTTCTTGCCAGCGATGACTTCGGCCGCGACGTGGCCTTCGTGCACACCCTTGTGGGCCAGCATGGGCTGACCGACGATGTCGCCGATGGCGTGGATGTGGGCCACGTTGGTACGCAGCTGCTTGTCCACCTCGATGAAACCGCGCTCGTTGACGGCAACGCCCGCCTTCTCGGCGTCCAGCATCTTGCCGTTCGGCACGCGGCCTACGGCAACCAGCACGTTGTCGTAGCGCACCGGCTCGGCCGGGGCGTGCTTGCCTTCGTAGGAGACGTACAGGCCGTCTTCACGGGCTTCAACTGCGGTGACCTTGGTCTCCAGCATGATGTTGAATTTCTTGGCAACGCGCTTGGTGTAGATCTTGACGATGTCTTTATCGGCAGCCGGTACCAGCTGGTCGGCAAATTCCACCACGTCGATCTCGGAGCCCAGGGAGGAGTACACGGTACCCATCTCCAGACCGATGATGCCGCCACCGATAACCAGCAGCTTGCCCGGTACGGTAGTCAGTTCCAGCGCATCGGTAGAGTCCCACACGCGCGGATCTTCATGGGGGATGAACGGCAGCTTCACCGGACGGGAACCCGCGGCGATGATGGCATTGTCGAAGGTAACGGTGGTCTTGCCGTCGGCGCCTTCCACTTCCAGGGTGTTCGGGCCGGTGAACTTGCCGAAGCCGTTCACGACCTGGACTTTACGCATCTTGGCCATGCCAGCCAGACCGCCGGTCAGCTGGTTGATGACCTTCTCTTTCCACAGACGCACCTTGTCGATGTCGGTCTGCGGGGCACCGAATACGATGCCGTGCTCGGCCAGCGCCTTGGCTTCTTCAATGACTTTGGCGACGTGCAGCAGTGCCTTGGACGGGATGCAGCCCACGTTCAGGCAGACGCCACCCAGGGTGGAGTAACGCTCGACGATAATGGTATCCAGACCCAAGTCAGCCGCACGGAAGGCAGCGGAATAACCGGCAGGGCCAGCACCCAGTACTACGACCTGGGTTTTGATTTCTTTACTCATCATGACCTCTTTGTCGTTCTTATATCCCCGGACAGCACAGTCTTATGCCAGACAAGGCGGCTGCAGCCGTGAAAAAAACGGGGCAAGTTTACAATCCTGTTAATGAAATGAGAAGCAAAAAGGGCGGGCTCTGGGCCCGCCCTCTCACTTACAGGACCAGTCGACGAATGTCGGACAGTACACCACTCAGGGTGGTGATGAAGCGAGCACCGTCGGCGCCGTCGATGACGCGGTGGTCGTAGCTCAGAGCCAGCGGCAGCATCAGACGCGGCACGAACTCTTTACCGTTCCACTTCGGCTTCATCTCGGACTTGGAGACGCCCAGGATGGCCACTTCCGGCGCGTTGACGATCGGGGTAAAGCTGGTACCACCGATGCCACCCAGGCTGGAAATGGTGAAGCAACCGCCCTGCATATCGGCAGCGGTCAGCTTGCCGGCACGGGCCTTCTTGGAGATCTCGGCCAGATCGCGGGACAGCTCGTGGATGCCCTTCTTGTTGACGTCGCGAACCACCGGAACCACCAGACCGTTGGGGGTATCCACCGCCACACCGATGTGGATGTACTTCTTCATGATCAGCTTGCTGCCGTCTTCGGACAGGGCGCTGCAGAAGCGCGGATGGGCTTCCAGGGCCTTGGCGGCCGCCTTCAGGATGAACACCAGCGGGGTGATCTTCACGTCCAGCTTCTGCTTCTCGGCCAGGATGTTCTGCTCTTTGCGGAACGCTTCCAGATCCGTGGTATCCGCTTCGTCGAACTGGGTGACGTGGGGGATCATGGCCCAGTTACGATGCAGGGCAGGACCGGAGATCTTCTGGATACGGGTCAGTTCCAGCTCTTCGACCGGGCCGAACTTGCTGAAATCAACCTTCGGCCAGGCGACGACGCTCATGCCGTTGCCAGTGCCGGTGCCAGCAGCCGGAGCGGACTCGGCGCGCTTGACCGCGTCCTTCACGTAAGCCTGCACGTCTTCTTTGACGATGCGACCCTTGCGACCGGAGGCTTTCACCTTGGCCAGGTTGACGCCGAACTCGCGTGCCAGACGGCGAACCGCCGGGGAGGCGTGGACGTAGGCATCGTTGGCCACGAAGTCGGAAGCGGCAGCAGCCTGGGCAACCGGCGCAGGGGCGGCGGCAACCGGAGCGGCAGCAACAGGCGCAGGGGCGGCGGCAGGAGCAGCCACGGCAGCCGGAGCGGCACCAGCCACTTCGAACACCATGATCAGGGAACCGGTGGAGACCTTGTCACCCGCCTTCACCTTGATCTCCTTGACCACACCGGCGAACGGCGCAGGCACTTCCATGGAGGCCTTGTCGCCTTCCACGGCGATCAGGGACTGGTCGGCTTCAACCTTGTCACCCACGGCCACCATGATCTCGGTGACTTCCACTTCGTCACCACCGATGTCCGGTACGTTGACGTCCTTGGCACCGGCAGCAACCGGAGCGGCAGCCACGGGGGCGGCCGCAGGAGCCGGAGCGGCAGCAGCGGCCGGGGCAGCGCCCGCCACTTCGAATACCATCACCAGGGAACCGGTGGAGACCTTGGCACCAGCGGCAACCTTGATCTCGACCACGCGACCGGCGAACGGTGCCGGCACTTCCATGGAGGCCTTGTCACCTTCCACGGCGATGATGGACTGGTCGGCTTCAACCATGTCGCCCACGGCAACCATGATTTCAGTCACTTCGACTTCGTCACCACCGATGTCCGGCACGTTGACGTCTTGGCGAGCGGCAGCGGCCGGAGCGGCGGCCGGCGCAGCAGCAACCGGGGCAGCAGCCTGGGCCGGAGCCGGTGCGGCAGCACCCTCGGCTTCGAAGACCATGATCTGGGAACCGGTGGCAACCTTGTCGCCCACCTTGATCAGGATCTCTTTGACGATACCCGCGGCCGGAGCCGGGACTTCCATGGAAGCCTTGTCACCTTCCACGGCGATCAGGGACTGGTCCAGCTCGACCTTGTCACCCACGGCCACCATGATCTCGGTGACTTCAACTTCATCGGCACCGATATCCGGCACCATAATCTGTTTGGACATTGCGCTTTATCCTCTTGCGTGTATCCGCGTGACGGGCTGACCCCGCTCACGCGTCTCTCGCGTTAACCTTTGCAAGGTCGCGCCGGATACCCGGCGCGACACTCGTTCCTCTTACGCGTACAGCGGGTTCACCTTGTCGGCATCGATGCCGTACTTGGCGATGGCCTCGGCCACAACCTGCTTGTCGATCTCGCCGCGCTTGGCCAGTTCGGTCAGGGCAGCAACCACCACGTAGAACTCGTTCACTTCGAAGTGACGACGCAGGTTGGCACGGCTGTCGGAACGACCGTAACCGTCGGTACCCAGCACGCGGTAGTTCTCGGTCGGTACGAAGGCACGCACCTGATCGGCGAAGGACTTCATGTAGTCGGTCGCGGCGATGGTGGCTTCGGCACCCAGTACCTGAGCGATGTAGGGAACGCGAGCCTCGGCGGTCGGGTGCAGCATGTTCCAGCGATCCGCGTCCTGACCGTCACGAGCCAGCTCGTTGAAGGAGGTGACGCTGAACACGTCGGAACCCACGCCGTACTCGCTGGCCAGGATCTGGGCGGCGGTGCGCACGTGACCCAGGATGGAGCCACAGCCCAGCAGCTGAACCTTGGCCTTGGTACCGGCCACGGATTCCAGCTTGTAGATACCCTTGCGGATGCCTTCCTCGGCGCCTTCCGGCATGGCCGGCATGGCGTAGTTCTCGTTCAGGGTGGTGATGTAGTAGAACACGTTCTCCGGGTTCTCACCGTACATGCGGCGCAGGCCGTCCTGTACGATCACCGCCACTTCGTAGGCGTAGGACGGGTCGTAGGAGATGCAGTTCGGGATGGTACCGGCCAGGATGTGGCTGTGACCATCTTCGTGCTGCAAGCCCTCTCCGTTAAGAGTGGTACGACCGGAGGTCGCGCCCAGCAGGAAGCCACGGGCTTGCTGGTCACCGGCTGCCCACGCCATGTCGCCGATCCGCTGGAAGCCGAACATGGAGTAGTAGATGTAGAACGGGATCATCGGGCAGTCGTTGGTGCTGTAAGAGGTGGCAGCAGCCAGCCAGGAGGACATGGCGCCCAGCTCGTTGATACCGTCTTGCAGAACCTGACCCTGCTTGTCTTCCTTGTAGTAGGAGACGATGTCGCGGTCTTGCGGGGTGTACTGCTGACCGTGCGGGCTGTAGATACCGATCTGGCGGAACAGGCCTTCCATACCGAAGGTACGGGCTTCGTCAGC
Organism: Aeromonas sp. SrichE-2G; assembly: GCF_017939565.1. Lineage (NCBI taxonomy): Bacteria > Pseudomonadati > Pseudomonadota > Gammaproteobacteria > Aeromonadales > Aeromonadaceae > Aeromonas > Aeromonas sp. SrichE-2G. The sequence continues at coordinate 60,771 of NZ_JAGKRG010000001.1, forward strand.
CAGGATCGGCACGATGCGCTTGCCGATGGACTTGTCTTTCAGCATCACGTTCAGGGAACGCACGAACGCCATGGTGGTGGAGATTTCGCGCGCCTGTTCGCCCAGCAGCGGACCGAAGGCATCCAGCGCCGGGATTTCCAGCTTGGTGGTGCTCTCGCGCAGACGGGTCGGTACATAGCCCTTCAGTGCGGCACGACGGGCGTGCAGGTACTTGTGCTCTTCGGTACCTTCTTCGATCTTCAGGTACGGCAGGTTTTCCAGCTGCTCGTCGGTCACCGGCAGGTTGAAACGATCGCGCAGGTGACGCACGGAGCCCAGATCCATCTTCTTGACCTGGTGAGCGATGTTCTTGCCTTCGGCCGCTTCGCCCATGCCATAGCCCTTGATGGTCTTGGCCAGGATCACGGTCGGCTTGCCCTTGGTCTGTGCAGCCTTGGAGAAGGCGGCGAACAGTTTGCGAGGGTCGTGACCACCACGGTTCAGGGCAAAGATCTCCTCGTCGGTCATGTCTTTGACCAGCGCGGCGGTTTCCGGGTAACGGTTGAAGAAGTGCTCGCGCACGTAGGCACCGTCGCGGGACTTCATGGTCTGGTAGTCACCGTCCACGGTCTCGTTCATCAGCTGGATCAGCTTGCCGGACGTGTCTTTCTTCAGCAGCTCATCCCACTTGCGACCCCAGATGACCTTGGTGACGTCCCAGCCGGCGCCGGAGAACAGGCCTTCCAGCTCGTTGATGACCTTGCCGTTGCCCACAACCGGGCCGTCCAGACGCTGCAGGTTGCAGTTGACCACGAACACCAGGTTGTCGAGCTTTTCACGCACGGCAACGGTCAGGGCACCCTTGGCTTCCGGCTCGTCCATCTCGCCGTCACCCAGGAAGGCGTAAACGGTCTGCTCGGAGCAATCCTTGATGCCACGGTCGGTCAGGTACTTCAGGAAGCGCGCCTGATAGATGGCGGCGATGGGGCCCAGACCCATGGAAACGGTCGGGAACTGCCAGAATTCCGGCATCAGTTTCGGGTGCGGGTAGGAAGGGATACCCTTGCCATCCACTTCCTGACGGAAGTTGTCCAGCTGCTCTTCGGTCAGGCGACCTTCGGCGAAGGCACGGGCGTAGATGCCCGGGGAGATGTGACCCTGGAAGTAGACCAGGTCGCCACCATCCTTCTCGTTGCGAGCACGGAAGAAGTGGTTGTAGCAGACTTCGTAGATGGTCGCGGAAGAAGCGAAGGAAGACATGTGACCACCCAGGTCCAGGTCTTTCTTGGAGGCGCGCAGCACGATCATCATGGCGTTCCAGCGGATGATGGCGCGGATGCGACGTTCCATCTCCAGGTCGCCCGGGTAAGCCGGTTCGTCGCTGGACGGGATGGTGTTGATGTAGTCGCGAGTAGCCTTGGCGGCTACGTCCACGCCACTTGCGCGAGCCTTCTCAGCAAGCTGTTCAAGGATGAACTGAGCGCGTTGCGGACCCTCTTCACGCAGCAGGGATTCCAGAGAGGCAAGCCACTCCAGCGTTTCTATCGGGTCCACATCGTTCTTCAGGATATCAGACATGGCTGGTTCCTATGTTGTTGTGATTGCACGGCATTGCACGGCGAAGGGCGCAAGCATTCGACAATAAAGAAAGCCTTGTGGGATTAGTTTTCCTGCTGACGGATCCGACGCATGGATCGCTGGATCCGGCTGTCTTCCCTCTGCATATCCAACAAGGTGTCCTCGATAAAGGCCAGGTGCTCATGACAAGCAGCTCTGGCCCGCTCCGGAGCCCCCGACAGGATAGCCTCGATCAGGCTCGCACGATGGCGACGGATCTTGGCTACCACTCCCGGACGGCGATTCAAAATCTCGTTATTTCGTAAAATGTTCTGCTCGAGCATGGGGCCCATGGCCCGCAACAGGTGCAACAGCACCACGTTGTGGGAGGCCTCGGCCACGGCCAGATAGAACTGGGTGACGGCGGCGGATTCGGCCACCAGCGACCCCTGCTGACCGGCTTCCTCGATGGCGGATTGCGCCAGGCGAATCCGTTCGAAGTCAGCCTCGGTGCCCCGCAGTGCCGCGTAGTAGGCACAGATACCTTCCAGCGCATGGCGAAATTCCAGCAGGTCGTACTGGGCTTCGGGGTGAGTGCTGAGCAGCTCGAACAGGGGATCGGCGATCCCCTTGCTCAGGGCATTCTGTACGTAAGTGCCACCGCCCTGACGACGATACAAGAGCCCTCTCGCTTCCAGGCGCTGGATGGCTTCGCGCAGAGAAGGGCGCGATACCTGAAACTGGATGGCGAGTTCCCGCTCGGGCGGCAACTTCTGGCCCGGCTGCAGGCTGCCTTCCAGAATCATGCTTTCCAGCTCGGCGACGATGGCGTCGGCCAGCTTGGGCTGAGTTATCTTGATATAGGGCATGAGGCTACTTTGTTAAATTGGTATTACCAATTCTATGATTGGGGCGAAAATTAGCAGAGGGCATGGAAAAAGTCCACTCGAAATATGATCTGCATCAAGAAGCAACATCACCACTTTAGGGGTAAATTACCGTAATCATGATGCAGCTCATAGAAAATGGTCTGACCAATATTTGTGAGCTTGCTCACCGGCAACATTTGTTCAACAGCATGAAAAATGGCTTACCTCATAAGGCAAGCCATTGATTCTAAAAACACAAAATAATTTTTAGTTTTTTCACTCAGAGTGTAGCTTTTCCCTATACCGAGCCCATTCGAAACTGCCACCCGGATCCGTCTTGCGGCCCGGCGCGATGTCGCAGTGACCGACGATCCGCTCCGCCGTGATGGCAGGATACTGGCGTGAAATGGCCTGAGTGAGACCCGATAGTACCTCATACTGCACGTCGCTGTAGGGGAGTTCGTCGGTGCCTTCCAGCTCGATGCCGATGGAGAAATCGTTGCACGCCTCCCTCCCCTCCCAGCACGACACTCCCGCATGCCAGGCCCTGGCACAGAACGGCACGTACTGCACCAGCTCTCCGTCCCGACGGATCAGGCAGTGGGCCGAGACCCGTAGCTGATGGATACCGGCAAAATAGGGATGAGCGTCGGGATCCAGCCGGCCGAGAAACAGATCGTCTATCCAGGGGCCGCCAAACTCGCCCGGCGGCAGGCTGATGCCGTGTATCACTAGCAGAGAAACATCGTCGGAACTGAGCCGCGCATTGTGATGGGGCGAGGGCACCTTGCGGGCCTGATCGCACCATCCTTCTCGATCGATGGAAAACTGGGTTGTGGAATTTGTCATCGTCTGCTCGACTCACAATGGGAATGGGCGCCCTGGCATGACGGCGCACTTATCGGGAAACAAGTCTCTGAATTCACGGCTAAAGCTGTGTTAGGCTGAGCCATTCACTCGCGCGATGTGGGACATCCTATGCACCCGATGGCACGCCGTCTCTGGCTGCTGGCCTGGCTCTCGCTGCTGGGCCTGTTGACCCTCTATTTTCACGATCGCGAGCAACCGTCCGTCACCGCCGATGGCGATCTGCGGCTCAAGGCGGATGCCAGCGGCCATTATCGTCTGGAGGGTGCCATCAACGGCCAGCCTGTGCAACTGCTGCTGGACACGGGCGCCACCCGCATTACCGTCCCGCAGCCGGTCGCGGAACGGCTGGGGCTGACCGCCCACGGCAGCAGCCAGGTCAACACGGCGGCCGGAATGATCCGGGTCGGCAACGGTACCATTGAAACGCTGGCGATGGGCCCTTTGACCTTGTACGATCTGGCCATCTTCATCAATCCGGCGGCGGAGGGAGACGAGGTGCTGGTAGGCATGAATGCCCTCGGTCGGCTGGAGCTGGTTCAAAAGGAGCGGCAATTGCTGCTCAGACCCTTGCAGGAATAAGGCATGTTTCAACAGGACGTCAGCCGCGCCGTGCGCGCCGCACTACTCGAAGACTTGGGCGATGCCCTCACCGCTCTGGATCAACCGGATGCCAGCGCCGATATCACGGCCCAGCTGATCCCGGCGGATCGCATCTCGACGGCGCGGGTCATCACCCGCGAGGCCGGCGTGTTCTGCGGGCAGCCCTGGGTCGACGAAGTATTTGCCCAACTCGGCGGCGAGGTGAAGGTGGAGTGGCTGGTGCAAGATGGCGAGCGCCTCTCCCCCAACCAGGAACTGTTCCGCCTCCATGGCCCGGCTCGTGTGCTCCTGACCGGCGAGCGCAATGCTCTGAACTTCGTGCAGACCCTCTCTGGCGTCGCCACCCTGACCGCCCGATACGTGGACGAGCTGGAAGGAACGGATTGTCGCCTGCTCGACACCCGCAAGACCCTGCCCGGCCTGCGTACCGCCCAGAAGTACGCGGTCACCTGCGGCGGCGGCAAGAACCACCGCATCGGGCTCCATGATGCCTATCTCATCAAGGAGAACCATATCCTCGCCTGTGGCGGCATCCGGGAAGCCATCACCGAGGCCCGCCACCTCAATCCGGGCAAACCGGTGGAGGTGGAAGTGGAATCCTTGCCCGAGCTGGAGCAGGCACTCGCTGCCCGGGCAGACATCGTGATGCTGGACAACTTCGACGTGCCCATGATGCGCGAGGCCGTGGCCCTGAATCAGGGGCGTGCCAAACTGGAGGTATCCGGCAACGTCACCCTGGATACGCTGGCGGAATATGCCGCGACCGGCGTCGACTTTATTTCGGTGGGCGCACTGACCAAACACGTGCGGGCGCTGGATCTCTCGATGCGCTTTATCGAGGATTGATCGAATCAGCCCCCCTTGCCAGGGAAATATTACAGGACTCGAAACTTGCAAAAGGCGCCATCGGCGCCTTTTCTTTATGCAGGAACCCGCGACATAAGGAGTGTGAAGATGGGCCCTCCCCGAGATTGAGCAGTGCCAAGAGAAACCATTTAACCGTTGATTTTTCTACAAGTTTCACTAAATGACACAAAAGTGGCTGACAAGAGCCCTGCCTCTGTTGCCAACCCGAAGCGCTCGGATAAGATACTGGCTGTGGATAGCATTCCACCGGTGCTTATCAGGAACCATGGACAAAAGGATATTTGACATGAAAAGACAGTCAGGGTTTACGCTAATCGAATTGATGATCGTCGTTGCGATCGTCGCCATCCTCGCCGCCATCGCCTTGCCGGCGTATCAAGACTATGTAAAGAGAGCAAAAGGTGCTGAGCTGAGTTCGGCAATGGCTTCAACGAAAACGGCTATGGAAGTCTGTGCAGCAAGTCAGGAATTTACTAACTGTAATTATCCAACCTTCACTGCGACTCAGTTCGTTGCATCAGTCTCACCAGCAACCTTTACCTCTGCAGCAGCATCCATCGTCGCAACCGGAAAGGGTGACTTGAACGGAGAAAGCTGCTCACTCGGTGGAACCATCACAAATGGACAAATAGTTTGGGCGCCTGTTTCTGGGGCGGTCTGCCAATAGAATCAAATGACCTCCAGTCTCAATAGCGGCCTGGCCACTAGCCTGGCCGCTTCTTCCCTCCTCAGTGAGCCGGACTCACAACGCTATCTGAGCCAGGCCAGGGCACAGCGCAAGCCCTTTGTCACCTTCCTGATTGAAAACGACATCCTCGATAGCAAGGCCCTCGCCGACTTCTGCGAGCTGGAGTATGGGGTACCTCTGCTGGATTTAGCCGCCTTCGACCTGGCCGAGATCCCGCAGAAATACCTCAATCAAAAGCTGATTGAAAAACATCACGTCCTGCCCATATATACTCAGGGGCACACCCTCTATATCGCCATGTCGGACCCGACCAATGTGTCGGCCCTGGAGGATTTCGGCTTCAGCTTCGGCCTGCACACCGAGGCCCTGCTGGTCGAGGAGAGCAAGCTGACCACCGCCATCGGCAAGCTGATGGAGAGCGAGCAGGACACCCTTGGCATCGACCACATCGATGAGGCCGAGATCTCTGAGCTCGAGGTTTCCGATGAGAGCTCTCGCATCGACGAGGGCGTCAACACTGCCGACGATGATGCTCCTATCGTCAAGTACATCCACAAGATCATGATGGATGCCATCAAGCGCGGGGCATCGGACCTGCATTTCGAGCCTTATGAACAGAAGTACCGGATCCGGTTCCGCATTGACGGCATACTCCACGAGATCGCCACTCCGCCGGTCAATCTGGCCAACCGCTTCGCGGCCCGCCTCAAGGTGATGGCCCGCCTCGATATCGCCGAGCGGCGTCTGCCTCAGGACGGCCGGATCAAGCTCAAGATTTCGCGCAACCGATCCATGGACATGCGGGTCAACACCCTGCCCACCATGTGGGGCGAGAAGATCGTTATCCGGCTGCTGGACTCGTCAGCGGCGCGCCTCAACATCGATCAGCTCGGCTTCGACGACCGTCAGAAGGGGCAATACCTTCACGCCCTCTCCAAGCCACAAGGCATGATACTGGTCACCGGCCCCACAGGGTCGGGCAAGACGGTATCGCTCTATACCGGCCTCAACATCCTTAATACCTGCGAGGTCAACATCTCCACCGCCGAGGATCCGGTGGAAATCAATCTGCCCGGCGTCAACCAGGTGCAGATCAATCCCAAGGCGGGGCTCACCTTTGCCAGCGCCCTGCGCTCCTTCCTGCGTCAGGACCCCGACATCGTCATGGTAGGCGAAATACGGGATCTGGAAACCGCCGAGATCGCCATCAAGGCCGCCCAGACCGGCCACCTGGTGCTCTCGACCCTGCACACCAATTCGGCGGCCGAGACACTCACCCGGATGATGAACATGGGCGTCCCCGCCTTCAACATCGCCTCCTCGGTGACTCTCATAATGGCCCAGCGTCTCGCCCGCAAACTGTGTGACCACTGCAAGGCCCCCGAAACAGTGCCGGAAGCCGAGCTGCTGGAGCTCGGATTTAGCCAGCAACAGCTCGCTGCAGGCTTGCGCCTGTTCAAGCCCGTGGGTTGCAAGGAGTGTTCGGGAGGATACAGAGGGCGGGTAGGCATCTATGAGATCATGCTGATGTCGGACAACATCGCCAAGCTCATCATGCAGGGAGCCAACTCGCTGCAAATCGCGGCCATCGCGCAGAAGGAAGGGATGCGTACCCTGCGGACCTCGGGCCTAGAAAAAGCCCGTCTTGGGGTCACCAGCCTGGCCGAAATAAACCGTATCACCACCAACTGAGTAGAGTGTTCGAGGCATCTCACCGGGTGAAGTGCTGCCAACACCCCGATGATGTTTTCCAAGCCAAGATGAGCCGGACTGGCAGCAGCATCCGGCCACCGTCGCCCAATTGCAGGATGCAGTGATGGCCACATTAGCTCAAAGAAAGAACGCGCCCAAAAAGATCTTCTCATTCCGCTGGCACGGCTTCAATCGCAAGGGGCAGAAGGTGTCCGGCGATTTCCAGGCCGACAGCATCAATACCGTCAAGGCCGAACTGCGCAAGCAGGGTGTCAATGTCACCAAGGTCAGCAAGCAGGGCCAGGGGCTGTTTTCAAGGGGCGGCGCCCGGATCAAGCCGATGGACATCGCCGTCATCTCCCGCCAGATCACCACCATGCTCTCCGCCGGCGTCCCTCTGGTTCAGAGCCTGCAGATCATCGCCCGTGGCCACGAAAAATCGGCAGTGCGCGAACTGATCGGCCAGATCGCCGCCGATGTGGAGACCGGTACCCCGCTGTCGGAGGCACTACGCCGCCATCCCCGCTACTTTGACGATCTCTACTGCGATCTCATCGAGGCGGGCGAACAATCCGGCGCCCTGGAGACCATCTACGACCGGATCGCCACCTACCTCGAAAAATCTGAAGCGCTCAAGTCCAAGATCAAGAAGGCCATGTTCTACCCCGCCATGGTCATCCTGGTTGCTATTATAGTGACCTCCATCCTGCTGCTATTCGTCATTCCCCAGTTCGAAGAGATCTTCAGGAGTTTCGGAGCCGAGTTGCCCGCCTTTACCCAGTTCGTCGTCGGCATCTCCCGTTTCATGCAGGCGTGGTGGTACGTCATCTTTGGCGGCTTCGCCCTGGCAATCTTCCTCTATGTGCGAGCCTGGCGAAAATCCCAGAAGGTGCGAGACAGCACCGACAGGTTCATTCTCACCATCCCCGTCGTGGGGAACATACTTCACAAGGCCGCCATGGCCCGCTTTGCTCGCACCCTCTCCACCACCTTCTCCGCCGGTATTCCTCTGGTGGAAGCTCTGGTCTCGTCGGCCGGCGCCTCGGGCAACTATGTCTACCGCACAGCCATCATGGCCATTCGCAACGAGGTCATGGCCGGCATGCAGATCAACGTCGCCATGCGCACCGTGGATCTCTTCCCCGACATGGTGACCCAGATGGTGATGATCGGTGAGGAGTCCGGCGCCATCGACGACATGCTCTCCAAAGTCGCAGGCATCTTCGAGCAGGAGGTCGATGACATGGTGGACGGGCTCACCAGCCTGCTCGAACCCATCATCATGGTGGTACTGGGGGTGCTGGTTGGCGGCATGGTCGTTGCCATGTACCTCCCCATCTTCAAGCTGGGCTCTGTGATACACTGACCTCCTTGGTGAGCGGCCAGCCGGCTGGTTTCAGCCTGGCCGCCTGCCCCTCTTTCCCAACACTAGCGATTGATTTATGGCGCCTCTTATTGAACTGGCCCTAGGCTTGCCCTGGCTCTATCTCTCCTTGATCTTTCTCTTCTCCCTCATGGTGGGCAGTTTCCTCAACGTGGTGATCCACCGCCTGCCCATCATGATGGAGCGGGATTGGCGAGCCGAATATCGCGACTATTTCGATGAGGATGAGTCCATCTCCGCCAACGAACGCTACAACCTGATGGTACCCCGCTCCGCCTGCCCTCACTGCGGCCATGTCATCACGGCCATCGAGAATATTCCACTCCTGAGCTGGCTCTGGCTCAGAGGGCGCTGCCGCGAGTGCCAGGCCCCCATTTCGGCCCGCTATCCTCTGGTCGAACTGCTCACGGCCCTGCTGTCCGTCGCCGTGGCCGCCACTCTGACGCCCGGCTGGGGTGTGCTTGCTGCCCTCTTGCTCACCTGGAGTCTAGTGGCGCTCACCTTTATCGATCTGGACAAGATGCTGCTGCCTGACCAGATCACCCTGCCACTGCTGTGGGGCGGGTTGCTGTTCAACCTGCTGGGTGGTTTCGTTCCCCTGGTTGATGCGGTCATCGGAGCCATGGCGGGTTATCTGGTGCTCTGGAGCCTCTACTGGAGTTTCAAGCTGCTCACCGGCAAGGAGGGCATGGGGTATGGTGACTTCAAGCTTCTGGCGGCGCTGGGAGCCTGGCTCGGCTGGCAGGCGCTCCCCATCATACTGCTGCTCTCTTCCCTGGTGGGTGCCGTCATAGGCATCACGCTGATCGCACTGCGTAAACACCATCAGGGCAATCCCATCCCCTTTGGCCCCTATCTTGCCATCGCAGGCTGGATAGCGCTGTTGTGGGGGGATAAGATCACCCGCTGGTATCTCGAGCTCGTGCTCTAGCAAAAGGATCTCTGACTCATGTATGTGGTAGCCATCACCGGCGGCATCGGCAGCGGCAAAACCACCGTCGCCAACCAGTTTGCGGCCCTCGGCATCGAGGTGATCGACGCCGATCTGATCGCCCGCGAGGTGGTGGAGCCCGGCACCCCTGCACTGGCCGCCATCGCCAGCCATTTTGGCCAGGATGTCCTCTCCCCCGATGGTCGGCTCGATCGCCGTCGGCTGCGCGAGTTGATCTTCAGCAATCCCGCAGCCAAGTCCTGGCTCAATGCCCTGCTCCATCCCCTCATCCGCAGTGAGATGCAACGTCAGTGTGCCGCCGCCAGCTCACCCTATTGCCTGCTGGTGGTGCCCCTGCTGGTGGAGAACCGACTCACCGGGCTGGCCAATCGGGTATTGGTCATCGACGTGGACGAAGCGACCCAGATAGAGCGTACCTGCCGCCGGGACGGTGTGAGCCGGGAGCAGGCTCAGACCATATTGGCGTCCCAGGCAAGCCGTGCTGAACGCCTGGCGATGGCCGATGACGTACTGGACAACCAAAGTGACACAAGCGAGACCATTACCGCGCGAATTTTAGCCCTGCACCAGACATATCTGGCATTTGCCTCTCAACAAGCCAGCCAACAGTGAGTACACTAGGCCGGTTTATGGCTGGCCAGGATTAGGCATGATTTACGATTTTCCCCTCAACGAAAAAAGCCGGACCTATCTTCGTCTGGAGTCCCTGTTTTCCCAGATCCGCGACAATCTGGAGAGTGACCAGTCCTGGGCACACATCGCCTTCTTCAAGGGGTTGTTCGATTTGCAGGAGTTGCTGGAGCGCGGCGATCTGCGTGCCGATCTGATCAAGGATCTGGAGCGCCTCGGCCAGCGCCTGAGCCACTGGGCCAGCCTGCCCGACGTCGATCTCGAGCAGATCCAGCGGATGCAGCAGGAGAGCACCCAGCTCTCCCGCAACCTGCTCAACTCCCCCCGTCCAGGTGCCCGCCTGAAGGAAGATCGTCTGCTCGGCTCCATCCGTCAGCGTTTCTCCATCCCGGGCGGCCTGTGCGCCTTCGACGTGCCCCAGCTGCACCACTGGCTGATCACCCCGGCCGTGGCACGCCACCAGCAGATGCAGCAATGGCTCAGCGACATCACCCTGCTGATGAACGCCATCACTCTGCTGCTGCGCCTGTGGCGCGAGTCGGGCAACTTCAGCGAGCAAGTGGCCACCAACGGCTTCTTCCAGGACACCGCCGAGGGCGCCGAACTTATCCGCATACGCTTGTCCGGCACCCAGCCCTGCTACCCGACCCTGAGTGGACACAAAAACCGCTTTGCCCTGCGCTTCCTGCCGACGACGGAACAGCAGATTGGCGACGTCGCGTTCCAGCTCGCCTGTTGTTGAGGTGCGCCCCATGGTAACCAAGGTAAAGTGCCCGACCTGTCAGACCGAAATCGAGTGGGGCCCCCAGAGCCCGTTTCGCCCCTTCTGCAGCAAGCGCTGCCAGCTGATCGACCTCGGCGAATGGGCGGATGAACAGAAGCGCATCCCGGGCGAGATCAACCCGGATCTGCTACCCGATCCGGAGCAGGGCGATCCCTGGCAATAAAGGCATCGCGATCAAAAAAGGGCCTAAGAGGCCCTTTTTCAATGCCGTGATACCGCCTCAGGACAGCGAGGCTTGCAGCCGCGCTACTATGGGGCCGTTGGCATCCGGGAAACGGTATTCGTGCAACGAGGCCAGCGGCACCCAGCGGCACTCCTGTCCCTCCTTGCCAAAGGGCTCGCCGTGGAAGCGGGTCACCTTCCAGATATCCAGCAGCACCTGCTTGTCAGGGTAGTCGTGATGCAGCTCCATGAAGGGGGCACAATCCTGCACCCGGATCCCGATCTCCTCCCACAGCTCCCTGTCCAGCGCGGTGAGCAAGTCTTCACCCGACTCCACCTTGCCCCCGGGGAATTCCCAGCGATCCCCCTGATGGCGATCGGCAGAGCGTTTGGCGATGAAGATATCGCCCCGTTCGTTCTCGATGACGCCGACCGCCACCCAGATCCGTTTCTTCTGTTCCATTTCGGTTACCTCGTCAGATGCAGGTCACTGCGCATTTCTCATCAATAACAAGGCGGGCACTGGGCCCGCCTTGTTATGGCATCGCGCGTTATCAGGTCAACTGACCGTGACAGTGCTTGTATTTCTTGCCGGAGCCGCAGGGGCAGGGATCGTTGCGCCCCACCTTCTGCTCGTCCCGCACAAAGGTGACGGGGGCCGTTTCGGCCTGCTCTCCATCGGCAAGCTGGTTCTCGGCGGCGGCGTGGGTATAGGTACGGGGAGCGGCTTCTGCCTGCTGGCGCTGCTGCTCTTCCATCGCCTCCACGTCCCGCTCCTGCACCTGTACCCGGCTCAGGATGCTGACCACGTCGCGCTTGAGAGTCTCCAGCATCTGGGTGAACAGATCGAAGGATTCGCGCTTGTACTCCTGCTTGGGGTTTTTCTGGGCGTAGCCGCGCAGATGGATGCCCTGACGCAGATGATCCATGGCCGCCAGATGCTCCTTCCACAGGCCATCCAGGGTTTGCAGCATCACCGCCTTCTCGAAGTTGCGCAGCACCTCCTTGCCGACCAGCTCCTCCTTGTGGGCATAGAGCTTGGTAGCTTCGTCCAGGATGCGCTCGCGCAGCTTCTCTTCATACAGCTTGTCGTCTTCCGCCAACCACTGCTGCAGCGGCAGGTCGAGGGCGAAATCGGACTTCAGACGCGCCTCCAGACCCGGTACGTCCCACATCTCTTCCAGAGACTGGGGCGGAATGTACTCGTCGATGATGGCACCGTAGACATCGTCACGGATGACGTGGATGGTCTCGGAGATGTCGCCGGTGTCCAGCAGCTCGTTGCGCTGCTCGTAGACCACCTTGCGCTGATCGTTGGCCACATCGTCAAACTCGAGCAGGTTTTTACGGATGTCGAAGTTGCGACCTTCCACCTTGCGCTGGGCGTTCTCGATGGCCTTGGTCACCCACGGGTGCTCGATGGCCTCGCCTTCTTCCATTCCCAGCTTCTTCATCATGCCGGTCACGCGATCGGAGGCGAAGATCCGCATCAGGGTATCTTCCATGGAGAGGTAGAAGCGGGAGGAACCCGGGTCGCCCTGACGACCGGAACGGCCGCGCAGCTGGTTGTCGATACGACGGGATTCGTGACGCTCGGTACCGATGATGTGCAGGCCGCCAGCGGCCAGCACTTCGTCGTGACGCACCTGCCAGGCCGCTTTCAGCTCGGCAATCTGCTCGCTGGTCGGGTTTTCCAGCTTTGCAATCTCTGCCTGCCAGTTACCGCCGAGCACGATGTCGGTACCACGACCGGCCATGTTGGTGGCGATGGTGACGGCACCGGTCTGGCCTGCCTGGGCGACGATCTCCGCTTCCATGGCGTGGAACTTGGCGTTCAGCACCTTGTGCGGGATGTTCTCCTTGGTCAGGATGCCGGACAGCAGCTCGGAGTTCTCGATGGAGACGGTACCGACCAGCACCGGCTGGCCGCGCTTCACGCACTCGCGGATGTCCTGCACGATGGCGGCGTATTTCTCCTGGGCGGTCAGGTAGACGAGATCGCCCATGTCCTTGCGCACCATTGGCTTGTTGGTCGGGATAACCACGGTATCCAGGCCATAAATCTGCTGGAATTCAAAGGCTTCGGTATCGGCAGTACCCGTCATGCCCGCCAGCTTGTCGTACAGACGGAAGTAGTTCTGGAAGGTGATGGAAGCCAGGGTCTGGTTCTCGTTCTGGATCTTGACCCCTTCCTTCGCCTCGACCGCCTGGTGCAGGCCGTCCGACCAGCGACGACCCGGCATGGTACGGCCGGTGTGCTCGTCAACGATGACGATCTCGTCCTTCTGGACGATGTAGTCCACGTTGCGCTCGAACAGGGTGTGGGCACGCAGGCCGGCGTTGACGTGATGCAGCAGGCTGATGTTGGTGGCGGAGAACAGGGAGTCCTCCTCGGCCAGCAGCCCCTCTTTCTTGAGCAGCTCCTCCACGAAGATCTGGCCGTTCTCGGTCAGCAGCGCCTGGCGGTTCTTCTCGTCCACCGTGTAGTGGCCGTCACCGGTGTACTCTTCAGAGTCTTCCTTGTCCTGCTTCACCAGCAGGGGGATCAGCTTGTTGATCTGGGTGTACATGGCGGAGCTGTCTTCCGCCGGGCCCGAGATGATGAGCGGGGTACGGGCTTCGTCGATGAGCACCGAGTCCACCTCATCCACCAGCGCGTAGTTGAGCGGGCGCTGCACGCGCTGTTCCGGCGAGAACGCCATGTTGTCGCGCAGGTAGTCGAAACCGAATTCGTTGTTGGTACCGTAGGTGATGTCGGCGGCGTAGGCGTCGCGCTTCTGGGACGCATCCATGCCGGGCACGTTGCAATCGACGGTCAGGCCGAGGAAGGCGAACAGCGGGCGGTTCGCCTCGGCGTCACGCTTGGCCAGGTAGTCGTTCACCGTCACCACGTGCACGCCGCGGCCGGTCAGGGCATTCAGGTAGGCTGGCAGGGTCGCGGTCAGGGTCTTGCCTTCACCGGTCTTCATCTCGGCGATGCGGTTGGAGTTCAGCACCATGCCGCCGATCAGCTGGACGTCGAAGTGACGCATGCCGAACACACGGCGGGAGGCTTCACGCACGGTGGCAAAGGCCTCCGGCAGCAACTGCTCCAGCGTTTCACCCTGCTCCAGACGCTGACGGTACTCGGCAGTCTTGGCCTGCAGCTCCTGATCGGACAGTGCCTCGAACTGAGGCTCCATCGCATTGATCTGTTTTACAATTTTACGCAAAGCCTTGAGCGTTCTGTCGTTCCGGCTGCCGATAATCTTGGTGAGCAGTGTGCTAATCATGGGTACCAACTGTTTTGGTTATATAAGCGTTCCGTCACTGGAACCTGAAGAAAAAACCTAACCCCGTCTGGCATTCAGAAAGCGCGCGGGGTTGACCTGACGACCATCTTTCAACACTTCGTAATGCAAATGCACGCCGGTCGCACGACCGGTGCGACCCATCAGGGCTATCTTCTGGCCTTCATCGACCAGGGTGCCGACATCCACCAGCAACTTGGAATTGTGGGCATAACGGGTCACCAGACCATTGCCATGGTCGACTTCCACCATGTTGCCAAATTCAGGGTGACGGCCAGCCCAGCTGACGATCCCCTTGCCGGTCGCCAGGATGGGCGTGCCGGGCTTGCCACGGAAATCCACACCCTTGTGCATCTTGGCGCGACCGTTGAACGGATCGACCCGGCCACCGAAGCCGGAGGAGATCCAGACTCGCTCCTGCTTCACCGGTGAACCCGGGATGAAGCCGGCATCGGTGATATGGTGATTCATGATGAAGGTTTCAAGTACCGACAGCTGTTCTTCGCGGCTGCTGAGCTGGCGGTTGAGGTGTTCCATGGAGTCTTGCAATTCGTTGAGGCTGACTTCCAGATCCGCATCATAGGAGGGTCCCCCCATGGGAGGCAGCTCCTTGAAGTTGAACTCTTCGGGATCCAGGTCCGCCTTCTCGGTCAGGCGTTCGCCGAGGGCGTTGAGACGGCCAAGCTGCCCCTGCATGGTGCCCACCTGGGCGGCCAGCATGGCGAGCTGTTCACGGGCTTCATCGGCCCCTTGTGCGGTTTTTTGCTGTTCGGCCAGGGCCAGCGCGGTTTCCAGCGCGTCCATTTTTTGCTGCCAGCTCTGCCAGAGCCAGCCGCCCCCTAAGGCCAATACAGTGAAGAGGATACCGCCGACCCAGGCCAGACGTTGTTTGGGTAAGTGCAACTTGCGGCGCTGCTTACCGTGGAGGATCAGGGTAATGCTCATAGAAATATGTCTTCTCGGTCAGGTGAGGCCAGAGGCCCGCACGGGCAATAAAACCGGGAGATAATCGGTATTAAAGGATGGAATAAACAAATGACAGGACGTCGGTGCGGAGAGATGACCGACGTCCTGTTGCACAGCTATCAGGCCAGAACCAGACCGTTGTCGTAGTAAGCGATGGGCGCTTTGTCGCCCTCACCCTCGAAGGTCACCAGTTCCCAGGCCTCCTGCTGAGCCAGCAAGGCGCGCAGCAGCTTGTTGTTCAGGGCATGGCCCGTCTTGTAGGCACGGAATTCACCGATGATACTGCGATTGCACATGTACAGATCACCGATGGCATCCAGCATCTTGTGCTTGACGAACTCGTCCTCGTAACGCAGACCATCTTCGTTCAGCACCCGGTAGTCATCCAGGACCACGGCGTTTTCCAGGCTACCGCCCAGCGCCAGGTTCTGGGAACGCAGGTACTCGATGTCGCGCATGAAGCCGAAGGTACGGGCACGGCTGATCTCTTTCACGAAGGAGCTGCCGGAGAAGTCCAGTACGCAACGCTGGTTGCGGCCTTCAAACACCGGATGCTGGAAGTCGATTTCGAGATCCATCTTGAAGCCGTTGCGATAGGGGTGGAATTCCGCCCACTTGTCGCCGTCTTCAACCCGAACGCTCTGCTTGATACGCACGAACTGCTTGGGTGCATTCTGTTCGCGAATACCCACTTCCTGCAGCAGGTAGATGAACGGATGCGCACTGCCATCCATCACCGGGATCTCGGGTGCGTCAACCTCCACATAGAGGTTGTCGATCCCCATCCCAGCCAGGGCGGCAGAGAGGTGTTCGATGGTGGACACGCGGACACCGGCTTCGTTCACCAGAGCGGTACAAAGCACGGTGTCACGCACCTGATCGGCGTTGGCTGGCAGCTCTACCACAGGATTCAGATCGGTACGCAAGTAAACGATCCCTGTGTTAACAGGCGCCGGACGGAACGTCATGGTGACTTTCCGGCCCGAATGCAGGCCCACACCGGTGGCCTGGACACTCGTTTTCAAGGTTCTTTGTCTAATCATGGGTGTATCCGCTTAACAGCTCATATTCCTGACCAGATGGTCGTTGCCGGGCCATCTTAGCACAATCCTTAAGCAACAAACAAACCAGAGCCATCAGAGGCTTAGTCTGCCTGCTTGCGCAGGAACGCAGGAATATCGAGATAATCCGGTTCGCGACGAGCTTGCGGCTCGGCGTTCACCACCTTGGCCGGGGCCTCTTCCATCACGCGAGACTGCAGGGCTTCGCTGATCAGGGGCTGACGAGCCGGACGCTCTTGTACCATGTTGTTCTTCACCAGGGTGATGTCGGGCTTGCGCTCGGCACCGATACCGGTGGCCACCACGGTCACGCGCAGTTCGTCGTGCATTTCCGGGTCGATAACGGTACCCACCACCACGGTGGCGTTCTCGGACGCGAAGGCCTTGACCGCGTTACCGACGGTTTCGAACTCTTCGATGGTCATGTCCATGCCGGCGGTGATGTTGACCAGGATGCCACGGGCACCGGCCAGATCCACATCTTCCAGCAGCGGGCTGGAGATGGCCTTCTCGGCGGCTTCTTCGGCACGGTCGTCACCAGAGGCGGAGCCGGTACCCATCATGGCGGTACCCATCTCGCGCATCACGGTACGCACGTCCGCGAAGTCGACGTTGATCAGGCCCGGGCGGGTGATCAGCTCGGCGATGCCCTGTACCGCGCCCAGCAGCACGTCGTTGGCTGCCTTGAAGGCGTCCAGCAGGGAGATGCCGCGACCCAGCACCTTCAGCAACTTGTCGTTGGGGATGGTGATCAGGGAGTCGACGTTCTTGGACAGCTCTTCGATACCGTGAGCGGCGAAGCCCATCCGCTTCTTACCTTCGAAGGAGAACGGCTTGGTCACGACGGCAACGGTCAGGATGCCCATCTCGCGGGCCACTTCGGCCACGATCGGCGCAGCACCGGTACCGGTACCACCGCCCATGCCGGCGGCGATGAACACCATGTCAGAACCGGTCAGCAGCTCACGCAGCGCTTCCCTGTCTTCCATGGCGGCGTCACGACCCACTTCCGGGTTGGCCCCGGCACCCAGACCCTTGGTGATGCCACCGCCGATCTGCAGGGTAGTGTTGGCACTGGAGTTGCGCAGCGCCTGGGCGTCGGTGTTGACGGTAATGAACTCAACACCCTCGATGTTTTGACGAACCATGTGCTCGACTGCGTTGCCGCCGCCGCCACCCACACCTATCACCTTGATGACGGCTTCGTCAGTGTGGCTATCCATAAATTCAAACATGTTGTCTCTCCGCTTTATTTGCCTGACTCAGCAAAATCTTTAGAACTCGCCACGCAACCAGTTGCTGACCCGTTTGACCAGCCCACCTACGCTTGCCTTGGCGGCATATTCCTTGCTACTGCCGGTGGATTGATTGGTACGGCCATACTGCAACAACCCGACTGCGGTCGAGTACACCGGTGCCTGTACGTAGTCACTCAATCCCCGGATATTCATGGGCTCACCCACCCGGACCTGGCTCTGGAAGATCTGCTCTGCACACTCCACAATGCCTTCGATCTGGGCCGCGCCACCGGTCAATACCACACCGGCGGCCAGCTGATGCTTGACCCCCTGTGCCTTCAATTCGCTCTGCACCCGCACCAGCTCGTCATTCACCATGGAGAGCAACTCGGTGTAACGGGGTTCAATCACTTCCGCCAGAGTCTGCCGCTGCAGGCTGCGCGCCGGGCGGCCGCCGACACTGGGTACTTCGATATTGTCTTCCTTGCTGACCAGGCGGCCGAGGGCACAGCCGTAGCGCACCTTGATCGCTTCCGCATCCAGCGGCGGCGTGCCGAAGGCGTAGGCGATGTCGCTGGTCACCGTGCTGCCGGCGTACGGGATCACCTTGGTGTGACGCAGGGCGCCGCCGGTAAAGAGCGACATGTCCATGGTGCCGCCACCGATGTCCACCACGCAGACACCCAGCTCCTTCTCGTCCTCGGTCAGCACGGCGTAGCTGGACGCCAGCGCGGAGAAGATCAGCTGATCCACCCGCAGGCCCACTTTCTCCACGCACTTCTCGATGTTGCGCGCCATGTCGTTGTGGCAGGTGATCAGGTGCACCTTGGCTGCCATCCGCACGCCGGAGAGGCCGACCGGGTTCTTGATCCCTTCCTGATAGTCGATGGCGAACTCCTGGGGCAGCACGTGCAACACCCGCAGCTCGTCCGACAGTCGCACCGACTTGGCGGTGTGGATGACGTTGTCCACGTCCTCCTGGGTCACCTCTTCATCGGAGATGGGCACCATGCCGGTCTCGTTGCGGCAGTCGATGTGCTTGCCGGAGAGCCCCAGATAGACGGAGCTGATCTGGCAGTCGGCCATCATCTCGGCCTCTTCCACCGCGCGGCGCAGGGACTTGACCACGGAGTCGAGGTCATTGACCCCGCCCTTCTCCATCCCGCGAGAAGCGTGGCTGCCCATGCCGATGACATTGAGTTCGCCATCTGGCAATACTTCGCCAACCAGTACCGCCACCTTGGTCGTGCCGATATCCAGTCCGACAATCAAATTTCTATCTGCGGTGTTGGTCATTCACTTTCTCTTCGCTTTTCTTCCAGCCAACTGCCATCCCGGTGTCGTATCGAAGATCCACGTAAGCAACCCGCTCACGAGGCTCGATGACCGGAAAGGCATCGATAAACCGCTGCAGACGGAGCGCGATGTCCGAGCGCCCCACAAACAGCTGAATGTTGCCATCCAGGGTCAGTTCCCAGGCATGGCGGGGGGTCAAATGCACCCCCAGCAACTTGTATCCCTTTGCCGCCAGCAGCGTCTCGTACTGATGGCTGGCCTCCAGCACCTTGGCCGCCTGGTCATCGGGGCCGGACAACTGCATCAGGGGTTTCTTCACCCTGTCCGGCGCACTGAATACCTCACCCTTGGTGTTGACGAAGCGGCTGTCATTCCAGCGGGCCGCCACGTCCTGTTCGGTGAGGTAGACCTTGATCTTGTTCGGCCACTTCTTGCGTACCGAAACCTGGGCTACCCAGGGCAAGGCGTTCAGACGCGCCTGCAATTCGTTCACGTCCAGCTCGAAGAAGTTGCGCAGCTCGGCACCATCCAGCACGGCGGCACGCAACTCATCGGCTTTCAAATATTCGTGTTGCCCCTGCAGCAACAGCTCGCTCATGGGCAACCGACTGGCATCCGTCAGCCAATCTTTAACATCCAGCGCAGTCTGGTAGAGCCCCCACATGACCAGGATGAAAATTCCCACCCCGGCGATGAAGCCTCCCTTGGTGCGCCCTTGTGCCCTTGCCTCCACCCGATCGATCCCCGTTTAACGCGCCGTGCCGGCCACTTGCAGGCCGGTTCGCCATTATATAGGCCTCGGCTTGGCGGTCAAAATACTCATTGGGCCCTCAGGCACCGGATTTCATGCTATCCACGCTCAATTTCATCTCGCCGAGACGACGGGCAAGCGCCCCGACGTTCCCCGCCCCCTGAGTCAGCACCAGATCCCCCTCGCCAATCAGGTCAGCCAGCACCGCCGGCACGTCGTCAGGCGTTGCGACAAAGATGGGCTCCAGGGTGCCACGGGAACGGATGGTGCGGCACAGAGCGCGGCCATCAGCCCCCGGGATCGGCTCCTCGCCGGCGGCATAGACCTCCAGCATCACCAGCACGTCCACCTTGGAGAGCACGTCGGCGAAATCTTCATAGAGATCCCGGGTCCGGCTGTAACGGTGGGGCTGGAACACCATCACCAGTCGCTTCTCGGGCCAGCCGGCGCGGGCAGCGTTGATGGTCACCTTGACCTCGCTCGGGTGATGGCCGTAGTCGTCCACCAGCATGGCCTTGCCGCGGCCGGTCTCGAACTCGCCGTATTGCTGGAAGCGGCGACCCACCCCTTCGAACTTGGCGAGCGCCTGGATGATGGCCTCGTCATCGATGCCATCCTCGGTCGCGACCGCGATGGCGGCAGCGGCGTTGAGGGCATTGTGAATGCCCGGCAGATTCAGGGTCACCTCCAGCTCGCCCGCGCCAGCGCGACGTACCCGGAAGCGGCTGCGGTTGCTGGTTTGCACGAAATCCAGCACCTGGACATCGGCGTCATCACTCAGGCCATAGGTGATGGTCGGGCGGGCGATCTCCGGCAGCATGCCGCGGATCACGGGGTCGTCCACGCACACCACGGCCAGCCCGTAGAACGGCAGGTTGTGCAGGAAGTCGATAAAGGTGGCCTTCAGCTTGGAGAAGTCACCGCCATAGGTGTCCATGTGATCCGCTTCGATGTTGGTCACGATGGAGACCATGGGCTGCAGATGCAGGAAGGAGGCGTCGCTCTCGTCCGCCTCGGCGATCAGGTAGCGGCTGCTCCCCAGGCGCGCATTGGTGCCGGCGCTGTTGAGCAGGCCCCCGATGACGAAGGTCGGATCCCGGTCCGCCTCGGCATAGATGCTCGCCACCAGACTGGTGGTGGTGGTCTTGCCGTGGGTGCCGGCGATGGCGATGCCGTGGCGGAAGCGCATCAGCTCGGCCAGCATCTCGGCGCGGCGCACCACGGGGATGCGCAGCTCGCGGGCAGCCACCAGCTCGGGGTTGTCCTGTTTGATGGCGGTGGAGACTACCACCACGCTGGCGCCGTCGACGTGCTCGGCACTGTGACCGACGAAGATGTGGGCCCCCAGGGAGGCCAGGCGCTCGGTGACCGCATTACGGGCCAGATCGGAACCAGTCACCTGATACCCTTCGTTGGCAAGCACCTCGGCAATACCGCCCATACCGGCGCCACCGATGCCGATAAAGTGGATGCGACGCACGCGGCGCATTTCAGGGATAACGGTACGCAGTTTTGCCAGTTCAACCTTGGTCATAGTTCTTTCTCAATTCGCGGCCACAAGCCACTTTCATTCGGTGACACATGTATTCGAGGAGGGGGTACGCGGCCTTGGCCAGCACCCCGTCCGTCAATCTCGTTTGGCTCACCCTGTCGCGAGCCGCTTGCATTCGTCAGCCACCCGCTCGGCCGCGTCCGTGATGGCGACGCGGCGCGCGGCCTGGGCCATGTTCAGCAGCGTCTCCCTGCGCCCGGCGAGCCAGGAGAGGCGGGCCGCCAGGGCGGTCGGCGTCAGCTCGGACTGGGGCAGAAACTCGGCCGCACCGCCGTCGACCAGGGTCAGGGCGTTGCGGGTCTGGTGATCGTCCACCGCATGGGGCAGCGGCACGAAGATGGCAGCCACCCCGGCTGCGGCCACTTCGGACACGGTCAGAGCCCCCGCACGGCACACCACCAGATCGGCCCAGGCATAGGCGTCCGCCATGTCCTTGATAAATTCGCTCACCTCGGCATCGAGGCCGTGCTGGGCATAGGCGGCGGAAACGGCCTCGCCATTGCCCTTGCCGCACTGGTGGCGCACCGCGATGGGCACACCGGCGGCGGCGACTGCGGGCGGTACCTGTTCATTCAGCACCCGGGCCCCCAGGCTGCCGCCGACGATCAGCAGGCGCAGCGGCTCTGCACTGCTGCGCAGTTGCGGATCCGGCAGGGAAACCACCTCGGGGCGCACCGGGTTACCCACCACGGCGGTGCGGGCGCTCGGGGCGAAGGCACCCGGGAAGGCCATCAGCACGCGCTTGGCGAGGCGGGCCAGCAGCTTGTTGGTCATGCCGGCTGCCGCGTTCTGCTCATGCAGCAGCAGCGGAATGCCGGCGAGCCAGGCGGCCACGCCACCGGGGCCGGAGGCAAAGCCCCCCATGCCGAGCACCACGTCGGGCTGGATGGTCTTGAGCACCTGGCGGGCCTGCAGCACGGATTTGACGATGCGATAGGGGGCCGCCAGCAGGCGCTTGATGCCGTTGCCACGCACCCCCTGGATATCGAT
This sequence comes from Aeromonas sp. SrichE-2G, assembly GCF_017939565.1. Classification (NCBI taxonomy): domain Bacteria; kingdom Pseudomonadati; phylum Pseudomonadota; class Gammaproteobacteria; order Aeromonadales; family Aeromonadaceae; genus Aeromonas; species Aeromonas sp. SrichE-2G. The sequence goes on from NZ_JAGKRG010000001.1 coordinate 82,949, forward strand.
GAAGGAGATGGGGTAGCCGTGGGCGGGCACCAGCTCCGCCTCCATCCGATCGGCGGTGCCGAGCCAGTGAATGGTCCAGCCCTGGGCCTTGAGGCGATCGGCAACGGCCAGACCGGGGAACACATGGCCCCCGGTACCACCCGCCATCACCAGTAACGTCTTGCTCACGAAACCTCCCGCACACGCGCCTGGGCACTGGCCTGGCGCAACTCGAAATCGATACGGATCAACATGCTCACCGCCACCATCATGATGATGAGACTGGAGCCACCATAACTGACCAGGGGCAGGGTCAGCCCCTTGGTGGGCATCATGCCGCTGGCGGCGCCGACGTTGACGAAGGTCTGGAAGCTGAACCAGATGCCGACACCGATGGCCAGATAACCTTCATAGAGTCGCTCCGCCACCAGCGCCTGGTGACCCAGCTTGAGCGCCTTGACCGAGAGCGCGAAGATGAGGAAGAGTGCGCCAAGCACCCCCACATATCCCAGCTCTTCCCCCAGGATCGCAAACACGAAGTCGGTATGGGCTTCCGGCAGGTACTCCATCTTCTGGATGGAATTGCCGAGCCCCTCGCCGAACCAGCTGCCACGACCGAAGGCCATCAGGGACTGGGTCAGCTGGTAGCCGCTGCCGAACGGATCGGCCCAGGGGTCGAGGAAGGAGGTCACCCGCCGCATCCGGTAAGGTTCGGCGATGATCAGGGTTACCACGGCGCTCACCCCCACCAGGATGAGACCGATGAACTGCACCAGGCGAGCACCGGCCAGGAACAGCATGCCCAGCGATGTCACGAACATCACCACCACGGAGCCGAGATCCGGCTGGGCCAGCAGCAGGATGGCCACCACGAACAGCACCGCCATGGGCTTGATGAAGCCGATGAAGCGCTCGCGCACCTCGCTCTGGCGGCGCACCAGATAGCCCGCCAAGTAGACGAACAGCGCCAGCTTGCCGAACTCGGCAGGCTGCAGGTTGAAGGGGCCGAGCGGCAGCCAGCGTACCGAGCCGTTGACGCTGCGACCGACCAGCAGCACCATCACCAGCAACACGATGGCGAGCAGCAGCATGGGGCCGTTGTACTGCTGCCAGCGTGCCATGGGCACCTGCAGCACGAACCAGGAGATGCCGAGCGCCATCACCAGGAACATCCCGTGACGCTTCACGAACATGAAGGGGTCATCCCCCAGGGCGATCCCCTCGGGGATGGAGGCAGATGCCACGATGACCAGCCCGACCCCCATGAGCGCGAGTGCCAGCACGACCAACTGTCGATCGTAGAGACCGGCGGGGCGCGCCGGTAGCAACCAGCGCTGCAGGAAGCCTGCGACCACGCGAAGGGCGTTCATAACCCCATCACCAGTTCGGTAAAGCGATCGCCGCGCGCTTCGAAGGACTTGAATTGATCCAGGCTGGCGCAGGCCGGGGCCAGCAGCACCCAGTCACCGGGCCGGGCATCCGCCGCCGCCTTGGCGACGGCGGCGTCGAGATCGGCAACCAGCTCGGTCTGTTCGCCCAGGGCCAGCAGCACCTCGGCGTCCTGACCGAAGCAGTACATGTGATCGATCTGGCTGCCGAGCAGCGCCTGCACCGGGCCGAAGTCCTGCCCCTTGCCCTGGCCACCGGCCAACAACAGCAGACGCCCCTTCACCGCTTCGCGCACCCCGGCCACGGCAGCCAGGGTAGCCCCCACGTTGGTGGCCTTGGAGTCGTTGATCCAGCGCACCCCGTTCACCTCCCGCACGAAGCGGGCACGGTGGGGCAGGCCCTCGAAGCGGCGCAGCACCGCGAGCTGGGGCTCGCGGGGAATGCCGACCGCGTCGCACAGGGCCATGGCCGCCAGGGCGTTGGCCTGGTTGTGGGCGCCGACGATCTTCATCTCGTCCACCGCCAGCAGCGGCTCGCCGTGCAGGGTCAGCCAGTGGCGGCCCCCCAGCTCGCAGCGGCCATAACCGTTGCAGTCCAGGCCGAAGCTCTGCCACACCTGGCCCACATCGGGCAGGGTCTGGGGATCGTCCCGATTCACCAGGATGTGCTGGGAGTGCTGATGGATCTCCATCTTGGCGGCGCGGTAGTCGGCCATGCCCTGATAGCGATCCATATGATCTTCACTGAGGTTCAATACCACGGAGGCGGCGGCACGCAGACTGTGGGTGGTCTCCAGCTGGAAGCTGGAAAGCTCCAGCACGCAGAGCTCCATCGGCTGCTTGAGCAGATCCAGCGCCGGCGTGCCGATATTGCCGCCCACGCCGACCTTGAGGCCGGCCTCGGCGATCATCTCGCCCACTAGCGTGGTCACAGTACTCTTGCCGTTGGAGCCGGTGATGGCGATGACGGGCACCTGGGTCTCGCGCACGAACAATTCGATGTCGCCGACGATCTGCACGCCACGCTCGGCGGCCGCCTTCAGCTCCGGGGTCGCCAGGGCGATGCCCGGGCTCGCCACTATCATGTGCGCCTGCAGGAGCCGCTCCCCGTCCAGCCCGTGAATGAGCTCCACCTCGGGGGGCAGCTGATCCTTGCCTGGCGGGTTGGCACGGGTGTCCATCACCAGGGGCGTGACGCCACGGCCGAGGAAGTAGTCGACGCAGGAGAGTCCGGTTTTGCCGAGTCCGATGATGATGACCATGGCTTACCTCACCTTCAGGGTGGCGAGGCCGAGCAGCACCAGCATGAGGGTGATGATCCAGAAGCGCACGATGACGCGCGGCTCCGGCCAGCCCTTCTTCTCATAGTGGTGATGGATGGGGGCCATGCGGAAGATGCGCACGCCGCGCAGCTTGTAGGAACCCACCTGCAGGATCACCGAGACGGTCTCCATCACGAAGACGCCCCCCATGATCACCAGCAGGAACTCCTGGCGCACCAGCACGGCGATGGTGCCGAGCGCACCGCCCAGGGCCAGGGAGCCCACGTCCCCCATGAAGACCTGGGCCGGATAGGTGTTGAACCAGAGGAAGCCCAGACCCGCCCCGACGATGGCGGTACAGACGATCACCAGCTCGGAGGTATAGGGCACATAGGGGATGTGCAGGTAGTTCGCGAAGTTGACGTTGCCGGTTGCCCAGGCGATGAAGGCGAAGCCTCCCGCCACCATCACGGTCGGCATGATGGCCAGGCCATCGAGACCATCGGTCAGGTTGACCGCATTGGAGGTACCGACGATGACGAAGTAGGTCAGTACGATGAACATCAGACCGAGTTGCGGCATCACGTCCTTGAGGAAGGGCACCACCAGCTGGGTCTGACCGTCGTGAGTGGCGGTGGCGTAGAGGAACACGGCCACCCCCAGCGCAACGGCGGATTGCCAGAAGTATTTCCAGCGGGCGATCAGGCCGTCGGTGTTCTTGCGCACCACCTTGAGGTAGTCATCGGCGAAGCCGATGGCGCCATAGGCCCCCAGCACAAACAGCACCAGCCAGACATAAGGGTTGTCGAGGCGGCACCAGAGCAGCACAGAGATGAAGATGGCGGCGATGATCATCAGGCCCCCCATGGTCGGGGTGCCCTTCTTGCTCAGGTGCGATTCGGGACCGTCATTGCGGATCACCTGGCCGAATTTGAGGATCTGCAGGCGACGGATGAGGCGCGGCCCCATCCAGAGTGCCACCACCAGGCCGGTGATAATCGACAGGATGGCGCGAAACGTCAGGTAGGAGAATACGTTGAAGAAGGTGAAGTGCGGGGTGAGCAGTTCCGCCAGCCAGACTAGCATGTGGCCGACTCCTGACGGTCAGCGACCATCTTGACGATATCTTCCATGCGGGAGCCGCGGGCCCCCTTGACCAGAATCGAAATTTCCTGATGTGTCTCTATCATTCTCGCAAGCACTTCAAACAACGACGCCTTGTTATCGAAATGTCGGCCAGCCGCGGCATCTGCGGTGTGGCGACTCTGTTCCCCGACAGTCAGCACGGCGTCGAGGCCGCGCTCGTGAGCGTGGCGACCGACCCGGGCATGCTGCGCGGCGGACTCCTCACCCAGCTCCTTCATGTCACCGAACACCAGCACCTTGTAGCCGCCCATGGCGGTCAGGGCGTCGATGCCCGCCAGTACGGACTCCACGCTGGCGTTGTAGGTGTCGTCCACCAGGGTGAGGCCACCCCAGCGCTGCACACAGAAGCGTCCCTTGACCGGCGCCATCTGCTCCAGCCCCGCCTTGACGGAGGCGAGCGAGGCGCCGAGCGCGAGGCAGCCTGCCGCGGCGGCCAGGGCGTTGGCCACGTTGTGGCGCCCCGGGATGGCCAGGAGCAGGTTCACCTCTCCCTGGGGCGTCACCATGACGAACTCGGCACAGCCCTGCGCGTTGATCACGACGTCGCGGGCATGGAAGGGCTGGCTCTGGTCGTCGATGGAGAAGGCGCAGCTCAGGCCCTTCGCCTGCCACTGCGGCCAGAACTCGTTGTCGGCGTTGACGATGGCGCTGCCGCCCTCGCCCAGCCCCTCGAAGATCTCGCTCTTGGCGTGGAACACCCCTTCCAGGGAGCCGAAGCCCTCCAGGTGGGCGGCCGCCACGTTGTTGATGAGGGCGGCATCGGGTTTGGCCAGAGACGTGGTCCAGGCGATCTCGCCCGGATGGTTGGCCCCCAGCTCCATCACCGCAAACTGGTGTTGCGGCTCCAGGCGCAGCAGGGTGAGCGGCACCCCCACCTCGTTGTTGAAGTTGCCGGCGGTGGCCAGCACCTCCCCTTCGTGGCGCAGGATGGCGGTCGCCATCTCCTTCACCGTGGTCTTGCCGCAGCTGCCGGTGATGGCCAGCACCTTGGGATTGATGCGCTCGCGCACCAGACGGCCGAGGCGACCCAGTCCCTTGAGGGTGTCGGCCACCACCAGTTGCGGGATGGCCAGCGGCAGCTCGCGCTCCACCAGCAGGGCGGAGGCCCCGGCGGCGACGGCCTGGTCGCAGAAATCGTGGGCGTCGAAACGCTCGCCGCGCAGGGCGACAAACAGCGCCCCTTCGCCCAGGGTACGGGTGTCGGTACTGACCGCCGTGATCTCGTGGTCGCCCCCGATCAGGCGGGCATCGAGCACCTGCGCCAGGTCGGCAAGCCTGAGGGTCATCATTTGAATGACTCCATTAATGTGTGCAAGGCGGCCGCGACGGTTTCCCGGTCGCTGTAGTGCCGCTTGTCGGTTCCAATGATCTGATAATCCTCGTGGCCTTTGCCGGCCACCAGGATGATGTCCTCTTTGCTCGCCTGACTCAGCGCCAGCCGGATCGCCTTGACCCTGTCGTGCTCTATCTGCACGGCGCCGGGATCGCGAAGCCCCGCCACCATGTCGGCCATGATCCGGGCCGGCTCCTCGGTACGGGGATTGTCGTCGGTCAGGATCACGCAGTCCGCATGCTGCTCCGCCATGGCGGCCATCATGGGACGCTTGCCACGATCCCGATCGCCGCCGCATCCCACCAGGCACCAGAGGCGACCGTGGCAATGTACCCGCAGGGCCTGCAGTGCCTTCTCCAGCGCGTCCGGGGTATGGGCATAATCGACCACGGCCAGCGGCGCATCGCCACCGCCGAAGCACTCCATGCGGCCGGTGACCGGCTGCAGCTGCGGCGCTGTGGCCAGCAGCTCGTCGAAGTCATATCCGAGCACCAGCATGGCCCCCATGGCACCCAGCACATTGCTGACGTTGAAGCGGCCGAGCAAGGGGGCGGATAATACACCATTCCCCCAACTGGAGTTAATGCGCGTGTCAAAACCTTGTTGGTGGAAGTGGGGATCCTGCGCCGTCAGCTGTCGCCCAAGATGGTTTTCAATCGGGCCATGGACGCCGAAGGCCACCGCGGTCGGATAGGCCGCCAGCCACTCCCGCCCCAGCCGGTCATCGGCATTGATGACGGCGCACGGCTCGTCCACCAGTTTCAGCAGCTCCTCCTTGGCGGCGGCATAGGCCTCCATGGTGCCGTGATAGTCCAGGTGATCCCGGCTCAGGTTGGTGAACACGGCGGCAGAAAACGGCAGGGCGGCGACGCGGTGCTGCACCAGACCGTGGCTGGAGACCTCCATCGCCACCAGATCCGCTCCCTGCGCTTGCAGCGCGGCCAGATTGGCCTGCACCTGGACGGCGCTGCCTGTGGTGTTTTCTGCTTCCACCAGCTCGCCAAACAGGCCGTTGCCTATGGTGCCCATCACCCCGGCCTTGCCCCCCAGCAGGGTGCGCCAGTTTGCCACCAGCAGGGCCGTGGTGCTCTTGCCGTTGGTGCCCGTGATGCCCACCAGCTGCAGTTTGCTCGCCGGCTGGTCGTAGAAATACCCGGCCAGCTCGGAGAGACGGGCCGGCAGATCCACCATGCCGATGCAGGGGACCGGAACCGGAGGGGCGACGAATTCGCCGTCCTCCTCAAACAGCACGGCGGTCGCTCCCTGAGCCACCGCCTGTTCGATGAAACGTCTGCCATCCACCTGATGCCCGCGGATGGCCACGAAGAGGGACCCGGGCCCGACCCGCCGGCTGTCCAGCTGAAGGTCGGTGAGGGGAAGCGCCGGGGCATCGATGCCGAAGCGGCTCATCAGTTGATCAAGTGCGCGGGCTGGCATGGAAAGCCTCCGGGAAAGCGGGAATGCGGGCGCACACGAAACGCGGCGCCATGAAAAGCTCCCCGGCCGCGCCGGGGGAGACGGAAACGATCCCGTGTCGATCAGGTACGTGGTGCGCCATTGGCAGCCTCCGTGCGGGCAAGCTTGGCGGGCACCTCGGGCGGAATCGCATCGGGGCGGATGTTGAAGAGCTGCAGCACGCCCCCCATGGCCTCGGCAAACGGCGGGGTCGCGACGGCGCCGCCGTAATAGGCATTGCCCTTGGGTTCGTTGATCACCACCACCATGACGAAGCGGGGGTTGCTGGCGGGCGCGAAGCCGGCAAACCAGGCCATGTAATCCTTGCCGTAACCGCCTGCCACGGCGACCTTGGCGGTACCACTCTTGCCACCGACACGGTAGCCCGGGATCTGGGCCTTGGGAATGGCGTTGCTGACCACGTACTCCAGCGCCTGCAGCATGGCGGCAGCGTTGTTGTGATCGATGACCTGCTCACCCTTGGGCGGCTTGGTCACTTTGATGATGGAGAGCGGCACCCGCTTGCCCTTGTTGGCCAGGGTGGCGTAGGCGGACGCCAGCTGCAGCGGGGTGACCCGCAGACCATAACCGAACGACAGGGTGGCCCGTTCGATATCGGACCAGCGGCGACGCTGGGGCAGCATGCCGCTGCTCTCCCCCATCAGACCGCTGCCGGTGTCCATCCCGAAGCCCACCATGCTGAGGGTGTTGATCATCTCCTGGGCTGGCATCCGCAATGCGATGCGCGACATGCCGATGTTGGAGGAGTAGCGCAGGATGTCGTAGAGGTTGGTCGCCTTGTGGATACTCACGTCACGGATCTGCTTGGCCCCGATAAAGAGCGGGCCGCCCGGGATGAAGTCTTTCCAGCTGGTGACGCCAGCCTGCAATCCGCTCAGCAAGATCAGGGGTTTGATGGTGGAGCCCGGCTCATAGGTATCGGTCACCACCCGGTTGCGTACCCGGAAGCTCTGGTACTGGCCGCGGTTGTTCGGGTTGTAGGAGGGAGTATTGACCATGGCGAGCACCTCGCCGGTCTTCACGTCCAGCATCACCATGGAGCCGGAGGTTGCCTTGTTCTCGTCGGTAGCCCGCTTGAGGGCGCGATAGGCCAGCGCCTGTACCCGCTGATCGATGCTCAGTTGCAGATCGTTGGCGTGCTTGCCCTCTTTCACCAACCCGAGCCGCTCGATGACCCGGCCCTGGCGATCCTTGCGCACCCGCATCTCGCCCGGGGTCGCGGTCAGCCACTCGTTGTAGCTGCGCTCGATCCCCTCGATGCCGCTGCCGTCGATGTTGGTCACCCCCACCAGGTGGGCGCTGATCTCGCCGGTCGGATAGAAACGACGCGCTTCGGGGCGCAGATAGATGCCGCCGAGCTTGAGACCCTTGATGTATTCCGCCACCGCCGGCGTCACCTGGCGTTGCAGGTAGACGAAGCGCTTGCTCGGGTTGGCGATGCGGTGCTTGAGGGTATTGATGTCGAGCTTGAGCACGGCGGAGAGCGCCAGCCAGGCGCGCTCGTTGTGGATGGCACCTGACTCGTGCACTGTCTTGGGATCGGCCCAGACGGCCTCGACTGGCACGGAGACCGCCAGCTGCTCGCCGTTGCGATCCGTGATCATGCCGCGCACCGCCTGGGTGGAGGTGGTACGCAGGGAGCGCATGTCCCCCTCCTGACGCAGTCTGTCCGGATCGATCACCTGGATCCAGGCCAGCCGCAGGATCAACCCCGCAAATGCGATGCCGATGAAGAAAACCAGGGTACGAAAGCGCCACGGGTAGAGTGAGGGTGCTTTCGCCTTGGCTTTGTCCTTTGCCGGAGCCTTGGTGGCGGCCTTGCGTGTCATGGTTGTGTAATTACCTTCTCGGTGGTCACCAGGGGACGAGCCATCTGCAACTTGTCCATGGCCAGGCTCGCCACCCGGGAGTGCTCGGCCAGGGTGCCCTGCTCCAGCAGGAGGTGCCGCCACTCGATGTTGAGCCTGTCCTCTTCCGCCATCAGGTCGTTCTGCTTGGCCGTCAGTCCCCGGGTCATGTTGGTCACCAGGATCACCGCGAAAGCGGTCACCAGCACGGCGATGGTCAACAGGACCTGCAACTTGTGGCGCCAGAGATCCGCAACGATCTCCCTGGCGAGGTGAACGCGCACATCGCTCATCGCTTACTCCGCAAGACGCTCTGCGACCCGCAGCACCGAGCTGCGGGACCGGGTGTTTTCATTGACCTCGTGCTCGGAAGGCTTGAGCGCCTTGCCGACCGACTTCAGTTTGCGACCACCCGCCAGCTGGGCCTCGGTCAGCGGGATGCCGTGGGGCACTTCCGGACCTTTCTCGTGCTTGCGGATGAAATGCTTCACCAGCCTGTCTTCCAGAGAGTGGAAGCTGATGACGGAGAGGCGGCCGTGGGGTGCCAGTACGTCCAGGGCGCCGTTGAGGGCCGTTTCGATCTCGTCCAGCTCGCTGTTGATATAGATGCGGATGGCCTGGAAACTGCGAGTCGCCGCGTGCTTGCCCTTCTCCTTGCTGGGGTTGACCCGGGCGATCATCTCCGCCAGCTGGCGGGTGCGCACATAGGGCTCGGTGACCCGGTCGTGCACGATGGCGCGGGCAATCTTCTTGGCGAAGCGCTCCTCGCCGAAGGTCTTCAATACCCAGGCGATGTCATCCACGTCGGCACGGGCCAGCCACTCGGCGGCGCTCTGGCCGGAGGTGGGGTCCATCCGCATGTCGAGAGGACCGTCCTTCATGAAGCTGAAGCCGCGTTCGGCATCGTCCAGCTGGGGGGAGGAGACACCCAGATCCAGCAGGAAGCCGTCGACCTTGCCCAGCAGGCCGCGCTCGGTCAGATAGCGGGTGATACCGGAAAACGGCCCGTGCACGATCTCGAAGCGGGGATCCTGGATCTTGGCCGCCTCGGCGATGGCCTGGGGATCCCGATCGATGGCGATCAGGCGCCCGTTCGGGCCCAGATGCTGGAGAATGAGACGAGAGTGACCACCCCGGCCAAAGGTACCGTCGACGTAGACACCGTCCGGCTTGATGGCCAGCCCTTCGACGGCTTCGTGCAACAGCACTGTGATGTGTTCAGCGGCTTGGGTCATTTATAAAGAAAAATCCTGTAGTCGTGGTGAACTTGCCCAGTCGTCCTCGGGCAGGCCCAGGATGTCGTCATTGATCTGTTGTTGCCAGCGGGCTTCATCCCACAACTCAAACTTGTTGAGCTGGCCCACCAGCATGATTTTCTTGTCCAGCCCCGCATGGCTACGCAGCGGCTGGCTCAGCAGCAGACGGCCGTTGCCGTCCAGCTCGCACTCGGTCGCATGACCGAGCAGCAGACGCTGCAGGCGGCGCTCCGCCGGGTTGGTACTGGAAAGCGTCTTGAGCTTTCGCTCTATCTCTTCCCATTCGTTCAGGGGATACAGCAGCAAACAGGGATGGGTGATGTCGATGGTACAGACCAGCTGGCCGTCGCATTCGTCGCGCAGCCAGTCTCGATATTTGGTCGGAATCGCCAACCGCCCCTTGTTGTCGAGGCTGATGGCGTGAGCGCCACGCAACAAATTGCCGTCCCCGAAAGGTGAGTTATGAGGGCGAACCGCCCGATAAAACCACTTTGATCCACTTTTCTCCACCATGAAGTTTAAGGACGAGCAGGGGGCTTTTCAAGCAAGGATCTCTGGCATGGGGAACATATTGACGCAGCCTGGGGAGTGTACCGATTAAATGAATTGATTTTTCACAAGTTATTGCAGAAGAGGTCATCGGATAAACGATGGAAATAAAAGACAGACAACTCAAATAAATCACAGCACCACAACTCGTGGTTCGCCTAGCATGTAGTGTGCTCGTCGATATGTTGGGGGAAATTAATCATAAAAACATGATTTAAAAGAATATCATGTGCACCACCATCGGATAATTCGCCAAGGAAGCACTATTATCATCAAGGTTCTCCTCGCTAATAGAAAAAGAGCCAAGCGATTACTCGCAAGGCTCTTCTAAAAATTAGGTCGGAGTCGGCCTGTAAGCCGGGTTCTGTTCCGGGTTGCCCCGGTAGCAATCATTCCTCTAGGCCAGCAATCGCTCGCTGGCTCAAGCAACCTACCCGCCCCCAACGCGGGCCGCGCCAATAGGGGCCTATTTGGTCTTGCTTCGGGTGGAGTTTACCGTGCCACGAACTGTTGCCAGTCGCGCGGTGCGCTCTTACCGCACCCTTTCACCCTTACCTGATCCCTTGCGGGCCATCGGCGGTCTGCTCTCTGTTGCACTGGTCGTAGGCTCGCGCCCCCCAGGCGTTACCTGGCACCCTGCCCTATGAAGCCCGGACTTTCCTCCCCTCCGCCCGTCTGTCCCGAGGGACACAACGACGAAGCAGCGATTGCCCAGCCAACTCCGAGGCGCGGATTATAGCCCCTTGATACCGGCGGGGTAAACCGGCAATTCCCGTTTGCAGCAATTTATCCTGTGCCAGAGCCGGCTTATGCCTCCTTGGCGGCCAGCAGCCCCCCGTCGAAAGCATCGGGGGCACCTCTGCTCGCGGTGATGGAAGCAGATTCTTCTTCTATCCCGCGAGCCCGGTATCGGGGCCGAGCAGGACAAGAGCCTTGCGCACGCCCCCAGGGATCCACAGACTGTCTCAGTGGTGCTCTAGGCCGTATTTGTAGAGGGCGTTCTTCTTCACCCCGTGGATCTCGGCGGTCAGTGCCGCCGCCTTCTTGAGTGGCAGCTCGGCCACCAGCAGCCCCAGGGTGCGGATGGCCTCCGCCGGCAACTCCTCTTCCACTTTGCTCGCTCCCGCTACCACCAGCACGATCTCGCCACGGCAGCGATTCTCGTCCTCGCCAAGCCAGGTCAGCATCTCGGAGGCAGGCAGACCGTGGATGGACTCGAAGGTCTTGGTCAGCTCGCGGCAGACCACCACCTGGCGCTCACCCAGAATGCGGGCGATGGCCTCCACCGTCTCCTGCACCCGGCGCGGCGACTCGTAAAAGACCAGGGAGCGGGTGTCCTCGATGACGGCCTGCAGGCGATCGTCGCGCCCCTTGGCCTTGGCAGGCAGGAAGCCTTCGAAGGCGAAACGGTCAGTGGGCAGGCCGGCCGCACTCAGCGCCGTGATGGCGGCGCAGGGACCCGGCAGCGGCACGACCCGGACCCCGGCCTCGCGACAGCGGGTGACCAGATGATAACCGGGGTCGCTGATGAGCGGGGTGCCGGCATCCGAGACCAGAGCGACGCTCTTGCCCTCCTTGATCCGGCCGATCAGCACGTCCGCCTTCTGCTGCTCGTTGTGATCATGCAGGGCAAATGTCGGCACCGAGATCTGGTAGTGGCCGAGCAGGATGCCGGTGTGCCGGGTATCCTCGGCGGCCACCAGATCGACACGGCGTAAAATGTCCAATGCGCGCTGGGTGATATCCGCCAGATTGCCGATCGGGGTAGGGACTATATACAGGGTTGGGATGTCACTCATGGGATCTCCGAGTGCCCCGACAATTGTGTCGTCATATTGGCCCGTTTACACTATGAGGAATTTCAACACTGGTCGGGGAATGAACTTGAACCGGGTTACAAAGCAGCTAAGTGTATCACGACTCTTCGGCATCATACTCGCGGCAGTACTGCTCGCCGCCTGTGCGTCGGAGCCCAATCAACCTTCGGGTCAGCCCGGCATGCCGTCGGCCTTCTCGGATCTGACCAAGAATGCCCAGTGGTATCTGGAACAGGTCGATCCCGCCAAACCGGCGGAAGCCTTCGTCTGGCAGGTGATGGCCGCCCGCAGCTACCTGGCGCTCGGTCAGGCCAAGCCTGCCGCCGCCCTGTACCAGCAGTTGCAGAAGCAGGCCCAGAGCCCGGAACAACAGGCGCAGCTGCAACTGTTGCAGGCGCACCTGCTGCTCGCCCAGGGCAATGCCAACCAGGCACTCATCCTGCTGGAAGGCAAGCCGGACGTGGCGCTGGATGCCGATACCCAGAAGGACTGGTACCGCCAGCGCGTGGTGCTGCAGCTCGACATCAACAACAAGTTCGGTGCCGCCAAGTCGCTGATCCTGCTGGAACCCTACCTGGCCAAGAATGAGCTTTCCACCAACCATCAGCAGATCTGGTCCCTGCTCAAGAGCATGACCCCCTCCACCCTGCAAGCCCTGGAAGAGGCGCCGGCCCCCGACGTCACCACCGGCTGGCTGCGGCTGGCTGCCCTGGTGAACGAGTTTGGCGCCCAGCCAAGCCAGCTCTCCCGCCAGCTAGCAGGGTGGAAGCAGAGCTTCCCCAACCACCCGGCACAGAGTGACATGCCGGCCGGCCTTGGCGATCTTGCCACCACGAGCAGCGGCACGCTGCAGCAGGTCGCCGTCTTCCTGCCGCTCTCCGGCAACCTGGAGGCGCAGGGCGCCGCCATCCGCAACGGCATGCTGATGTCCTACAAGGAGAATCAGGGACAATTCACCCTGAACTTCTACGACACCCAGGGCAAGGCGATGGGGGACCTCTACAAGCAGGCGATCCAGGAAGGGGCCAACATGATCATCGGCCCGCTGCTCAAGGATCAGGTCGAGGATCTGCTCAAGTCCAACCCGACCGTGCCGGTACTGGCGCTGAACGAGCTGGACAAGCCGATCGTCAACGACAACACCTTCTACTTCTCCCTCTCTGCCGCCGCCGACGCGAGCCAGGCCGCGCAATATCTCTACGGCCAGGGTTATCGCAAACCCCTGTTGATCGCCGCACAGGGCCGTATTGGTTACAGCAGCATCAAGGCGTTCGAGCAGGCCTGGGCCGGCGTCAGCCAGGAGAAGCCGGTGGTCGCTACCTTCGGGGCACGCAACGAGGTGCAGGGCATGGTCAAGAATGCCCTGAGCGGTCGCTCCACCGCCCGCGCAGGGGAGATCGTCCAGCTTTCGGATGCCGCGCCGCGCAGCATCGACGCCGTCTACGTGGTGGCCAACAGCCTGGAAACCCGGATGATCAAGCCCTACGTGGATATCTCGGTCAATCCCATGGGTAGCCTGCCCATCTACAGCAGCTCTCGCGGCTATGACAGCGGGGCGACCGAGGTCGCCTCCGAACTCAACGGCATGCACATCTCCGACATGCCGCTGATCCTGGGCAGCTACGAGAAGGAGCGTGAACAGATTGCACTGCTCTGGCCGCAAACCCAGGGGGATCTGCTGCGTCTGTTCGCCCTCGGCTACGATGCTGTCAGCCTGGCTGACAACCTGCAGCAGATGCGCCAGGTCAACGCCATGCAACAGCCGGGCATGAGCGGCCAGCTGAGCGTGGATCCTCAGGGCAACATCGTGCGCGTGCTGGATTGGGCCACCTATCAGAATGGCAAGCTGGTCAGCGATAGCGCCCTGCCCCAGCTGGAGGACGCGACTCATGAAGAGGCTACTGACAGAGCTGCACCAGCAGTGGTTGAACCTGTTGCCATCGGCGGCGACGAGCAAGGGACAGCACTTTGAGCAGTTAGCGGAACGCTGGTTGCAGGCCCGGGGCCTGCAACCCGTGACCCGCAACTACCGCTGCCGCGGTGGTGAAATCGATCTTGTCATGCGCCAGGGGGATACCCTGGTGTTTGTCGAGGTCAGATATCGTGCTCACGCCAGCCATGGCGGGGCCGCCAGCTCGGTCACCCGGCGCAAGCAGCACAAGATCGTGCTGGCCGCCCGCCACTATTTCAAGCAACATGCCATCAATGAGGCCAGCCAGGCCTGTCGATTCGATGTGATCGCGTTCGAGGGCGACCAGCCGGACTGGATCCAGAACGCGTTTTAAGAGGACCCCATGACAGATCCCATCAAAGAGAATTACACCGAGAGCATCCAGACCAAGATAGCCGCCGCAGAGGCACTGCCGGACGCCATCCACACCGCGGCCCAGATGCTGACCATCTGTCTGCTCAATGGCCACAAGGTGATGGCCTGCGGCAATGGCCCCTCCTCGGCGCTGGCACAGCTGTTCATCTCCGAGCTGGTCAACTGCTATGAGACGCCCCGCCCCTCCCTGCCTGGCCTGGCCCTGACACCGGACATGGCCACCATCAGCGCCATCGCCACGGATCACGGTTTCGAAGAGGTGTATGCCAAGCAGATCCGGGCCCTGGGTCAGCCCGGCGACATCCTGGTAGTCATCACCACCACGGGCAACAGTCGCAGCCTGATCAAGGCGGCCGAGGCGGCCCTCTCCCGCGACATGACCATCATAGTGCTGGGTGGCGGGGATGGAGGAGAGATCGCCGGCCTGCTCGGCCCCAATGACGTGGAGATCCGCGTCCCCTCCGCCCGTCGCCCCCGCATTCTGGAAGTGAATCTGTTGACCCTGCACTGCCTCTGTGATCTCATCGACCAGACTCTTTTCCCGCAACAGGAAGATTGAAACCATGAACAAGAAGATACTGGTGCTTGGCCTGCTGACCGCCTCTCTGCTGCTGCAGGGCTGTGCTGCCGTCGTGGTGGGGGGCGCCGCCGGGACCGCCAAGGCGTCCGGTGATCGCCGCACCCTGGGTGCCCAGTGGGACGATCAGGCCATCGAGCTGAAGGCGGCCAACCTGCTGGCCGACAACAAGCCCCTGAGCGCCGCCAGCAAGATCAGCGTCTACAGCAACAATGGCCGCGTCCTGCTGGTCGGCCAGACTCCCTCCGACACCTACAAGCAGGAAGCGGGCAAGATAGTGGCTCGTATCGAAGGGGTGCGCCACGTCTACAACGAACTGCGTCTCGGCAAGCCGGTGAGCATCGGGGTACGCAGCAACGACACCTGGATCACCTCCAAGGTGCGGGCCGACATGCTGGCCGCCAAGAACTTCGACAGCGCCAAGGTCAAGGTCGTCACTGAGAACAGCGAGGTGTTCCTGATTGGCCTGGTGACCCGCCAGGAGGGGGATCAGGCCGTGGAGATAGCCCGCCACGTCAGCGGCGTGAGGCAGGTGATCAAGGCCTTCGAGTTCGCCCAGAACTGATCATGCAGGGGATGTAAAAAACGCAGCCAGGAGGCTGCGTTTTTTATTTGATGACTTTCAGCGTCGGACGGCCCGACGGGCGCGGTGGCTCCGGTTCGGGCTCGGGCTGCGCCGTGGCCTCGGCCTGCTCCAGCCAGAGATCGTAACCCGGCTCCGGCGGGAACAGGGTGCCCACGCCGTTCTCCCGGGCATGGATGGCCAGAATGGCTGCCATCGGGATATAGACCTGCTGTGACACGCCACCGAAGCGGGCGTTGAAGCTGACGGCCTCATTGTCCATGTGGAACTGGCCGACGGCTCGGGGAGCGATATTCAGGACAATCTGACCATCCTGCACAAACTGCATCGGTACCATCACATGGGGAATGTTCGCATTGACCACCAGATGGGGGGTCAGATCGTTATCCAGCAACCAGTCAAAAAACGCCCGCAGCAGATACGGGCGACTGGGAGTCATTGTCGGTTCCATGCTCATACGCCGGCACGGATCTCGCGCTCGGCCTCGGTCAGGGAGGCCTGGAAGGATTCACGTTCGAACAGACGCACCATGTAGGCCTTCAGCTCCTTGGCGCCACGACCGGTGAAGTCGATGCCCAGGCTCGGCAGACGCCACAGCAGCGGGGCCATGTAGCAGTCGACCAGACCGAACTCTTCGCTCATGAAGTAGGGCATCTCGCCGAAGATGGGGGCGATGGCCAGCAAGTTGTCACGCAGCTCGGCGCGGGCGGCTTCGGTATCGGTGCCTGCCATGATCTTATCGGCCAGCGAGTACCAGTCCAGCTCGATGCGGTGCATCATCAGACGGCTGTTGCCGCGCGCCACCGGATAGACCGGCATCAGGGGCGGATGCGGGAAACGCTCGTCCAGATACTCCATGATGATGCGCGAGGTGTACAACGCCAGTTCGCGATCCACCAGGGTCGGCACAGTGTTGTACGGGTTCAGCTCGGCCAGCTCGTCCGGCAGGTTGGCAGGATCAACCTGGCAGATATCCACGCTAACACCCTTCTCCGCCAGGACAATGCGCACCTGATGGCTGAACATATCGTTGGCACCGGAAAACAGCGTCATTACCGAACGCTTATTGGCAGCTACAGCCATTGAACCCTCCCGTCATTAAAAAGCAGAAACGGCAATGAAGCATGTCTGTCTTCATTGCCGTGCGTCATATTACTCCGATCTGGTCGCTTAGTGAACGTCGCGCCAGAACTCCTTCTTCAACAGCACAGTGAAGATGAAGAAGATAGCGATGAAACCGAGTACCCAGAAGCCCATGCGTTCGCGCTCCTGCTGCACCGGCTCAGCCGAGTAGACCAAGAAGTTTACCAGATCCAGCACCGTCTGATCATATTCTTCGTTGTTCATTTCACCGTTGCCGTCAGATTTGATGCTAGCAACCTGCTGGACATCGACGCCATCGACCTTGTGGGTCGCGAATTCTGCACGGGGTGTCCCCTGCAACGGCTCCAGCACATGTGGCATGCCCACCGACGGGAAGACAGCGTTGTTTACCCCGAATGGTCGAGTCTCATCCACATAGAAAGAACGCAGATAGGTATACACCCAGTCGGCCCCCCGTACCCTGGCCACCAGGGTCAGGTCGGGCGGCGGCGCACCGAACCAGCGTGCCGCGTCCTTCTCGGACATGGCGCTCTTCATCAGATCGCCGATCTTGGCGCCTGTGAAGATCAGGTTCTCCTTCATCAACTCTTCCGGAATGCCGATGTCGGCTGCCACCCGGTTGTAACGTTGATACTGGGTGGAGTGGCAACCGGCGCAGTAGTTCATGAAGGTGGTAGCGCCCCTTTGCAGGGATGCCTTGTCACTCAGGTCATATTCCGCCTTGTCGAGCGGGAAGCCACTGCCTGCGGCCAACACCAGGCCGGGCAGAAGGGCCAGCACTGCAAAAATTATTCTTTTCATTTGAATGTCACCCTCTCCGGCAGCGGCTTGGTGCTCTCATTCTTGCTGTAGAAGAACAACAGGACGAAGAACCCGAAATAGCCCAGTGAACAGACCTGTGCGATCAGGGTCAGTGTCGGAGTCGATGGCAGCACGCCCAGCACCCCCAGGATGATGAAGCAGACCACGAACTGGGCGATATTCAACTTGTGCAGGGTGCTGCGATAGCGCACCGAACGCACCTTGCAGCGATCCAGCCAGGGCAGCAGGAACAGCACCACGATGGAGAGGCCCATCATGATGACCCCGAGCAGCTTGTCCGGAACCGCGCGCAGGATGGCGTAGAAGGGAGTGAAGTACCAGACCGGGGCAATATGCTCCGGAGTTTTCAGGCCGTTCGCCACCTCAAAGTTCGGCTTCTCGAGGAAGTAGCCCCACATATCCGGCTTGAAGAAGATGATGGCGCAGAACAGGAACAGGAAGCCTGCCACCCCGATCATGTCCTTGACCGTGAAGTAGGGGTGGAACGCCACCGCATCCAGCGGCCAGCCTTTTTCATCCTTGTGCTTCTTGATGTCGATGCCATCCGGGTTGTTCGACCCCACCTCGTGCAACGCCAGGATATGCATGGCCACCAGCATCACCAGTACCAGCGGCAGCGCAATGACGTGCAGCGCGAAGAAGCGGTTCAGGGTGGCACCGGAGATGACGTAGTCACCGCGGATCCACAAGGTCAGATCGTCACCGATGACCGGGATGGCGCCAAACAGCGAGATGATGACCTGAGCTCCCCAGAAGGACATCTGGCCCCATGGCAGCAGGTAACCCATGAAGGCTTCCGCCATCAGCACCAGGAAGATCAGCATGCCGAAGATCCACAGCAGCTCGCGCGGCTTCTGGTAAGAGCCGTAGATCATGCCGCGGAACATATGCAGATAGACCACCACAAAGAAGGCAGAAGCGCCGGTGGAGTGCATGTAACGCAGCAGCCAGCCGTAATCCACATCCCGCATGATGTACTCGACGGAGGCAAAGGCGCCTTCCGCAGAGGGGTTGTAGTTCATGGTGAGCCAGATGCCGGTGATGATCTGGTTGACCAGCACCAGCATGGCGAGGGAACCGAAGAAGTACCAGAAATTCAGGTTCTTGGGAGCCGGATACTTGGCCATGTGATCGTTGTACATGGCCGTGAGCGGGAAACGATCGTCAATCCAGCCCATGAGTTTGGCAAACATGGTCAGGCCTCCTTGCCATCGGCACCCACCAGAATGGTGGTGTCGCTAAGAAATTGGTATGGCGGGATGACCAGATTCAGCGGTGCAGGCACACCCTGGAACACCCGACCGGCCATGTCGAACTTGGAGCCATGGCATGGGCAGAAGAAGCCGGAGGTCACCCCTTGCACCTGTTCGCCGAAGCTGTCAGGCAGATAGGAGGGGGAGCAACCCAGGTGAGTACAGATACCCACCGCCACGAAGATTTCCGGCTTGATGGATCTGTAGCCATTGTGGGCGTAGTCCGGTTGTTGTGGCTCGTCGGAGGCAGGATCCCGCAACTTGTCGTCGTGTGCGGCCAGGGCATCCAGGGTCTGCTTGGTGCGCTTCACCACCCAGACAGGCTTGCCACGCCACTCGACCCGGATCAGCTGACCCGGTTCCAACTTGCTGATATCCACCTCTACCGGTGCCCCCGCCGCCTTGGCTTTGGCACTCGGATTCCATGACTTTATAAACGGCACTGCGGTAAAAGCAGCTCCTACACCGCCAACGGCAACCGTTGACCAGGTAAGAAATCTGCGGCGACCGGTATCAACTGGCGCATTGCTCATCCAAAAACTCTCCCATGTGGACTCCGCTCATTCTTATAGTGTCCCCGTTTCCTATCTCCTCTCCCTGACAACTGCGGTGGAAGCGGAGTGGCAATTGACACAGAAAGACCATGGAAATTTTAAAGAAAAGATAACAATTTGACAAGAAAGGGAAGCGATGGGTAAAAACAATAAATACACAAATTTTTGTCTTTTGTGACGTGTGCTTAGCATTAGTGCATGGAAGATTACCAATAAAAAAAGCCTGGCACATGGCCAGGCTTTTTTGACACTCGTGAGAGTGCGTACCAAAAGCGAATTAACGCTTGGAGTACTGCGGACGCTTACGCGCTTTGTGCAGACCGACTTTCTTACGCTCAACCTTACGGGCATCGCGAGTAACAAAGCCAGCTTTACGCAGTTCGGAACGCAGGGTCTCGTCGTACTGCATCAGAGCACGAGTGATACCGTGGCGGATCGCACCAGCTTGACCGGAGATGCCACCACCGTTAACGGTGATGTACAGATCCAGTTTCTCGGTCATCTCTACCAGCTCCAGCGGCTGACGAACTACCATGCGGGCAGTCGGACGGCCGAAGTATTGCTCCAGGGAGCGCTGGTTGATTACGATTTTACCGCTACCCGCTTTGATGAAGACGCGAGCAGTGGAGCTTTTGCGACGGCCGGTACCGTAGTATTGATTTTCTGCCATGTTGCCAGTTCCCGTTAGATATCCAGTACTTGAGGTTGCTGAGCAGCATGAGCGTGCTCTGCGCCTGCGTAAACTTTCAGCTTACGGAACATGGCACGGCCCAGCGGGCCCTTCGGCAGCATGCCCTTGACGGCAGCTTCGATTACCATTTCCGGCTTACGCTGAATCAGCTTGTCAAAGCTGATGGACTTGATACCACCCGGGAAACCGGAGTGAGCGTGGTACATTTTGTCGGTAAATTTCTTACCGGTTACGTGTACCTTCTCGGCGTTTACAACGATGATGTAGTCACCGGTGTCAACGTGCGGAGTGTACTCGGCTTTGTGCTTACCACGCAGACGAGCAGCGATCTCGGTTGCGATACGACCCAGAGTTTTACCTTCTGCGTCCACAATGTACCAGTCACGTTTTACGGTTTCTGGCTTGGCAACGAAAGTTTTCATTAAGTTAAACCCAATTACCTGTTACAGACCCAATTGCTTATGGGGGCTCTCCCACAAACAACAAACGATGGCCTACCTGTACCCCTTCGAATACAAGTAAAGCTTAAAGTGTTGCTGTCTTATCGACAGCTGTAACGTGGGCCGGGCGATTATAAGTGAAGTTGCCTTAAATATCACCTGCTAATTTCACTGCCATGAAGCTAGCAAATGTCGCCCGGCCCTACCTGCCGCAGATGCCCATCCGACTGGCAGGCGCGGTATTGTGACTAAGGAAGGTGCACTCTTGCAAGGTATTCGTGCGATTGCATCTCCTGGAGCCGTGAAAGACAGCGCTTGAATTCGAAATTCAGCAGGCCATCCCCGTATAGCTCGGCCATGGGCACCGATGCCGACAGGATGAGCTTCACGTGCCGCTCGTAGAACTCGTCCACCATGGCGATGAAGCGGCGGGCGGCATCGTCCGTGCCTGTGCCCATGGGCTGCACGTTGGCTAGCAGGACAGTGTGAAACTCCCGGGCCAGTTCGATGTAGTCCCCTTGGGATCGCGGGGTGCAACAGAGCTGTTCGAACTCCATGTAAAGCACCCCCTCCCCCATACCCAATACGCTCAGCTGGCGGTGGTTGACCTCCAGCACGGCGGTTGTCGCCTGCGCCATGCCGGTCAGTTGTCCGAAATAGCGATCCAGGTTGGTCCTGGCCTGCTGATCCAGCGGGAAATGGTAGATCTCCGCCTGCTCCAGCGTGCGCAAGCGATAGTCGGTGCCGCCATCCACGTTCAGAATTTCGCAATGGCGCTCGATGAGGGCGATGGCAGGCAGGAAGCGCGCCCGCTGCAGGCCGTTGCGATAGAGATCCTTGGGCGGGATGTTGGAGGTGGCCACCAGCACCACGCCATGGCCGAACAGCGCCTGGAACAGGGTACCCAGCAACATGGCATCCGTAATGTCGGAGACGAAGAACTCGTCGAAGCAGATGACATCGACCTCACTGGCCAGCTTGCTGGCGATGAGCTTGAGAGGGTCTGCCTGGCCGGTCAGTCCCTTGAGCTCGTCATGCACCCGGTGCATGAACCGGTGGAAGTGGACACGCAGCTTGCGCTCTCCGGGCAGGCTGTCAAAGAAAGTATCCATCAGCCAGGTCTTGCCTCTGCCCACGCCGCCCCACATATATAACCCCTGGATGGGGTCGCGGCTCTTCGGCTTTTGCAGCCAGCCCAGCAGACTGCGGGATCTGGTCGGAGTCGGGCTGGCGCACAGATCCTGATAGAGTCGTTCCAGGCGGGTCACGGCCATTGCCTGGGCCGGGTCGGCCACAAAGCCGGGACGCTGCAAATCCTGCTGATATTTTTGCTGCGGGGTCATCCTGTAAACCGCCTCCAAGTCCCTGAATGAGGGACAAAATGGTATCACGCTCTCGGGGGGCACGGTATAGTGCCAGCGAGGCGTTGCGGTCAATCCGACCGTTTCAAATTCATCGATTTAGCTGTAACAAGGAGCTTCTATGACTCTGTTTAACGGGATCCTGCTGGCGATTGCCGCCCTGATCATCGGCGTAGTGATCGGCCGTTTCTCTGTCCGCAGCCGGGATGCCGGACGCCTGGAACAAGAACTGAAAAAGGCTCACAAGGAGCTGGAAAGCTATCAGGGCCAGATCACCACCCACTTCGCCGACAGCGCCGCCCTGATGGAGCAACTGGCCGAGCAGTACCAGACCCTCTATCGCCACATGGCAGAGCAGAGCAAGTTCCTGGCCAAGGTACAGGAGCCGCTGTTCCGCGAGCCCGACATGGAGGAGGCAAACGAAGCCATCTCCAGCGAGGAACCGGGTCAGCCTCCCCGCGACTACGCAGGTGCCTCCGGTCTGCTCAAGCAACCTGGCTAGTCTCTGCTGGAACTAATTACGCCTTATCGTGGTCAGACCTTGACGATTGCACTGCAACTTTTTCTGGGAGCTGTTTCTCATATGCGTAAATCTCTTTCTGTATTCAGTGTCTTAGCCCTCAGTGTCGGTATCGCCATGTCCGCAGCACCGGCGCAAGCCGCCCTGCCCCTGCTGGCGAACAACCAGGAGATGCCGAGCCTGGCCCCCGTACTCGAGCAGGTGACCCCTGCCGTGGTCAACATCTCCGTCTCTGGCAAGAAGATCACCCGCCAGCGCCTGCCGGAACAATTCCGCTTCTTCTTCGGTCCCAACATGCCTGACGAGCAGGTGAGCGAGCAGCCCTTCCAGGCGCTCGGTTCCGGCGTCATCATCGATGCCAAGAAGGGCTATGTGATCACCAACGCCCACGTGGTCCACGAGGCGGACGAGATCAAGGTCAACCTGAAGGATGGTCGTGAATACGCGGCCAAGAAGATCGGGGAAGACAAGCAGTCGGACATCGCCCTGCTGCAAATCAAGGCCGAGGATCTGGTGCAGATCAAGTTCGCCGACTCCGACGAGCTCCGGGTCGGTGACTACGCGCTGGCCATCGGCAACCCCTTCGGCCTGGGCCAGACAGTGACCTCCGGCATCGTCAGTGCGCTCGGTCGCAGCGGCCTGAACATCGAAAATCTGGAAAACTTCATCCAGACCGATGCGGCCATCAACTCCGGCAACTCCGGCGGCGCCCTGCTCAACCTGCGCGGGGAGCTGATCGGCATCAACACCGCCATCCTGGGTCCGAATGGCGGCAACATCGGCATCGGCTTTGCCATCCCGTCCAACATGGTGCGCGACCTGTCAGAGCAGATCGTGAAGTACGGTGAAGTGCGCCGAGGCCAGCTGGGGATCACCGGCACCGAGCTCACCTCCGAGATTGCCAAGACCTTCGGCTACAACAAGAAGGACGGCGCCTTCGTCAATCAGGTCATGCCTGATTCCGCAGCCGCCAAGGCGGGCATCAAGGCGGGCGACATCATCATCAGCATCGATGGCAAGCCTATCCGCTCCTTCGGTGAGCTGCGTGCCAAGATCGCCACCATGGGGGCCGACAAGCAGGTCTCTCTCGGCCTTATCCGCGACGGCAAGGAGCAGACCGTCAAGGTCACCCTGAAAAAGGCGGATGACAGCGAGATGCTTGCCAGCGCCCTGCACCCGGCTCTGGAAGGCGCCAAGCTCAGCACCATCACCGATCCCGTTACCGGCGTCGCCGTCTCCGACATCGATCCGCGCTCCCCTGCCGCCGCCTCCGGCCTGCAGAAGGGCGACATCATCATCGGGGTCAACCGCCTGCGTATCAACTCCATGGGCGAACTGACCAAGGCACTGAAGAACAAGCCGGAAGTCCTGGCGCTGAACATCCAGCGCGGCGACTCCTCGCTCTATTTGGTGATCCGTTAAGTCCCTCACACCCGCGGCGACCGCCGCGGGTGATTTTTATCCATCGATAGTGTTATTCTCTGCGCGCAGCGTGTACGGACGAGAATGACATGAAAATCCCACCTTTGATCAGTTACTTGGGCAAGTCTGTCGGCTTTGGCCTCACCGTGGCTGCACTCCTGTTGTTGCTGTTTCCCAGTTTTCGCGGAGGCGCGCACCTGCCGGGCCTCATCACCAATGCCCGTGAACTGAGCTTCTCCTACGCAGCCCATCGCGCCGGCCCTGCCGTCGTCAACATCTACACCCGCAGTTTCGCCGGCAATCGCGGCGAGAAGGTCGAACTCAGGCCTCAGGGACTGGGCTCCGGCGTCATCATGAACCAGCGCGGTCACGTGCTGACCAACTATCACGTCATCGCCGATGCGGATCAGATCATCGTCGCCCTGCAGGATGGCCGGGTGTTCAGCGCCGAGCTGGTTGGCACCGACAAGTTGACTGATCTGGCGGTGCTCTACATCGAGTCGGACAACCTGCCGGTGATCCCGCAGGATCCGGATAGGCTGCCGGACGTGGGGGACGTGGTGCTCGCCATCGGCAACCCCTACAACGTCGGCCAGACCATCACCCAGGGCATCATCAGCGCCACCGGCCGCATCGGCCTCTCCAGCATGGGGCCGGACAGCAACGGCCGGCAGGATCTGCTGCAGACCGACGCCGCCATCAACGAGGGCAACTCCGGAGGAGCCCTGGTCAACGGCCGCGGCGATCTGGTGGGCATCAACACCGCCGCCTATCACCTCAACGGCAACCAGGAGAGCTACGGCATCAGCTTCGCCATTCCCTACAAGCTGGCCAAGCGCATCATGGATGAGCTGATCGCCAACGGCAGGGTCATTCGCGGCTACCTCGGCATCTCCAGCGTCGAGATCAACCCCATAGTGGCGCGCATGCTGAATCTGGGCGATCTGCAGGGCCTGGTGGTGGAGAGCCTGGATCCCAACGGCCCCGCCACCAAGGCCGGTCTCAAGCGTGGGGACGTGCTGCTCAAGATCAACGGCGAGGCTATCACGGGCGTGCGTCCCGTCATGGACAAGATCGTCGAGAGCCGCCCAGGCACCAAACTCACCATCTCGGTGATCCGCAACGGCAAACCGCTGGACGTCGACGTCGTCATCGAAGAGGACCTGCGCTACCAGAATCAGAACCTGCCGACCAGCGGCGCCGTCCCCGCCACCTGACGGCAAGCCGATCGGAGAAGGGCCCTGGGGGCCCTTTTTTTGAGCCTGCCAGCCATGGACCACTCTCCGTTCGTGAACCTTCTCACACTTCTTGCCTGAGGTTTTTCGGCGGCAGGCGCCACCAAAATGCGCCCCGGATCACAGCGTACCGGCGTTCTTGGCCCCACTTTCTCGCGCCCCGCCACAAAAACAGTCTCTTGCGACGCCTTTTCACCTGAATTTCCGTTTCGAATCGGAAAAAGCCTGCCTCCTCCCCCTCGCGCCCCCGCCTTAAGGTACCTCCATCCTTTCTGCCAGCCTGGAGAGCAGACCTTGAATACCGACCCCCATGACAGCCCCCTGACCCCGGACAGCCCGGCGCTGCTGCGCAAGACCGATCTCACCCTGGCCCGCATCCATAACCTGCTGGCGGATCAGGGCATCCGTCCCAACGAGGTACAGCTGCAGATGCTGGCTTCCCACGTCAAGGCCATGGTGTGGCGCTCCCATAGCGGGGAATCCCTGCCGGAGGTCGACCTCAGCCTGTTCGAGGAGATCTCCCCCCTCTCCCTGCGCCTCGCCGAACAGGTCGTCAGCTGGCTGGAGCGACTCGCCTACGAGGAGGCGCACCTCCTGTCCGTCCATTTCGAAGTTGCCAAAGAAAATGAACTCAGCTCAGTCAAAGGAGAAAGCTAAATGACAGCCATCAAACTCGTGATTGGAGATCGTCTCGGCAAGGGTCAGAAGGTGGGAGCGGGCGCAGAAGCCGCCGGTGCTGCCGTGACCGTGATCCCCGGCATGGCCGCCGACATGAAGCTCGGTGATGTGATGAACAGGGAGCAGGCCGATCTCGGCATCTCCTTCTGCGGCAGCGGTGGCGCGGGCGCCATCACCGCCCAGACCAAATACGGCTACAAGTGCCGCTACGGCATGCGCTCCATCGAGGAGGGCGTTACCGCCATCAACGAGGGGTGCGTGGTGCTGGGCTTCGGCTTCATGGACAAGGAAGAGCTGGGCCAGAAGCTCGTCGAGGCCTTCGCCAAGAAACACGGACGCGCCTGATGAAAGAACACTTCACCACCCAGGTGACCGTCAACGGCAAGGGGGCGACCCGCCAGCAGGCGTTCGCCGCCGCCCTCAGCCAGGTGCAACCCGGCCTGCTCAAGGAGAACCCCCGGGTGATGCTGCGCATCGAGCCCCTCGAGGTCGAGGTGCTTGAGGCCGAGGAGTCGGTAAGGGTGGAGAAGTTCCTGTTCTTCTTCCTGCCGCGCCAGCGCCGCGAGTTCCGGGTCCGGCTGGCGATCACCGTCAAGGTCACCAGCCTGGACGTCGACAAGGTGAACTTCACCCTGATCTGACCCCACAACCAAAAGGACAAGTTGGATGTTTCTAATCATTTTGATGAAGTCACTCATCATCGGCGGCCTGGTCGGCGTCGGGGTGGGGGCAGGCGCGGCGCGGATGTTCCACGCCCCGACCGTACAAGGCATGGGGGCCTTCCGCACCCTGGGCGAGCTCAACTCCTGCGAGGGGGATCCCGCCTCCCACTTCTCGTTCGGTCTGGGCTTCTTCTTCAACGCCTGGGCCTCCACGGTCGCGGCCGGGGCCTTCACCCAGGACGTGGATCACCGCATTCTGCCGAACTGGGGTGCTGCGGCCCTGATGTTCAAGAACCGGGATCTCGCCACCACCCTGCATGACCCCAAAAAGATGGCCATCGCCTGCGGCATCATAGGGGCCATCGTGGTCGCCTTCCTCAACAGCACGGCCGCCGCCGTCCCCGCCGCCCTGCAGGTTACTGCGGTCAAGGTGCTGGTACCGGCCGCCAACCTGCTGGTCAACACCGTCATGCCGGTGATCTTCTGGCTGGCCGCCATCGAGGCGGGCAAGAAGTCCGGTTTCTGGGCCACCATCTTCGGCGGTCTGGCGCAGCTCATCATGGGCAACGCCGTGCCGGGTCTGGTGCTCGGCATCCTGATCGGCAAGGGGGTGGAAGAGAGCGGCTGGAACCACGTCACCCGCGTCATGATGAGCGCCATCGTGCTGCTGTTCGTGCTGAGCGGCTTCTTCCGCGGCTTTGACATGAAACTGATCGAGTCCTTCCACCTGGGCATCCCCCTGTGGCTGGAAAACGTCCACAACCTGCTGAGCGGCAAATAAGGGGTCACACCATGGATGAGAAACTGAGAAACAACTTCTGGTATGCCGACTGGTCCTTCCCCATCTTCGTCGGCCTGCTCTCCTCCGGCGTCTTCGCCGGTACCCACATGTTCTACCTCTACGGGGTCGGCGCCTTCAACGAGGTCGCTTTCGTCGCCATGCTCAAGGCCGGGATGGACACGGGTGCCTACGGCGCGGTGGCCGCCTTCGGCGCCAGCTTCCTGTTTGCCCGCATCATCGAGGGCTCCCTGGTGGGGATACTGGACATCGGCGGCGCCATCCAGACCGGGGTGGGCCTTGGCGTGCCCGCCCTGCTGCTGGGGGCCGGGATCGTCTACCCGGTGGAGAACTTCACCGCCTCCCTGGTCACCGGCATGGCGATTGGCTTGGCCATCGGCTACGTGATCATCCTGGCGCGCAAGTTCACCATCAACCAGAGCGACTCCACCTACGGGGCTGACGTCATGATGGGGGCCGGCAACAGCTCCGGCCGCTTCCTCGGCCCCCTGATCATCCTCTCCGCCATGGGCGCCTCCATCCCCATCGGCATCGGCTCCCTGCTGGGCGCCCTGGTGTTCTACCTCTGGGAGAAACCCATCACGGGGGGCGCCATCCTGGGAGCCATGCTGTTCGGCACCTTCTTCCCCATCGCCCTGGCATAAGCCGGCGCCACACCCGCCGCCCTTAGGGGCGGCACTGTCGAGGTCACCAGCATGTACGACACGATCATCAGGGCGGGACGCCTGGGAAACGGGCAGCTCGTCGACATCGCCATCAAGAATGGCAAGATAGCGGCGCTGGGTTCGCTGCCAGAGAGCACTGAGGCGAAGCAAACCCTCACTCTGGCCGGACAGGTTCATGTGAGCGCCGGCTGGATCGACGGCCACACCCACTGCTACCCCGCCTCCCCCATCTATTGCGATGAGCCGGACAAGGTGGGGGTAGCGTCAGGTGTCACCACTGTCATCGACGCCGGCAGCACCGGAGCCGACGACGTGGACGACTTCCAGCAGATCGCCGCCGGCTGCAAGACCCGGGTCCACGCCCTGCTCAACATCTCCCGCATCGGCCTCTTGCGCCAGAACGAGCTGGCCAATCCCGCTGACATCGACCCCGCCCTCGCCCAGGCAGCCATCCGGCGCCACCCCTCCTTCATCGTCGGCATCAAGGCGCGTATGAGCGGCAGCGTGGTGGGCGAGAGCGGCCTGCAGCCCCTGCGCGTGGCCAAGCAGATCCAGCGGGACAATGGCAACCTGCCGCTGATGGTGCACGTGGGCAACACGCCGCCGGATCTCGACGAGATCGTCGCCCTGCTGGGGGATGGCGACCTGCTGACCCACTGCTTCAATGGCAAGCCGAACCGCATCCTGACTCCGGCGGGTGAACTGCGCCAGGCGGTGCGCGAGGCGATGCAGCGAGGACTGTTGCTCGACATCGGCCACGGCGGCGCCAGCTTCAGCTTCGAGGTGGCGGAGCTGGCCATCCGCCAGGGGATCCTGCCCCACACCATCAGCTCCGACATCTACTGCAAGAACCGCATCAAGGGGCCCGTCTACAGCCTGGCCCACGTGATGTCGAAATTCCTCGCCATCGGCATGACCCTGGAACAGGTGCTCGCCTGCGTCACCCACCAGGCCGCCGATGCCCTGCGCCTGCCCGGCAAGGGGCGCCTCGAGGTGGGCGCCGATGCCGACCTGACCCTGTTCCAGGTCGCAAGCGACCCGATTCTCTTTGCCGATACCGAGGCCGCTACCCGCCACGGCGACCGGCACCTGCTCCCCCTCGCCGCCCTGGTCGGCGGCGAACTGGTTCTGACTCACAACGGGAAATCACACCATGCCTTCTGTGTATGAGAAATATCAGCTCAAACCGGTGATCAACGCCTCCGGGCGCATGACCCTGCTCGGCGTCTCCACTCCCGAGCAGGAGGTGGTCGACGCGGTCAACTTCGGACTCGGCCACTACTTCGAGGTCAAAGACTTGATCGACAAGACCGGCGCCTACATCGCCGGCCTGCTGGGGGCCGAGGATGCGGTGGTGGTCTCCTGCGCCAGCGCCGGCATCGCCCAGTCGGTGGCCGCCATGATAGTGCGCGGCGACCCCTACCGCCTCGAACATCTCCACGCCCATGACCACGGGGTACCAAGCGAGATCGTGCTGCCCAAGGGGCACAATGTGAACTTTGGCGCCCCCGTCGGCACCATGGTCAGCCTGGGGGGTGGCAAGGTGGTAGAAGCAGGCTATGCCAACGAGTGCTCTGCCGCCCAGCTGGCCGCCGCCATCAATGCCAATACCGCCGCCATCCTCTATATCAAGTCCCACCACTGCGTGCAGAAGAGCATTCTGTCGGTGACCGAGGCAGCCGAGGTAGCCAGGGCCCACGGGCTCCCGCTCATCGTCGATGCGGCGGCGGAGGAGGAGCTGCGTCTCTACTACAACCAGGGAGCGGATCTGGTCATCTATAGCGGGGCCAAGGCCATCGAGGGGCCCACCAGCGGGCTGGTGCTCGGCAAACGCCAGTATGTGGCGTGGGTCAAGCAGCAGGGCAACGGCATCGGACGCGCCATGAAGGTAGGCAAGGAGGGGATCCTCGGCCTGACTCACGCCATCGAGCGCTACCTGGCCAAAGAGAAGGAGAGCGGTGCCGCCATGGTCGCCAAGATGACCCCCTTCATCGAAGGCCTAAACCAGCTGTCCGGTGTCACCGCCAAGGTGGTATGGGACAGCGCTGGGCGTGACATTGCCCGCACCGACATCGCCTTCGACCACCAGCAGATCGGCATGACCACGGTGCAGGTCGTTGCCCGCCTGCAGCAGGGCACGCCGGCCATCTACTGTCGCGGCTACAAGGCCAACGAGGGGCACATCGAGATCGACGTGCGCAGCGTTACCGTCCCCCAGCTCGACCAGATCCATGCCGCCATTGCCCACCTCGTTCAGGAGAACAACTGATGTCACTGACTCCCAATTACTACCGCGGTCAGATTTGCCTCAACGCGTTGCCGGGTTTCACACAGCATGCCGTCGTCGACAGCCACCTCTAATCCAGGAGAACTCCTTATGTCTCTTACGCCCAATTACTACCGCGATCGGGTCTGCCTCAACGTGCTGGCTGGCTCCAGAGAGAATGCCGTCGAGATTTATGAAGCCGCCGAGGGCCACGTGCTGGTCGGCGTGCTCTCCAAGAACTACCCGGATGTCCCTGCCGCCGTCGCCGACATGAAGGAGTACGCGGCGCTCATCGACAACGCCCTCTCCATCGGGCTGGGGGCTGGCGATCCGCGCCAGTCCGCCATGGTGGCCGAGCTGGCTCGCCAGTTGCAGCCCCAACACGTCAACCAGGTATTCACTGGCGTCGGTGCCAGCCGGGCGCTGCTCGGTCAGTCTGCCACCCTGGTGAATGGCTTGATCTCTCCCACCGGCACGCCGGGCATGGTGAAGATCTCCACCGGTCCCCTGAGCAGCCAGCAGCCGGACGGGATAGTGCCTATCGACACCGCCATCGCCCTGCTCAAGGACATGGGCGGCAACTCGGTCAAGTTCTTCCCCATGGGCGGGCTGGCCTGCCGCGCCGAGTATCAGACTGTGGCCGAGGCCTGCGCCCGCCACGGCTTCTGGCTGGAGCCCACTGGTGGCATCGATCTGGACAACTTCGAGGAGATAGTGCGGATCGCGCTGGATGCCGGGGTCGAGAAGGTGATCCCCCACGTCTACAGCTCCATCATCGATAGCGCAAGCGGTCAGACCCGGCCCGAGGATGTGCGCACCCTGCTCACCATGGTGAAGGGGCTGCTGGCCTGATAGCCAGGGGCACCGGTCCGATCACTGACCGGTGCCTGGCTTGTCATTGACCCCCTTGTTAACATCGACCCACAGTGCGCGACAGGAGTCCCCTTTTCCCCCATGATCAAGCTGCCCCACCCCAGGCTCCACCAACTGCTGGTCCTGCTCCACGCCGAGCCCTTGCCTCAGGAGGAGCTGGCCCGCCGCCTCAATGTCTCCACCCGTACCGTGCGCACCGACGTGGCGACCCTGAACGAGCTCATCATCACCCAGGGCGCCCATCTGATCCACCAGCGTGGCAGCGGCTACCAGCTCAAGATCTACAATCAGGGGCTGTTCGACGCCTTGCTGGCGGCACAGGGGCAGGAGAGCGCCCTGCCCCGCACCAGCCGCGAGCGGGTGCTGCACCTGCAGATCCTGCTGCTGACGGCGGAACAGGGGATCAAGCTCGACGAGTTGGCGGACACCTGGTACCTGAGCAGGGCGGCACTGCAGGGAGACATGGCGGAGGTGCGGGAGCGGCTCGCTCACTTCGGGCTCGCCATCGACAGCAAGCCGAGGCTCGGGATGCGCATTCAGGGGAACGAGACGGCGATCCGCGCCTGCCTCACCCAGCTGCTCTGTCAGGAACTGTTGCACCAGCATCCACTCCAGAGCCTGCTGCCTACCCTCTGCCCCAGCAAGACGCTGGAGGTCGTGGGCAACCACATTCACGAACAGCTCGGCCGACATCAGCTGCGCCTCGCCGACGAGAGCCTGCAGCAAGTCACCGTCTACTGCGCCGTAGCCCTGCTTCGGCAAGCCTCCGGCCACGAACTGATCCAGTTTGCCAGCGACGACATCACCCCGCCCCTGGCGGCAGTGGCCCGCGACATCTATGCCGCCCTGCCCACCCTGACGCCACCAGGGGAGGAGGAGATCGCCTGCCTCGCCATCCAGATCCAGGCCCGTCTCACGGCCGACACCCCCCAGCTCGGCCCGACCATGGCCGCCGAGAGCAAGCAACTGACGGAGCACCTGCTGGCCTACAT
Source organism: Aeromonas sp. SrichE-2G (assembly GCF_017939565.1). NCBI lineage: Bacteria > Pseudomonadati > Pseudomonadota > Gammaproteobacteria > Aeromonadales > Aeromonadaceae > Aeromonas > Aeromonas sp. SrichE-2G. The sequence goes on from NZ_JAGKRG010000001.1 coordinate 114,825, forward strand.
CCACCAGCACTACCCCTATGACCTTCGCGGCGATCCTCAGCTGCGGGGCGACCTGCAGACCCATATCAGCGCCATGCTGCTGCGGGTCAAGTACCAGATCGGCAGCCACAACCCGCTGGCGGACCACATCAAGCAGTATTACCCCCTTGCCTACGACATCACCCTGGCCGCCATCTCGGAGTGGATCAGGCAGACCCCGTACCGGCTGACCCACCATGAAATCGGCTACCTGGTGATCCACATCGGGGTCGGGCTTGAGCGCCACTACGACATCGGTTACGCCCGGCGCCCCCAGGCGCTGCTGCTGTGCGACGCGGGCAATGCCACCTTCCGGGTGCTGGAGGCGCGCATCCGGCGGGAGTATCCCCAACTTCAGCTGATGACGCTGGAGTCGGTACGGGATTATGAAGGGCTGGCGCGGGTCGAGCAGGACTTTGTCGTCAGCACCGTCAAGGTGAGCGAGAAGAACGTACCCGTGGTGCAGGTAGCCCCCTTCCCGACCCAGTATCAGCTGGAGCAGCTCGGCAAGCTGGTGCTCATCGATCGCACCCGCCCCTATCTGCTCGACAAGTATTTCGATGCCGAGCACTTCATGGTGGTGAGGGAACCGATCAGCCAGGACGAGCTGTTTGCCCGCATCTGCTCCCAGCTGGAGCGCGAGGACCTGGTGGAGAGCGGCTTTCGGGGATCCCTGCACGAACGGGAACGCATCGTCTCCACCATGCTGGGGGAAGGGATCGCCCTGCCTCACTCCCTCGGTCTGCTGGCGCGCCGCACCCTGGTCTATACCGTGCTGGCCCCCCAGGGGATCGACTGGGGCAATGGCGAGACCGCCACCCTCATCTTCGTGCTGGCCATCGCCAAGGCCGACTATGAGGAGGCGATGGGGCTCTACGACCTGTTTCTGGCACTGATGAACGAAAAAGCCAGCAGGAACCTGCTGGCTTGTCGGGACTTTGCCGCCTTCAAGGCGCTGGCGCGCTGCGCCTCCTGAGGCGAGGCGGGGCCGCTTACTCCTCGTTGAAACCCGAGGTAAACAGCGCCACCACCGCGGCCAGTGCCTCCACCTCTTCGGGGCCCTCCACCTGGACTTCCACCTGCTTGCCCTGGGCGGAATCCAGCATCAGCAGGCCGATCACGCTGTCCGCGTCGGCCTCGACCCCTTCCTCGTTGCGCAGCAGCACGTGGGCATCGAATCCCTGCACCAGCTCGAACAGCATCATGGCCGGTCTGGCGTGGATGCCTAGCTTGTTTTTGACTTCTACCGAGGCGGAAACTGTCATCTGAGCATCCTGTGGTCTGTCAGGCCTGAGTGGACCGCTTGTCCAGCGTCCGGTGGCGGATCTGCACGTTCTTGCCAAGCAGCCGGAATGCACTGGCCAGCCGCTCGGCGATGAACACCGATCTGTGCTGCCCGCCGGTGCAGCCGATCCCGACCGTCACATAGCTGCGGTTGTTGCGCTCCAGGTGGGGCAGCCAGGTCGCCAGCATGTTCTCGATCTGCTGGATGAACAACATGACATCCGGCTGGCTCGAGAGGTAGTTGGCCACAGGCTCGTCCTGGCCGGTGAAGGGCTTGAGCTCCGGGATCCAGTGGGGATTGGGCAGGAAGCGGGCATCGAACACGAAGTCCGCATCCTTGGGGATGCCGTACTTGAAGCCGAACGACTCGAACACCAGCACCAGCTCGTTTTCCTTCTTGCCGAGCACCCGGGTCTTGATGAGCTCGCTGAGGTCGTGAATGCTGAGGTTGGTGGTGTCGATGCGCAGGTCGGCGGTCGAGGAGAGGGGCGCCAGCAGGTGGGTCTCCTCTCGGATCGCCTCGTCCAGGGACAGCTTGTTCCGTGACAGGGGATGCAGACGGCGGCTCTCGCCGTAGCGCTTGAGCAGGGTCGTGTTGTCCGCATCGAAGAAGAAACTCGAAAACTCCACCCGCCCCTCGTTGCGGACCTGGCTCAGCAGGCTCTCCAGCCTGTCTGTCTGGGCGGGCAGGTTGCGCACGTCGATGCTGACCGCCAGCTTGTCATACTGGCTCTCCACCGACACGATAAGCTGAGGCAGCAGGTTGACCGGCAGGTTGTCTACGCAGTAGTACCCCAGATCCTCCAGCACCCTCAGGGCTACCGTCTTACCGGAGCCCGAACGGCCGCTTACCACTATTAACTGCATCTTGTCCCCTCACGCCAACGTGGCTGTGTCAGACCCGGCCTCAGGCCGACGTCATGATCTGATAGAGTTCTTCGTCGCTGGTCGCCTGGCGCAATTGGCGGCAGACGGCCTTGTCACCCAGCTTGGATGCCATCAGGGAAAGAGTCTTGAGATGCTGCTTGCACTCGCTTTCCGGCACCAGCAATGCAAAGAGCAGGTCAACCGGTTGATTGTCGATCGAATCGAAAGGAATGGGTTCGGAGAAGGTCATCAACACGGCGGTCGGCGCAAATGCGTCGTCGATCCGGCCGTGGGGAATGGCAATACCGGCACCGATACCGGTACTGCCCATCTTTTCCCGCGCCAGCAGGCTTTCAAACAGGACCTGGCGGGAGGCGCCGAGGCGCTCTGCGGCCAGTTCACTGATGATCTCGAGCGCGCGTTTCTTGCTGGTACAAGGGACCGCACTCTTGGTGCAGTCCCGACTCAGTATGTGTTCAAGTTGCATAGTTATTTTTGATTTAACTTATCTTTGTGCTTGATGATCTGCCGATCCAGTTTATCCAGCAGGGTATCAATCGCCGCATACATGTCGGCATGCTGCGAATTGGCGAACACCTCACCCCCGCTGACGTGCAGCTTGGCTTCGGCGATCTGGTTCAGTTTTTCGACGCTCAACACCACATGCACGTTGTTGATATGGTCAAAGTGACGCTCGAGTTTGGCAAATTTGTTGTTCACATAATCACGCAGAGCTTCGGTAATCTCGACATGGTGTCCGGTCAGGTTAATTTGCATAACGTCTTCCTTTTGTTTGCCTAAACCAGGCGTTTGCGCTGATTGGATGGCGGGATCAACAAGGATTCACGGTACTTTGCGATCGTGCGTCTCGCCACCATAATACCCTGTTCGGCCAGCAAATCCGCGATCTTGCTATCACTAAGCGGCTTGGCGGGGTTCTCCGCCGTCACCAGCTTCTTGATCAGGGCGCGAATAGCGGTCGATGAGCACTCTCCTCCTCCCTCCGTATTGACGTGACTGGAGAAAAAAAACTTCAGTTCAAAAATGCCGCGAGGCGTGTGCATGTACTTCTGGGTCGTGACCCGCGAAATGGTCGACTCATGCATCTCCACCGCCTCGGCGATGTCGTTGAGCACCATGGGTTTCATCGCCTCTTCACCATACTCGAAGAAGCCCTGCTGCTGCTCGACGATGCAGCTGGCCACCTTGAGCAGGGTGTCGTTGCGACTCTCCAGACTCTTTATGAACCATTTGGCCTCCTGCAGGTGGGAGCGGATGAACTGGGTATCCGTGCTGCTGCGGGCATTGCGCGCCATGGCCGCATAGGCCTCGTTGACACGAATGCGCGGCGCCGAATCCGGGTTGAGCTCCACCACCCACTTGCTGCCCTTCTTGACCACGGACACATCCGGGATCACGTATTGGGATTCGCTCTGGATGATACCGTTGCCGGGCCTGGGCTCCAGCTGCTGGATGAGATCCAGCACCTCCTTGAGGTCGCTCTCCTTGAGCCGGGTCTTGCGTGCCAGGGTGCGATAGTCGCGATTGCCAAGCAAGTCCATGTGCTCGCGGATCACCTCCCTGGCCTCGTTGAGCCAGGGCAACTCGGGCGAATACTGGCCGAGCTGGATAAGCAGGCACTCCTGCACCGATCGCGCAGCGATGCCGACCGGATCGAAATGCTGCACCCGCTTGAGTACCGCTTCGATCTCATCCAGTTCAACTTCTACCTCTTCGCTGCTGACTGCAGCCTGAATGTCCTCGAGAGAAGCGGTCAGATAGCCGGATTCATCGATGGCATCGATGATGGCAAGTGCGATGGCGGCGTCCACATCGCTGAAGGGGGTGAGACGCATCTGCCACAGCAGGTAGTCCTGCAGATTCTCGGTGGTTTCACCCTGATAGAGGCTCTCCTCCCCGTCGTGGATCGGGCCTGCACTCTGGGCCGTACCGGCCGAATAGACTTCGTCCCAGGTGGTGTCGACCGGGAGCTCGTCCGGCATCTTGTCCTGTGCCATGGCGTCGCTGGAGTCTAGCTGACTAGCATCGTGTGGCTCCGCCTCACTGGTTTCTTGCGCATCGTTCTCCTCTTGCTCCAGCAAGGGGTTGTTATCGAGCGCTTGCTGAATTTCCTGCTGGAGTTCCAGGGTGGAGAGCTGGAGCAGACGAATCGCTTGTTGTAATTGTGGCGTCATGGTCAGTGACTGACCGAGGCGCAACTGTAATGTCGGCTTCATCTACGTCGGGATATCCTTATGTTCAGCGAGGCGGTCACCTAACAAAAATGAGGGGTGCCCCCTTACTATAGACTGAATTGATCGCCCAAATAGACGCGCTTGACCTGTTCATCGGCAAGGATGTCGGCCGGGGCGCCCTCGGCAATCATCTTGCCGTGGCTGACGATGTAGGCCTTCTCGCACACGTCCAGCGTCTCTCTGACGTTGTGGTCGGTGATCAGCACACCCAGCCCGCGTTCTTTCAGGTGCTGGATGATCTTCTTGATATCAATGACGGAAATAGGATCCACACCTGCAAAGGGTTCATCCAGCAGGATGAATCGCGGCTCCGCCGCCAGCGCCCGCGCAATCTCCACCCGGCGCCGCTCCCCGCCCGAGAGGCTCTGTCCCAGGCTATCGCGGATGTGGGTAATGTTGAACTCTTCCAGCAACTGTTCGACCTTATCCTCCCGCTCTTCCCGGCTCAACCCCTTGCGGGTCTGCATGACCCCCATCAGGTTGTCGAACACCGAGAGGCGCCGGAAGATGGAGGCCTCCTGTGGCAGGTAGCCGATGCCATTGCGCGCCCGGATGTGCATGGGCTGCAGGCTGATGTCCTGCTCGTCGATGGTGATGAGACCGGCATCCCGCTGCACCAGACCCACGATCATGTAGAAGGAGGTGGTCTTGCCCGCCCCGTTAGGACCGAGCAGGCCCACGATCTGGCCCGTTCCCACCTCCAGGCTCACATCGCTGACCACCATGCGGCGCTTGTAGCTCTTCTGCAACCCCGTTGCTTTTAACACTGCCATGGCTTCTGTTTCCTACTTCTTCTGGTCGGCGGGCTTGTCGAAGTTCTCTACCTGATCCGGCAGGAACACCGTCTTGACACGCTGGGTGGGTCCCTGGCTCTCGGCGATCATCTTCTGTTTCACGATGTCATAGCGGATCAGATCGCCAGTGACCTGGCTGTCTTCCTGTTTCAGCTGGCCGTTGCCGGTGATGGTCACCAGCCGGTTCTTGAGCTCGTAGCGAATGCTGTTGCCGTGGGCATTGACCGGTTTGCCGTTGTCCAGCACCTGGAAGAAGGTGGCCGGGTTGCCATAGGCCGTCATGACCTCAGCCCCCTTCTCGCCTGAGCGGATCACCACCACCTTGTCGGCCTTAATCTTGATGGTGCCCTGGGTGATGATCACATCCTCGCTGAAGGTGATGCGGTTGTCCTGCATCTCGGCCACCTGCCTGACGGCATCCACGTAGACCTTCTCGGCGAAGTCGGACTCTTTGGCGTTCAGGGTACCGCACAGCAGCAGGGCAGTGAGCGCCAGATTAACGTTTTTCATTGAAATAAGTGGCATGGCCTTTATCCAGTAACTCGAAATATTTACGTTCCAGGTGACCCTTCAGGCCAACGCCCTCGGTCTGGAATTCCTGGCCCACGATGCTGATGTGCTGGTTGCTTCTCAGCTCCTGCGTCACCAGATCCATCTCCATATAAGGGGTATCCAGCGTGGAGATGAAAGAAGCCGGCAGCAGGCCATCCAGATGCACTTTGTCACGCAGGATCACATTGTCGTCTGTGTTGAGCACCCCGGTCTCGGCCGTCACCTTCCACTCGGCCTCGCCCTTGTCATCGAACATGTAAACCACCGGCTTGTCGAAGGTGGACTGCTCGAGGACCTGATAATACTCCGCATAATCCGACTCCAGCCGCTCGGTCCGCTTGCCCTGTTCGTTGAAGCGGGTGGTCACCAGATGTTTGGCGGTGAAGTCCGGCTGGAAGTTCTCTACCTTGGTCGTCGGCTCGGGCGCCAGCTCTATCTCCCCCAGCTGCCAGGCGGCAAGCGCCACCAGGAACAGCAAGCCGAACAAAACCGTCTGCTTGTTCATCGCGACACCTCGGGTGGATAGTCCCCCAATCCCTGGGCCTGCAGGATGAGATCGCACACTTCGCGCACAGCACCGACACCGCCTCCCAGCCGTGTCACCATGTCAGCCCGTGCCAGCACCAGAGGATGGGCGTCGGCCACGGCAATGCCGAGGCCGCAGGCCTGCATCACCGGCAGATCGATGGTGTCATCCCCCATATAGGCGGCTTGAGATGCATCCAGTCCCAGCGTGGTCAGCAACGCCTCGAAATGGGGGAGCTTCTCATCCGCCCCCTGCACCAGGTGCTGCACCCCGAGGCTCTTCATGCGATCGCTGACGATGCGGGAGCTGCGCCCGGTGATGATGGCGATCTCGATGCCCGCATTGAGCAGGGCCCGCATCCCCGCGCCGTCGCGGGTGCAGAAGGTCTTCAGCTCTTCGCCGTTGTTGCCCATATAGATGAAGCCATTGGAGAGCACCCCATCCACATCGCACACCAGCAGACGGATCTGCGCCGCCTTCTCGTACTGGCTGCGCGTCACCGGACCATAGAGGGTCGGTACGTCTTGCATCAAATTACTCCGGCTTTCAGCAGGTCGTGCATGTTGAAGGCGCCCAGCGGACGTTTCTCCCCATCCACGACCAGCAACCCGTTGATTTTTTTGGTTTCCATCAGTTTGACGGCTTCGGCCGCCATCATTTCAGGCCCTACGGTAACACAGTTGGCCGTCATGACTCGGCTGATGGGAGTGTGGTGAATATCCACCTGCAGATCCAGGATCCGCCGCAGGTCGCCATCGGTGAACAGGCCGGCCAGCAGCCCCTGTTCATCGACCACCGCCGTCATCCCCAGCCCCTTGCGGCTCACTTCCAGCAACGCCTGGCTGATGGTGGCATCTATCCCCACCTGGGGCAACAGATCACCAGCGTGCATCAGGTCGCCGACCCGCAGCAACAGCCGTTTGCCCAGGGAGCCGCCGGGATGGGAGAGCGCGAAGTCGTCGGCGGTGAAGCCGCGGGCTTCCAGCAGGGCCACCGCCAGCGCATCCCCCATGACCAGGGTTGCCGTGGTGCTGGAGGTCGGCGCCAGCCCCAGCGGACAGGCCTCTTTTTCCACCTTGATGCACAGGTGCACGTTGGCCTCTTTCGCCATGGTGGAGGCAGGGTTGCCCGTCATGCAGATGAGCGGGATGCCGCGGCGCTTGAGCACCGGCAGCAGGGCAAGGATCTCGTCGCTCTCGCCAGAGTTGGAGATGGCGATGATGAGATCCCCTGCGGAGATCATGCCGAGATCCCCGTGGCTGGCTTCGCCCGGGTGCAAGAAGAAGGCGGGCGTCCCCGTGCTGGCCAGGGTCGCGGCAATCTTGTTGCCGATATGCCCCGACTTGCCCATGCCGGTGACCACTATCTTGCCACCGCAGCGCAGCACCATCTCGCAGGCCCGTTCGAAGGCCTCGTCAAGGTACTGGTAGAGTCCATCGATGGCTTGTTTTTCTATGTCCAGCACCGCTCGGGCACTGCGACGAAAATCGAACAATTCAGACACTTTTTCAGGCTTTACAGACATAAAGGCACAGCTCCGGGCCGAAATTTGCTGCGGGATTATAAAAAAGTCTGCCGAGATAAGCGAATCGGATGCGGAATGGCCGGTCAGCGATGCAAATTGTTACATAAAACTGTCGCGCCTTTGGGGGGGAAACCCGCTCAATAGTTGTTCCTTGCTGTTGCTTAGACCTAGACTAGCCCATAAAATTCGCTCTTCATTTATACCGGATGGACAATTGTTTGAACGATGACCTGATCACCATCTCCGACCTGACGTTCAGTCACGGAGATCGGTTGCTGTACGACAGGATCAACCTGACCATTCCCCGTGGCAAGGTCACCGCCGTCATGGGGCCGAGCGGGATCGGCAAGACCACCTTGCTGCGCCTGATCGGTGGTCAACTGAAACCGGAATCGGGTCACATCCTGTTCGACGGGGAAGACATTCCTACTCTCTCCCGTTCACGCCTCTACGAGGTGCGCAAACGGATGAGCATGCTGTTTCAAAGCGGCGCCCTGTTCACCGGTATGACCGTCTTCGACAACGTCGCCTTCCCCCTGCGGGAGCACTCCGGCCTGCCGGAGGAGCTGATCCACGCCATCGTCATGATGAAGCTGCAGGCGGTTGGCCTGCGCGGCGCGGCAAAACTGATGCCGTCCGAGCTCTCCGGCGGCATGGCAAGGCGCGCCGCCCTGGCCAGATCCATCGCGCTGGATCCGGATCTCATCATGTATGACGAGCCCTTCGTCGGCCAGGATCCCATCACCATGGCGGTTCTGGTCAAGCTGATAAAGGAGCTCAATGACGCCCTTGGCATCACCTCCGTCATCGTCACCCACGACGTGAAGGAGGTGCTGAGCATCGCCGACTACGCCTACATCATCGCCAACCGCAAGGTGGTCGCGCACGGCACGCCGGAGCAGCTGCGCGAGGAGCACAATCCCGAAGTCGAGCAGTTCCTGAAGGGATTGCCTGACGGTCCTGTTCCGTTTCATTTTCCGGCAGGCGACCTGCTACAGGATCTGTGATGCTGATAACTCAGATAAGCAAGCTGGGGCGCAGCGGGGTGCGCTTCATCAGCGCCATCGGCCGCGCCACCATCATGCTGTTTCATGCGCTGGCGGGACGCCCCCAGCCGCGCAAACACTTCCCGCTGCTGGTGCAGCAGCTCTACGTGGTGGGGGTACAGTCCGTCGCCATCATACTGGTGTCGGGCCTGTTCATCGGCATGGTGCTCTCCTTGCAGGGCTACAACGTACTGAAGGATTTCGGCGCCGAGCAGAGCCTGGGCCCCCTGGTCTCCCTCTCCCTGCTCCGTGAGCTGGGCCCCGTGGTGACCGCCCTGCTGTTCGCCGGTCGTGCGGGTTCCGCCCTCACCGCCGAGATCGGCCTGATGAAGGCAACCGAGCAACTTTCGAGCCTCGAGATGATGGCCGTCGATCCCCTGCGCCGGGTCGTTGCGCCCCGCTTCTGGGCCGGTGTCATCAGTATGCCGTTGCTGGCCTTCATGTTCAGCCTGATTGGCATCTTCGGCGGCAAGCTGGTCGGTGTCGATTGGCTGGGAGTGGATGAGGGCGGCTTCTGGTCCGCCATGCAGGCCTCCGTCGACTGGCAGGACGACATCATGCAAGGGGCAGTGAAGAGCCTGATCTTCGCCCTGGTGGTCACCTGGATAGCGCTCTTCAACGGCTACGATGCCAAACCGACCTCGGCCGGGATCAGTCAGGCGACGACTCGCACCGTGGTCCACTCATCCCTGGCCGTGCTCGGTCTGGATTTTATACTCACCGCAGTCATGTTTGGATAAGGGAAAGATGAAGTTCAGCAAAGTAGAATTTCTGGTTGGCGCCTTCATGCTGGCTGGCATCGCGGCCATTCTGGCATTGGCACTGCAAGTGGCGGGATTGAGTTTCAAACCGGAAGGAGAAACCTATACCCTGCGCGCCCATTTCGATAATATCGGCGGCCTGAAAGTACGTTCGCCGGTCAAGGTCGGCGGTGTCGTCGTCGGCCGGGTCAGCGACATCAGTCTGGAGCCCAAGAGCCAGGTCCCCGTCGTCACCCTGCAGATGCAGAAGAGTGCCGGCGAGTTCTCCGAGACCAGCACCCTCTCCATCCTGACTTCGGGTCTGCTCGGCGAGCAGTACATCGGTCTGGCACCCGGCTTCAGCGATGAAGAGATGGGCACCAGCATGCTCAAGGATGGCGACATGATCGAAGACACCAAGTCCGCCATCGTGCTGGAAGACCTGATTGGCAAGTTCCTCTATAGCCAGTCCTCTCCGGCCGCCAGTACACCCGCAACCAAGGAGTAACCATGTTCAAGAAGATCGCCCTGCTGCTGGGTCTGATGACCAGCATGCTGTTCTCCCTCGTCGCCCAGGCGGAGATCAACAGCTCGGATCCCTATGCCCTGGTGGATCAGGCCGCCCAGCAGACCTTCGCCCGGCTTAAATCCGACCAGGCCCAGGTCAAGAGCAACCCCGACCATCTGCGCGTCATCATCCGCGAAGAGCTGCTGCCCTACGTGGACAACCGCTTCGCTGCCTACAAGGTGCTCGGCAACCAGATCAAACAGACCACCCCGGCCCAGCGTGACGCCTTCGTCGAGGTCTTCACCGAATACATGGTGAGCTCCTACGCCGATGCCCTGGCCCACTTCGACAAGCAGACCGTCCAGGTGCAACCCGGCAAGGTGGCCGACAGCAACATCACCGCCGTCAACGTCAGCGTGAAAGAGGCCGGTAAACCGGACATCTTCCTCGAGTTCAAGCTGCGCAAGAACAACAAGACAGGCGAGTGGAAAGCCTTCGACATGGTTGCCGAAGGGATCAGCCTGCTCTCTGCCAAGCAGAACGAGCTGGGTGGCCTCATCCGCCAGAACGGCATCGATGCGGTGATCGCCCAGCTGCGCGAGCACAATGCCAAGCCGCTGGTCATCAAGTCATGAGACTGAGTGGCGAATTGCAGGCGGCTCAGGTCATCGAGCTGTGGCAACGCCGTGCCGACTGGTGGCAGGAAGACCAGCTAGAGCTCGGCGAGGTCACGACCCTGGATTCCGCCGGCCTGGCTCTGCTGGTCAAGTGGGCCAAGGCAACCCTGGCGCGAGGCGCCACACCGACTCTGGTGGGTGCCTCCAACGATTTCCATACGCTGGCCAACCTTTACGGGGTGGCCGGTTTGTTTCAATCAACCCCGCTCACAACTGAGGACGCATAATGCAAGTCTCTGAAATTGAAGCGATACTCCTCGAGGCTTTGCCATTGTCCGAAGTCCATGTCAAAGGGGATGGCAGTCACTACCAAGTGATCGCCGTCGGCGACATGTTTGACGGCATGAGCCGGGTCAAGAAGCAACAGGCCATCTATGCCCCTCTGATGGACAAGATTGCCACCAACGAGATCCACGCTCTCTCCATCAAGGCCTATACCGAGGCCGAGTGGAAACGCGAGCGTAAATTCCAGCTGCCCTCCTGATTTGGTAAAGAAGTAACCATGGACAAATTCAAGATCACCGGCCCCTGCACCCTCTCCGGTGAAGTGACCATCTCCGGCGCCAAGAACGCCGCCCTGCCGATCCTGTTCGCCACCCTGCTGTGCGACGAAGAGGTGCAGCTCTCCAACGTGCCGCGCCTCAAGGACGTGGGCACCACCCTCAAGCTGCTGGAGATGCTGGGCGCCTCCACCAAGGTCAACGGCAATGTGACCGTGCTGACCGGGGCCGTGAACAACCACGTCGCCCCCTACGAGCTGGTGAAGACCATGCGCGCCTCCATCCTGGCACTGGGTCCACTGGCAGCCCGCTTCGGGGCGGCCGACGTCTCCCTGCCCGGCGGCTGCGCCATCGGTGCCCGTCCGGTCAACCTGCACGTCCACGGCCTGGAGCTGATGGGCGCCAAGATCACCATCGAGGACGGCTACATCAAGGCCCGTGTCGACGGTCGCCTGAAGGGTGCCCACATCCTGATGGACATGGTCTCCGTCACTGGCACCGAGAACCTGATGATGGCCGCCGCCCTGGCCGACGGTCGCACCGTGATCGAAAACGCCGCACGGGAGCCGGAAGTGGTGGATCTGGCCCACTTCCTCAATACCCTGGGCGCCAAGATTCAGGGCGCGGGCACCGACACCCTGACCATCGACGGCGTCGAGCGTCTGCACGGTGGCAGCTACAGCGTGCAACCTGATCGCATCGAGACCGGGACCTTCCTGGTGGGTGCAGCGGTCACCGGTGGCAAGATCACCTGCCGCAACACTGACCCCAGCCTGCTGGAAGCCGTACTGGTCAAGCTGGAAGAGGCTGGCGCCCTGATTGAGAAGGGTGACGACTGGATCACCCTCGACATGACAGGTCGCACCCTGAAGCCTGTCACCATCAAGACCGCCCCCTACCCGGCGTTCCCGACCGACATGCAGGCCCAGTTCACCGTCCTGAATGCGGTGGCCAAGGGTACCGGCATGGTCACCGAGACCATCTTCGAGAACCGCTTCATGCACGTACCCGAGCTGGTGCGGATGGGCGCCGACATTGAGCTCCAGGGCAACGTGGCCATCTGCCGCGACACCACCCAGCTCAAGGGTGCCCAGGTGATGGCGACCGACCTGCGCGCCTCTGCCAGCCTGGTGCTGGCCGGCTTCGTGGCCGAAGGGGCCACCATAGTCGATCGCATCTATCACATCGACCGTGGCTACGAAGACATCGAGCACAAGCTGCAAGGCTTGGGCGGCTGCATCGAGCGCATCAAGGAGTAATCCTCGCGCCCATAAAAAAACGGCACCCTTGGGGTGCCGTTTTTGTTTGTCCGCCTGGAGTCAGTGACCGGCCAGCTTCATCTGTTCTACCAGCACGGAGCCGGTCTTGAGGCTGGAGCGCTCATCCTCGTCGCTCCCCACCGCTACTATGTGGCTGAACATCTCGGCCAGATTGCCGGCGATGGTGATCTCCTCCACCGGATAGAGGATCTCGCCGTTCTCGACCCAGAAACCGGCGGCGCCGCGGGAATAGTCGCCGTTGACGATATTGACCCCCTGCCCCATCAGCTCGGTCACCAGCAGGCCGGTGCCCATCTCCTTGAGCATGCCCTGGAAATCCTGCCCCGTATTGGACACCTGCCAGTTGTGAATGCCGCCGGCGTGTCCCGTGGTGGTCAGCCCCAGCTTGCGGGCGGAGTAGGAAGTGAGCAACCAGCTCATCAGCTCGCCGTTGCGCACTATGTCCATGTCGCGGGTGCGCACCCCTTCGCCGTCGAACGGGGTACTGGCCAGCCCGCCCAACAGGTGGGGAAATTCCTGGATGGTGAGCCATTCGGGCAGGATCTGCTTGCCCAATTTGTCGAGCAGGAAGCTCGACTTGCGGTAGAGGTTGCCGCCGCTGATGGCCATGACCAGGTGCCCCCAGAGCCCGGCCGCCGTATCGGGATGGAACAGCACGGGCGCGTGGCGGGTGCTGATCTTGCGGGCACCGAGACGGGATACTGTGCGCTCCACCGCCTCGTCGGCGATGCGCTGCGGGCTCCACAGCCCGGAGAGGGAGCGGCTGGAGGAGTAGCCGTAGTCCCGTTGCATGTCGCCATCCTGCTCGCCGATGAGCACGCAGCTAAGAGAGTTGCGCGACGCCGCATAGCCTTTGACGAAGCCGTGGCTGTTGCCGTAGACCTTGACCCCCAGATGGCTGGAGAAACTGGCGCCGTCTGAGTGCTTGATGCGGGCATCCCGGCCAAGCGCCAGCCGCTCACACTCGATGGCCAGCTCGATGCCGCGCTCGGGATCGAGCTCGATGGCGTGACAGAGCTGCAGATCCGGCGCATCCCAGGCCAGCAGTCCGGCATCCGCGAGGCCGGCGCAATCGTCCGGGGAGGTATGACGGGCGATCTCCATCGCCGCTTCCACGGCAGCGCGAATGGCTGGCTTGGTCAGATCCGTGGTGGAGGAAGATCCCTTGCAGCCATCGCGATAGACGGCGATACCGAGCGCCCCGTCCTTGTTGAATTCAATGCTTTCCAGCTCACAGCCCCGGGTGTTCACCGAGAGGCCGGTCTGTTTGCTGATGGAGACTTCGGCAAGCCCGGCACCCAGCCCTTTCGCTATCGCCAGGGCTTCTGCGACCACGGCCTCGAGATGGGCTTGATCCTGGCGGATTTGATCTTGCTGGTCCATAACTCACATCTGTATGAAGGAAGGAAAGGGGCTAAGCATATCAGACCCCTGCGTCCAGCGGGAGAAGCTGGTAACATATCCGCCAAAACGTGAATGACAGGAATCAAGAGACCGATGAGTCAATATCAAGACGACAACGAGTGGGAAGACTGGGGTCCCAGCAAGAGCCAGCTCAAGCGTGACGCCGAGGCCTTGCAGAAGATGGGCGAAGAGATCGTCTCCCTGAGCCACAGCGAGCTGGAGAAGATCCCGCTTGACGAAGAGCTGGCTGAAGCAGTCGAGCTGGGTCGCAAGCTCAAACCGAAGAAGGACGAGTCCTTCCGTCGCCACCTGCAGTTCATCGGCCGTCTGATGCGCAGCCGCGATGTCGGCCCCATCGAGGAGGCCCTCTCCATCATCAAGATGCGCCACTCCACTGTGAACGCCCGCCTGCACCGTCTCGAACAGTGGCGCGAACGCCTGATCACCGAGGGTGACAGTGCCCTCAACGAGCTGATGTCCCAGTTCCACGAACTGGACCGTCAGAAGCTGCGCCAGCTGATCCGCACCGCCAACAAGGAGCGGGAGCTGAACAAGCCGCCGGTCGCCTATCGCGAGATGTACCAGTACCTGCGCGGCGAGATCGAAGATCAGCTGTAAACCACGGCGCTTTCTTGGGTGAGTCGCGGGATAGCAAGAACAAAAACGGGGCCAGTCAGGCCCCGTTTTTTATGCGTTATCAGCTTCCCGCCACACACTGGGTATGGGTGCCGGGCTGCAGGTACGGCACCAGCAGGGGAGCCATTCCCTTGAGCACCTGTACCGGCAGGGCCGAGGTGAAGCGGAACTTGTCCGACTGACTGCCCGGCACATAGGCCGTCAGTGTCCCGAAGTGGTCATCCCCGATATAGAAGACAAAGGTCGCGGTCCGGTTGCGGGCCAGCGAGCTGGTCACATTGCCGTAGCGGCCCACCGTCTCGATCCGGTTGTCCCCCGTCCCCGTCTTGCCCCCCAGGCCCAGGACGGTGCCGTCCGGCAGGGCAAAGGCACCGGCAATTCGCCGTGCCGTCCCCCCTTCCACCACCTTGGACAAGGCATTGCGCAAGGCGCTGGCCACCTCGACCGACATCACCCGGGTACCCTGGGTATTGGCCGGCTCAAAGACGGTGGCAAAGGGGGTCCCCTTGGCGAAGGAGAGGTGCTCGATGCGCAGGGTCGGTGCCCGCATCCCGCCATTCTGGATGATCCCCATCAGCTCGGCCAGGGCCGCCGGTCTGTCCCCCGAACTGCCAAGGGCGGTCGCCAGCGATGGCACCAGATGGTCGAACGGATAGCCCAGGCGCGCCCAGCGCTGATGAATGTCGAGGAACGCCTCGACCTCCAGCATGGTACGGATCCGGCTGTCACGGGCGCTGCGATGACGAGTCTTGAACAGCCAGCTGTAGACCTCCTGACGCTCGTCCCGGCTCGCCTCGACGGCGTCGGAGAAGGTCGCCTTGTCAAACGCCTTGAGATAGGAGAGCAGCCACAGCTCCAGCGGGTGTACCCGAGCGATATAGCCTTGATCCGGCAGTGAATACTTACCTGGACTATAGCTGACATAGAGCTGTTCTATCCGTTTGTCGCTCAGCTTCTCCCGGGGCAGGCGCTTGGCCAGGAAGGCGGCAAACTCCGCCTGGGACGCTTCCGGCATCAGGTAGCGGTGTACGGCTGCGAGGCGCACTGCGCTGGGCTTGAGGCCGTCGAGGAAGGTATCGAGCTGCTCTTCCGCTGTCTTGCCACGATATTTGCGCCAGAAGCGCAGCAGGTAGGTCTGCCCCTCCTTGTCCGCAAACTTGGCAAGGTACTCGGTGCGGCGTGGGTCCTTGTCGTCCTTCAGCAACTGGGCCCGGTTGCCTTCCTTGTAGAGGCTGTAGCGCACGATGTCACGCATCAGCCGCACGAATGGCAGGTTGATGGATTCACGCAGCGCATCGCGGATGGGTGGAATGCGGCCGTTGTCTTCCTTGCGGAAGTTGTTGAAGGTGTGCATCCCGCCACCGGTGAAGAAGCCTTCATAGGGACTCGCGGAGTACTTGCGATCGAGTGCCGCCTCCAGCATCACGGGGAGACTCCGATCCTTGGCACTGATCAGGTAGGCGATGGCCCAGCGGCTGATGTTGTCCTGGTCGGCGACCTCTATCTTGCGCAAGCTCTCGACCGGCATGTTTCCGTAACTGTCATGCAGTTCAGTGACGATCTCGAGGTAGGTGGTCAGCACCCGCAACTTGGCGGTAGAGCCCAGTTCCAATTTGCTGCCCTCGTTGATGTCGAACGGCTGATCCGTGTTGTCGGTCTGCACCCGCACCTTGACCCCTTCCGGAGTCTTCTCGAACAGGGTGAAGCTGTATTTCACGTCCCCCGTCTTCTCCGGCGAGAGCAGGCGCTCACCAAATAGACCGACCTGGGCGGCGAAGGCGGGATCCGCCAGCTGCTGCAGATAGCGGGAAACCTCGTTTTGCAACGGCATGTTGAGGGTGGCATTGGCCGTCAGATCCATGCGGTCCAGATCATACAGCTGCACCCCGAGCTGACGACTCAGACGGGTCCTGGCCACCTGCAGACCCTTGTTGTTGTTGACCCGGGTAATGGCCGGCGCCTGAAGGAAGTCGCGGAAGACCAGCTTGGCCTTCAGAGCCGACTCCATCAAGGGTGGCGTGATCATGCCCTCCTGTACGAACAGTCGCAGGTAGCTGTCGGTCAGGGTAGAGAGCGCCTCTCGCCCCTGGGCCAGGTAGTAGGAGGGGCGACGGTGGGCAATCATCAGGGAAACCACCTGACGCAGGGCCAGGCCTTGCTCGGCCAGCGTGGCATTCTGGTTGCGGGCGGGATCCAGCAGACGGTTCACCTCGTCGACATTGGCGCCGAACCAGACCCAGAGGCCATCCCCCAGACCATGGACCTCGCCATATCCCGGGGCGGCGGAAAGCGGCACCGAGTTGAGGTAGGCCCAGGCAACCAGCTTGCGTGCCTCCAGTGTCTCGGGCCCCAAACGATAGGCACGCACGCTGGCCGAGACCATCTGGCGGATCTTCTCGGTCGGCGAAACGGTCAGACCGTCGGGAGAGTGGCGATACTTCTCCACCTGGGTTGCAAGCGTACTGCCGCCCGCAGATTGGTCCTGCATATCCAGCGCCTTACCCACCTGAGACATGGCCGCCTTGGCAAAGCGTGGCCAGTCCACGGCCGGATTGGCGAGGGGTTCCTTGTTGCTCAGCAGATCCCGGTTCTCGATGAACAGCAGCGACTGTATTACCAGCGGCGGTATGGCGTTGAAATCCGGGTAGTAATGAGTCGGGTACTTGTACTGATAGAAGGGCTCGGCACGACAGTCATGGAGCGTCAGCCCAGCCTGTACCTTCTCGGTGTAGGGAACGAAGAAACCGTGACTGGCATAGTTGTACAGCGCATCGGAGAAATGCACCTGTTCACTCACCTGATAGCCACGCTGGACAAGGCGTTCCTGGATCATGGGCATCAGCACATAGCCCAACCGCTTGTCGAAAGGACCGTCATCCGGGAAGGCGATCTGTTTGCTAGGGCCGGGCTCGACCTGATAAGTCAGCTCGGCCGCATAGCGGGAGATCTCCTGTGACTGCAGCCGGGATGTCTTCATCTCATAACCGACCAGGGCGATCACGGCAGCCAGGCAGAGCAAGAAGATAAAACAGAACAGCCAGCGCCACCAGGGGCGACGCTTGCGCTGAGGTTGCCCGTCCGCATGCGGTACGGATGAATCCTGAGTTGCCACTTTAATCGAATCCGTCTGTTTTGATGCGCCCATATCAGCCCCACCATGGTTGCGCAATTTATTGTCTTTCAATCAAGCTTAGTCGTTTCAAGTCAAAGGCTTGAAAACTATTGACTGCTTTGCAGCGATGTTAACAGGGCGATTGTGAAAAGGGGAGCCGATTGTTGCGGCTCGACAAGAGATCCGAGCTGCGGGATAGAAAGCAAAACACCGGCCAGAGGCCGGTGTTCAGGGTAATGGATTCGCGTTACTTGCTGGTGCTCATGCTCTTCAGCTTGGTGCTCAGCTCCTTGCGCTCCTTGGACAGCTCGGCGTTTTTGATGATGTGGTCATCGACACGCTCCTCATAGTCCGTACGCATGTTGGCGATAATGGCCTGAACCTCATCGATGCTCATGCCGGGCTTGATGTAGTCGCTCAGGTTGTCGAGCAGCAGAACCCGCTTCTGGTTGTCACGGATCTTTTTCTCGTTATCCGCGATTTCACGCTTGAGCTTGTTCTGGCGACGGGACATACGCACATATTCCAGCACATCGTTGAAAGTAGACTTGTTTACTTGTTCCATATCGATACCACTGACTGAAGGTGAATGAAAACAGGTGGATATTCCCAGACCAGATAGAGAAAAAAGGCATGGCACGGGCAAACCCAGAATGCCCTTACTCTACCGAGTTATGGTGCAGATACAACCCTAATCGCGGGCCTGGTGTCGGATTTGGACGAAGGGGTCTCGGCTGGATAATCCCGATGGAAACGGGTAAATAACACACCATCGTCTCTGCACATTGCGTTATGACAGTGAAGATGCGGCTCCACTGCCCGCTAAGACAAGGGACAAAGAGAGGTAAAAGGCAAAAACAAGAAAGGATTCAGACAGAGAAAGGAAATCTACAGACAAAAAAAGCCCGCTCGGATGAGCGGGCTTCTTCAATTGGGTGCCTGGCAGTGTCCTACTCTCGCATGGCGAATGCCACACTACCATCGGCGCTACAGCGTTTCACTTCTGAGTTCGGCATGGGGTCAGGTGGTTCCACTGCGCTATTGCCGCCA
>NZ_JAGKRG010000020.1:0-687 GCF_017939565.1 Aeromonas sp. SrichE-2G
CAAAAATTGTTTTTGATGCTCGATGCTGTGAGTGCCCACACAGATTGCTTGATTCAAATTGTTAAAGAGCGACGCAGCTTTTGGCTGCTGCGGGAGTGGCATTCTACTCAACCGCCTTCTCGAGTCAAGCCTTATTTTCACAGGCTTTTCGAGGCTACCGACTTGGCTGTTTGCGTTGCCGCTTGCCGTGTCGATGGAGGCGCATTATAGGGAGCGAATTCGTTCTGGCAACCCCTCCCCTGCAATAAAATTGCAAAAAAGCGCACTTTTTTAGTTATTCATATCCAAGCACAGCTTTTATACAAACTTATCCACAGAAACGGGTTCCAAGTTGCTAGAATGGCCAAAAAACAAGGAGGCCAAGATGGACTTGCGACTGAGACCCTACAAGGGAAAACGCCCACAACTGGGCAAACGGGTATATGTAAACCCCTGTGCCACCCTGGTGGGCGATATCGAACTGAGCGATGTGAAGTGAGCAAGAAATCCAGAATTGGGCCAAGCTCAGGAGCGACGTCTACTTCTTTGTATCTTTGTATAGAGGAGAAGAGTTGAGGCAGTTGAGGCAGTTGAGGCAGTTGAGGCAGTTGAGGCAGTTGAGGCAGTTGAGGCAGTTGAGGCAGTTGAGGCAGTTGAGGCAGTTGAGGCAGTTGAGGCAGTTGAGGCAGTTGAGGCAGTTGAGGCAGT
>NZ_JAGKRG010000020.1:813-118036 GCF_017939565.1 Aeromonas sp. SrichE-2G
ATCAGAATCAATTAAAAGAAAAGCCGGGACAAGCCCGGCTTTTTCTTTTATCACTCAGCAGCTGCTTCAGCAGCGGCCGGGCGGTCTACCAGCTCAATGTAAGCCATAGGGGCGTTGTCGCCAGCACGGAAACCGCATTTCAGAATGCGAGTATAACCGCCGGCGCGCTCCAGGTAGCGCGGGCCCAGTTCATTGAACAGCTTAGCCACGATCGCGTTATCGCGAGTACGGGCAAATGCCAGGCGACGATTAGCAACGCTATCAGTCTTGGCAAGGGTGATCAGCGGTTCAACTACACGACGCAGCTCTTTTGCCTTAGGCAGAGTCGTCTTGATGATCTCATGACGAACCAGGGAGCTGGCCATGTTGCGGAACATAGCCTGACGATGGCTGCTGTTCCGGTTCAGTTGACGACCACTCAAACGATGGCGCATGACCTTATCCTTCTAACTAAATCTGTGAAACCCGTAATCTGGATTACTCGTCAGCGATGCTGGCGGGCGGCCAGTTCTCAAGGCGCATGCCAAGAGACAGACCACGGGAGGCCAACACGTCCTTGATCTCAGTCAGGGACTTCTTACCGAGGTTAGGAGTCTTAAGCAACTCAACTTCGGTACGCTGTACCAGATCACCAATATAGTGGATAGCTTCTGCCTTCAGACAGTTCGCGGAACGAACTGTCAGCTCCAAATCATCGACAGGACGCAGCAGAATCGGATCAAACTCGGGTTTCTCTTCTTTCTTCTCGGGCACGCTGACATCGCGCAGATCCACGAAGGCTTCCAGCTGTTCGGCCAGGATAGTGGCAGAACGGCGGATCGCTTCTTCCGGATCCAGAGTACCATTGGTCTCCATGTCGATGACCAGCTTGTCCAAGTCGGTGCGCTGTTCCACACGTGCCGCCTCTACATTGTAGGCGATGCGAACGATGGGACTGAACGCGGAGTCCAGCAGCAGGCGACCAATAGGACGCTCTTCGTCATCGTTGTGAACACGAGCAGAAGCAGGCACATAACCACGACCGCGCTGAACTTTCAGACGCATGCTGATCTCAGCATTGGCGCCAGTCAGGTGGCAGATTACGTGCTCCGGGTTTACGATCTCGACTTCATCACCGTGAGTGATATCACCAGCGGTAACGGGGCCTGTTCCAGACTTGGTCAGGGACAGAGTTACCTCGTCCTTGCCTTCCAGTTTCACAGCGATACCTTTCAGGTTGAGCAGAATTTCAAGAATGTCTTCCTGCACACCTTCTTTGCTGCTGTACTCGTGCAGTACTCCGTCGATCTCGACTTCAGTAACTGCACAACCGGGCATAGATGACAGCAAAATACGACGCAGGGCGTTGCCCAGCGTGTGACCAAAGCCACGCTCAAGCGGCTCGAGAGTCACTTTCGCGTGAGTCGGGCTAACTTGCTCGATGTCAACTAGCCGCGGTTTAAGAAAATCTGTTACAGAACCCAGCATTGTGTCCTCTCTTTAGAAGCTAGCTTTACTTGGAGTAAAGCTCGACGATCAGCTGTTCGTTAATGTCGGCAGACAGGTCGGAACGCTCCGGCAGGCGCTTGAAGGCACCTTCCATCTTAGCAGCGTCAACCTCTACCCAAGTCGGCTTCTCGCGCTGACCAGCAACTTCCAGGGAAGCTTTGATACGCGCTTGCTTCTTAGCCTTCTCGCGAACGCAGATCACGTCCTCAGGGGATACCTGGAAAGAAGGAACATTCACAACGCGGCCGTTTACCATGATGGCTTTGTGGCTCACCAGCTGACGAGACTCAGCACGAGTGGCGCCGAAGCCCATGCGGTAGACGACGTTGTCCAGACGACCTTCCAGCAGCTGCAACAGGTTTTCACCGGTGTTACCCTTTTGACGGGCAGCGTCGCGGTAGTAGTTGCGGAACTGTTTTTCCAATACGCCGTAGATACGACGTACTTTTTGTTTCTCGCGCAGTTGCACGCCGTAGTCGGACAGACGCGCTTTACGCGCACCGTGTTGACCCGGAACAGTGTCAATCTTGCACTTAGAATCAATCGCACGAACACCAGACTTCAGGAAGAGGTCGGTGCCCTCACGACGGCTAAGCTTAAGCTTAGGACCGATATATCTTGCCATCTTCTTTCTCCAACAATCCTAGACCAAGTAGCTAAACGCGTTACACGCGGCGCTTCTTGGGAGGACGACAACCGTTGTGCGGGATCGGAGTCACATCAGTAATGTTAGTGATGCGGAAACCAGCCGCGTTCAGAGCGCGGATGGAGGACTCACGACCGGGACCCGGACCTTTGACCATGACTTCCAGGTTCTTCACGCCGTATTCTTTGGCGATCTCACCAGCACGCTCAGCAGCTACCTGGGCAGCAAACGGAGTGGACTTACGGGAACCACGGAAACCGGAACCACCAGAGGTAGCCCAAGACAGAGCGTTGCCCTGACGGTCAGTAATGGTCACGATTGTGTTGTTGAAAGATGCATGAACGTGCGCAATACCGTCGCTCACTTGCTTTTTAACGCGCTTGCGAGCACGAGTCGGAGTTTTAGCCATTTTCTACCTTCCCGTTACTTCTTGATAGCCTTGCGCGGACCCTTACGGGTACGAGCGTTGGTCTTGGTACGTTGACCACGAACAGGCAGGCTACGACGGTGACGCAAACCACGGTAGCAACCCAGATCCATCAAACGCTTGATGTTCATGGAAATCTGACGACGCAGGTCACCTTCAACGGTGAATTTACCTACTTGTTCACGCAGACTCTCGATCTGAGCTTCGTCCAGGTCTTTAATTTTCACATTCTCAGCGATACCGGCTGCGGCACAGATGGCCTTGGAGCGGGTACGACCGACGCCATAAATAGCAGTCAACGCGATGACTGCATGCTTATGGTCAGGAATGTTAATGCCAGCGATACGGGCCACTATTCACTCCTACATATAGTAGATTACGACCACCACAAAGCCCGTGAGCGGATACGTGGCGGTCAACCAATACACAACAAAAGTTGGCTGGCTATATTAGCCAGCACAACTATTTGTTGCAAGTACTAACCGTAAAAAATTAGCCTTGGCGCTGTTTATGCTTTGGCTCGCTGCAAATCACACGCACCACACCGTGACGCTTGATGATTTTGCAGTTACGGCAGATTGCCTTAACGGAAGCACGAACTTTCATTGCTTAACTCCGTAACTACGCCGACCTTTAGCGGCCGTAGCCCTTCAGGTTGGCCTTCCTCAGGACGTCGCCATATTGATGAGACATCATATGGGTCTGAACCTGAGCCATGAAGTCCATGATAACTACCACAATAATCAGCAGCGAGGTGCCGCCGAAGTAGAACTGTACGTTCCAAGCAGTCATCAGGAACTGGGGTACCAGACAGATAAAGGTAATATAGAGCGCACCTGCCAATGTCAGGCGAGTCATAACCTTATCGATGTAACGTGCTGTCTGCTCGCCCGGGCGGATCCCCGGGATAAAGGCTCCACTCTTCTTCAGGTTATCTGCTGTCTCGCGTGGATTGAAGACCAGCGCGGTATAGAAGAAGCAGAAGAAGATAATGGCTGCTGCATAGAGCATCTCGTACAAGGGCTGACCCGGCTGCAGGACCATAGAGACCTGTTGCAGAACATCAGCGACCTTGCCCTCACCCTGACCAAACCAGGAGGTAATGGTCCCCGGGAAGAGGATGATGCTGGATGCGAAAATCGCAGGAATCACACCGGCCATATTCACTTTCAACGGCAGGTGTGTGCTTTGCGCGGCGAATACCTGGCGGCCCTGTTGACGCTTGGCATAGTTCACGACGATACGACGCTGACCACGCTCCACGAACACCACAAAGTAAGTCACTGCGAAAACAATCAAGCCCAGCAACAACAACAGCAGGATGTGCAATTCCCCTTGACGTGCCTGTTCGGCCGTAGCGCCAATGGCATGAGGCAGACCGGCAACGATACCTGTGAAGATAATCAACGAGATACCATTACCAATCCCACGCTCGGTAATCTGTTCACCCAACCACATCAAGAACATGGTACCGGTGACCAGACTCACAACGGCTGTGAAATAGAAGCCCAAACCCGGATGAGTCACGAGTCCTTGCATCATATTCGGCAGACCGGTTGCAATACCAATGGCCTGGAACGTTCCCAAAACCAGCGTGCCCCAACGGGTATATTGGCTAATCTTGCGACGGCCGGATTCACCCTCTTTCTTGAGTTCAGCAAGAGCAGGATGAACCACAGTCAGCAGCTGGATAATGATCGACGCCGAAATGTACGGCATGATCCCCAGCGCAAGAATAGAAGCACGCGAGAGTGCACCACCACTGAACATGTTGAACATCTCAATGATGGTGCCCTTCTGTTGTTGGAACAACTCGGCCAGTACGGCGGCGTCAATACCAGGGATCGGCACATAAGAGCCTGCACGGAACACGATAATTGCCCCGAGAACGAAGAGCAGACGGCTCTTCAGTTCGCTCAGACCACCTTGTGCTTTAACATCCAATCCTGGTTTCTTAGCCATTGTACTGATTATTCCTCGATTTTACCGCCAGCGGCCTCGATGGCTGCACGTGCACCCTTGGTGACGGACAGACCACGAACGGTCACAGCACGGTCAATGTTGCCAGACAGAACAACTTTAGCGAACACGATGTTCTTGGTAATAACACCGGCTTGCTTCAGAGTGCTCACGTCGACCACATCACCTTCTACCAGGGCGATT
Organism: Aeromonas sp. SrichE-2G; assembly: GCF_017939565.1. Taxonomy (NCBI): domain Bacteria; kingdom Pseudomonadati; phylum Pseudomonadota; class Gammaproteobacteria; order Aeromonadales; family Aeromonadaceae; genus Aeromonas; species Aeromonas sp. SrichE-2G. The sequence goes on from NZ_JAGKRG010000020.1 coordinate 5,538, forward strand.
TCGTTCAGGCGCACTTCGGCAGAAACCAAAGATTTGCGAGAGAAGAAACCGAACTTCGGCAGACGGATTTTCAAAGGCATCTGGCCACCTTCGAAACCGTTGCGGACCTTGCCGCCACCGGAACGAGAGGTTTGACCTTTAACACCACGACCACCGGTCTTGCCCAGACCAGAACCGATACCACGGCCCGGACGGTGCTTAACGCGCTTGGAGCCAGCGGCCGGAGACAGAGTATTCAGACGCATGCTTAGCCCTCCACCTTAACCATGTAATAAACCTGGTTGATCATGCCGCGTACGCAGGGAGTATCTTCCAGCTCAACGGTGTGACCAATGCGACGCAGACCCAGACCACGCAGAGTCGCCTTGTGCTTTGGCAGACGGCCGATAGAGCTGCGAGTTTGAGTTACTTTTACAGTGTTAGCCATGTCGCATTACCCCAGAATTTCTTCAACGCGCAGACCACGCTTGGCAGCGATCTGTTCCGGTGATTGACCGTGAACCAGAGCGTCTACAGTTGCGCGAACAACGTTGATCGGGTTGGTGGAACCGTAGGTCTTGGCCAGCACGTTGTGGATACCGGCAACTTCCAGAACGGCACGCATAGCGCCGCCTGCGATGATACCAGTACCTTGGGAGGCCGGCTTCATGAACACGGTGGAACCGGAGTGAACACCTTTCACCGGGTGGTGCAGGGTGCCGTTGTTCAGTTCTACCTTGCTCAGGTTACGCTTAGCCTGTTCCATCGCCTTTTGAATGGCGGCCGGAACTTCACGGGCCTTACCGTAACCGTAACCTACACGGCCGTTACCATCGCCCACCACGGTCAACGCGGTGAAGGACATGATACGACCACCTTTAACAGTTTTCGAAACACGGTTTACTGCAATCAGCTTTTCTTGCAGTTCGCCGGCTTGAGATTCGACTTTAGCCATCTTCGACTCCTAGCTTAGAACTGAAGACCAGCGTCACGAGCAGCGGCAGCCAGAGCGGCTACACGACCGTGATACTTGAAACCGGAACGATCGAAAGATACGTTCTGAACGCCTTTGGCAATGGCACGCTCAGCGATAGCCTTGCCTACAGCGGTAGCAGCGTCTGCGTTACCGGTGTATTTCAGAGCTTCACTGATGGCCTTCTCTACTGTGGAAGCAGAGGCCAGAACTTCGGAACCGTTGGCTGCAATAACCTGCGCATAGATATGACGCGGGGTACGGTGAACAACCAGACGGGTAGCTCCCAGTTCCTGCATCTTTTTCCGAGCACGAGTAGCACGACGGAGACGAGCTGCTTTCTTGTCCATAGTGTTACCTTACTTCTTCTTAGCTTCTTTAGTACGCACTTGCTCGTTGGCATAGCGTACACCCTTGCCCTTGTAGGGCTCCGGAGCGCGGTAAGCACGGATATCGGCGGCGACTTGGCCAACCAGCTGCTTGTCCACACCACGCAGAACGATTTCGGTGGCGGACGGACATTCAGCGGTGACACCAGCCGGCAGCGCATGCTCTACCGGGTGAGAGAAGCCCAGTGCCAGCGCAACAGCATTGCCCTTGATGGAGGCTTTGTAACCTACACCAACCAGCTGCAGCTTGCGCTCGAAGCCTTGGGTAACACCGACTACCATGTTGTTGACCAATGCACGGGCAGTACCGGCCTGAGCGTCAGCACCAGCGATGCCGTCGCGCGGGGCGAACTTCAGTACATTGTCTTCTTTGGTCACTTCTACACCGGCGTGGATGGAACGAACCAGGGAACCTTTACCACCTTTGATGGACAGTTCCTGACCGTTCAGAGTCACCTCTACGCCAGCAGGAATAGTGACGGGTGCCTTAGCAACGCGAGACATTTCCGACCTCCTATTAGGCGACGTAGCAGATGATCTCACCACCCATGCTTGCCTTGCGAGCAGCACGGTCGGTCATCACACCTTTAGACGTGGACACGATTGCAACACCGAGACCGCCCATGACTTTCGGCAGATCAGTAGTGCGCTTGTAAATACGCAGGCCGGGACGGCTCACGCGTTGGATCAGTTCTACAACCGGCTTGCCCTGGAAATATTTCAGTTCAATTTCCAGTTCCGGTTTCACGTCACCAGCTACGGTGTAGCCAGCGATGTAACCTTCTTCTTTCAGCACTTTGGCGATAGCCACTTTCAGCTTGGAAGAAGGCATGGAAACCGCAACTTTGCTCGCCGCCTGACCGTTACGGATGCGGGTCAGCATATCCGCGATCGGATCTTGCATGCTCATAGTCTAACTCCCGAGATTCTTACCAAGAGGCCTTTTTGAGGCCCGGAATTTCGCCCTTCATGGCATGCTCACGCACCTTGATGCGAGAGAGGCCAAACTTCCGCAGGAAACCGTGCGGACGACCAGTGATGTTGCAACGGTTACGCTGGCGGGACGGACTGGAATCACGGGGCAGCTGTTGCAGTTGCAAGACAGCATCCCAACGCGCTTCTTCAGAAGCGTTCATATCAACGATGATAGCTTTCAGCTCGGTACGCTTGGTCGCGAACTTGGCTGCCAGCTTCGCACGCTTTGCTTCACGTGCTTTCATGGATGTTTTAGCCATAACCCTAACCTTACTTGCGGAATGGGAAGTTAAAGGCAGCCAGCAGAGCACGGCCTTCTTCGTCGGTATTCGCGGAAGTGGTGATGGTGATATCCAGACCACGGACGCGATCGACCTTGTCATAGTCGATTTCCGGGAAGATGATTTGCTCACGCACGCCCATGGAGTAGTTACCACGGCCATCGAACGCCTTGGCGTTCAGACCACGGAAGTCACGGATACGCGGTACGGAGATGCAAATCAGCCGTTCCAGGAACTCCCACATACGCTCGCCACGCAGGGTTACTTTACAACCTATCGGGTAGCCTTCACGAATCTTGAAGCCCGCAACAGATTTGCGTGCTTTGGTGATCAGCGGCTTCTGACCGGAAATGGCAGCCATATCGGCAGCAGCATTTTCCAGCAACTTCTTGTCAGAGATCGCTTCACCAACACCCATGTTCAGGGTGATTTTCTCGATCCGAGGGACTTGCATGATAGTCTTGTAACCGAACTGCTTGGTCAGTTCATTTACTACATCGGATTTGTAGTAATCATGCAGTTTCGCCATCGTTAAACTCCAATTACTTCACAAGTTCGCCGGTGGATTTGAAGAAACGAACTTTCTTGCCGTCTTCAATCCGGAAACCAACGCGGTCAGCCTTGCCAGTGGCAGAGTTGAACAGCGCTACGTTAGATACATCGATGGGGGCTTCTTTGGTGACGATACCGCCAGCCTGACCCAGTGCGGGTACCGGCTTCTGGTGTTTCTTCACCTGGTTGATGCCTTCCACGATTACCTTACCTTTGGCAATCAGAACTTGAGTGACTTTGCCACGCTTGCCCTTGTCTTTGCCGGTAAGAACAATTACTTCGTCTTCGCGACGGATTTTAGCTGCCATCGTTCGACTCCTTACAGTACTTCGGGTGCCAGGGACACAATCTTCATGAACTTCTCATTACGGAGTTCACGGGTCACCGGGCCAAAAATACGAGTACCGATCGGCTGCTGGTTGTTGTTAAGCAACACAGCCGCATTGTTGTCGAAACGGATGACAGAGCCGTCCGGACGACGAACGCCTTTACGGGTGCGTACGACCACCGCGTTATACACATCACCTTTCTTCACTTTACCGCGAGGAATGGCTTCCTTGATAGAAACCTTGATGATGTCGCCGATGCCGGCGTAACGGCGGTGCGAACCACCCAGAACCTTAATACACATTACACTGCGAGCGCCGGAGTTGTCGGCAACACCCAGCATACTTTGCATCTGGATCATCTTAGTGCTCCGCTTTGTTTACTTCTTATCCCTCTCGGGATCTGGCTGCCTTCAAAAGGCGCGAAACTATAACACAGCTATTTTTGAAAAGGTAGCCTAAAAAACAAACGGCCCCGATGGGGGGCCGTTTGGGTTATAAAGTACCGAATTAGGCCTTTTCTACGACAGCAACCAGGGTCCAGGACTTGGTCTTGGACAGCGGGCGGCACTCGCGGATTTCCACGAGGTCGCCAGCCTTGCACTCGTTGTTCTCGTCATGCACGTGCAGCTTGGTAGTACGCTTGATGATCTTACCGTAGATCGGGTGCTTTACCTTGCGCTCGATAGCAACAGTGATGGACTTGTCCATCTTGTCGCTGATTACACGACCTTGCAGAGTACGGATCTTGTCAGTCATTACGCACCTGCCTTCTCAGTCAGTACAGTCTTGATACGTGCGACGTCACGACGCACTTGTTTCAGAGTGTGAGTCTGAGCCAGTTGGCCGGTGGAAGCTTGCATGCGCATGTTGAATTGCTCACGCAGCAGACCCAGCAGCTCCTGGTTCAGTTCTTCGACGCTCTTTTGACGCAGATCTTGGGCTTTCATCACATCACCGTCTTAATTACGAAAGTGGTCTGAACGGACAGCTTAGCTGCGGCCAGGGCAAACGCTTCACGCGCCAGAGCCTCAGGTACACCATCCATCTCGTACAGAACCTTGCCAGGCTGGATCGGGCAAACCCAGTATTCCACGTTACCCTTACCTTTACCCATACGAACTTCGAGGGGCTTTTCGGTAATGGGCTTGTCCGGGAACACACGGATCCAGATCTTGCCTTGACGCTTAACGTGACGGGTCATGGCACGACGGGCTGCTTCGATTTGACGAGCAGTCAGTTGACCACGAGATGTCGCCTTCAGGCCAAAGGTACCGAAGGATACTTCGTTACCGGCATTGGCCAGACCGCGGTTACGACCCTTGTGGGTCTTGCGGAATTTAGTACGCTTAGGTTGCAACATTTACCGAATCTCCTTACTTAGCAGCGCGGCGCTTGTTGTCACGCTTGGGCTTTGCAGGAGCTTGCTCTTGAGCAGCGGCAGCATTGACTGCAGCCAGACCGCCCAGAACTTCGCCCTTGAAGATCCAAACTTTAACGCCGATCACACCGTAAGTGGTGTGGGCTTCAGAAGTTGCGTAGTCGATATCGGCACGCAGGGTGTGCAGGGGCACACGACCTTCACGGTACCATTCGGTACGCGCGATTTCAGCGCCGCCCAGACGACCGGATACTTCTACCTTGATGCCCTTGGCACCCAGACGCATGGCGTTCTGTACGGCACGCTTCATAGCGCGGCGGAACATAACGCGACGTTCCAGCTGAGAAGTAATGCTGTCGGCAACCAGTTTGCCATCCAGCTCCGGCTTGCGGACTTCGGAAATGTTGATCTGAGCAGGCACGCCAGCAATAGCGGCTACAGCTTTGCGCAGTTTTTCAACGTCTTCGCCTTTCTTGCCGATCACGACACCCGGACGAGCGGTGTGAATGGTCACACGGATGCTCTTGGCCGGACGCTCGATGGTGATCTTGGACAAGGAAGCGTTTTTCAGCTCCTTGGTCAGGAACTGGCGTACTTGGAAATCGCTGTACAGGTTGTCAGCGAAGTCTTTGGTGTTCGCGAACCAGGTAGAATTCCAAGGCTTGGTAATACCCAGGCGAATGCCATTAGGATGTACTTTCTGACCCATTGCTTATCTCCCAGCCTTAGCGTCGGATACCACTACAGTGATGTGAGCGGTACGCTTGAGGATACGATCCGCGCGACCTTTGGCACGCGGGCGGATGCGCTTCATGGAGGGACCTTCGTCTACCATGATGGTGGCAACACGCAGGGTGTCGATATCGGCACCTTCGTTGTGCTCAGCGTTGGCAATGGCAGATTCCAGCACTTTCTTCACCAGAACTGCAGCCTTTTTCGGGCTGAAGGTCAGGATGTTCAGAGCCTTGTCTACGGACAGACCACGTACTTGATCGGCTACCAGACGAGCTTTCTGGGCAGAAGTACGGGCATAACGGTGTTTAGCGATAGCTTCCATCATTTATCCCTTAGCGCTTCTTAGCCTTCTTATCAGCAGCATGGCCGCGATAAGTACGAGTCGGTGCGAATTCACCCAGTTTGTGACCGATCATTTCTTCGGTAACGAAAACCGGAACGTGCTGACGACCATTATGGACAGCGATGGTCAAACCGATCATGTTCGGGATGATCATTGAACGACGGGACCAGGTCTTAACCGGCTTTTTATCCCCGCTTTCCACCGCTTTCTCTACCTTCTTCAGCAAGTGCAGGTCGATAAATGGACCCTTCTTGAGAGAACGTGGCATGGTGATTCCTCTATGTTAACAATTACTTGTTACGACGACGTACGATGTACTTGTCGGTACGCTTGTTCTTACGGGTCTTGAAGCCCTTAGCCTTCTGGCCCCATGGGGACACAGGCTGCATGCCCTTGTTACGACCCTCACCACCACCGTGCGGGTGATCAACCGGGTTCATCGCCATACCGCGAACGGTCGGACGAATACCACGCCAGCGGTTTGCACCGGCTTTACCCAGTTGACGCAGCATGTGCTCGGAGTTACCCACTTCACCGATGGTAGCGCGGCACTCGGCCAGAACTTTACGTACTTCGCCGGAACGCAGACGCAGAGTTACATAGTTACCTTCACGAGCCAGGATCTGGATGAAAGTACCAGCGGAACGAGCCAGCTGGGCACCTTTACCAGGCTTCATCTCAACGGCGTGAACGGTAGAACCGACCGGGATGTTGCGCATCGGCAGGGTGTTACCCACCTTGATGGCAGCATCAGCACCAGAGGCGATTGCATCACCAGCTTTCAGGCCTTTCGGAGCCAGGATGTAACGACGCTCACCGTCTGCATACAGCACCAGGGCGATGTTTGCGGTACGGTTAGGATCGTATTCCAGACGCTCAACTTTGGCCGGAATGCCGTCTTTGTCGCGCTTGAAGTCGATCAGACGGTAGTGTTGCTTGTGACCACCACCGATGTGACGGGTGGTGATGCGGCCGTTGTTGTTACGGCCACCGGACTTGCTTTTGCTGTCCAGCAGAGCGGCGAAGGGCTTGCCCTTGTACAGCTCTTGGTTGACGATCTTGACGACGTGACGGCGGCCCGGAGAAGTAGGCTTGCACTTAACGATTGCCATTTTTCAGAACTCCTCTTACTCGGCTGCGCCCATGAAGTCGATGTCCTGACCAGCTTTCAGGGTCACATAAGCCTTTTTCCAATCGGAACGACGGCCTACGCGTGCACCTGCGCGCTTGGTCTTACCCTTCATGTTCAGGGTACGGACGGTCTCAACTTCGACCTCGAACAGTTTCGCAACTGCAGCTTTGACTTCCGCCTTGGTGGCATCAACAGCAACTTTGAACACGATAGTGTTCTGCTTTTCTGCGACCATGGTGCTCTTTTCAGAGATGTGCGGAGCCTTCAGAACTTTCAACAGACGTTCTTCGCGGATCATGCCAGCATCTCCTCGATTTGCTTAACTGCGTCTGCAGTCATCAGAATCTTGTCGAAAGCGATCAGGCTGACCGGGTCGATACCGGCAACATCACGCACGTCGACCTTGTACAGGTTGCGAGCAGCCAGGAACAGGTTCTCATCGACTTCAGCAGTCACGATCAGAACGTCAGTCAGTTCCATCTCTTTCAGCTTGGCGATCAGTTCTTTGGTCTTCGGCGCTTCGATGCCGAATTTCTCGACAACGATCAGGCGCTCTTGACGTACCAGCTCGGACAGGATGCTACGGATAGCGCCGCGGTACATCTTCTTGTTTACTTTCTGGCTGTGATCTTGCGGCTTAGCAGCAAAGGTCACACCACCGGAACGCCAGATGGGCGAACGGATGGAGCCAGCACGGGCACGACCAGTACCCTTCTGACGCCACGGCTTTTTGCCGCCACCAGACACTTCAGAGCGAGTCAGCTGCGCACGAGTACCCTGACGGGCACCAGCGGCATATGCAACGACAACCTGGTGAACCAGAGCTTCGTTGAATTCGCGCCCGAAGGTAGTCTCGGAAACTTCAAGAGCGCTCTTGGCGTCTTTCATTACCAATTCCATTACTATCTCCTCAGACGTTACGCTTTGACGGCAGGTTTGACGATCACGTTGCCGTTGGTTGCACCCGGTACTGCGCCTTTGATGAGCAGCAGGTTGCGTTCAGCGTCAACACGAACCAGTTCCAGGTTCTGAGTCGTTACACGCTCAGCACCCATGTGACCAGCCATCTTCTTGCCCTTGAATACGCGGCCCGGGGTCTGGTTTTGACCGATGGAGCCAGGTACACGGTGGGACAGGGAGTTACCGTGGGTCATATCCTGGGTACGGAAGTTCCAGCGCTTAACAGTACCGGCAAAACCTTTACCCTTGGATGTGCCGGTAACGTCTACCAGCTTAACGTCAGCGAGAAGATCTACTTTCAGCTCGCTACCAACAGTGAAAGTTTCACCGTTGTTCAGGCGGAATTCCCACAGACCGCGACCGGCTTCTACACCAGCTTTGGCAAAGTGGCCAGCTTCCGGCTTGGTTACGCGGCTGGCTTTCTTGGAGCCAGTGGTAACCTGAATAGCGTTGTAGCCGTCGGTTTCTACAGATTTGACCTGAGTTACACGGTTAGCTTCAACTTCGATAACAGTCACCGGGATAGAAACGCCATCTTCAGTGAAGATGCGAGTCATACCCACTTTGCGACCTACAAGACCGATTGTCATTGTTATCAACCTCTTTCCGTAATTAACCCAGGCTGATCTGGACGTCTACACCAGCTGCCAGATCCAGACGCATCAGTGCGTCTACGGTCTTGTCAGTCGGCTCAACGATGTCTACCAGACGCTTGTGAGTGCGGATCTCGTACTGATCACGCGCGTCCTTGTTGACGTGCGGGGAGATCAGAACGGTGAAACGCTCTTTGCGAGTCGGCAGCGGAATAGGACCGCGAACCTGCGCGCCAGTGCGCTTAGCAGTTTCAACGATTTCCGCAGTGGATTGATCGATCAGGCGATGATCAAAAGCCTTCAGGCGGATACGGATTCTTTGGTTCTGCATTGACAGAGCTCCAACAGATAAAAGAACATAAATCAACACCGCCCGACCGAGATTACTCCCGCCAGAGGTGCGATTTTTCACGTTTCTCCCCATATCGGGGAGACTGTATGGCTGGCGACACGTAAACGGGAAGCTCAGCAAGCAGACATATCGTCTGGCTGCCTCATGGGCAAGCGGAGGGAATTATACGGATTTTTTCAATTCACGCAAGCGAAGGCGGACAGATTGTGCGCAATATTTGTGTGGCAGATGGATCTCGCAAAGCCCCCCCTCGCCCTTCCCCGCACGCTGGTAACGACAATGTTGCAAATGGGCTGATAGACTGCGCCCTCGCCCCCTGTCAGCGGAACGATGTGGATGCTCAAGAATCAGAAGAAAGCCTATCAATACGGGCTCTGTGCGGTCGCCCTCTGGTCGACGGTCGCCAGCGCCTTCAAGATCTCCCTCGCCTACTTCGAGCCGGTACAGCTGCTGCTGGTCGCCGCCTGCACCTCAACCCTGACTCTGGGCTGCATCGTGGCCTGTCAGGGCAAGCTGCCGCTGCTGCTCTCCTATCTCAAGGCCCGTCGCTTCTATTACCTCTCCCTTGGGGTGCTGAACCCCTTCCTTTATTATTTGCTGCTGTTCAAGGCCTATGACCTGCTGCCAGCCCAGCAGGCCCAGACCCTCAACTACACCTGGGCCATCACCCTCAGCCTGCTGGCGGTTCCCTTCCTCGGGCAGAAGCTGCGCCGTCGCGACGGCGTCGCCATCGTGCTCGGCTACTTCGGCGCTCTGGTGATTGCCACCAGGGGGGATGTGTTCGGCCTGCAGTTCGACAGCCCGCTCGGGGTGACGCTGGCCCTGGTGTCGACCCTGATCTGGGCGGGCTACTGGATCCTCAACACCCGCAACCAGGGGGATCCCATCGTCAGCCTGCTACTCGGCTTCCTCATCAGCCTGCCGTTCATTGTCGTGGCGACCTGGCTACTCGCCGACTTTGCCATGACCGCCTGGCAAGGCTGGGCCGGGGCCATCTATGTAGGGCTGTTCGAGATGGGCTTCGGCTTCGTGCTCTGGTTGATGGCGCTGCGCCACGCCACCAACACGGCCCCCATCAGCAACCTCATCTTCATTTCGCCCTTCGCCTCACTGGTACTGCTCAACCTGTTGATCGGAGAGGCCATTCATCCCGCCACCCCCATCGGGCTGGTGCTGATCGTCGCCGCCCTGCTGATCCAGCAACTGAAATACGGCAAGCGCTACCGCAAGGCGAGCGAGACAGGGGCCTGAATGAGAAGGGCGTATCCACGGATACGCCCTTCTCTCAATCCATCCACTCCAGCGGCTGATTTTTTGGCAGCCGCATCTCGACCAGCAAGCCCCCAAGCTCGGAGCGTCCCAGCCTGATGGTGCCGTGATGCTGGGAGACTATCTTGGCGACAATGGCCAGCCCCAGGCCGCTGCCACCGCCGGTGCGCGCCACATTGCCCTGAGTGAAGGGCTTGAGCACCCGGGAATAGTCCTGCTCCGCGATCCCGGGACCATTGTCAGACAGGCGCAGCCTTACCCAATGACCGTCATCCCTGAGCTCGGCCTGCAGCCGGGTTGCCCCGTAACGCAACGCATTGCCCGACAGGTTGTTGAGGATGCGGCGCATGCTGATGGGATGGCAGGCGACCCGTACCGCCTCCTCCGGCAACAGCAGCTCCACTTCCAGTCCCTGATCGGTCTGCATCAGGAGCGCATCGTGGACGAGTTGGGTCAGGTCGACGGGCCTGGCATCCAGCCCCTCGTTCGGCCGGATGTAGTCGATGAACTGATCGATGATGCCATTAGACTCGTCGATATCCGCATTGATGCTCTCCTTGAGGTACTCATCCTCGGAAGACATCATCTCGGTGGCCAGCCGGATACGGGTGAGCGGCGTGCGCAGATCGTGGGAGACGCCGGCCATCATCAGGTTGCGCTCCTCGATCAACCCCTTGATGGAGCTGGACATGTGGTTGAAGGTGCGGGTCAGCCTGCGCACCTCCCGGGAGCCCTGCTCCCCCAGCGCATCGGGGAAGTTGCCGCGCGCCACCGCCACGGCGCCCGCCTCCAGATCCTCCAGCGGCCGCACCAGCTGGCGGGCAAAACGCCAGGCCGCGAACAGGGTCAGCACCAGCAGGACGCTCATGTAGAGGATGAGCGGCTCGATATCGTCATCCTCGATCTCGGTCAGGGGTATGCGCACCCACATCTGGCTGGCCTGGGGCGGCTGGATCCAGATGATGTAGTGATCCTGGATCTCCACCCTGACCCGGGTCTCCCCCTTCAGCTCGCGGCTGATGCTCTCCTCCAGATAGGGGTAGGGCTTGGCGTCATTGAGCCCGTGCTGCTCCGCCTCGCTCTGGGTATAGATGTCGCTGCCGGTCGCCACATAGACCAAGGCCTCGGCATCCTCGCTCAGGGCCAGCTGGTTGCTGTCGACCGGGAAGATGAGCTTGACCTGATTGGCCAGCAGGTGGCTGATCTGCTTGACCGTGGGTGCCAGCAGATAGTTGTAGAAGGTGGCGTAGGAGACGAACTGATAAACCACCAGCACGGCGGCCAGAAACCAGAGCATGCGAGAGAACATGCTGCTCACTTTCTTCATTCGTTCTCACCGTCCGGCACGAAGACGTAACCGAGGCCCCAGACGGTCTGCAGATAGCGGGGCTGGGCCGGGTCCTGCTCCAGCAGGCGGCGCAAGCGGGAGACCTGGACGTCGATGCTGCGTTCGGTCGCGGTATATTCACGTCCCCTCGCCAGGTTCATCAGCTTGTCGCGGGAGAGGGGTTCGCGCGGATGGCTCACCAGCACCTTGAGCACGGCGAACTCGCCGCTGGTCAGCGAGACCGGTTCCCCATCGCGGCTGAGCTCACGGGTCGCCAGATTGAGCTGATAGCCGCCGAAGCTCACCACCTTCTCGGCCGCCGAGGGCGCCCCGGGCAGCTCGACGGTATGCCGCCGCAACACGGCGCGGATCCTGGCCAGCAGCTCCCGCGGGTTGAACGGCTTGGGCAGGTAGTCGTCGGCGCCCATCTCCAGGCCGACGATGCGATCCACCTCATCCCCCTTGGCGGTGAGCATCAGCACCGGGATCTGGTTCCCGGCCTCGCGCAGGCGGCGACAGATGGAGAGGCCATCTTCTCCCGGCAACATCAGGTCGAGCACCATCAGGCTGAAGTTCTCGCGAGTCAGCAGACGATCCGCCTGTTCACCGTTGGCGACGCCCCGCACCACAAATCCCTGCTCGGTGAGGTAACGCTCCAGCAGGGAACGTAATTTCAGATCGTCGTCGACCACCAGAACCTTGTATTGCTGACTCATTGCCACCTCTCCTCTCTGTTGCTCCTCAATACTAGGGGTCCCCCCTGCAACCACAAAGCATAAATATGTTACCGGTTATTACCCTCCATCGTTGTCCGACGGGGAGATGTCCTCCTTGACGGGTGTACCTCCTCTGCGCTTTTTGCTCGACAGGAAAGCGGCAATGACTAAGATCCCGAGCACAACGATGCAACGTGCCAGGGAGTGACAACCCCATGAAAACCAGACTCATTACCCGTGAAGGCTACAACCGGCTCAGGCAGGAGCACGACCAGCTCTGGCGGGAGGAGAGGCCAGAAGTCACCAAGAAGGTGGCCTGGGCGGCCAGCCTCGGCGATCGCAGCGAGAATGCGGATTATCAGTACAACAAGAAGCGTCTGCGGGAGATAGACCGCCGGGTTCGTTACCTGCGCAAGTGCCTGGAGGAGCTCACCATAGTCGACTACTCCCCTTCCCAGGAAGGCAAGGTTTTCTTCGGTGCCTGGGTCGAGGTGGAAAACGACGAGGGCGAGACCAAGCGCTTTCGCATCGTCGGCTATGACGAGATCTTCGGCCGCAAGGACTACATCTCCATCGACTCCCCCATGGCCCGCGCCCTGCTCAAGAAAGAGATCGGCGACGAAGCCATGGTTCGCACGCCAGTGGGTGACGCCTGCTGGTACGTCAATGAGATCAGCTACCCCAAATAAGCCGGCTTCACGCCATCACCAGAACCGCTGACGTGCTCCCTTCTGTCGGCATGGGCCAGCCACCCCTGCCAGCCGGGGAGGCTCACTGCCCTCTCTGCCGGGGTGGCATCCCGTTACCTGAGCCCATATAGTGCTCACACCCGGCGCCTTGCGGCGCCAACCGGCCCGCGCGGCAGTGGCCTGGCAGGTATCTACAGTATCGCCAGGACAGACCCCCTGTTCGGCGACATAGCCCCGCACTGGCCAGTTAGACAGGACCCGACCAAGAGATCTTCGATGCAAAGTCACGTAATAGAACATCAGATTGCCGGTGAGCTGAATGCCCGCCCGGAACAGGTGCAGGCCGCCGTTCGCCTGCTGGACGAAGGCGCCACCGTTCCCTTCATCGCCCGTTACCGCAAAGAGGTGACCGGTGGCCTGGACGACAGCCAGCTGCGTACCCTGGAGAGCCGCCTCGGCTACCTGCGTGAACTGGCGGATCGCCGCCAGGTGATCCTCCGCTCCATTGAGGAACAGGGCAAGCTCACCCCCGAACTGATGCGCGAACTGAACGAGGCCGACAGCAAGACCCGGCTCGAAGATCTCTACCTCCCCTACAAGCCCAAACGCCGCACCAAGGGACAGATGGCCATCGAGGCGGGGCTAGAGCCGCTGGCCAACCTGCTGCTGAGCGACCCGATGAAAGATCCCGAGCAGGAGGCAGTCCGCTTCCTCAATGCCGAGCAGGGGATCACCGACAGCAAGGCCGCCCTCGACGGTGCTCGTTACATATTGATGGAGCGCTTCGCCGAGCAGGCGGATCTCCTTGAGAAGCTGCGGGGCTATCTGTGGCAAAACGCCACCCTGCGCGCCCGCGTGGTGGCAGGCAAGGAGCAGGAAGGGGCTAAGTTCAAGGACTACTTCGAGCACGACGAGCCCCTGCACAAGGCCCCCTCCCACCGGGTGCTGGCCATGCTGCGCGGCCGCAACGAAGGGATGCTCAACCTGGCGCTGGTCGCTGGCGACGATGAGGCTACCAGCCCCTGTGAGGGGATCATCGCCCATCATCTCAAGCTCAATCTGCAGAGCCGCCCGGCCGACAAGTGGCTGCAGGGGGTGGTGAGCTGGACCTGGAAGATCAAGCTGTCGCTCCAGATGGAGACCGAGCTCATCGGCCGCATCCGCGAATCCGCAGAAGAGGAGGCGATCAAGGTGTTCGCCATGAACCTCAAGGATCTGCTGATGGCGGCACCGGCCGGCATGCGCTGCACCATGGGGCTGGATCCCGGCATCCGTACCGGGGTCAAGGTGGCCGTGGTGGATGCCACCGGCAAGCTGGTCGATACCGCGACCATCTATCCGTTCGAACCCAAGCGCCAGGTGGACCAGAGTCTCAAGACCCTGAGCGAGCTGTGCCAGAAACACAGGGTCGAGCTCATCAGCATCGGCAACGGCACCGCCTCGCGGGAGACCGACCGCCTGGTGAGCGACCTGTTCGAGCGCTACCCGGCCGCCAAGGCCCAGAAAATCGTGGTGAGCGAGGCCGGGGCGTCTGTCTACTCCGCCTCCGAGCTCGCGTCCCTGGAGTTCCCGGATCTGGACGTCTCCCTGCGCGGCGCCGTCTCCATCGCCCGCCGTCTGCAGGATCCTCTGGCCGAGCTGGTCAAGATCGATCCCAAGAGCATCGGCGTCGGCCAGTATCAGCACGACGTCGGTCAGAGCCAGCTGGCCCGCCGGCTCGATGCCGTGGTCGAGGATTGTGTGAACGCGGTGGGTGTGGATGTGAACACCGCCTCGGTCGCCCTGCTGAACCGAGTCTCCGGCCTCTCCCAGACCCTGGCCCAGAACATCGTCGCCTACCGGGACGAGCACGGCGCCTTCAAGAGCCGCCAGCAGTTACTCAAAGTGAGCCGGCTCGGCCCCAAGGCGTTCGAGCAGTGTGCCGGCTTCCTGCGCATTCGCGGCGGCAGCAACCCGCTGGACGGCTCGGCGGTGCACCCGGAGTCCTACCCTGTGGTGGAGCGGATCCTGGCCAAACTGGAGCAGACCGTCGACAGCCTGCTCGGCAACAGCAGCCTGCTGCGCACCCTCAAGCCTTCCGACTACACGGACGAGCAGTTTGGCGTCCCCACTGTCACCGACATCATCGTCGAGCTGGACAAACCGGGCCGCGACCCGCGCCCCGAGTTCAAGACCGCCACTTTCAAGGAAGGGGTGGAGAAAATCAGCGATCTGGTGCCAGAGATGGTGCTGGAGGGGGTGGTCACCAACGTCACCAACTTTGGCGCCTTCGTCGACATCGGCGTGCATCAGGATGGCCTGGTGCACATCTCCTCCCTGACCGATCGCTTCGTCAAGGATCCCCGCGAGGTGGTCAAGGCCGGCGACATCGTCCGGGTCAAGGTGCTGGAGGTGGACGCACCGCGCAAACGCATCAGCCTGACCATGCGTCTGGATGAGAAGGCCGGTCAGCCGACGCGCAAACCGTCCGAGCCGCGTCACACTGGCAACACCAAACCGAGACCGGTCCCCCGTCAGAGCGCTCCGACCGATGGCGCCATGGGCAATGCCTTCGCCGCCGCCCTCTCCAAGCTGAAGAAATAAGCCCCTGAAAATGCAAAAAGCCCCGAAAGGGGCTTTTTCATCTCTGCTCTGCCATCCGGGCGGGTTTTATCACACGTCCTGACTGAAGTGGTGAGGAGCAGCCGGCCGCACGGACTGCTGGTAGTGCTGGGCGATCACCTGATTGCGCCTATCCATATAGACACCGAGCGGGCCGATGGCGTCCTGCCTGAGCACCATCAGCTCCTTGCGGGCCTGGGCTTCCTTGGCGGAGGCGGTATGGGCCACACTCAGGTCCTGTGACGATGGCTGTTCCGGGGCGAGCGCGGCGGCTCGCACCTGCTGCATCTTGGCAATGGTCGCTGCCGGCTCCCCAGGGATGGCGCCGATGTCGATGGCGACCTCTCCCCCGGTGGCGTAACGCTTGCCGTCCGGCCCCCGGGAAAACTGGTAGCTGGGGCTGCCCGCATGCTCGCCGCCGGCCGCTTGGTGCGCCTGCTCATGCTTGCGGACTTCGAGATCCCGCTCGACCAGCGCAGCTACCTGGCGCTGCTGTTTCTGCTGTTGCTGTTCCTGCTGATCGGCATCCTGCCGTTGGCGACGCTCTCCCTCCTCCCCCGTTGCCTCGACAAAGCGGTGTGCCACCATCACGGAGCCGGTCTGGCCGTTCTCTTTCGTGGACGAGGATGGGGCGGCGGGATTGGCCTGGGCGGTGCGGGTTCTCTCTTTCTGGGAGCCGACGCCGGACTCGGCGCTGGATGCCTCGCCCTGACGGCTGGGGGGCACCAGCTCTGCGCGGCGGTTGTCAGTCTGAGCCGATTCCGTCTGCGGCTGCAGCTGGTTGGGAATGAGCGACGGCAGGCTGACGTTGATATTCATCTCACACCCGGATGTCGATCAGGGTGCCCAGCATGTCGCTGGCGGTCTGGATCACCTTGGCAGAAGCCCCGGCCTGCACTTCGGCCACCTTGAGATTGACCAGCTCGTCCGGCAACTGCACCTGGTCACCCGTCGGCGTATTGAGACGGGCGATCTGGCTGGAGGCCTGGCCGGCCAGTTGCTCGGCCCGCTGGAATCCCTGCACGCCCGTCGTCATGGCTGATTCGATACGCATTGGCACACTCCTCTATGGGGTTGGCTAATTATCCACCAACCTGAGGAGTTATTGAAGCCTGCCGCTCAAATCTCAGCCAATGAACTGCCGCAGCAGGGTGATGAATTGCTCGGGATGGGAGATGAAAGGGGCGTGAGACGCCTTGTCCAGCACCCGGCTGCGACTGGCGGGATAACGTTCGTCCAGCAGCGGGATGGCCGCCTTGGGCACCAGGGTATCCAGCCTGCCGTAGAGTCGCAGCCAGGGCAGATCCAGGTTGACCAGCGCTTCCCGGAGGTCGACCTCTGCCAGCAGAGCGAGCCCCCCCTCCAGCGCGGCAAGCTGGGGGGCCGGGCGCTCCGCCAGCCAGTTACGCAACTGGCGAATGTCGTTCCTGGCGTGCTCGCTGCCCATGGCCTGAATAGCCAGGAAGCGCTCTATGGTCTGCATGAAGTCACCCGCCAGCATCTGGTTGAAGCCTGCCAGCACCTTGGGGGCGATCCCGGGCCATTCATCCCGTGCCATGAAACAGGGGGAGCTGGCCACCGTGATGAGCGAATGAAGGCGCTCAGGCCGCGTCAGGGCCAGCTGGCTCGCCACCAGGCCGCCGAGGGACCAGCCGAGCAGATGGCACTTCTCCGGCAGGACGGCCGCCACCTGCTCTGCCAGCCAGGGCAGAGAGTACTCGCATCCTGCTTGCAGGGGGCTGTTGCCAAAGCCGGGCAGATCCACCAGATGCAACCGGTAGTGGGCTGCCAGCTCGCTGGCAATGCCGTGCCAGACAGCCCCGTTCATGCCCCAGCCATGCAACAACACCAGGTCCGGGCCCTGGCCAAACCGCTCAACCGATACGCTCATCTAGACTCAAGATCCCTGTTTATCTGCTTGGAGCCTGCATGTTAAAGCGGCTGCTCGGCAAAGCAAGCCCGATCCTCGGCAGCCGGGCAGACTGGCTGGGTCTGTGCCTGCTCTGCCGCCAGCCCTGCGACGAAACTCCCCTGCTATGCTCCTGGTGCCGCCAGGCCTTGCATCAGGGCGGCAGGCTGTGCCGGCTGTGCGCGGCGCCACTGCCGGATCAGCATAGAGAGAGCGAACTGCTGTGCGGACGCTGCCAACGCAGGCCGCCGCCCTGGGAGCGATTGCAGGTGATCGGCGACTATCAGACCCCCTACTCCCTGCTCGTCCCCGGGCTGAAATATTCGGGCCAGATCCTCCTGGCCCCTCTACTCGCCCGGCTGCTGGCAGACCATCTGGATATAAACGATCCGCCGGAAGCCATCATTCCGGTCCCCCTGCACTGGTGGCGCCAGTGGTGGCGCGGTTTCAATCAGGCGGAGGAGATAGCGCTCGCCCTCGGCGAGCTCACCGGCATTCCCTGCGACGGCCGCTTGTTGCGCCGGGTCAGGGCGACCCCACAGCAGACCCGGCTCAGTGTCGGCCAGCGGCGGCGCAATCTGCGCGGTGCCTTCCAGATAGCGCCCCATCACTACCGGCACGTGGCCCTGCTCGACGATGTGGTGACCACGGGGGCCACCGCCAGCCAGCTCACCCGGTTGCTCCATGAGAGCGGCGTCACCACGGTGGAAGTGTGGGCCATCTGCCGCACGCTCAGGCACCCCACATAACCGGGCAGGGATCCGGCCAACGAGACCGATGGCGGCATTATCTTGATACGCTCGAGCTCACAAGCTCGCCATCGGCACGCTACCCAAGCCCAGCCAAGCGAGTTATCATGAATACCCTAGTCGTACACTCAGGTTTATGAGGATAGTGATGATCAGCATTTCCGACACCGCCCAGGCCCACTTCCGCAAGTTGCTGGAAAAACAGCCTGATGGCACCAACATCCGGGTGTTTGTGGTCAATCCGGGAACCCAGAATGCCGAGTGCGGCGTATCCTACTGCCCACCCGACGCGGTCGATCCGGAAGATCAGCACCTGCCTTTCAGCGGCTTCGACTGCCTGGTCGATCCCCTGAGCGCCCCCTTCCTGGTGGACGCCACCATCGACTTCGTCACCGATCAGATGGGCTCCCAGCTCACCCTGAAGGCGCCGAATGCCAAGATGCGCAAGGTGGCCGACGACGCCCCCCTGATCGATCGCATCGAATACGTGCTGATGTCCGAGGTGAACCCCATGCTGGCCGGTCACGGCGGCAAGGTCACCCTGGTCGAGCTGACCGACGACAAGCTGGCCATCCTGCAGTTCGGCGGCGGTTGCAACGGTTGCTCCATGGTCGATTACACCCTGAAAGAGGGGATCGAGAAGCAGCTGCTGGAGAAATTCCCGGGCGAGCTCAACGGCGTGAAAGATGCCACCGAGCACCAGCGCGGCGATCACTCCTACTACTGATTTGTCGCCCTTGTGGCTTAGACTCGCGGCAAAGAAAAGGCCCCGTCAACTGGCGGGGCCTTTTGCATGCTGCGGCGGGCAGATTACTCGTCCTTCTTGTCTCGCGACAGCAGGGCGATGGCAGCCTCTTTCGGGTTCTTGCCCTCGTACAGCACCTTGAAGATCTGCTCGCAGATGGGCATCTCGACGCCGCAGCGGGCCGCCAGCAGATGCACCTCCTTGGTGTTGCGATAGCCTTCCACCACCTGGCCTATCTCGGTCATGGCGGTGTCAACCGACTTGCCGGCCCCCAGGGCCAGGCCGAAACGGCGGTTGCGCGACTGGTTGTCGGTGCAGGTCAGCACCAGATCCCCGAGCCCCGCCATCCCCATGAAGGTCTTGGCATCGGCCCCGAGGGCGGCGCCGAGGCGCTGCATCTCAACCAGGCCACGGGTGATGAGCGCGGTTCTGGCGTTGGCGCCAAAGCCGAGCCCGTCGGAGAGACCCGCCCCGATGGCGATGACGTTCTTCACCGCACCACCGAGCTGCAGACCGATGAAGTCCGGATTGGTATAGACCCGGAACGAGCGGCCGCAGTGCAGCAGGTGGGAGAGATCGTCGGCAAAGTCATCGTGGGTGGAGGCCACCGAGATGGCGGTCGGCAGGCCGGCAGCCAGCTCGCGGGCGAAGGTCGGACCCGAGATGACCGCCAGCGGGATGGCATCCCCCAGCACCTCCCGCGCAACATCTTGCAGCAGACGGCCGCTGTCCGGCTCAAGCCCCTTGGTCGCCCAGGCGATCCGGGTATCCGGGCGCAGGAACGGCTTGATCCGTGCCAGCACCTGGCCGAACACATGGCTCGGCACCACCAGCAGCAGCACGGGCGCGGCCTGCACCGCCGCCTGCAGATCCGCCGTCAGTTTCAGATCGGCCGGGAAGGGGACATCCGGCAGGAAGGCCTTGTTGCAACGATCCTGCTCCAGCTCGGCGACGTGGGCGGGGTCGTGACCCCACAGCAGGGTCGGATGACCGTTGCGCGCCAGAGAAATGGCAAGGGCGGAGCCATAAGACCCCGCCCCCAGGACCGAGATAGCGATCTGGTCGGCCATTATCAGGCTTCCGCAGTCGCCTGCTGGGCCTGTACCTGCGCCATATGCTGGGCGAACAGGGCGTCGAAGTTGACCGGTGCCAGGTTCAGCTGCGGGAAGGAACCCTTGCTCACCAGGTTGGACACCGCTTCGCGGGCATAAGGGAACAGGATGTTCGGGCAGAAGGCCGCCAGGCAGTGGGCCAGTTGCGGCTCCGGCAGGTTGCCGATGGTGAAGATGCCGGCCTGCTGCACTTCGCACAGGAAGGCAGTTTCGGTTTCCAGCTTGCAGGTGACGGTCAGGGTCAGCACCACTTCATAGACGCTGTCGGCCAGGACATTGGTCTTGGTGTCCATGTCCAGCTTGACGTCCGGCTGCCACTCTTTCTGGAAGATGTGCGGAGTATTCGGGGCTTCGAAGGAGACATCCTTGGTGTAGACACGCTGGATGTGGAATTCCGGTTGCACTTCCTGATTGTTGATTTCGTCAGCCATTTCGTTTGATTCCTTTTTAAGATAATGAGTGGGCGCAGGCCCTTAAATCAGCGTTTTTTGGTCACCGGCAGATTGTCTGCACGCCATTGGGCCATGCCACCGCTGAGCACATATACCTGCTTGAAACCGGCCTTGCTCAGTTGGCGACCCGCGCCACCAGCTGTCATCCCCGACTCGCACACCACTATGATGGGGGCATCCTTGTGCTTTTCAACCGGGCCCAGATTATTCGCCTGGATCTGGGTGAGCGGCAGGTGATGGGCCCCGGCCAGATGGCCCTTGGCAAATTCATCCTGACTGCGAATATCCACGACGGTGGCATTTTCACGGTTGATCAGCAGGGTGGCGGCGTGGTTGTTGACTGCCTTCACCGGAGAAAAACGAGCACGCACAGTGGTATACACCAGAGTGCCTGCCAGGCCCAGCCAGGCTGCGGTCAGCAGCGGGTTACGGGCCGCGAAATCCAAATACTCTTGCATCTTCTACTATCCAGGGACCAAGACAAGGGCCCGAGTATACATGGGGGCCTGCATAAGATCAGCCATCTTGGCGGCAAAGCGAGAGCAAGCTCCCATCAGGGATTGCTGCCGATTCTTCCTCCTCCGTCCGGGCCAAACGAAAGGATGCGCACTGCCGAAAAGAGGGGAGCAAAAGAGGAAAAGCCGCCGCGGCAGACAAGCCGGCAACATGCCGAAAACAGCGGGATAACAGTTAAAAACCGAGGCTGGAGAGGGACTTGGCTATCAGGTGACTATTTCGGCAGATGTAGTAATATTACGCTAGTTTCACTTCCCGCAATTCATTCCTATCCGAGAGGACATAGCCTTATGTCAACAGCTAAGAAACCGCTGGTTCTGGTCATCATGGACGGTTGGGGCTACAGCACCAAGCAAGAGCACAATGCCGTCGCTGCCGCCAAGACCCCGAACCTGGACCGCCTGGCCCGTGACTACACCAGCACCCTGATCTCCGGCTCCGGCCTGGACGTGGGTCTGCCGGACGGCCAGATGGGCAACTCCGAAGTGGGCCACGTCAACATCGGCGCCGGTCGCATCGTCTATCAGGAGCTGACCCGTATCTCCAAGGACATCCAGGACGGCCCCTTCTTCCAGAATGTCGAGCTGGCCAAGGCCGTTGACGCCGCCGTGACCAAGGGCAAGGCCGTGCACATCATGGGGCTGATGTCCCCGGGTGGCGTCCACAGCCACGAAGAGCACATCATGGGCATGATCGAGATGGCCGCCAAGCGTGGCGCCGAGAAGATCTACTTCCACGCCTTCCTGGATGGCCGCGACGTGCCGCCGCGCTCCGCCCAGTCTTCCATCGAGCTGTTCGACGCCCTGTTTGCCCGCCTGGGCAAGGGTCGCTTCGCCTCCATGATCGGTCGTTACTACGCCATGGACCGCGACAACCGCTGGGACCGCGTACAGCAGGCCTATGACCTGATGACCCAGGGCAAGGGCGAGTTCACCGCCGCGTCCGCCACCGAAGCCCTGGCTGCCGCCTACGCCCGCGACGAGAACGACGAGTTCGTCAAGGCCACCCGTATCGGCGACGCTGCACCGATGGAAGATGGCGATGCGCTGATCTTCATGAACTTCCGTGCTGACCGCGCCCGCGAGATCACCCGCGCCTTCGTCGACACCGACTTCACCGGCTTCGTCCGCACCACCACCCCGGCCCTGAACTTCGTGATGCTGACCGAGTACGCGGCCGACATCAAGACCGCCTGTGCCTACCCGCCCACCGCCCTGGTGAACACCCTGGGTGAATGGCTGGCCAAGCAGGGCAAGACCCAGCTGCGCATCTCCGAGACCGAGAAGTACGCCCACGTCACCTTCTTCTTCAACGGCGGCGAAGAGGCCTGCTTCACCGGTGAGGATCGCGAGATCGTCGCCAGCCCGAAAGTGGCCACCTATGACCTGCAGCCGGAGATGAGCTCCGAAGAGCTGACCGACAAGCTGGTCGGCGCCATCAAGAGCGGCAAGTACGACGTCATCATCTGCAACTACCCGAACGGCGACATGGTCGGCCACACCGGCGTATTCGATGCTGCGGTCAAGGCCTGTGAGGCCGTCGACCACTGCATCGGTCGCGTCACCGACGCCCTGGCGGAAGTGGGTGGCGAGTGCCTCATCACCGCCGACCACGGCAACGCCGAGAAGATGATGGACGAAGAGACCGGTCAGGCTCACACCGCCCACACCAATCTCCCGGTTCCCCTCATCTACTTCGGTCGCAAGGCCGAGGTGGTGGAAGGCGGCAAACTGTCCGATCTGGCCCCCACCATGCTGACTCTCATGGGTCTTCCCGTGCCGCCGGAAATGACTGGCAAGCCCCTGATGATTCTGAAATAATCCGCCCCATGCGGGGATGCGAAGCTATTTCACAGAAAACCAGTCGCGTCGGCCTGTTGGCCGGCGCGCTGTTTTTTTGCCTGATCGGTACTCAGGCCCAGGCTGCCAACCAGCAGCTTGGCGCCATGCAGTCCCAGATCAAGGAACAACAGCAGACTCTCAAGCTCAGCAAGCAGGAGCTGGCCAAGCTCAACACCCAGCTCAAGGCCGATGAGCAGGCTATCTCGGCCGCCGCCGCCAAGCTCGATCAGACCAGACTGCAGCTCAGGCAGAACCAGCAGAAGCTGGTCGGCCTGCAGCAGGACAAGCTGGCGCTGGAGCAACAGGCGAAACATCAGAAGCAGTTGCTGGCCAAGCAGGCGGAAAGCGCCTTCCAGGCGGGCAACCACGATTACCTCAAACTGCTGCTCAACCAGCAGGATCCGGCCAAACTGAGCCGTGCCCTCGATTATTTCGACTACCTCAACAAGGCCCGCATCGAGGCCATCGACGCCCTGCGTGCCACCCGCGACAAGCTGGCCAAGAATCAGCAGGCCACCAAGGAGACCGAGAACCGTCTCCAGACCCTGCTCGGCGAGCAGCAACAACATCACCAGAGCCTGCTGGCCAGCCAGCAGAGCCGCGCCAAGGTGCGCAACCAGTTGCAGCAGTCGGTGCAAAACGATGAGCTGAAACTGACCAGGCTGGTCAAGGCGGAGAAGGCGCTGAAGGCGCGGCTGGAAGAGCTGCGTCGCCAGCGGGAAGAGCAGGAGCGCCGCGAGCGGGCCGAGCGGGAGCGTCTGGCCAAGATCAAGGCCGAGCAGGAGCGCCAGCGCCGCCTCGAGGCGCAGCGTCTGGCCGCCGAACAGAAGCGCCTCGCGGAGCAGCAGCGGATCGCCGCCCAGCAGCGTCAGGTCGGCGAGCAGCAACGACTCGCCGCCGAACAGCGCAGAGTCACAGCACAGCAGGACAGGGTGGCGGAGCAGCAGGCGGCCGCCCGCAAGAGCGCCAAGGCGAGCAGCGGCTACGGCGGACTCAGCACGGGTGGCAACCTGCGCTGGCCGGTCCAGGGCCCCATCCTCATCTCCTATGGGTCACCGCGCACCGCCGAGCTGAAGTGGAAGGGCACCCTGATCGGTGCCAGCGAAGGGACCCAGGTCAAGGCGGTCGCGCCGGGTCAGGTGGTCTATGCCGACTGGCTGGACGGCTTCGGCATGCTGCTGGTCATCGACCATGGCAAGGGCTACATGAGCCTCTATGGCCACAATCAATCGCTGCTGCGCCAGGTGGGGCAGAACGTGGAACAGGGTGAGCCCGTGGCCCTGGTCGGCGACAGCGGGGGCCAGGAGCGCGCCGGCCTCTACTTCGAAATTCGCTACCAGGGCGAGGCCATCAACCCGACCAAGTGGCTGGCCAGACGCTGACCCCCGGATCCTCACAACGAAAAGCCTGCCTTGCGCAGGCTTTTTTCATGGTGAAGGGCACTGCCGCCACGGACAACGTCCTTTGATGAAAAATTACCTCTTTTTCCATCCCCTCAGGGGAAGACGACAAGCCCGATCTGCTCCAGCAACCCCTGCTGCTGCTCTTCATTGATTTGCACTCCGGTGAGGTCGACCCGACGCAGATCCAGCCCGGGCAGATCACACTGGCGCAGATCGCAGCCCTGCAGGTTGAAGCTGGTCCACTCCAGCTGGCCGAACTCGGAGCCACTGAGATCCGAACCCGCCAGGGACGCCCCCAGCAGGCTGGCCCCCTGCCAGCGATTGCCACTCAGCTCGCACCGCTCCAGCAGGCAGTGCTCGAAGTTCGCGTAGCTGAAGTTGTTCCCGGTGAGATGGGCCTCGCAGAAGTAGCTTTTGGCGGTGATCCGGTTTGCAAAGCTGGCGTGGGCGAAGTTGATCCCCATGGCCTGGCAGTCCCGCATCTCCAGCCCCAGACACTGGCTGCGGCCGAAATCCGCCAGGGTCAGATCGCAGCGCAGAAAGCTCGCTTCCCGCAAATCGCAGCCCTGGAACAGGCAGCCCAGCTCCCGCTCCCTGTCATAGAAGCTGCAGTCGACGAAGCGGCTCTCGGCCAGATCCAGCCAGGAGAAGTGGCAACCGAGGAAGCGGCACCCCTCAAACTGCTCCCCCTCCACCTCCTGCTGCTCGAAGCGCACGTCCGCGAAGCACTTGTCCCTGATCATCCCGACCCTCCCGGTGGCGTCATATGCTGACATTGTTGTGCAAAAACGGTAATGTTACCTGTAACATTTACTGCCGGATCCCCAGATGAACGACACCCGCAAGCGCCGCCCCACCCTGCAGGACATCGCCGACCTGACCGGCGTCACCAAGATGACCGTCAGCCGCTACCTGCGCGATCCGTCTGCCGTGGCCGAGGGGACCCGTGAGCGCATCGCCGCGGCGGTGGAGGAGCTTGGCTACATCCCGAACCGGGCGCCGGACATGCTCTCCAACGCCACCAGCAAGGCGATCGGCATCCTGATCCCCTCCCTCTCCAACCAGGTCTTCTCGGCGGTGATCCACGGTATCGAGGCGGTGACCCGGCCCGCCGGCTACCAGACCCTGCTCGCCCACTACGGCTACAGCCCGGAGCGGGAGGAGGAGCAGGTCGCCTCGCTCCTCTCCTACAACGTGGACGGTCTCATCCTCTCCGACACCCAGCATACCGAGCGCACCCGCAAGATGATCGCCACCGCCGGCATTCCGGTCGTGGAGACCATGGATCTGCCCCTCTCCCCCATCGACATGGTGGTGGGCATGGATCACCGGGCAGCTGCCCGGGCCATGGTAACAGAGATGCTGCGGCGAGGACGGCGCAAGGTGATCTACCTCGGCGCCCGGCTCGACGTGCGGACCCAGCTGCGGATGGAGGGCTACTACCAGGCGATGGCCGATTTCGGCCTGACCGGCCAGCACCTGCTGACCGAGCAGTCCTCCAGCTTCACCCTGGGGGGAGAGTTGCTGGCCCAGGCCATGGCGCGCTTCCCCGATCTCGACGGCCTGTTCTGCACCAACGACGACCTGGCGGTGGGAGCCCTGTTACAGTGCCAGGCCAGGTGGATCCCGGTCCCCCAGCAGGTGGCCATCGCCGGCAGCAATGCCCTCGACATCGGCCACGCCATGACCCCCAAGCTCGCGAGCATCGTCACCCCCCGCGAGGCCATCGGCCGCGAAGCCGCCATCATGCTGCTGGCCCGCCTCGGCGGGGCTGCGCTACCCGAGCGGTGCAAGGACATGGGCTTTTCCCTTTACGAGGGGGAGAGTCTGGGCTGATCTCCCGCCGCCAGATATGAAACAGGCCACCCTGGGGTGGCCTGTTGCATTGCGAACGACGCCTCGCGCTTAGCGCTTGACCAGTTCAACCGCTTCGCGGGAGAGGCGGGTCACCTCCTCCCAGTTGCCGCTCTTGACGGCCTCTGCTGGCAGCATCCAGGAGCCGCCCACGGTGGCCACGCATTTCAGCGCCAGGTAGTCCGCCACGTTCTTCGGACCGATCCCGCCGGTGGGGCAGAACCGTACCTGGGGCAGCGGCGCTGCGATGGCGGAGAGCGCCTTGGTGCCGCCGTTCGCCTCGGCCGGGAAGAACTTCAGGTGGTCGTAGCCCGCTTCCAGCGCCTGCATCACCTCGGACGGGGTGGCCACGCCCGGGATCAGCGGAGCCGTGCTCTTGGCCGCGTGGGCCAGCAGGGCCGGGGTCATGCCCGGGGAGATGACGAAGCGGGCACCGGCGGCGACGGCGGCGTCAAACTGCGCGCAGTTGAGCACGGTACCGGCCCCGACCATGGCTTCCGGCATCGCCTTGGCGATGAGGGCGATGGCGTCCAGCGCCACCGGGGTACGCAGGGTGATCTCGAACACCGAGATGCCGCCGGCCAGCAGGGCCTTCGCCATCGGCAGGGCCTGATCCAGGTCGTTGATGACCATCACGGGTACCAGGGGGGAGGCGGCAAACACCTCGGCAGGGGTCACTTTCCAGTTCTGCATAGCTCTTCCTTAGTCAAAGATGGTGGCGCCACACTCGGCGCTCGATACCGCGCGACGCATCACGCTGAACAGTTCACGGCCCCACCCCTCTTGTTCCAGGGTGAGGTCGATCTCGGCCTGGGTGCGGCCGCTCAAATCGGTCAGGCAGTCGAGGCTGCCGGTCACCGCATCCACCCGCAGCAGATCGCCATCCTGCAACAGGCCGATGGCCCCGCCGTGCAGTGCTTCCGGGGTGACGTGGATGGCGGCCGGGATCTTGCCGGAAGCGCCGGAGAGGCGGCCGTCGGTGACCAGGGCCACCTTGTGACCCGCCTTCTGCAGGTTGCCGAGTACCGGCATCAGTTTGTGCAGCTCTGGCATGCCGTTGGCCGCCGGGCCATTGTGGCGCACGACGATGACGGCATCCTGATTGAGATCTCCCGCCTTGTAGGCTGCCTCCACCGCGTGCTGGGAGGAGAAGACCCGGGCCGGTGCCTCGATGACACGGTATTCCGGGGCGACCGCAGAGACCTTGACCACGGCGCGGCCCAGGTTGCCGGAGAGCAGCTTGGTGCCGCCGGTCGCCTGGAACTCGCTGCCGGAGGGGGAGAGCACGGTCGGATCCTGGCTCTCGCCCACCGGCTGCCACACCAGCTTGCCATCCACCAGCGCAGGACGAGTAAGGTAGTCCGCCATCTCGCCGAAGACAGGGGTGGCGTCCAGGTGGATCAGGTCCGCCTCCGCCAGACGGCGCATCAGGCCGGGCACGCCACCCGCCTGCTCGAAGGCGTTCACGTCGGCCGGGCCGTTCGGGTACATGCGCACCAGGAGCGGCACCACGTCGGAGAGATCGCTCAGGTCATCCCAGGTCAGTTCCAGGCCGGCGGCGCGGGCCAGCGCCACCATGTGGATACTGTGGTTAGTGCTGCCGCCGGAGGCGAGCAGGGCCACCAGGCCGTTGACCAGGGCGCGCTCGTCCACCACCTCGCTCAGGGGGCGATAGGCCGGGGAGCCCGGGATCATGGCGCTGATGCGACGAGCCGCCTCTTCCGTCAGGGCGTGGCGCAGTTCGCTGTGGGGGTGAACGAAGGCGGAGCCCGGCAGCATCAGGCCCATGGCCTCGAACACCAGCTGGTTGGTGTTGGCGGTGCCGTAGAAGGTACAGGTGCCCGCCGCGTGGTAGGCGCCGCACTCCATCTTCAGCAGGGCATCGCGGCCCACTTCACCGGCAGCGTACTGCTGGCGCACCTTCACCTTCTCGTCGTTGCTGATGCCGCTGGCCATGGGGCCGGCGGGGACGAAGGCGGTGGGCAGATGGGCGTGGGAGAGCGCCCCCATGATCTGGCCCGGGGCTATCTTGTCGCAGATGCCGAGCAGCAGGGTGGCGTCGAAGGTGTTGTGGGAAAGGGAGACCGCGGTGGCCTGGGCGATGAGATCCCGGGAGAAGAGGGACATGTCCATCCCCGGTTGGCCCTGGGTCACGCCGTCGCACATGGCGGGGACGCCGCCGGCGACCTGGGCGCTGTGACCCAGCTCGGCCAGCGCGCCCTTGATGATGTCCGGGTAGCCCTGATAGGGCTGATGGGCGCTCAGCATGTCGTTGTAGGCGCTGACGATGCCGACGTTGGCACGGGTCATGTCGAGGATGCGCCCCTTCTCGTCACAGCTCGAGGCGGCCACGGCGTGGGCCAGGTTGCCGCAGGAGAGGGAGGCGCGGGTCTTGCCCTGCTCGGCCTGGCGCTGGATGCGGGCCAGGAAGCGGGCGCGGCGGGCGGTGCTGCGCTCGCGGATGCGGTCGGTCACCAGGGTGATCACGGGATGGGTCATAGCTATCTCTCCAACTCTATATACGGGCGCGTTCGGCAGTGACCGGGCGCGCGACATGGCTCATTGCGCCTGCTGCAGCGCGGTGACGGCACGGTCGACGACCTGCTCGAAGGTCCCGTCGATATCGATGCGGAAGACGCCGGCCTCGCCATCCGGCCGCTCCAGGGTATCAAACTGGCTCTGTACCATGGCTTCGCGCATGAAGTGACCCTGCCGTGCCCGCATCCGCTCGAGAATGAGGGACTGGCTGCCATCCAGAAAGAGGAAGTGTACCGAGTCGTTGCCCTCGCGGATCTGATCGCGGTACTGCTTCTTGAGGGCCGAGCAGACGATGACGCCGAGCTCGTTCTTGCGCTCCAGGCTGTAGGCCGCATCGCGGATCCGTTCCAGCCAGGGGGCCCTGTCTTCGTCGTTGAGCGGGTTGCCCGCCGCCATCTTCTGGATGTTCGCGCGAGGGTGCAGATCATCGCCGTCGATGAACTTGGCGCCCAGGGCATTGGCCACCTTGAGGCCGATGCTGGACTTGCCGCTGCCACACACACCCATCACGATAATGCACTTGCCCGCCATTATTTGACCTCTCTCTCACTTTTCAAAAAACGTTCGCCTGATGGGTTCTAAGCTACCACGTTACCGGTAACATGTTACCGGTAACGTTTCGCAATGTGAAGTGCAGCACAGAATTGTGCAGAACAACAACTAGAACCATTTGAGGACAACTTTATGGACGGAGCAATGAACACACCCGATGTCACCTATCTGCTCTCGGTAGCGGGCGGAGCCATTGTCATGTTGCTGGTGCTGATCATGCGATTCAAGGTGCATGCCTTCGTGGCATTGACCCTGGTCAGCATGCTGACAGCCCTGGCCACCGGGGTCACCTATGACCAGGTGATCCCCACCATGCTGACCGGTTTCGGCGGCACCCTGGCCTCGGTCGCCCTGCTGGTCGGCCTCGGCGCCATGATAGGCCGGATCCTGGAGATGACGGGGGGCGCCAAGGTACTGGCCGATACCCTGATCAACCGCTTCGGCTCCCACCGCGCGCCCTTCGCGCTCGGGATCGCCTCCCTGCTGTTCGGCTTCCCGATCTTCTTCGACGCCGGCCTCATCGTCATGCTGCCCATCATCTTCAGCGTGGCAAAGCAGTTTGGCGGCTCTGTCCTCAAATATGCCCTGCCCTCCGCCGGCGCCTTCGCGGTGATGCACGCCTTCCTGCCGCCCCACCCGGGCCCGGTGGCCGCCAGCGAGCTGCTGGGTGCCAACATCGGCCTGCTCACCGTCGTGGGTCTGCTGGTCGCGCTGCCCACCTGGTATCTGGGTGCCTACCTGTTCGGCCTCTGGTCCGGCAAGAAGTTTGAACTGCCCCTGCCCCCGAGCTTCACCGCCAGTGCCGAGCAGATCGCTGACAAGGCGCCGAGCTTCGGCCAGGTACTCTCCATCCTGCTGCTGCCGCTGGTGCTCATCTTCATGGATACCGGCCTCAACACCCTGAGCGTCATGGGCGTCATCGACAAGAGTGCGGACTGGGTCAACGTGCTGCGCATGGTCGGCAAGACGCCGGTCGCCCTGCTCATCACCGTGCTCTACGCCCTCTGGATGTTCCGCCAGAGCCAGGGCAAGGTGCAGCTCGAGAAATTCTGTAACGACGCCCTGGCCCCGGTCTGTGCCGTCATCCTGGTGACCGGTGCCGGCGGCATGTTCGGCGGCGTGCTGCGTGCCAGCGGCATCGGCGCGGCCCTGGCCGACGTCCTCTCCGACACCGGCATGCCGGTGATCCTGGCGGCTTTCCTGGTCTCCGCCGCGCTGCGGGTCGCCCAGGGTTCCGCCACCGTGGCCCTGACCACCACCGCCGCCCTGATGGCGCCGACCGTGGCCGCCACCACAGGCCTGAGCGAGCTGGATCTGACCTTCATCGTCATCGCCATCGCCGGGGGCGCGACCGTGCTCTCCCACTTCAACGACTCCGGTTTCTGGCTGGTCAGCCGCTTCCTCAACATGGACGAGAAGACCACCCTCAAGACCTGGACCGTGATGGAGACGCTGCTCGGCACCATCGCCTTCCTCATCGTGGCCACGGCCAGCGCCATCTTCTAACCCGCCGACATCGGGGCCGCCTCTGCCGGCCCCGATGTGACTCTGCATCGACTTTTTACGGATTCTTGCTTGGGCCCATCGCCACAGATTGTTAGAATTGCCTATTCTTCGCCCCGAGTGGAACGCTTCATCCCGTGATTTCAGGCTTCTCTATGCATTCATCGGCACATTATCGACAGTTGCTGACCCGCTTACCCCAGATCGCGGTTGCCGCGGATCAGTTTCAGGTACTCAGCAGCGCCAAGGACTTCAAGAGCCGGATCCTGTCGCTCATCGCCCATGCGACCCAGCGCATCTACCTGATCGCGCTCTATCTGCAGGATGACGAAGCTGGACGGGAGATCCTCACCGCCCTCTATGCCGCCAAGCAGCGCAATCCCGCCCTCGACATCAAGGTCTTCGTCGACTTCCACCGCGCCCAGCGCGGCCTGATCGGCAAGGGCAAGCAGGGGGGCAACCACCTGATGTACCAGGCCATGGCCGCCAGCCACCAGCACCAGATAGAGATCTACGGCGTGCCGGTCAAGGGCCGCGAGCTGCTCGGGGTGCTGCACCTCAAGGGCTTCATCTTCGACGACACCCTGCTCTACTCCGGCGCCAGCCTCAACGATATCTACCTGCACCAGCAGGAGCGCTACCGCTTCGATCGCTACCACCAGATCACCAGCCCGGCCCTGACCCGCAGCATGGTCAACTATGTGGACGACGTCTTCCTCGGCAGCGAGGCCGTCCAGCGGCTGGATCGCACCGGCATCCCCGGTGCCAAACAGCTCAAGGGCCAGATCCGCCGCTTCAAGCAGCGCCTGCGCACCAGCCAGTATCGCTTCGAGAGCATCCCGGCCAACGACCGTGAGATCGCCGTGACCCCCATGGTGGGCCTGGGCAAGCGGGGCAACCTGCTCAACCGGATGATCCGCAACCTGGTGCGCGCCACCGAACGGGAGATCTTCGTCTGCACCCCCTATTTCAACCCGCCCAAGGAGCTGAACAAGGACGTGGAGGCGCTGCTCAGGCGCGGCTGCAAGGTGACGATCGTGGTGGGCGACAAGACCGCCAACGACTTCTTCATACCGCCGGAGGAGAAGTTCTCCACCATAGGCGGCCTCCCCTACCTCTACGAGACCAACCTGCGCAAGTTTGCCGAGCGCAACCAGCACCACATCGACAGCGGCCGTCTCAACCTGATGCTCTGGTGCTGCGAGAAGAACTCCTATCACCTCAAGGGGATCTTCGTGGACGAGGAGTGGGCCCTGCTCACCGGCAACAATCTCAATCCCCGCGCCTGGGCGCTGGATCTGGAGAACGGCCTGCTGGTGCACGATGAGCACCACCACCTGCGCGCGCGTTTCCGTGAGGAGCGTGACTGCATCCTGACCCACACCCGTCGCATCAGCCACTTCGACCAGATCGAGCAGATCAAGGACTACCCGGATCAGGTGCGCAAGCTGCTGGCCCGGATCCACAGGGTCAAGGCCCACCTGCTGCTCAAGCGCATCATCTGAGGCGCAGGCCAGCACTCTTGCTGCTGGCTGGTATGCCACAGGGTCAAGACCATCTCCTGCGCAAGCGCATCATCTGAGGCACAAGTGCCGACCCGGGCATCGCTGCTCGCCCAATCCATCACAAGGGCCCGTCGTCTTTCGGCAGGCCCTTGTCACATCCGGCCAGCGCCGGCTGCAACGCGGCTTGCATCCTGGCCTCAACAACCCCTATCATCTGGACATATTTACAGTGTTTTCGGGCATCTAATTGATGAAATTGGATAAAATCCCTCTCGACAGCCTCAAGGGCGTCGGCAGCAAGATGCTGGAGAAACTCGAGCGGCTGGGGCTGGCCACGGTGCAGGATCTCCTGTTCCACCTCCCCCTGCGCTACGAGGACCGCACCCAGGTGTGGCCTATCGGCGATCTGCCCCCCGGCCTGCACGGCGCCGTCGAGGGCGAGATCCAGGACACCCAGCTGGTCATGGGCCGCCGCCGCATGCTGGTGTGCCGCATCAGCGACGGCACCGGCAGCCTGACCCTGCGTTTCTTCAATTTCACCGCCGCCCAGAAGAACAGCCTGGCGGCCGGACGCCTGATCCGCTGTTTCGGCGAGACCCGCCCCGGCAAGTACGGTCTGGAGATGGCCCACCCCGAGTACAAGCTGCTCGGCGAGGAGCAGGCCGGCCAGACCGAAGAGGCCCTCACCCCCGTCTATCCGACCACAGAGGGGCTGCGCCAGCTCACCCTGCGCAGCCTCACCGACCAGGCCCTGGCCCAGCTCGACCTCTACGGGGTGGAAGAGCTGCTGCCCGCCGGCCTCTATCCCCAGCAGATCGATCTGGCCGCGGCCCTGAAGCTGCTGCACCGTCCGCCCCCCTCGGTGGCGCTGGCCCTGCTCGAGAGCGGCCAGCATCCAGCCCAGCAGCGGTTGGTGCTGGAAGAGCTGCTGGCCCACAACCTCTCGGTGCTCAAGGTTCGCGCCCAGGCGCAGACCCAGCTCTCCCGCGCCCTCAAGCCGGCACCGGCCCTGGTGGAGCAGCTGCTCGGCGCCCTGCCGTTCACCCCCACCGGCGCCCAGAGCCGGGTGGTGGCACAGATAAGCCAGGATCTGCAACGCAGCCACCCCATGATGCGGCTGGTGCAGGGGGATGTAGGCTCCGGCAAGACGCTGGTCGCGGCGCTGGCCGCCCTGCAGGCCATCGGCAACGGCTGTCAGGTGGGATTGATGGCGCCGACCGAGCTCCTGGCCGAGCAGCACGCCATCAACTTCGCCAAGTGGCTGGAGCCGCTCGGCATCCAGGTCGGCTGGCTGGCGGGCAAGCAGAAGGGCAAGGCACGGGAAGAGGCGCTGGCTGCCATCGCCGATGGCAGCGTCAAGATGGTGGTGGGGACCCACGCCATCTTCCAGGAGCAGGTGGTCTTCCAGCGCCTCGCCCTGGTCATCATCGACGAGCAGCACAGGTTCGGAGTGCACCAGCGCCTCGCCCTGCGTGAGAAGGGC
Source organism: Aeromonas sp. SrichE-2G (assembly GCF_017939565.1). Taxonomy (NCBI): domain Bacteria; kingdom Pseudomonadati; phylum Pseudomonadota; class Gammaproteobacteria; order Aeromonadales; family Aeromonadaceae; genus Aeromonas; species Aeromonas sp. SrichE-2G. Next base: position 39,273 of record NZ_JAGKRG010000020.1, read on the forward strand.
GAGCGGGAGGGGGTGCATCCCCACCAGCTGATCATGACCGCCACCCCCATTCCCCGTACCCTGGCGATGACCGCCTATGCGGATCTCGACACCTCCGTCATCGACGAGCTGCCGCCCGGCCGCACCCCCATCACTACGGTCGCTCTGCCGGACAGCCGGCGGGGTGACGTGATCGAGCGGGTCAGGCTCGCCTGCGAGGAGGGCAAGCAGGCCTACTGGGTCTGTACCCTGATCGAGGAGTCCGAGGTGCTGGAGTGCCAGGCCGCCGAGGACACCGCCGCCGAACTGCAAAACTTGCTGCCCGGCCTGCACATCGGCCTGGTGCACGGCCGGATGCGCCCCGTCGAGAAACAGCGGGTGATGGAGGAGTTCAAGGCAGGCATACTGCAACTGCTGGTCGCCACCACCGTCATCGAGGTGGGGGTCGATGTGCCCAACGCCAGCCTGATGATCATCGAGAACCCGGAGCGACTGGGGCTGGCCCAGCTGCACCAGTTGCGCGGCCGGGTCGGGCGAGGGTCCGTGGCCTCCCATTGCGTGCTGCTCTATCACGCCCCGCTCTCCAAGACGGCCCAGAGCCGGCTCGGGGTACTGCGGGAGACCAACGACGGCTTCCTCATCGCCCAGCGGGATCTGGAGCTGCGCGGCCCGGGGGAACTGCTCGGCACCCGCCAGACCGGGCTCGCCGACCTCAAGATCGCCGACCTGGTGCGCGACCAGCCGCTCATCCCCCAGGTGCAGAAGATGGCGCGCTTCCTGATGGACAGGCATCCTGGTCATGTGGACCCGCTGATCCGCCGATGGATGGGGCTGCGGGACCATTACTCCAACGCCTGACCTGCGGAATCACTACCCCAACCCCTGAGAGACCAACAGACACAGGAGGAAAGCACTCATGAATTCCTGGCTACGCGGCCTGCTCTACACCCTCGCCTTCCTGTTGCTGTTCGTCTGGGTCGGCCTCGGCCTGTTCGACGCCGAGCGGGCCAAGGGCCCCATCGCCAACTGGCTCAGCCAGCAGACCGGGGTGCCCGTCACCATAGGGCGGCTGGTGTTCAACCCCCTGCACCCCTATACCCTGCTGGCGGAGCAGGTGCGCTACGGTGACGCCGTGCAGCTGGACAAGGTGTACCTGGAGATAGACCAGATAGACTGGCTGAACCGGGACGTGCGCATCGCTCACCTGGATCTCATCCGCCCCGTCATCAAGCTGCCGCTGCCCAACCAGTTGCCGACCCTGCCGGTCAACTCCCTCTCCATCAGCGACAGCACCATAGACAACCTGAGCCTGCAGAGCGAGGCCCTGACCCTGCGCGGCCTGAGCGCCACCCTGAGCGACTGGGAGCTGATCGACCCGAGACGCCAGCCCCAGGTCAACCTGACCCTGGGCATCAACCAGCTGGAGACGCCCAGGTTCACCCTGGCCCGTCTCAGCCTCAAGGGGCGGCTGGAGGGGCAGGTGCTGAGCACAGACAGGCTGAGCGCCAACCTGTTCGACGGCCTGCTCGAGACCGGCATGGTGCTGAACTGGCCAGAGCGCAGCCTGCAACTGCACGATCTCAAGGCAAGCGCCATGCGAGTCGAGCTCGGTGACATCCCGCCGGGCGAGTTCCCCCTGAACCGCATCACCCTGGATAGGGGCCAGCTTGCCCAGATCAGCATCAATGCCATCGAGCAGGAGCTCTCCCTCAACAACTTCAACGGCCAGCTCACCGCCTTCGACTGGCAGGCGGGCACCCAGCCGAGCGGTTACCTCGCCGGCACCCTGGGAGATCTCGGGCGCGGCCTGTTCCAGCTGGACGCCATCGCGGGCAAGCTCGCCTTCTCGCCCCGACAGCTCGATGCCGAGCTGCAGGGCAAGGCCTATGAGGGGGAGTTCAGCCTGGATCTGGCCCTCGACCCCCAGCAGCAGAGGCTGACGTTGAAAGACATGGCCCTGAGCGGCATGGACATCAGCCTGCCGCCGGGGTGGTGGCAGGATTGGCAGGGCTGGCGCCCGCAACAGATCGAGATCCGCAAGCTGGCGTTCGACCGCCTCAAGGTGCTCTCGTTTGACGACGCCATCCCCCTCTCCCTGACGGGCTGGCAGCTCTACCTGAGCGACCTCGCATTGCGGGGCAACCAGCCCTCCCCGCTGCTGGGCCGTGCCCGCATCGAGAGCAAGTGGTTCGAGCTGGTGTGGGACGGCCTCAGTGCCCGCAACGGGGCGCTGGACGGCGAGCTGACCCCGGAGGCCTGGCAACTCAACAAGCTGGCCAGCACGTTGCCGGATGAGGGTTCCCTCAGCCTCAGCGGCCAGTGGGGCAAGGTGCAGGGGCAGGAGAGCCGCGTGCAGGTACAGGGCAAGCAGCTGGACCTGGATCAGTGGGGCAGGCTGCTGCACGCCCCGGTGTCGCTCGCGGGCAAGCTGGATCTGACGGCGGATCTGCGGGCCGACCTCAACGGCCAGCCCGGCGAGGAGACGGCCAGCTGGCGCCGCACCCTGCAGGGCAGCCTGAGCCTGGAGAGCCAGGATCCCTTCTGGGACAGGGTTGCCATCGATCCCCTGCTGGATGCCTGGTTCAAGGAGCAGACACCGCCGACCCTGACGCCACAGGCGCTGTGGCAGGCGATGCAGCAAGGAGACACGCCCTTCTACCAGATCAAGCTGAACGCCAGGGCCGAGCAGGGCAAGGTGCGGGTCGAGCAGGGGGGAGCCTCCACCATCACCCACCTGCTGGCGCTGCAGGGTGGCGTCGATCTCGCCGCCGACCAGTGGCAGCTGGATCTCGGCATCCTGAACAAGGGGCGCTGCGCCGAACTGCTGGCCCGCTGGCGTGGCCCCCTCACGGATCCCGGCCTGGAGTGGCAGTTCCCCACCGGGCAGGAGGCCTGCGGCTGGGAGGCTGGCGTACGCTACCCGGCACAGGGGCGCAGCGGCCCGCTCTGGCGACCGCAGGCGCAAGCGCCGGCTCCCGCCACCGCCTCCCAATAACGAACAAGGCCACGCAATGAGGCCTTGTTGTCGAGAGGGGTGGAGCGCGGCCGGGATCAGCGACCGCCGCGTTTGATGGGTAGCACCACGTACTGGCCGACAAACTCCACCGCCAGCTTGCGAGCGCTGAACAACTGCACCCGCAGGCTGAACTTGGCAGACTCCCCTTCCCTGAGCGGTTCCAGCACGGCGGGCATTCCCTCCCGGGCCACCCGCGCCTCCGGTTCCTCGCTCACCGGTCTGTAGTATTTGATGTTGCCCTCGGCCAGCACTATGTCTCCCCCAAGGCCAGTCTCCTTGAGCTGCAACCAGATGAGGCCCCAACCCGCCAGCACGCACTGGCTGTAGATGCTGCCGGCGAACATGGTGTCGTGAACGTTGAGGTTGGCCGCCAGGTTCGCCTTGAGGTGGAAGGTCTGGCCGTCGTAGTGGGTGATGTGCACCCCCATCTTCTCGCTGATGGGGATCCCGCGCGACCAGCGGGTGGTGAGATCCTGGCACCACTCGGGGCGGTACTGGATCGTCTGCAACGGGCTCAGGGACTTGATCATCTGGCGGTGGGGAATGCGGCCGAAAGAGACGGGCCCCTCACCCACCTCGAGGAAGCCGCAGCGGCGATAGAACTCCACCGCCTCCTGGCGGGCGTTCATCACCAGCCGCTTCACCTTCTCGTCGCGAGCCAGCTGTTCGAGATCCTCCACCATGCGGGCCCCCAGCCCCTGACCACGGTACTCGGGGCGCAGCGCCATAAAGCGGATCTGGGCCTCGTCGCCGCCGACAAAGAGGCGGCCCACGGCGATGGGGGTACCGTCCTCGGTCAGCATCAGCCGGTGGACGGCGACCGTATCGTATTCGTCACGTTCGGAGCCAATCGGCAGGTTGAAGGGTTTGCGCAGCAGTTCCCAGCGCAACTGGTAGTAGGCATCCAGTTCGGCTGCGGTTTCAGGAGTGACTACCCGGTACATAAAGCGATCCTTGAGTTGGCGCCAACGGACAGACTGAAAGGCTTGCGCACCCATGCCTCGCAGCTCAATTGATAATGGGCATCCAGCTCCGCTGGCGTTTGGGGAGTAACCACCCGGTACATAACAACATCCTTGAGTTACACTGGTCGAAAGCCATCTTGCCGTGCAAATTCATGGACTTCAATCTGCAAGCGTACCAAGCCGACCACTTGTTGCACCTCAGCGCCAAGCCCGCGCGCCGCCTCTCTATCCTGGAAAATACCTGCCACCGCTGGCTGGAAATGGACGGCGTGGTGCAATCCGCCATGAGCCTCAGCCACCCGGCCAGCCTCTGCCTGCCCCATCAGAGGTGCATCGCCGATCGCCTGCCAGAGCAGGCAAACCGGATCCTGGAGCTCGGGCTGGGCGGGGGGGATCTCACCCGCCATCTGGCGGCGCGCTGGCCCGACGCCCACCACGACTGCGTGGATCTGGATGGGGAGATCCTCACCCTGTTCCAGCAGTTCTTCCTACCCCGGGCGGGAGGCGCTCCACGCCTGCACCATGCGGATGCACTGCACTTCCTGCAGCAGAGCCAGGAGCAGTACGATCTGGTGCTGCTGGATTTGTTCAGCCAGGACGGCAACCCCCTGCTGCTGTTTCAGGCTCCGCTCTATCAGGCGCTGGCCCTTCGCCTCAGTGGCACCCTCATCATCAACCTGCTGCCACGTACCCACCTGGAGCAAGCCCAGGCACTGCGACTGGCGGAGGAGTGGATTGGTCCCACCCAGACCCACCAGGTGCCCGGCTATCGCAACGTCATCCTGCACGCCACCAGCCGGCCGACCTAGCCGCCACCCTCTCTCGTCAGAGCGGGGCTAGACCTGCAGCCAGAACGTCACCGGGCCGTCGTTGAGCAGCCTGACCTTCATGTCGGCGGCAAAGCGGCCGGTCTCGGTCGGCATGCCGCTCTCCCTGGCGCGGGCCACGAAGTAGTCGTAGAGCCGCTCGGCCTCGCTCGGGTGCGCCCCGCCGGAGAAGCTGGGCCTCATCCCCTTCTGGGTGTCCGCCGCCAGGGTGAACTGGGAAACCACCAGCAGGCTGCCCCCGACCTGTCCCACGTTGAGGTTCATCTTGCCGTTCTCGTCGGAGAAGATGCGGTAACCACTCACCTTGTGCAGCAGCTTGTCCGCCTTGGCCTCGTCGTCCCCCTGTTCCACCCCGAGCAGCACCAGCAGACCCTGATCTATGGCCCCGGTCACTTCGCCCTCGACGGTCACGCTGGCCTCGGACACCCGCTGAATCAATGCAATCACGCCTCTCTCCTCTCATAAACGACACGACCGCCGCCGTCACAAGACGGGGCGGTCGTCGATGCTACCAATAAATGCCCTGCTCAGGCCAAGTCTTTCCCGACAGGGGGCAGGGGCGATGAAAGACCGGCGTCAGGCCAGCTCCTCGGTGCCCGGCTTCTCATATTCACCCAGACAGGCGGTGGTCTCCGCACCCAGCAGCACCACCAGCCAGCTCAGGTAAACCCAGACAAACAGGATAGGGATGGTTGCCAGGGCGCCATAGATGGCCTGGTAGGAGGGGAAGTTGGTGATGTAGATGGCGAAGCCACGCTTGGCCAGCTCGAACAGGGTGGCGGCCACCAGGGCGCCGATGAAGGCGTGGGTCAGCCGTACCCGGCAGTTGGGCACCACGGTATAGATCAGCAGGAAGGTGAGCACAGAAAACAGGAATGGCAGGCTGCGCAGCAGCAGGTAACCGATGCCGAACAGGCTGTCCGCGGCGAACAGCCTGAGGGAGAGGATATAGGAGGAGATGGCAAGGCTGGCCCCGATGAGCACGGGCCCCAGGGTCAGGATCATCCAGTACATGGCGAACGCCTGGGCCAGCGGCCGGCTCTGGGTGGAGCGCCAGATGTAGTTGAGGTTCTTGTCGATGGCCGAGATCAGCATCAGAGCCACCACGATCAGGGCGCCGATGCCGACCGCCGTGGTGTTGGTGGCGTTGGCCACGAAGCCGTCGATGTACTCCTTGAGCATCTCGCCCGCCGTGGGGACGAAGTTCTGATAGACGAACTGCTCGATCCCCTGCTTCAGGCTCTGGAACACCGGAAAGGCCGACATCATGCCGAACACCACGGCGATCATGGGCACCAGGGAGAGCAGGGTGACATAGGCCAGGTAACCGGCGGTGACCGTCAACCTGTCCTGCTGGAAGCGGCCCCAGACGAACTGGGCAAAGTGGGCGCCGTCGTGGCGCAAGAAGGAGAGGAAATGGGCCAGACGGCCGCGGTTCTGCTGCTGCATCTTGATTCTCGTAAGCGTCATCATGCAGTCATTGTGTCAGATAGGGTGGCCATTTGACCACCCGCCGGTCCGCCGGATGCGCCCCGCCTGGGTGTGGCAACGACCTAGCCTCCGTCTCGCGGCCATAAAAAAAGAGGCCCTGAGGCCTCTCTCTGTCTGTCGATGAACAGATATCAAGCACGGCCTGCGCGCTTGCGATCCAGTTCGGTCAGCAGCTTTTTACGGATACGGATGGCCTTGGGGGTGATCTCCACCAGCTCGTCGTTGTCGATGAACTCGAGGGCCTGTTCCAGGGTCATGCGGATCGGCGGAGTCAGCACCTGGGCTTCGTCGGTACCGGAGGCACGCATGTTGGTCAGCTGCTTGCCTTTCAGGCAGTTGACGGTCAGGTCGTTGGAGCGGGAGTGGATCCCGATCACCTGGCCTTCGTACACCTCGGTCGCGTGACCGATGAACAGACGACCACGGTCTTGCAGACCGAACAGGGCGAAGGTCAGGGCCTTGCCGGTAGCGTTGGAGATCAGCACGCCGTTCTGACGCTCACCGATGCTGCCACCCTTGTGCGGACCGTAATGGTCGAAGGTGTGGTACAGCAGACCGGTACCGGAAGTCATGGTCAGGAACTCGGTCTGGAAGCCGATCAGACCGCGGCTCGGGATGATGAAGTCCAGACGGACGCGACCCTTGCCATCCGGGGTCATGTTGGTCATCTCGCCCTTACGCAGGCCGAGCTGCTCCATCACGGAACCCTGATGCGCTTCTTCCACGTCCACAGTGACGGTTTCGAACGGTTCTTGCAGTTCGCCATTCACGGTACGCAGGATAACTTCCGGACGGGATACCGCCAGTTCGTAACCTTCGCGACGCATGTTTTCGATCAGGATGGACAGGTGCAATTCACCACGGCCGGAGACACGGAACTTGTCCGGATCTTCGGTCTCTTCCACGCGCAGGGCCACGTTGTGGACCAGCTCCTGGTTCAGACGCTCCAGGATGTTGCGGGAGGTGACGAACTTGCCTTCTTTACCGGCGAACGGCGAGGTGTTGACCTGGAAGGTCATGTTCACGGTCGGCTCGTCAACGGAGAGCGGCGGCAGGGCTTCGACGGCACTGTTGTCACAGATGGTGTCGGAGATCTTCAGCTCGCCCAGACCGGTGATGGCGATGATGTCGCCCGCTTGCGCGTCGGTCACTTCGGTACGGGACAGGCCCAGGTAACCCAGGACCTGGCCAACCTTGCCGGTACGGGGCTTGCCGTTGGCACCGACGATGGTGACCTGCTGGTTGGTCTTGACGCGACCACGGGTGATGCGGCCGATACCGATGACGCCCACGTAGGAGTTGTAGTCCAGCTGGGAGATTTGCATCTGGAAGGCACCGTCAACGTCAGCCTTGGGGGCTTCCACGTTGTCGACGATGGCCTGGAACAGGGGTTCCATGTTCTCGGACGGGACGTCCTGATCCAGGGTGGCCCAACCGTTCAGTGCAGAGGCGTAAACAACCTTGAAGTCCAGTTGCTCATCGGTGGCGCCCAGGTTGTCGAACAGATCGAAGACCTGATCCATTACCCAGTCAGGACGAGCACCCGGACGGTCGATCTTGTTGATGACCACGATCGGCTTCAGACCCTGGGCGAACGCCTTCTGGGTCACGAAACGGGTCTGCGGCATCGGGCCGTCAACGGCGTCGACCAGCAGCAGTACGGAGTCAACCATGGAGAGCACGCGCTCAACTTCACCACCGAAGTCGGCGTGACCCGGGGTATCCACGATGTTGATGCGGTAGTCGTTCCAGCGGATCGCAGTGTTCTTGGCGAGAATGGTGATGCCACGTTCCCGTTCCAGATCATTGGAGTCCATGATCCGTTCCTGACCTTCGCTGGTGCGATCCAGAGTGCCGGATTGCTGCAGCAGCTTGTCCACCAGCGTGGTTTTGCCGTGGTCAACGTGCGCAATAATCGCAATATTGCGTAAATTCTCTAACATTCTCGCCTCAATACACCGGGTAAAATTGGGCGCTAATTGTACTCTCGCCTTTGTGATCTGCCTAGCAGAATTGCAACACATTCGCGCACAAGGGAGGATCGGGATCATGGACCCCGGCGCAAAACCCTGCTTAGATGGCCTGGATACGCTGGCGCACCATGGTGGTGCACCAAAACGATCCAAGGTTGCACCACTTTAATGCAGCAACCGGCTTGAGAGCGGGTGTCCCGACAACCTGAAACGGTGCAAGTGCCCTGAAATCAGGCTGTCACAAACTTGGCACGATACTGGCTTATGTGAATATGACGACGCATTCACCCAAAGAGTTTTAACACCGGAGGTTACTTAGCATGTCAGCCCAGAACGTTTTGGCCCTGATCCAGGAACACGAAGTCAAGTTTGTCGATCTGCGTTTTACCGACACCAAGGGTAAAGAGCAGCACGTATCCATCCCTGCCCACCAGGTCGACGAAGACTTCTTCGAAGACGGCAAGATGTTCGATGGCTCCTCCATCGGCGGCTGGAAGGGCATCAACGAGTCTGACATGGTGCTGATGCCGGATGCGGCCTCCGCCAAACTGGACCCGTTCACCGAAGAGACCACCCTGAACATCGTCTGTGACGTGCTTGAACCTGCCACCATGCAAGGCTATGACCGCGACCCGCGCTCCATCGCCAAGCGTGCCGAAGATTTCCTGAAGTCCAGCGGCATCGCTGACACCGTGCTGTTCGGGCCGGAGCCGGAATTCTTCATGTTCGACAACATCACCTTCTCCAACACCATGGGCCACAGCTTCGTGAAGATCGAATCCGAAGAAGCTGCCTGGAACTCCGGTACCGACTACGAGCACGGCAACAAGGGCCACCGTCCCTTCGTCAAGGGCGGCTACTTCCCGGTTGCACCGGTTGACTCCTCCCAGGACATCCGTGCCGCCATGTGCCTGGTGCTGGAAGAGATGGGTCAGGTCGTCGAGGCTCACCACCACGAAGTGGCCACTGCCGGTCAGAACGAGATCGCTACCCGCTTCAACACCCTCACCCTGAAGGCTGACGAAGTACAGGTCCTGAAGTACGTGATCCACAACGTGGCCCACGCCTACAACAAGACCGTGACCTTCATGCCGAAACCCATGTTCGGTGACAACGGCTCCGGCATGCACTGCCACCAGTCCCTGGCCAAAGACGGCGTCAACCTGTTCGCAGGCGACCTGTATGGCGGTCTGTCCGAGATGGCACTGCACTACATCGGCGGCATCATCAAGCACGCCAAGGCCATCAACGCCTTCGCCAACCCGACCACCAACTCCTACAAGCGTCTGGTGCCGGGCTATGAAGCACCGGTCATGCTGGCTTACTCTGCCCGCAACCGCTCTGCCTCCATCCGTATCCCTGTGGTGCCGAGCCCGAAAGCTCGCCGCATCGAAGTACGCTTCCCGGATCCGGCTGCCAACCCGTACCTGGCCTTCGCTGCCCAGCTGATGGCCGGCCTGGATGGCATCATCAACAAGATCCACCCGGGCGATGCCATGGACAAGAACCTGTACGATCTGCCGCCGGAAGAAGCTGCCGAAGTGCCGACCGTTGCCGGCTCTCTGGACGAAGCCCTGGCAGCCCTGGACGCAGACCGCGAGTTCCTGACCCGTGGTGGCGTGTTCAGCGACGACTTCATCAACTCCTACCTGGAGCTGAAGCAGCACGACGTAGACCGCGTCCGCATGACTCCGCACCCGCTGGAGTTCGAGCTGTACTACTCCGTCTAATCCGCATCATTGTGACAAACCCGCCATCAGGCGGGTTTTTTCATTCAGACTGCTGAAAAACATCGGGATTTTCACGATCACGTCGCGGTATCACCCTGGCTGAGATCGCAGCGTGATCAGTGCGCCGACTGTCGGCCCGATGCTTTTTTCTCTGATAGGATTAAGGTGAACCCCGTCAAGGAGAGATGGATGAACACTGTACCCTGGATGCTGAGCCTCCTGCTGATCGCCTCCTGCACCGCGCAGGCGGCCAAGGTCTACTCCTGGGTCGACCCCCAGGGGGTGACCCATTACACCGATGCCCCTCCCCCGGGCAAAAACGCGAAAGAGGTGGACATGCGGGTCTCTCCTCTGGTCGGAACCTCCCCCCACTCGGTCCAGGTCGATGACTTCAACCACCTGACCGGCGCCGATGCCAAGAAAGCCCAGGAAGCAGCCCCCCTGGTGATAGAACTGCTCTCCCCGGAGCCGGGCAGCACCTTGCGCGACAACACAGGCAACATCGTCTTTCAGGGTCAAGTCTCTCCCCAGCCGCCGGGGCAATACGACATGCGTCTGATCCTCAATGGCAAGGCCGCCCCCCTCGCCCACAACAGCCTTGCCATCCGGGTCGAAAACCTCGATCGCGGCGCCTACGAGGCCCAGCTCGAACTACTCGCCAAAGACGGTACGATCCTTGCTAAATCTAAGCCAGCCACCTTTTACCTGCATCGAACGAGGGTGAATCAGGCCGTCAAGGCCACTCCCAAGACCAATTAGGGATGATGTGATGCACCGATGCGGGTAAACTTGATGCACCATATTGGTGCATAATTGGTGTGCAGCACCGTTTTAGGGAGAAACCAGTGCCAACCCGCATGGATCACGCCAAGACACTCTTGGACAACCTGCTGACCGCCGTCATCCTGATGGATGAGCGGCTCTGCATTCAATTCGTCAACCCGGCGGCAGAACAACTGCTTTCCCTCAGCGAGCGACGGCTCATCGGCATCGAGCTGCCCCATCTGCTGGAACACATCTCCCTCGACCTGCAACGCTTCAAGCAGTGCCTCATTTCGGGGCAGGGCTTCACCGACAGCGAGGTGACCCTGGTGGTGGAAGGGGAGCCCAGACTCGTGGAGATCAGCGTCAGCCCCATGGCCGATCACGAGCAGCGGTTGATGGTGGTGGAGCTGCGCAAGATCGATCAGCAGAAGAAGATCAGCCAGGAGCTGCAGCAACATGCCCAGCAGCAGGCGGCCAAGGAGCTGGTACGCGGCCTGGCTCACGAGATCAAGAATCCCCTCGGCGGCCTGCGCGGTGCGGCCCAGCTGTTGCAAAAGGAGCTGCCCGACCCGGCTCTGAGGGAATACACCGGCATCATCATCGAGCAGGCCGATCGTCTGCGGGTGCTGGTCGACCGGTTGCTCGGCCCCCAGCGCCCCGGCCAGCACAAGGTGCACAACGTCCACTCCGTACTGGAGCAGGTGCGCCGCCTGGTGGATCTGGAACTGCCCCCCCAGATCCGCATCGAGCGAGATTACGACCCCAGCATTCCCGAATTCGAGATGGAATCGGATCAGCTGCAGCAGGCGTTTCTCAACATTGTGCGCAACGCCGCCGAGGCCCTCGGGGATCAGGCCGGACTCATCCGCATCAAGACCCGTACCGCTTTCCAGATCACCATCCACGGCCAACGCTATCGTCTCGCGGCGGAGATCAAGATCATCGACAACGGGCCCGGCATTCCCGACGCCATTCGCGACACCCTCTTCTACCCCATGATCACCGGCAAGGAGGGGGGCACCGGCCTCGGCCTCTCCATCGCCCAGAATCTGATCGATCAGCACAAGGGGCGCATCGATTGCATCAGCTGGCCCGGCCACACCGAATTCACCATCTACCTACCACTTCGCAAGTAAGGGAACCTCATGACAGCAAAAGTGTGGATCGTCGATGACGACAGCTCCATCCGGTGGGTCCTGGAGCGCACCCTTGGCAGCGAAGGCTTCGAATGCGAGAGCTTTGCCGACGGCGAAGCCCTGCTGAGCTCCCTGGAGATGCGCTCGCCGGACGTGATCCTCTCGGACATCCGCATGCCGGGCATCGACGGCCTGAGCCTGCTGGAACAGATCCATCGCCGCCAGGCCGACCTGCCCATCATCATCATGACGGCGCACTCGGACCTCGACTCCGCAGTCAACGCCTACCAGCGCGGCGCCTTCGAATACCTGCCCAAACCGTTCGACATCGACGAGGCAGTCACCCTGGTGCGCCGTGCAGAGAATCACCTCAAGGAGCAGCGCACCAAGCGCAAGGCGCGCCAGCAGGAGGCTACCACCACGCCCGAGATTATCGGTGAGGCCCCCGCCATGCAGGAGGTGTTCCGCGCCATAGGCCGGTTGTCGCGCTCCAGCATCTCGGTCCTCATCAACGGCCAGAGCGGCACCGGCAAGGAGCTAGTCGCCCACGCGCTGCACAAGCACAGCCCCCGCGCCCACAAGAACTTCATCGCCCTCAACATGGCGGCCATCCCGAAGGATCTTATCGAATCCGAGCTATTCGGCCACGAGAAGGGGGCCTTCACCGGTGCCAACAACATCCGCCACGGCCGCTTCGAACAGGCCGACGGTGGCACTCTGTTTCTCGATGAGATAGGCGACATGCCGCTGGATGTGCAGACCCGGCTGCTGCGGGTGCTGGCGGACGGCCAGTTTTACCGGGTCGGCGGCCATCAACCGGTGCAGGTGGACGTGCGGATCATCGCCGCTACCCACCAGAATCTGGAGAAACGGGTCTCGGATGGCGAGTTTCGCGAGGATCTGTTCCATCGCCTCAACGTCATCCGCATTCACATCCCGGCCCTCAAGGAGCGGCGGGAGGATATCCCCCAGCTGGCCCGCCACTTCCTGCTCCGGGCCGCCAAGGAGCTCAACGTGGAGGCCAAGAGCCTGCACCCGGATACCCAGACCTACATCAGCCGCCTGCCCTGGCCGGGCAACGTGCGCCAGCTGGAGAACGTCTGTCGCTGGCTCACCGTAATGGCCTCGGGTCAGGAGGTGCTGGTGAGCGACCTGCCCACCGAGCTGCTGACCCCTATCACCACCACGGCAGAGCCCGGCCAGCCCGCACTGCCCGGCGGCTGGCAGCAGCAGCTGCAAGACTGGGTGGCCGCCAAGCTGGCACTGGGGGAGACCGACATCCTGGCGGATGCCATGCCCCAGTTCGAACGGATCATGCTGGAAACGGCGCTGGACCACACCCATGGTCACAAGCAGGAGGCTGCCCGCCTGCTCGGCTGGGGCCGCAATACCCTGACCCGCAAGCTCAAGGAGCTCGACATTCCCTGAGTCTACGGGAAAAACGATTCCCATCACGCCTTGAGGGAAAGCCTGATCAATCCGACCCCGTTTGCCTTAAAACGGGGTATCTTTTTCGAGCGCCCCGCCTAGAATGACAGGCTTTCCAACCCGACTCGCAGAAGGTGCCCCATGATTGACAGATCCCTCCCCCTGACCGACCTGCATCGCCATCTGGATGGCAACATCCGCCCGCAGACCATTCTCGAGCTGGGACGTCAGCACAACATCCGACTGCCGGCCGATGAACTGGAAGCCCTGCGCCCCCACGTGCAGATCGTCGAGAACGAGCCGAGCCTGGTGGCCTTCCTGAAGAAACTGGACTGGGGCGTGGCCGTGCTGGCCGACTATGACGCCTGTCGCCGGGTTGCCTACGAGAACGTGGAAGATCTGCTCCGCGCCGGTATCGACTATGCCGAACTGCGCTTCAGCCCGGCCTACATGGCGATGGCCCACAAGCTGCACCCGCAGGGCGTGGTCGAGGCCGTCATCGACGGTGTGGCCGCCGGCAGCCGTGACTTCGGCGTCAAGACCAACCTGATCGGCATCATGAGCCGCACCTTCGGCACCGAACAGTGCCGGGCCGAGCTGGAGGCCTGCCTGGCCCATCGCGACAAGCTGGTCGCCATCGATCTTGCCGGCGACGAGCTGGGCTTCCCGGGTGAACTCTTTACCGACCACTTCCGCCGGGTGCGGGATGCGGGCATGCGCGTGACCGTACACGCCGGTGAAGCAGCGGGCCCCGCAAGCATGTGGCAGGCCATCCGCGATCTCGGAGCCGAACGCATCGGACACGGCGTCAAGGCGATTCAGGATCCGGCCCTGATGGCCTACCTGGCGGAGCACCGCATCGGCATCGAGTCCTGCCTCACCTCCAACCTGCAGACCACCACGGTGGCGAGCCTGGCCGAGCATCCTATCCGCCAGTTCCTGGCCGCCGGTGTACTGGCCTGTCTCAACACCGACGATCCCGCAGTGGAGGGGATCGACCTGCCCCACGAGTATGAAGTGGCCGCACCGGCCGCCGGCATGACGGCAGGCGAAATCCGCACCGCCCAGCAAAACGGCCTCACTCTGGCCTTCCTGAGCGAGACCGAGAAGGCCGAACTGCGTGCCCGCGCGGCTCAGCGCTGAGCAGGAACAAGCCCAATAAAAAAACCGCCGAGAGGCGGTTTTTTTATTTTCCAACGGCAGCGACCGGCTTAGATCACCCGGGAGAACTGCTGCTGGCGCGCCTTGCTGCGCAGGTAGACGTCGAAGCACATGCAGATGTTGCGGATCAGCAGCTGGCCGGTGGAAACCACCTCCAGCCCCTCGTCCGTCATGCGCACCAGACCGTCGTCGATGAAGGTCTGCAGCAGCTTGAGATCCTCGGCAAAGTACTCCTTGAACACCAGGTCGTGGGCCTGCTCGACGGCGGCAAAGTTCAGGGAGAAGTCGCAGATGAGGCGCTTGATCACCTCGCGGCGGATCAGGTCATCCCGATTGAGGGAGCACCCCTTCCACTGGGCGTGGCCGAGCGCCTCCACCTGGGCGTAGTAAGCCTTGAGCTCTTTATGGTTCTGGGAATAGGCGTCGCCGATCATGCTGATGGAGGAGACCCCCAGCCCCAGCAGATCGCAGTCTCCCTGGGTGGTATAGCCCTGGAAGTTGCGGTGCAGCTTGCCCTCGCGCTGGGCCACGGCCAGTTCGTCATCGGGCTTGGCGAAGTGATCCATGCCGATGAACTGATAACCGCGACCGGTCAGGAAGGCGATGGTGTCCTGCAACATGGCCAGCTTCTCCCGGGGGGCCGGCATGTCCGCCTCCTTCAGCTTGTGCTGGGCGGCGAAGCGGCTCGGCAGGTGAGCGTAGTTGAAGATGGAGAGGCGCGCCGGATCCGTCTTGAGCACTTCTTCCAGGGTGTGGTGGAAGCTCTCCCGGTTCTGGTGCGGCAAGCCGTAGATGAGGTCGAGGTTGGTGGAGCGGAACCCCAGTTCGCGGGCCCTCACCAGCATGGCGCGGATGAAGTCGTTGTCCTGCTCGCGGTTGACCGCAACCTGCACCTCTTTGTTGAAATCCTGCACGCCCAGGCTGATGCGGTTGAAGCCAAGCTCACGCAGCACATCCAGCATGGAGAGCTCAATCTCGCGCGGATCCACCTCTATGCTGATCTCCCCCTCCTCAGCGAAGTGGAAATGCTCCCGGAGCATGGCCATGAGGCGACGGGTCTGGGGTTCGTTCAGGTAGGTGGGCGTGCCGCCACCCCAGTGCAACTGGGTCACCAGACGCTCCTTGAACAGGGGAGCCTGGGCCTTGATTTCACGCTCGAGGTAATCGAGATAGTGATCGGCCTTGTGCTGATGACGGGTGATCACCTTGTTGCAGCCGCAGTAGTAGCAAAGCTTGTGGCAGAAGGGGATGTGCACGTAGAGCGACAGATTACGCGCCGGATACTGGCCCGCAGCCTGGACGAAGTCCGGATAGCCGAAGTCCTCGTTGAATTCCAGCGCGGTGGGATAGGAGGTATAACGCGGGCCGCTGTAGTTATATTTCTCGATCAGGGCCTGATCCCACACAATCTGTTCTGCTTGCACGCTTGCTTCCTCTTTCTTTGTTATCCGTTCACCGGCTTAACTGAAAATCCTTCAGTCTGGCGACATCGTCGAGGATCTTCGCCTCCAGCTCGGCCTCGTAGCCGCTGCGTTCGAGATCCATCTTCATCACTTCGTTGCGCTTGAGGGCGCGCCGCGCCTCGTGGGTCGGCATCTCTTTCACCTTGTCGTAGAGGCCGTACAGACCGGGGAATTCGTCGGCGAAGGCTCGCCCCCCCTTGATCTGCAAGGCATCCAGCAGGTTGGTCAGCCGGATGGCGCCTTCGGAGTAGTCGCACTGACCATCCCGCACCGCATGGGCTATGACCCTGACGCTCTCGAGAATCCGCTCGTTGCGGGCGGAAATTGCCCGCTGCTGCATATCCTGCTGCCGCTTCAGGCGGGCCAGCAGGGTGCCGGCGTAGACCGCCAGCCCCAGCAAGAGAAGGCCCCCCAACAGGGCGGCCAGCATCCATCCACTCATCACTTTTTCTTCGGCTCGGGCTTGGCTTCAGGCTGGTAGTCAGCCTGGTTGAAACGCTCCCACAGCTCGTCTTCGGAAGCCGGTGCCTTGGATTCTTCATACTCGATGTCGTCGAAGTCACCGTCGTCATCTTCGTCTGTGTCGATGATGCCGAGCTCGTCCATCAGCTCCTGATAGCGATCGACACGCTGGTCGACCCAGGCCTGTTCTGCCGCTTCCAGTGTTTCACCGGCATCGAGGCGATCCAGCAGATCGTTGAGGCGATCATCATTCTCGATGGAGGCCAGCTCCTGCTCGGGCGTCATCACCAGCTTTTTCTCTTTAATGGCCTTGGGTGCCTGCGGCTTGCTGCTCTTCTCGTCCACGACGAGGGCGATGGGTTTGCGGGAACCGATGCGCGGATCCTTGGCCTGCTTGTTGCCGCCTTTTTTGGTGGCCTGATCGACCTGCTGGCGGGAGCCCGCCTTCAAGCCCTTGCGCTTGGCGGCGCGCTTGCGCTCACGACCTTCCTGGGCACTGGCATCTGATTCTTTGCGCTTGCCGGTAGGCTTGCGGGTGGGTTGTTTGGCCGACATGAATGACTCCGACAAATAACTGGATTGAACCCGCCCGGTATCGTTTCGTCCGGGGAGCATGCTGAAGCGGGGAACAGTAAATCTGGAACAAGAGTGGGATCCCGCACCAATTCGACCATTTTGGGTCGCTGAACACCGCAGGATCGGCATCCTCTGGGCATGTTGCTGGTATTTTGACACAGAATGCCTTGGCGGGTTAATGACCCAATAGAAAAAAGGCAGCCGAAGCTGCCTTGATCCTGTCATGCGAGTCCCGTTCCCTGGTGTCTCATCGCCTTGTCCCTGGGCGTACTGCTGCGCATCATGTCGTTGGGTCTTCCTGACCCTTGTTGGCCTGTCCTGAATATGCGTGTGCTTGTTTAACCCGAACTGGTGGCATCCTGCCTCCCACTGGGGTGGTTGCATCCCGCAACTCCGCGCATCCCTGGCGGTCACCATCCTGGTCTTTGCATGTGCGGCTCATCACCACCATGCCTTGAGCCGACCTCCTGTCATACCGGCGAACGCGGTGTCCCGCCCTGCACGATCAATCCATGTGCACACTGTAACAATTTTCACGCCCTGCTCAATCAACCAAGGACGCACCCAAGTACTGATATAAGGCAGAATCTGCCATTAACAGATTGAAATACATAGACTATACAATATGGATTTCATACTTTTTTCAGCCACGGAAAGCCGTGAGAATGGAAAATCTCTCACAAAATGGCAGGCTACTTTGACAAGTTGAGAACAATGTCAAAAAAGCACAGGGAACGCCATGGTTCCCTGTGCTTTTCAACAAGATAGATTCAGGAAGTGATCAGTGCAGGCCTGCCACATATTTGGAGAGCGCCTCGATATCCTGATCCGTCAGCTTCTTGGCCACATCCCGCATCATACCGTTGGGATCATTGTCCCGTGTCGCCGAACGGAAGGCGACCAGCTGGGCCTTGATGTAAGCCGGGTGCTGCCCCGACAGACTGGGGTACTTGGCCTGCTCGACGCCGGATCCACGGGGCCCATGACAGGCGGTGCAGGCCGCCAGGCCACGTGCCATGTCTCCACCCATGTAAAGCGCCTTGCCTGCAGCGACCACCTCGTCAGGCACGGCGATCGGAGTGACCTTCTGGCTGGAGAAGTAGGCAGCCAGGTCATCCATGTCCTGATCGGACAAGGGCAGTGCCATGGGTCCCATGACGGGGGCCACCCGACCAGTTTGGCCGGAAGCGGCAGCCTTCAGTTCAACTAATTGTTTTTTGATATATGATGCGTGCTGACCAGCAATCTTGGGATACATGTCGACTGGGCTGTTGCCGTCCGGTCCATGACAGGCCGCACAGACGGCAGCCTTGGTTTGTCCCGCAGCGGCATCGCCCTTGGCTTGTGCCATCCCAGTTACGCCAACCATCAGAGCAAGTGTAATGACTAGGTTCTTCATGGCGTTCCAACTTTCTCGTTATTAGGCTTCCAGATCCCATGCCGCCGAAGGCATGTTAAAATAAACGCGTTTAAGCGACGCCATTTTACACGATTTCACAAAAAAGTAACTCTATAACCCTCTCTCTCTATGGGGAATTTACGTTGGATACACAAACTCTGAATTTCAATAAGGTGCATTTTGTGACCAGCGCACCCGACATCCGCCACCTGCCACATGATGGGGGTGTCGAAATTGCGTTTGCGGGGCGTTCCAACGCTGGCAAATCCTCTGCATTGAATACCTTGACCAAACACAAGAACCTGGCGCGCACCAGTAAGACGCCGGGCCGTACCCAGCTAATCAACCTGTTTGAACTGGAGCCGGGCAAGCGCCTGGTCGACCTGCCTGGCTACGGTTATGCACAAGTCCCGCTGGAAATGAAGCTTAAGTGGCAAAAGTCCCTGGCAGAATATCTGCAACGCCGAGAGTCCTTGAAAGGGCTGGTCATCCTGATGGACATCCGCCATCCGCTCAAAGAGACCGACATGAACATGCTGGAGTGGAGCTCCCATCGCGAACTGCCGGTGATGCTGCTGCTGACCAAGGCTGACAAGCTGAGCCCCGGTCCCCGCAATAACCAGGTGATCAAGGTGCGCCAGGCGGTGGCTGAGCTGGGTCCGCAGATCCAGGTTGAGGCATTCTCCTCCCTGACCAATATCGGGGTTGAGAAGCTGGCCCAGACACTGAGTGGCTGGTACCAGTCCAATGCCGATAGCGACCCGGCAGACACCGACGAAGAGCATCAGACAGAGGAGTAACCCGCTCCTCTTCCATGCGGCAATGAGCGGAGTTGACCCTCCGCTGATTGAAAGACTTTCATCCCTCCCAAGCCTCAGACAAGCGCCCTCCGCCCGTCATCTTGATACGCGTTCCGCGACCACACCACCCTTTATAATCATATAGATAGCCTGTTTGGCTGCTGTGAGAATTAACTTTTCACACCCTTGGCACCGTTTTCATCACTCAAGTTATAAAAATGTGACAAAAGGATTGTCACAAACGAAACTGAAAGTTTATTACCAAAGGAACGTGAGGAAGGATAAAAATGAGGCCAGTCTCGCTGCTGCGGACCGGCCTGAGAAATGAATTCAAAAAATTGGGAAAAAGCGAGTTCTCGAGAACAAAGACGATTGGTTTTCCTCAAGAAACAGTCTCATTCTAGCAAAAGACTGCGCAAATTAAAGCATTTACTCTAACGCGAACACATAAAAAAACGCCCCGACGATGACTCATCGGGGCTGCTATTCAGCCACATTCAATTACGTGAAATAAAAGGTCTGAAAGATAGAACATCTTACCTCTGTACCCTACGCAGACAACTGTACAGCAAAGCAGCAGAAAGTGAAAGTAATTTATGTAATTTAGTTTCACCCAAGGTAACAGAGATAAATTTCTTTATTTATCAGCCGCATAAAAAAATCCCCAGTACGAATACCGGGGCGTTATAAAGGTGACTAGCTAGCACTTCCTCAACTATCTTGTTAGTCAGCAGCTCGCCGCACTAGTTCCGCTGCTTAGAGAAAAAACTGAAAAAAAGAGGAAGGGCGCAAGCCAAAAGACAAATAAGTCTCTGTTTTTAAATTGATTTATATATGATTGACCTGTACCCGCGCTCGTAGAGCATCAGCAAATGCACGCAGCCAAATAAAAGAGGCCCAGCCCCTGCGCATATGCAGAGGCAGGGCAGCCCATCAATGCCGCTAGCCGGGGTGAGCTCGGCTAATTAACCACGCCACCCGGCCCACAGGCCAGGTTATAGCATCCCCAGGTTGCGTTTCAGCTCCCTCAATACCTGCTTGGTACCAGGCCGGATGCCACGCCATACGGTGAAGGCTTCCGCGGCCTGCTCCACCAGCATGCCGAGCCCGTCCATCGTCTGACGCGCACCTTGTTCTTTGGCCCAACCGATAAAGGCGGTGTCCGTTGCACCATACATCATGTCGTAGATGGTGATGTCGGCATGGATAAGGGCAGGATCCAGGGGGGGCAACTCCCCTTGCAGGCTGGCAGAGGTCGAGTTGATGATGAGGTCGAACCGGCCAGCCAACCCGGCATAGGTCTGGGCACTGACCGCCCCCAGATCGTGAAACTCGGCAGCCAGCTGCTCGGCCTTGGCATGAGTACGGTTGACGATGACCACTTCCTTCGGGTTTTCGGCCAGCAGCGGTGCCAGGGCACCGCGAGCAGCACCGCCTGCACCCAGCAACAGGATCCGGCTCCCGGCCAGCGCCACGCCATGGGACTTGAGATCGGCAACCAGCCCGGCACCATCCGTGTTATCCCCGAGCAGCACGCCGTCATCGGTCAGCTTGATGGTGTTGACCGCGCCCGCCCGCCTGGCCCTGGGGCTCAGCCGGTCGACCAGGGCAAATGCCTGCTCCTTGAAGGGCACAGTGACATTGCATCCCCTCCCGCCCTGGGCAAAGAAGGTACGCAGGGCTTCGCCAAACTCGTCGACAGCCGGCTCGGCCAGACCATATTCCAGATCCTGCTGGGTTTGTCTGGCAAACAGGGTATGGATGAAAGGGGACTTGCTGTGGCGCACCGGGTGGCCAAAAACCAGATAACGATCCATCAAAGAGTTCCATCAGGGGGCAATATCCCGATTTAACGGGTTTTCTGATGCGGGGACAAGCCGAATATCGGCCAGTAAAAAGGGGCCGTCATGGCCCCTCGGTTCACAGCCACTCCCGCGGTGCAAGGTAATCGGCATACAACAACGCCTCTGGGCTCCCCGGCTCCGGCTGCCAGTCATACTCCCAGCGAGCCAGCGGTGGCATCGACATCAGGATCGACTCGGTGCGTCCCCCGGTTTGCAGACCAAACAGGGTCCCCCGGTCATACACCAAGTTGAACTCCACGTACCGGCCCCGGCGGTAGAGCTGGAACTCCCGCTCCCGCTCACCATAGGGCAGCGCCTTGCGCCGTGCCACTATGGGCAGATAGGCATCGAGATACCCCTTGCCCACCGCCTGCATGAAGGCGAAGCACTCCTCGAACGGCCAGCGGTTCAGGTCGTCGAAGAAGAGCCCACCGACTCCGCGCGTCTCGTTGCGATGCTTGAGGAAGAAGTAGCGATCACACCAGGATTTGAACTCGGGGTAGATCTCCTCGCCAAAGGGTCGGCAGAGATCATGGGAAACCTGATGCCAGTGCCGCACATCCTCTTCAAACGGATAAAACGGTGTCAGGTCGAAGCCACCGCCAAACCACCAGATGGGCGCCTCGCCCTCTTTCTCGGCGATGAAGAAACGGACGTTGGCATGGCTGGTCGGAACATAGGGGTTGTTCGGGTGGATCACCAGAGAGACCCCCATGGCCTCGAACCTGCGACCGGCCAGCTCGGGACGATGCGCGGTCGCCGACGCAGGCATGGCGTCACCATAGACATGGGAGAAGTTGACGCCCCCCTGCTCTATCACGGCACCATGGCGCAGCACCCGTGTCCGGCCACCACCACCGCCCTCGCGGTGCCAGAGGTCCTCCACAAAGCGCCCGGTGCCGTCAGCCTGCTCCAGGCCATGGCAGATCTCGTCCTGCAGCTGCAGCAGGAAGGCCTTGACCTGGGCCACATCCGGTTTGCTCATCTTGTCTCCAGTCAGACAGGATCTCGAACGCCCTGTCCATTTTTATTGTGATGTCATGGGCTTGTCGCCCGAGTGCTACGCGGGATCCCGCCTCCGCTCAGGAGGGGCGAATGATGGCGCCGGTACGGGCGTCCTTGATCTCCGACGGATTGGCCTGGCTCCCCACCTCGCCGGGCAGGATATAGGCCAGCTGGCTCGCCAGCAGTTCACCGATATCGGCAACCCGACGCGCAGGCTCTTCGCCGGTCAGGTTGGCACTGGTGGAGACCAGCGGCTTCCCAAAGGCACGGCACAGGGCCTGCACCTGAGGATGAGCCGTGACACGCACCGCCAGGGTATCGAACTGACCGGTCAGCCAGGACGGTGTCGTCGGGCGGGCCGGCATGATCCAGGTGAAAGGGCCTGGCCAGCTGGCTTCGACTCGCGCCAGTTGCTCATCGCTGAGCTGGCTCAGATCGATGTAATCCTGCAACTGCGCCAGCTCGGCCGCGATCAGGATCAGTCCCTTCTCAACAGGTCGCTGCTTGATGGCCAACAGGCGCTGCACCGCAGTTTCGGAATCCGGATCACACCCCAGACCAAACACGGCCTCAGTGGCATAGGCAATCACCCCTTCACCTTCAAGGGCGATGACGGCTTGTTCAAATTCGTTTGACATAAAAAATGCGACAGCCGAGCTGTCGCCTCTCATCACTGGGTTGTTGGTTGAACCGCCATGGCAGCCCTCAGGGCCATCATCTTACACATGCAGGCCTCATGGAAACCTGATGTGCGGCCCATGGCATCAGGCCATGCTACATATCAGCTGTGTAGCCGCATCATGAAACAATCGAACGCCGACCCACTGATACGACGTGCTCCATATGGAGCATGGCGAGAGGAAATCTCTCGGTTAGCCACCGGCATCATGGCGGCAGGATTATACCCGCTCAATCTGATGGCAGCATTTCTTTTGCGGGCAGACCCAGCGCAGGCTCCCCCTCACTTTCTTCTCCACCATGATGCCCCAGCCACACTCGGGGCAAGGCATGGGAACCGGCTTGTCGTTCACCACATACTTGCAATGGGGGTAGGCATCACAGGAGTAGAATTGCTTGCCGTAGCGCGAAGTGCGGCTGACAAGGTGCCCCTTGCCGCACTCGGGGCAGAGGATCTGGGTGTCGTCACTCTCCTGCAGCGATTCGATGTGCTGACAGGCCGGGTACTGGGTACACCCCACAAAGAGGCCGTAGCGCCCCTTCTTGATCGCCAGAGGATGACCACAATCCGGGCAGGCCGAACCGTCGAGTACTTTCTCGATGTCGCGACCGGAGGTGGTGAGGGAGCGGATATAGTCGCAGGCGGGATAGGCCGAGCAGCCCAGAAAAGGACCGTGCTTGCCCTGGCGGATCACCAGATCGGCACCACACTGCGGGCACGGTTCGCGCTCGAATGCGTGTTCGTGGGCAGAAAAGAGGTGATGATCGATCTTTGACATGGGCCGCGCCTTGAAATCCAGATGGCCTGAATTCTACCAGCGCGGCACGGGACTGTCAGTGAATGACGCCGTCTGACTCGTCAAACACCAGCTCTTCCATCTGCTGGTAAGCATTCTCGCTGCCCGGCACGTTGAACAGGACCATCATGACGACCCACTTCAGGTCATCCAGTTCGATGTCCGGCTTGTCCAGCTCGAGCAGACGCTCGATGCAGATCTCGCGGGTTTCGGCATTGAGTACCTGGGCCTGTTCCAGGAAAAGCAGGAAACCGCGGCACTCGGTACTGAGGCGAGCCAGTTCCTGCGGGGCGTAGATCCGCATCGACCCTTGCGCGCTGGCGGTGACGTACACTTCCCGCTCGCTGTCATGCAGATTGGCCAGCCGCTCCAGCCAGTTGAGCGCCTTCTCGATTTCGTCCTGATTGAAACCGGCCCGGCTCAGTTCGTCGGTGAGTTCATCCTGCTCGACCATCACATCTGCATCGCTGTGGATGTAGGTCTCGAAAAGGTACATCAATACATCAAACATGATTCGCCCTCCTCGCTTTGACGTATCCACCGGCTACCGCCATCACTGCGCCGATCAGCTCCAGCTCAACCAACCTGCCCGACACGACTTCGACAGGAAGCTGAGCCCGCTCGGCAACGGTATCCACGCTCGTGGCTTCATAATCTACGTTATCCAACAAATCGGCATAAGGCAATTCGCCATTATGCAATGCCACGGAAGCAATTCCCCTTCCTCCCATGGCCGACACCAGAGCAGGCAACTCCTCCAGCACATCGGCCGCATTCAAGACCAGCTTGGCACCCTGCTGAAGCAGGCGGTTACATCCGGCAGCCTGGGTATTCTGCGGAGCACCGGGCACGGCAAAGACCTCGCGCCCCTGTTCCAGTGCGTAACGAGCCGTGATGAGCGAACCGCTTTGCTCGGCCGCCTCCACCACCAGCGTCCCCAACGACAAACCGCTGATGATGCGGTTGCGGCGGGGAAAGTGTTCGGCCAGCGGCCCCTTTTCCGGTGCCAGCTCGGACAGGAGCAGACCGCCCTGCTCGAGGATCTGCATCGCCAGCCCCTGATGGCGCCTTGGGTAGAGGCAGTCGAGCCCGGAGCCCAGCACCGCCAGGGTCACGCCCCCCGATGCCATCGCCTGCTGATGGCAGACGCCATCGATACCCAGCGCCAACCCCGAAGTGATCGCCAGACCGCATTCAACCAGCTCGGCACACAGACGTGCCGCGTTGTCCTTGCCTGCATAAGTGGGGTGACGGGTACCCACCATCGCCAGTTGTGGCAAGGCGAGGGATGGGATATTCCCGCGGCAGTAGAGCAGCAACGGAGCGGCGGGGATCTCTTTGAGCAGCGCAGGATAGGCAGGATCATCCGGACACAGCAGGACGTTGTTAGGCTCACCTGCCCAGTGCAGCCCTTGCTCCACCACGAGGGAAGGGTGCCTCAGCTGACTGATCTGGGTCGGGAGCAGGCCCAGGGCCTGCAACTGACCGTCATCACACTCAAAGAGGGTGTCGATATTGCCATCGGCATGTGCGAGCAGACGGGCCGCGGTCACCGGACCAACGCCGGTGATCGCATCCAGCGTCAGCCACCGTGACAGCCGTTCGAGAGGGACGGGCACGTCAGAAGTTACTGACCTGATAACCAGAACCGACCAGATCCTGACTCTGCAGGATGAGGCCATAGCTCAACTTGTCATACACCTTGAACAGCATGACCCTGGCAACAGCCTCGGCAGGCAGGGTCGACTTGCCCGAAGAGTAGAATGCCTTGTCATAGACGGATGCATATTCCCGATATGACGTCTTGCCATTCTTGTCCACCAACCCTGCGCCTGGACGCTGGATCTCGAGCACATCGCCAGGTGCAACCTGATCGCGCTGCCCCTTATTTATCAGCACGACGTCAAACTTGCCTCCCCCGTGTACCTTGCTCGGCAACTCGATCACATACCCGGGCGAGATGGATGGCGCCGCCTTGGGCATGAACACGGCAGAGAGACTCTCTTGTGACGGCAGCGGCATCACCTTGTCCCCCTGGTACACCTCGCGCCTGTTGTGGGTCAATGTGACGCGCGTGCTGTCGTTGTCCAGGCGCTCCTCCGCCCGCACTGTGCCGACGAAGACAGCCTCCTGACCGAGCAGCTCGCCAGTGTGCTTGTCCTTGTATGCCACGCCGGGGCGATAGACGCCGTAGCTCTGACCGGGGGTCAGGGAACCCTTCACGTAGAGGGTGTCACCCTCCAGCATGCCTATGTGTTTGTCGTTGTTGCCAAGCACATAGGGGAGATCCTTGCTCTGCTGGCTGTTGGCCAGAATATGATCGGTCTGCAAGAAGGGGCCTATCTCGCTTATAGGCAGGGTCGGGATCGGATTGGCCTTGTTCTCGTACCGGTTCTTGGGCGAGAGGTGGATGACCTGCTTGCCCCCCTGGCTGGCCTTGCCGAGGCGTGGCTCACCGTTGACCCAGCTCAGATGCAGCACGTCACCGGGGTAAATCCAGTGTGGATTGGCAATCTGGGGATTGATGTTCCAGAGGCGTGGCCAGAGCCAGGGTTCGGCGAGATACTGACCCGAGATATCCCAGAGGGTATCTCCCTTCTGGACCACATAGGCCTCGGGATAACCGGATTTCAGGGTCAACTGCTGTGCCATGGCGCCACCGGCCAGGGCTGTCGCCAGGCAGGCGACGACGATTTGCTTCAGATACATAACACTCCCTGTTACTTCTGCACGCAAAGTGTTGCTGTTTTTTGTCGGCGTAAATGACTAGAATTACGTCAATATTGACTGCGTTTATATGAAACTAAAGAAAAAATTATGGCCATTCTAGATGTATTGCGTTTCCCCGATGAACGCCTGCGCACAGTCGCGGCCCCTGTCGAGGCCTTTACACCCGAGTTACAACACATTGTAGATGATATGTTCGAAACCATGTACGCGGAGGAAGGCATAGGCCTGGCCGCGACTCAGGTCGACATTCATCAGCGTATCATCGTCATCGATGTCTCTGAAAACCGTGAAGATCAGCTGGTGTTGATCAACCCGGAGATCCTGGAGCAGTCCGGCAGTACCGGCATCGAAGAGGGTTGCCTCTCCGTGCCCGGCAACCGGGCTCTGGTGCCGCGCGCCGAGTGGGTCAAGGTCAGGGCGCAAGATCGCCACGGCAACACCTTCGAGCTGGAAGCGGACGATCTGCTCGCCATCTGCATACAACATGAGATGGATCATCTGGTCGGCAAGCTGTTTGTGGATTACTTGTCCCCCCTCAAGCGCCAGCGCATTCGTCAGAAGCTGGAAAAGATGGCCCGTGAAGATCGCAAAGTCCTCTGAGGATCTGTCCCATTGAACAAGCTGAAACTGATTTTTGCCGGTACCCCCGACTTCGCCGCCCGTCACCTGGCGGCGTTGTTGTCTTCCGACCACGAGGTCGTCGCCGTTTACACCCAGCCCGACAAGCCCGCCGGCCGTGGCCAGAAGCTCACCGCCAGCCCGGTCAAGGAGCTTGCGCTGGCCCACGAACTGCCGGTCTATCAGCCAGCCTCCCTGCGTAACGAAGAGGCACAGGCTGAACTGGCGTCACTGGGCGCAGATCTGATGGTCGTGGTGGCCTACGGCCTGATCCTGCCCAAGGTGGTGCTCGACACCCCGCGTCTGGGCTGCATCAACGTGCACGGCTCCCTGTTGCCGCGCTGGCGCGGCGCGGCCCCCATCCAGCGCTCCATCTGGGCGGGCGATGCCGAGACCGGCGTCACCATCATGCAGATGGACGTGGGACTGGACACCGGCGCCATGATCCGCAAGGTGACCTGCCCCATTGCGGCCAATGAAACCTCAGCCAGCCTCTATGACAAGCTGGCCGGTCTGGGCCCCCAGGCACTGGTCGACACCCTCAATGCCATGGCCGCCGGCAACACCGCCGCCGAGCCGCAGGACGACACCCTGGCCAACTACGCCGAGAAGCTCTCCAAGGAAGAGGCGCGCATCGACTGGTCCATGGACGCTGCCGCCATCGAGCGCTGCATCCGCGCCTTCAACCCCTGGCCCATCAGCTGGTTCGAGGTCGCCGGCCAGACCGTCAAGGTGTGGCAGGCCGAGGTCGTCGCACAGGAGCACAGCCAGGCGGCCGGCACCCTGCTCAAGGCCGACAGGCAGGGGATTGACGTGGCCACCGGCAAGGGTGTGCTGCGCCTGCTGACCCTGCAGCCCCCCGGCAAGAAGGCCATGTCCGTCACGGATCTGCTCAACTCTCGCCGCGACTGGTTTGAAGCCGGCACGCAACTGCTTTGATCTGGATTGAATTGACACAGGCGGGGCTCATGCCCCGACTTGTGCATCTAAGGTAACGCTATGAAAACACGCGCACAGGCTGCTCTCGTCATTCAACAGGTGCTGGATCAGGGCCAATCCCTCTCCGCCGTTCTGCCTGCTGCCCAGGAGAAAGTCGCGCCCCGCGATCGCGCCCTCCTGCAAGAACTCTGCTACGGTACCCTGCGCTGGCTGCCCCGTCTCGATGCCGCTGTCGGCGAGATGATGGACAAGCCGCTCAAGAACAAGAGCCGCATCTTCCACTACCTGATCCTGGTCGGTCTCTATCAGCTCATCTACACCCGCATCCCGGCTCACGCCGCGGTGGCCGAGACCGTCAACGCCGTCAAGCTGCTCAAGGGTTCCTCCCTGCGCGGCCTCATCAACGGGGTGCTGCGCAACTTCCAGCGCAGCGCCGAAGTCATACTGCTGCGCATCGACCGCGTGCCCAGCATCCGCCTCGGCCACCCGGAGTGGCTCACCAAGCGGTTGCGTCAGGCCTATCCCGACAACTGGGAATTCATCATGGAGGCCAACAATCAGCGTCCCCCCATGTGGATCCGCAACAACGGCCAGCGCCAGAGCCGCGAGGCCATGCTGGCCCGCATGAGCGAGGCGGGTATCCCGGCCTCTGCCGGTGAAGAGGGGGAAGACTGCATCCTGCTGGAACGCCCCTGCGACGTGACCAAACTGCCCGGCTTCGAACAGGGCGACTGCTCCGTGCAGGACGGCGCTGCCCAGCAGGCCGCCCGCCTGCTCGACCCCCAGCCGGGGGAATGGGTGCTGGATGCCTGCGCTGCCCCCGGTGGCAAGACGGCCCACCTGCTGGAGCGCCAACCCAAGCTGGCTGGCGTCGTCGCGGTGGATGCCGACGAGCAGCGCCTCAAGCGGGTGCAGGAAAACCTGGATCGCATCGGCCTCCATGCCCAGGTGATCCACGGGGATGCCAGCACGCCGGATCTGTGGTGGCCACAGGGGCAGTTCGACCGCATCCTGCTGGATGCCCCCTGCTCCGCCACCGGCGTCATCCGTCGCCACCCTGACATCAAGTGGCTGCGCCGGGACCAGGACATCCGTGAACTGGCCGAACTGCAGCGCCGTATCCTGAACGCACTCTGGGGCAAGCTGAAAAGCGGTGGCACCCTGCTCTACGCCACCTGTTCCGTGCTGCCGGAAGAGAACCGGGAGCAGATCCGCGCCTTCCTGGCCGATACCACGGATGCCCGCCTGGTGCCACTGCATGCAGCGGACACCCCGGCCAGTCCTGGCCGCCAGTTCCTGCCCGGTGAGGCGGAGATGGATGGCTTCTACTATGCCAAGCTCATCAAGCTGTAGGCCGAACAGGCGGATGGTAGGCCCGGTGACGGGCCGCCTCATTTCGAAGCAACAACCTTGAGTACGATGTCCATATGAAGATCATCATTCTGGGCGCAGGTCAGGTAGGTGGCACCCTGGCCGAGAACCTCGCCGGCGAGAACAACGACATCACCATCGTCGACACCGACAGTGATCGCTTGCGGGAGTTGCAGGACAAGTTCGATCTGCGGGTGGTGAATGGCCACGGCGCCCACCCCAGGGTGCTGCGCGAGGCGGGTGCCCAGGATGCAGACATGCTGGTCGCGGTCACCAACAGTGACGAGACCAACATGGTCGCCTGCCAGGTGGCCTACTCCCTGTTCAACACCCCGAACAAGGTGGCGCGTATTCGCTCCCCGGCCTACCTGGTGGAGAGGGATCGCCTGTTCCTGCCAGAATCCGTGCCCGTGGATCACCTGATTGCCCCCGAGCAGCTGGTGACGGACTATGTGCGCCGTCTCATCGAGTATCCCGGCGCCCTGCAGGTGGTGGACTTCGCCGGCGGCAAGGTGGGTCTGGTGGCGGTCAAGGCCTACTACGGCGGCCCCCTGGTGGGCAACGCCCTCTCCACCTTGCGGGATCACATGCCCAACATCGAGACCCGGGTCGCCGCCATCTTCCGCCAGGGTCGTTCCATCCGTCCCCAGGGCACCACCATCATAGAGGCGGACGACGAGGTCTTCTTCGTGGCGGCGGCGGGCCACATCCGCGCCGTGATGTCGGAGCTGCAACGCCTCGAGAGTCCCTATCGGCGCATCATGATCGTCGGGGGCGGCAACATTGGCGCCGGCCTCGCCCGCCAGCTGGAGAAGCGTTACAGCGTCAAGCTCATCGAACGCAACCAGAAGCGGGCGGAGCAGCTCTCCGAGAATCTGGAGCACACCATCGTCTTCTGTGGTGATGCGGCGGATCAGGAGCTGCTGGCGGAGGAGCACATCGAACAGATCGACGTCTTCATCGCGGTCACCAACGAGGACGAGGCCAACATCATGTCGGCCCTGCTCGCCAAGAAGATGGGTGCCAAGAAGACAATGGTGCTGATCCAGCGTGGCGCCTATGTGGATCTGGTGCAGGGTGGCTCCATCGACATCGCCATCTCCCCCCAGCAGGCCACCATCTCGGCCCTGCTGACCCATGTGCGCCGGGCCGACATCGCCAA
Source organism: Aeromonas sp. SrichE-2G (assembly GCF_017939565.1). Classification (NCBI taxonomy): domain Bacteria; kingdom Pseudomonadati; phylum Pseudomonadota; class Gammaproteobacteria; order Aeromonadales; family Aeromonadaceae; genus Aeromonas; species Aeromonas sp. SrichE-2G. Next base: position 69,588 of record NZ_JAGKRG010000020.1, read on the forward strand.
CGTCTACAGCCTGCGCCGCGGTGCGGCCGAAGCCATCGAGGCCATCGCCCACGGGGACGAGAACACCTCCAAGGTGGTGGGCAAGACGGTGGGCGAGCTCAAGCTGCCGCCCGGCACCACCATAGGCGCCGTGGTCCGGGGTGACGAGGTGCTGATCGCGCACGATCGCACCAAAATTCAGCAGGATGACCATGTGGTCATGTTCCTGGTGGACAAGAAGTACATCCCGGAAGTGGAGCGCCTGTTCCAACCCAGTCCCTTCTTCCTGTAAGCCGGCCATGTACCAGGCAACGGCATCCAGACCCGGCTCCTTCCTGCAGGCAAGGTCCGGGTCTTTTTTTAATCAACGACCAGGTTATCTTGCATGATCAAGCTGCGTCCCATCGTCTTCACCCTCGGGCTGGTGCTCTCCAAGCTGGCCCTCTTCATGTGGCTGCCCACCCTGCTGGCCCTGCTGACCGGCTCGGAAGGCTTCGTCGAATTTCTCAAGTCGGTGCTCATCACCCACGGCGCCGCCCTGCTCTGCCTGCACTACGGGCGCAAGGAGGAGTTCCACCTCGGGGTGCGGGAGATGTTCCTGCTCACCACCTCGGTCTGGGTGGTGGCCTGCGTCTTCGGCGCCCTGCCGTTCGTCTTCATCACCCACATCGGGTTTGCCGACGCCTACTTCGAAACCATGTCGGGGGTGACCACCACGGGCTCCACCGTGCTTTCCGGGCTGGACAACATGGCCCATAGCATCCTGCTGTGGCGCTCCATCTTGCAATGGTTGGGGGGCGTCGGCTTTATCGTGATGGCGGTGGCGGTGTTGCCCTACCTCAACGTGGGGGGCATGAAGCTGTTCCAGACCGAGAGCTCGGATTGGTCCGACAAGAGCGCCCCACGCGCCAAGACGGTGGCCAACAACATAGTGCTGGTCTATCTGGTGCTCTCCATGCTCTGTTTCCTGGCCTACTGGGTAAGCGGCATGACCCTGTTCGAGGCGGTCAACCACTCGATGACCACCCTCAGCACCGGCGGCTACTCCACCTCGGATCAGTCCATGTCCCATTTCTCCAACGCGGCACACTGGATAGGCACCCTCTTCATGTTTCTTGGCGGCCTGCCGTTCCTGCTCTATGTACAGGCCCTCTCCCGACGTGACAACAGCCTGTTGCGGGATGCCCAGGTACAGGGCTTCTTCTGGCTGATAGTCTGGGTGACCGTGGTGGTGACCTTCTATCTGTGGGTCAGAGATATTTACGGCTTCATGGACGCCCTGCGCATCAGCACTTTCAACATCGTCTCCGTGCTCACCACCACCGGCTTCGGCCTCGGCGATTTTGGCACCTGGGGGCCGCTCACCAGCATCATCTTCATGATCCTGCTGGCGCTCGGTGCCTGCTCTGGCTCCACCTCCGGCGGCCTCAAGATCTTCCGGGTACAGGTGGCCTTCGCCCTGTTCAAGAAGCAGATGCGCCAGTTGATGCATCCCTCCGGCGTCTTCCCGCAGAAGTACAACGGCCGCCCGGTGAACGACGCCATCATCCGCTCCCTGATCTCCTTCGTGCTGGTCTACTTCGCCATCATCCTGCTGATCGCCGCCCTGCTGGCCGCCATCGGCCTGGATCCCCTGACCGCCATCTCGGGCTCCATCACCGCCGTGGCCAACGTGGGCCCGGGCATGGGGCCGGTCATCGGCCCCAGCACCAACTTTGCGAGCCTGCCGGATTCCGCCAAGTGGATCCTGTCGTTCGGCATGCTGCTGGGACGGCTCGAGATCCTGACCGTGGCGGTGCTCTTCTTCCCCTCCTTCTGGAAGCAATGAGCCGCCGTCCACAGGGGCGCAGACGCAGAAAGGGCAGCCACTGGCTGCCCTTTCTGCTGTCGTCATCCAAGTGAGCGAGCGCCTCATTCGGCCGACTCCTCCCGCTCAAGCGCCCTGTCGACCAGAGACTCCGGCAGGGGTTTGGTGACCTCCACCCCCAGCTCGCGAAATCGCTCGGCCTGGGCGATCAGGTTGCCGCGGCCATTGACCAGCCGCCCCATCGCCTTGTCGTAGCTCTCCTGCGCCTTGTGCAGGCTGCCCCCCATCTGCTGCATCTCCTCCACGAACAGCCGCAGCTTCTCGTAGAGGCGGCCCGCCCGCTCCGCGATCTGGCGCGAGTTCTGGTTCTGCCGCTCGTAGCGCCACAGATTCTCTATGGTGCGCAGCGCCACCATCAGGTTGGTGGGGCTCACCAGCAGAATGTTGTGATCCAGCCCGTAGCGCACCAGGGAGGGATCCGCCTCCAGGGCGGTGAGGAAGGCGGGCTCCACCGCCACGAACATCAGCACATAGTCCAGAGTACGCACCCCGGGCAGCTGCTGGTAATCCTTGCGGCCCAGCTCGCGAATGTGGTTGCGCACCGAGGCGACGTGCTCCTTGATCGCCACCGCCTTCTCCAGCTCGTCGTCCGCGTTGTACCAGCGCTCATAGGCGGTCAGCGACACCTTGGCGTCGATGATGATGTCCTTGTCCTGGGGCAGGTGAACGATGACATCGGGCTGATAGCGCTTGCCCTTGTCCACCTCGATGTTGACCTGGGTGTGGTACTCGTGACCCTCCCGCAGGCCGCACTCGGAGAGGATCCGGGCCAGCACCACCTCGCCCCAGTTGCCCTGCTGCTTGCTGTCCCCCTTGAGGGCGCGGGTCAGGGCCGCCGCCTCTTCCGTCATGCGGGCGTTGAGCTCGGCGAGGCGCTCCAGCTCGAACTTGAGGTTGTGGCGCTGGGCCGTCTCCTGGGCGTGGGTCTCTCCCACCTGACGGCGGAAGCCCTCGATCTGCTCCTTGAGCGGGGTTAGCAGCAGATCCAGGCTGTTTTGATTCAGTTCGCGGAAGTTACCTGAGTTTTGCTCGAAGATGCGGTTGGCCAGGTTTTCGAACTGCTGGCTGAGGCGCGCCTCCGCCTGCTGCTGCAGCTGCAACTTCTCAGCACTGGCGAGGCGCTCGCTGCGCAAGGTGGCTTCGGCATCCTTGAGACGGGCGGTGAGCTTGAGCAAGAGGGTCTGCTGCTGCTCCAGCTTCTGCTGGGCCAGCATCTTCTCGTCCTGCAGCTCGTCACAGCGATCCTGCAGCACCTGATGACGCTCTTCGAGGAGCAGGGCCTCTTCCCGGGCACTGCGGCGCCCCGCCAGCCAGCCAAGCAGCAGGGCGAGCAGGGCCGCCAGCACGGCGGGCCACCAGGTCAGCAGCGGGCTCATCGGTCACCCCGTCTGGACAAGGTATGGGAGAACACCACTGGCACGCTCGGCGCTGCGACCCGGCACATCATCGACGCCCCCGCTGGCGCAGGAAGAGTTCGAGGTAGCGGTTGAGCAGCAACCAGAGCAGCACGTAGATCAGATAGGCCGCCAGCACCACCCACTTGTGGCTGTTGACCCCGGTATCGAGTTCGCTGAACTCGATACCCTTGAGATGGCAGTAAGCCCACATCAGCAGGGGGAAGACATAGAGCAGAGAAGCACGCCACAGAAATAGCCACATGAGTTCATTCATCCCGCAAAAAGATCCGCCTAGCTTACACAAGGGCAACCCGGCTTGCGATCCTGCCCCGAGCTATTCTCTGGCTTGCCCGGTGAAAACTGGATAAAATTAACCCCTAATAGGTATAGGGGTGAGCATGACTCATTTTTTCTGTCGCTGGCTGGCACACGCATTGAGAGGCCCCCGCAGACCCAAGGTGGTTTGCCATGAGGCGCGCCCGCCCTGGGCCATCGAAGAGTCCCAGTTCCTCACCCTGTGCAAGCGCTGCGGGGCGTGCTTCCAGGCCTGCCCCAACGGCCTGCTCAAGCCCGCCGACCGGCCCGAGTACGCTGGCAGCCCCGTCGCCGGCACCCCGGTGCTGGATCTCGCCTGCGGCCAGTGCAGCTATTGCGGCAGCTGTGCCAGAGCCTGTCCCACCGGGGCGCTGGACCTGCGCCTCGGCCGCCAGGTGCAGACCCGGGTCAGGATAGAGGCGAGCTGTCAGGCCCGTCAGGGCTTCTATTGCCTGTTGTGCGAGGATGCCTGCCCCCTGCAGGCGATCAAGGTCAGCAACGGCGGGGTCAGCGTCAACATGGCGGCCTGCGATGGCTGCGGTGCCTGCGGCCTTGCCTGCCTGCACGGCGCCATCACGCTTGTCCCCCAGCCCTGAACCGATTTCCAAGCCAGATTTATGCAGACAGCAAAAAGGGGCCATCAGGCCCCTTTGTTCTGCCATCGCCCTCAGGCCATGGTCAGGATATTGTCCTGCTCGATGCCAAGCAGGTGGCAGAGCCGGGTCGGGTCCCGCACCGCATCGGCCAGGGTGTACTCCCCCAGCACCTCGAGGAAGGCGTTCATGGCACGGCGCAGAATGCCCTGGATACGGCAGCCGCCGGAGAGGCGGCAGTTCTCGCGCTTGCAGTCCACCGGGCAGAGAACGTGTTCCATGTCCATCACCACATCCCGCAGGTTGATGGAGACGGCGGAACGACCGAGCCGGATACCCCCATGCTTGCCGCGCACCGTCTCGATGTAACCCTTGATGCCGAGCTGGTGCACTATCTTGACCACGTGGTTGCGGGAGATGGCGAAGGTGTCGGCCACTTCCGTGATGGTCGACAAGCGATCACCGGGCTGGATCGCCAGGAAAGTCAGGGTACGCAGGGCGTAGTCGGTAAATCGTGTCAGTTGCATGGTCGCACTTGCCTCTTACTACAAGCCAGAAATCAGGACGACAGCCGATGGCCAAAGAGGGAAGACTGCACATGCTTTCGCACGGGGTTGCCGCTTCGACCGAGTCGTGGAGTGACAAGGTTAAGAGCAGCCCGGACGGGTGTCGATGAAGATGTACATAAATCGGCACTTTCTTTGATTGATCGCAAACTTGCCGCCTTGGCCCGGGGTTTTGGCCGTTTCCGGCGTCAACATGCCGGGGAGAGGAGGGTTCCCGTCGCCCGGGCGGCCTGCCGTCAGAGGGGCTCAGTGAGGATGTTTCAGCCAGTTCTTCAGGGCCTGGGAGGGGATGGAACTCTCGGAGGCGACCGCGAAGGCGCCCCAGTCCACCGCGCACTGCAGGGCATCCCCCATCGCCATGCCGCGTGCCAGGCCGTGAATGAGGCCGCCGGCGAAGGCATCCCCCGCTCCCGTGGTGTCGACCACGGAGACCGGCCGCGCCGCCACCCGCACCTGCTCCTCACCGTGGATGGCCACGGCCCCCGCCTTGCCCTCGGTGAGCACCAGCCATTCGAGCTGCTCGCCGGCGAGTTGGCGGGCATGCTGCCAGGGGTCGCTCACCTCGCCGAGATCGGAGCGGGAGGCCACCAGCACGTGGCAGGGGCGGCGCGCCTGCCCTCCCTTGGGGTACTGGGCCACCACGAAACTCTTGCCCAGCATCTGGCGCATGTAGCCGATGATGGCGGTGCCGGGATAGTTCACATAGAGGCAGTCCACCCCCTCGCTCGGCAGATCCCCCGGCAGATCCGGGCGGCGTGGACGGCGCAGTATGGTGCGCTCCCCGGTGGAATCCACCAGCACCAGCAGCTCCCCCGTCTCGCCGCCGAAGCGCTCCACGTGGCTGCAGTCCAGGCCATAGGAGGCCGCCTGCTCCAGCAGCCAGTCGCCGGTCTCGTCCAGCCCGATCCGGGAGGCGATGATCACCTCGTGCCCGGCCCAGACCAGCCCGATGCCGGTGTTGGCGGCACCACCCCCGAGCCGGCGACCCTGATCCACGTATTGCAACCGCGCCCCCGCCACCAGAGGCTCGGCCAGGGAGAGGACGTGATCACAGTTGAGATTGGCGAGCAGCAGAATGCGGGACATGGGAACCTCGACAGGGCGGGCAGGCGCCGGCACCCGGGGTGCCGGACAGACAACGGGAGAGCGTTCAGTAGACGGGCAGTTCCACCCCGGCCAGCAGTTCGTCGATGCGCGCCTGGGTCGGCTGTTGCATCACGTTCTGGATCATCTCCTTGGTGAGATGAGGGGAGAAGGAGCTGATGAAGTCATACATGTAGTTCTGCAAGAGAATGCTCTTGCTGAAGCAGATCTGGGCCGGGCAGGGCTCGAACAGGTGCTCCAGGTTGATGGCCACGAGGCCGGGGGCGTCGTGGTCGTTGGCCACCAGGGAGGAGATGATGCCGATGCCAAAGCCCAGCTCCACGTAGCGCTTGATGACGCCGGCATCCATCACTGTCATGTAGTAAGTGGGGGTGAGGCCGGCGGCCTGAAACACCTTGTCCTGCACCTGGCGCCCGGTTGCACCGCTCTCGTAGCTGAGGATGGGGTACTGGCAGAGCTGCTCCAGGGTCGGCTTCTTCACCTTGGCCAGGGGGTGATCCTGCGGCACCACCAGGGAGAGGGTCCAGAGGTAGGCGGGCAGCGCGATCAGCTCCTTGTCGAAGCCTATCTCGTGGGCCACGATGGAAAAATCCGAATATCCCTTGCTGATCTGCTCCTTGGTGGCGGACATCACGGGATGCAGGTGGAACGAGATCTTGGGGTACTTCTTGGTGAAGTAGGTGACGCTTTTCGGCAACAGGTAACGGGCGATGGTGTGGGTGGTGTGGATGTTGAGGGTGCCCACGGTCGGATCCAGGTACTCCCGGGAGATGGCCTTGATCTTGCTCTCGATGTTGAGCATGGCCTCGGCACACTTGATGATCTCCTCCCCCACCGGGGTGATCCGGTGCAGGTGCTTGCCGCGACGCTCGAAGATACGCACCCCCAGCTCGCTCTCCAGCAAGCCGATCTGCTTGCTCACCCCAGGCTGGCTGGTATAGAGCGCATCGGAAGCGACGGAGACGTTGAGATTGTGGTCCCGCACCGCGATCAGATACTTCAACTGCTGTAGTTTCAAGGTTGCACCCTCACAGGCTGGCGCGGCTGTCCTTGATGGACAAGGCCGCCAAAAATGGCGGCCAGTGTATCATCCGAACTGGGCATATCGCCGCTTGATCCTTCATTTTGCTACAAAATCTAGCATCAGCGCGGCGGATATGACAAACGGCGGCTCAGTGTGCGGCAACCCCGACCGGCAGGATGCCGAGGAACTGCAGCAGCCACTGCATCATGGTGGCGGAGTCCACTTCCCCCTCCAGGGAGGAGAGGCTGCTCTGGTAGTGTGCGTCTGGCAGCCGGTCCCGCCGCCGCTCGATCAGCGCACGGTTGTATTCCACCGAGAACTCCGGGTGGCCCTGAATGGCCACTATGTTGTCCCCCTGCAAAAACATGAAGTTGGGGCAGAAGTCATTGCCCGCCAGCAGGGTCGCCCCCGGCGGCAGCTGCTCCACCTGGTCCTGGTGGCTGGCCAGGATGCGGATGGTCTCGAGCCCCGGCGCCATCCAGGGTTTCACCGCCTGCATGGCGTGCACCGAGACACCCAGCCCCCACCCCTTGGTGGACTTCATCACCTCGCCCCCCAGGGCCTGGGCGATCACCTGATGGCCGAAGCAGACCCCCGCCAGCTTGACGTTGGCGTCGTGGGCCCGGCGGATCCACTCCCGCAGCGCCAGGATCCAGGGCACGTCGCTGTAGGCGTCGTGGCGAGAGCCGGTGATCAGCCAGGCATCGCACTCGGTCAGGTCATCAGGCAGCTCGCCGTCGAGCGCCGACCAGACCCGGAATTCCAGTTCCGGCGCCAGCGCCCGGAAACCCTTGATAAACATCTCGGAGTAAACGGGGCCGAAATCCCCCACCAAATCGGGGTCCAGCCGGTCACAATCGAGAATACCCAGTCGCATCTGTCACTCCTTCACAGGGATAGCGGGCACGCCGGCGGATCCCTTCCGCCGGGCCATGTCCGGGCTAGCTGCTGCATGTTGATCATTTCATGGTCGGCATGGAGAACTCGGCGCCAGCGCGCAGGCTCTGGGGCCAGCGGGCAGTCACCGTCTTCATCCGGGTGTAGAAGCGCACCCCATCCGGCCCGTGCATGTTGAGCGGCCCGAAGATGGACCGCTTCCAGCCACCGAAGCTGTGAAACGCCATGGGCACCGGAATGGGAACGTTCACCCCTACCATACCGACCTGAACCCGTGTGGTGAAGTCCCTTGCGGTATCCCCGTCGCAGGTGAAGATGGCGGTACCGTTGCCGTACTCGTGTTCGTTGATGAGGCGCAGCGCCGTCTCGTAGTCCGGTGCCCGCACGATGGCGAGCACGGGGCCGAAGATCTCCTCCCGGTAGATGCGCATCTCGGGCGCCACCCGGTCGAACAGGCTGCCCCCGATAAAGTAGCCCTCACCGTGACTCACCCCACGGCCATCTACCACCAGCTCGGCCCCCTCGGCCACCCCCTGATCCACATAACCGCGCACCTTGGCCAGGTGCTCGCGGCTGATGAGGGGCCCCATCTCGTTCTCCGGACTCTGACCGAGGCCCGGCCCGACCCGCAGGGCCGCCACCAGGGGCGACAGCTTCGCGACCAGGGCGTCGGCAGTCTCGTCACCCACCACCACGGCCACCGAGATCGCCATGCAGCGCTCGCCGGCGGCGCCATAGGCCGCCCCCATCAGGGCGGAGACCGCCTGATCGAGATCCGCGTCCGGCATCACCACCATGTGGTTCTTGGCGCCGCCCAGGGCCTGCACCCGCTTGCCGTGAGCCGAGGCGGTGGCATAGATGTACTGGGCGATGGGGGTGGAGCCCACAAACGACACGGCACCGACCCGCGGGTCGGTCAGCAGCACGTCCACCACCTCCTTGTCGCCGTTGATCACGTTGAGCACCCCGTCCGGCAGGCCCGCCTGCTTGAGCAGCTCGGCCATGCGCAGAGAGAGGGACGGATCCTTCTCCGAGGGCTTGAGGATGAAGGTGTTGCCGCAGGCCAGCGCCACCGGGAACATCCAGAGCGGCACCATGGCAGGGAAGTTGAACGGCGTGATGCCGGCGCACACCCCCACCGGCTGCATCATGGAATGGCTGTCCACCCCGCGGCCCACGTTGAGGGAGTGCTCCCCCTTGAGCAGATGGGGAATACCGCAGGCAAACTCCACCACCTCCAGACCCCGGGTCAGTTCACCCTGGGCGTCGGAGAAGACCTTGCCGTGCTCGCGGCTGATGAGCTGGGCCAGCTCGTCCCTGTGCTGCTCCATCAGCTCCTTGAAGCGGAACAGCACCCGGGCGCGCACCAGGGGCGGGGTCTGGGACCAGTCGGCAAAGGCACGTTCGGCACTGGCGATCGCCTCGGCACACTCGGCGGCAGTGGAGAGGACGACGGAGCCCTGCTGCTGGCCGGTGGCCGGGTTGAAGATGGCGCCGAAACGTTCGCTGCGACTCTCGGTCGTCTCGCCGTCGATGAAGTTGTCGATCCTGTAACTCATAAATCCTCCGTGATGGGTCATCCGTCCTCCCCTCGCCGCGTCGGGGGCGGCACAGGGAGATGGCGCCCGGGGCGGGCACCATCCAGTGCGATAAAGGGGTCAGTCCTGGGCCTGCAGGGCGTCCTGCAGCAGGGTGAAGAGATCGTCGATCTGGCTGCGCTCGATGATGAGGGGGGGCGACAGGGCGATGATGTCGCCGGTCACCCGGATCAGCGCCCCCTTCTCGAAGCAGCGCACGAACACCTCGTAGGCGCGCTTGCCCGGTGCATCGGGCATGGGCTCCAGTTCGATGCCCGCCACCAGCCCGTAGTTGCGCACGTCCTTCACGTGCTTGCAGCCCTTCAGCGAATGGGCCGCCTCCTCCCAGTAGCCCGCCAGATCGGCGGCGCGACTCAGCAGGTTCTCTTTGCGATAGATCTCGAGGGTCGCGAGGCCCGCGGCGGCCGCCACCGGATGGCCGGAGTAGGTGTAGCCGTGGAACAGCTCGATGGCTCCCTTGCCCGCCGCCATCATGTCGTCATAGATGTGGTTCTGCACCAGCACAGCCCCCATGGGGATGGCCCCGTTGGTGAGCCCCTTGGCACAGGTGATCATGTCGGGGATGACGTCGAACTCCTGGGCGGCGAAGGGAGAGCCCAGGCGGCCGAAACCGGTGATCACCTCGTCGAAGATGAGCAGGATGCCGTGTTTGGTACAGATCTCCCGCAGCCGCTTGAGGTAGCCCTTGGGCGGCATGATGACACCCGTGCTGCCGGCGATGGGCTCGACGATCACCGCCGCGATGTTGCTGGCGTCGTGCAGGAAGACGATCTTCTCCAGCTCGTCAGCCAGGCTGAGATCTTCCTCCGGCAGCCCCTTGGTGAAGGCATTCCTGGCGATGTTGAGAGTGTGGGGCAGATGATCCACCCCGGTCAGCAGGGAGCCGAACCACTTGCGGTTGCCGGGGATGCCGCCCACAGAGATGCCACCGAAGCCGACACCATGGTAGCCTCGCTCGCGGCCAATCAGCCGGGTGCGGGTACCCTGGCCACGAGCTCGCTGCCAGGCCAGGGCGATCTTGAGTGCCGTGTCCACGGACTCCGAACCTGAGTTGGTATAGAAGACATGGCCGAAGCCCTTGGGGGCGATCTCCACCAGCTGGTTGGCCAGTTCGAACGGCAGGGGGTGACCCATCTGGAACGTTGGGGCAAAATCGAGGTGGGAGATCTGCTGGGAGACCGCCTCGGCAATCTCGCGCCGACCATGGCCCGCGTTGCAACACCAGAGGCCCGCAGTGCCATCCAGTATCTTGCGGCCATCCTCTGAGTGATAATACATCCCTTCTGCCGACTTCAGGATGCGCGGCGCCGCCTTGAACTGCTGGTTGGCGGTAAAGGGCATCCAGAAGGCGGACATGTCGGGGGTATTGATGTCGCTGACAGGTTTCATGGTCACCTCATCCTTAAGGCGTTTAGTAACACCCGGCTCTTGCCTATTAAATTAAACACCTGAATCCATAAAAAAGGGCTTTTATCGCCCCGCTTGGTGTCACCCCTCAGGGGTGGTATAAGATATTTAACACAATTTTAATAATAGTAAACAGTCAAGGAGTGTCTATCGATGGATATCGGTCACCGCCTCAAGGCGGTTCGCACCAAGGCGGCCCTTTCCCAGCGCGAGCTGGCCAAACGCTCCGGTGTGACCAACGGCTTTATCTCCCAGATCGAAAAGAATCAGGTGAGCCCCTCCGTGGCCTCCCTGCGCAAGGTGCTGGAAGGCATCCCCATGTCCCTGGCCAGCTTCTTCACCGACGAGACGGAGATGGATTCCGAGGTGATCTTCCGTGCGGACGACATGCCGGATCTCGGCACTCACCCCATCAGCTACCGCCTGGTGGGCCACAGCCGCGCCAACCGGGCCATCGGCATGATGCAGGAGATCCTGCCCCCGGGCGCCGACACCGGCGACGACATGCTGAGCCACGAAGGGGAAGAGTGCGGCATCATCATCCGGGGCGAGGTGGAGGTGACCGTCGGCGAGCAGGTCTATCTGCTGACGCCGGGGGACGGTTACTACTTCGACAGCCGCACCCCGCACCGCTTTCGCAACGTGGGGGAGCAGGAGTGCGTGCTCATCTCCGCCAACACCCCCGCCAGCTTCTAAGAACAACCTGCTGCGCCCGCTAACCCGGGGAGTGCCAACTCCCTGACAGCGCGGCTAAAACCGGGGCCCAGACCGCCATTGACGGGAGCCATGCTCGCGTTCCGTCATTGCGACCGAAGCGGTCGCCAGCGGTGATGACAGGGGGCAGTGTTTAACGAATTGTTACAAGATGGATTTACAAGCGGCAGGATGTTTAGCATATTGATACGCGGGAACTGACTTAAGACCGGTTCAAGGAGTGAACATGAGTGACCTGACCCTGGCCCAGTGGCAACACAAGGCCGCCCATCTGACCCTGCCCTCGCAGGCCTTTATCGACGGCAGTTATCGGGACGCCATCAATGGCGCCACCTTCGACTGCATCAACCCGGCCAACGGCCAGCTGCTGACCCGGGTCGCCTCCTGCGACGCCGACGACGCCGAGCTGGCGGTCCAGGCGGCCCGCGCCGCCTTCAACGACAAGCGCTGGTGCGGCCTCTCCCCCAAGCAGCGCAAGCTGACCCTGCAGCGTTTCGCCGAGCTGATGCGCCTCAATCTGGTGGAGCTGGCGTTGCTGGAGTCCCTGGACATGGGCAAGCCCATCGGTGACGCCATGGGGTATGACGCCCCCGCCGCCGCCAACTGCATCGCCTGGAACGCCGAGGCCATCGACAAGATCTACGATCAGGTCGCCCCTGTGGAGGAAGCCGCCCTGGCCCTGGTGACCCGGGAGCCCCTCGGCGTCGTGGCCGCCATCGTGCCCTGGAACTTCCCGCTGGTGATGGCCTGCTGGAAGCTGGGCCCGGCGCTCGCCACCGGCAACTCGGTGATCCTGAAACCTTCCGAGAAGTCCCCCCTCACCGCCCTGCGCATCGCGGGTCTGGCGAAAGAGGCGGGCATTCCGGACGGTGTCTTCAACGTGCTGCCCGGCTTCGGCCACACCGTTGGCGAGGCGCTGGCCATGCACATGGACGTGGACTGCATCACCTTCACCGGCTCAACCAAGATCGGCAAACACCTGGTGCAGTGCTCCGGGAAGTCGAACCTCAAGCGCGCCTTCATGGAGTGTGGTGGCAAGAGCCCCAACGTCGTACTGGCGGACGCGCCGGACCTGGATGCCGCCGCCAGAAGCGCCGTGGGCGCCATCTTCTACAACCAGGGGGAAGTGTGCACCGCCGCCTCCCGCCTGCTGGTGCAAAACAGCATCAAGCCGCAGTTCATGGAGCGGCTGCTGGCCCACGCCCGCGAGTGGGTCTCGGCCAACCCCCTGGATCCCTCCACCCGCATCGGCGCCATGGTGGACAGCATCCAGATGGAGCAGGTACTGAACTACATCGCTATCGGCCAGCAGGAAGGTGCCAAGCTGCTGCTGGGGGGCAAGCGCACCCAGACCGAGAGCGGCGGCTTCTACATCGAGCCCACCATCTTCGATGACGTAACCCCGGAGATGCGCATCTTCCGGGAGGAGATCTTCGGCCCCGTGCTGGCGGTGACCGGCTTCGACACCCTGGAAGAGGCCATCGCGCTCGGCAACGACACCGACTACGGTCTGGCGGCGGCGATCTGGACGGCGGATCTCAACAAGGCGGTCAAGGGCTCCCGCGCCCTGCGCGCCGGCACCGTCTTCGTCAACAACTGGGACGGGGGCGACATGACCATGCCGTTCGGCGGCTTCAAGCAGTCCGGCAACGGCCGCGACAAGTCCCTGCACGCGCTGGAGAAGTACACCGAGCTGAAAAGCACCTGGATCCAGCTCGAATAACGTCGTAAATGACGCTTGCCGACAAGAAAGGGGGAGAAATCCCCCTTTCTCGTTTTTACGCTTTTATCCACGCGCCCAATCGATATAATCGTCAAATAGCAAGCCATTAAATTTAAAGATAAAAATGCTGTTTTTTCTGGGAAGTGTACTGTTTCTGGTCGTAGGGTTGCCGCTCCTGTTCTTCATCCTGGGACAGGGCGAGGCCTATGTGACCTGGGGCCCCTGGATCTCCGCCATCGCGCTCATGCTGTGGCTGCTGCTGGATGTGGAGAAGATACGCCGCGGGGGCGGCCGCTGACCCCGTTTCTGCTGCCAAAGCCCCATCGGACCCATTTATTGTCTTCTTTCCCCTCAAAAGGATCGCTACACTGACTTTTTGCGATGTTCCCCGACATCCGCTCTCCAGTGAAGGCTATCCACATGCAACAACACGTTCAGCGCCAGGGCGTCCTCTATGCCCTCGGCGCCTATACCCTTTGGGGCCTGGCTCCCATCTACTTCAAGTCCCTGTCCGCCGTGCCGGCCGCCGAGATCCTGACTCACCGCATGATCTGGTCCTGCGCCCTGCTGATGGTGCTGGTCCTGCTCGGTCGCCAGTGGCACAAGGTGCAGGCGGTGCTGCGCCAGCCCAGGGTACTGCTCACCCTGGCCTTCACCTCGGTCACCGTCGGCGGCAACTGGCTGCTGTTCATCTGGGCCATCAACAACGGCCACATGCTGGATGCCAGCCTCGGCTACTACATCAACCCCCTGTTCAACGTGCTGCTCGGCATGGTGTTTCTGAGCGAGAAGCTGCGTCGGCTGCAGTGGTGGGCGGTCGGGCTCGCCTTTGTCGGTGTCGCCGTCCAGCTCATCGCATTCGGCTCCCTGCCCTGGATCGCCCTGGTGCTCGCCTCGAGCTTTGCCATCTATGGCCTCATTCGCAAGAAGCTGGCGCTGGATGCCCTCACCGGCCTGCTCATCGAGACCCTGATCATGCTGCCGCCAGCCGCCTTCTATCTGTGGGGCATCGCCGACAGCCCCACCAGCCACCTCACCCAGAATGACTGGCACCTGAACCTGCTGCTCATCGCCGCCGGGGCCGTCACCACGGCGCCCCTGCTCTGCTTCACCGCCGCGGCCACCCGGCTCAAGCTCTCCACCCTGGGCTTCTTCCAGTACATAGGCCCCAGCCTGATGTTCATCCTGGCGGTGACCCTGTATGGCGAGGCGCTGGCGCTGGACAAGATGATCACCTTCGGCTGCATCTGGAGCGCTCTGGTACTGTTCAGCCTGGACGGTCTGCGCAGCGGCAAGCGGCGCCAGGAGGCCGGCTGAGGCGCCGGCGCAATAATCTACAAGCCAAGGGGCGGCTTTCGGGGTATCTATAGGGGATGAACGCACCCCAATCCCGCATCCACTACTGGCAATCCCGGCTGTTGCCGGGGGTTGAACTCTCCCACTCCCACCACAGGGAGTTCAGCTATGGCCGCCACGTGCACCTGGACTACCACATCGGTCTGGTGCAGCAGGGCGGCCAGAAGTTCATCCACAAGGGCAGCAGCCACAACCTGGTGCGGGGCGAGCTCTCCACCGTCAACCCGGACGAGATGCACGACGGCCTGAGCCTGTTGCCGGAAGGGTACGAGGTGCGGGTGTTCGCCATCGCCCCGGAGCAGCTGGCCCGCTGGCTGCCGGAGCACCCGGAGCCCTTCTTCGACAAGGGGCTGCAGAGTCGCCCCGACCTCTATCAGGGCTTCGCCCGTCTGCACATGTATCTGGATCAATCAAACCCCGACGGCCTGCTGGCGGAGAGCCAGCTGCTGGCCCTGCTCGGCGAGCTCTTCCGGCTCGCCCCCGAGCGCCACGCCCTGGCGGATCCCCAGCTCAGATACCTGCGCGACCATCTGATGGCCCGGCTGGACGAGCGCCACAGTCTGGAAGACCTGGCCGCCCTGTTCGGACTGGATCGCTTCGCCTTCCTGCGTCAGTTCAAGAAGAAGACCGGCATGACCCCCTACGCCTGGCTCAAGCGGCTGCGCCTCGAGCAGGGCAAGCGCCTGCTTGGCAGCGGCCTGCCGGTGAGCGAGGTGGCGCTCGCCGTCGGTTTCTTCGATCAGAGCCACTTCCACCACGGTTTTCGTCAGGCCTTCGGGCTCACCCCGGCGGAGTACCGCCAGCAGATGCTGCCCGCCTGATCGTCGTCGCTGCAATCTTTTACAATCCAGCGCCCCCCGTCCTGCCCCATGCTGTCACCTCCATACCGCTGTCGGAGGTCTTTTATGTTCACCAGCCTGTTTCTGACCCTGGGTCTCGTCCACCTCGTCGCCCTGGCGAGCCCGGGCCCGGATTTCGCGCTCATCCTGCGCACCAGCCTGCACAGGCCCACCGCCCTCGGGGCGGCCCTAGGCATCGCCCTCGCCATCCTGCTGCACGCCACCCTGAGCCTGACCGGCATCAGCCTGCTGATCGCGAGCCAGCCCTGGCTCTTTCTCGCGGTGAAGGTGGTGGGCGCCCTCTATCTGGGCTGGCTCGGCTGGGGGGCGCTGAAGGCGGCCTGGCAGGGGTCGGGGGATGCCGTGCTGCAGGCAGGCAACGAGCGACCGGGCTGGCGCAAGGGGGTGAAACGGGGGCTGGCCACCAATCTGCTCAACCCCAAGGCGCTGCTGTTCTTCATGGGGCTGCTGGCCGCCATGGTGACGCCCCAGGTGGACGGCCTGACCCGGGGCCTGCTGATCCTGGAGCTGTTCCTGCTCTCCCTTGTCTGGTTCGGCGCCCTGGCCTGGAGCCTCTCCACCGTCCGGGCCCAGCGCCTGCTCGGCCGCATCCAGCGCCCCCTCAACCTGGTCACCGGCCTCTTGTTCGGCGCGGTCAGCCTCTCCATCCTGCTCGACCTGCAGGCGCACTGGCTGGGAGTGGTATAGAGAGCAGAGGCGGCCGCATCCGCTGGCATCATCCAGCGAGCATCGCCGCGAGCTGGATCTCCCCGCCTGAACCGCTACTCCCCGCGCCGGGTCCCCTTGCGCAGGTAGACGTACCCCTCCCCCGGGCTGCCCCAGCGCTGGCGGGCGCCGTTGTCATAGGCCCGGTCCAGCAGCCTGACGCTGTCCGGCCCGATCCAGAGGTACTGCACCAGGGTGGTGGCGCCGCCAAAGTCGGTGGCACAGCGGCCAACCCGGCTACTCCCCCTGTATTCCCCGCCCGGCTCCCGGGTCAGCCAGATCTCGCACCCCTCCCGCAGGGAGAGTTGCTGGGGGGTGAGGGAATCGAGCAGTTCGGGCTGGCGCCAGGCACCGGCGAAGTCGGTGGCCCTCGGCATGGTCAGCTCGGCCATCAGAATGCGGCCATCGGGCAAGGGGGAGAAACGGTAGATGCGCTGGCGAAACGGTCGCTGCGCCCGCTCGGTCAGAAACTGCTCCGCATAGACCCAGCGAAAGGGGCCCTCCCCGGGCCAGATCTCCACCAGCCGCAGCTCGGCGCTGGTGAAGCGCTTGTCATAACCGGCCTGCTCCTGGCTGGAAAATTCCCCCGCGAACCAGGAGAGCAACGGCTCCATCCTGGCCTGTGTCGGGGAGAGACTGGCCGGAACGGCCACGAAGGGAACGGGCGCCGCCCAGATCAGGCCGGCGTAAAACAGCCCCAGCAGGGCCGCCATCAGCTGTGTCATCGAATCCTTCCGAGTCGCGTCCATGGCGGCGATTATATGAGCGAACGACCGCAATAACCTCTACCTTGATCAACTCCTTCAAAATCCGATGAAAAATCACTGCATTAGCGAACAACTGCGACGCAGCCCCGGCCTGCGTCCGATCAGATCAGCATCCGAACCGCACAGTAAACCAGCAGGGCCGCCAGGGTCAGGTTCAGGATGCGGCCATGGCGCTGGAACAGAGGCTGCAACAGGTGACCCGCCAGGGCCCAGCAGAGGTTCCCCAAGGTGCCGATCAGCGCCAGCAGCAGGCTGACGCCCAGCACCCAGACGAGTTCTGTGGTGTGGGGCAGCACGAAGGTGGAGAGCGCCGTGATGCCGTAGAGGATGATCTTCACGTTCACGAACTGCAGCCAGAAGCTGGTCCAGAAGCCGGGCAAGGCTCCATCTGTGCTCGACAGGTTGGAGCCGCTGGTCGCGATGCGCCAGGCCAGCCAGAGCACATAGGCCGCCCCAGCCCAGCTGAGCCAACCAACCAGCGCGGGGGAGAGGCTGATGAGGGTGAAGGTGAACAGGGCACACAGCAGCATGATGAGCAGGAAGCCCGCACTCATGCCCGCCAGCACCCGGCTACTGCGGCGCAGACCATGCTGATTGGCGGCGCTCAGGGCCAGGATGTTGTTCGGTCCCGGCGTCATGGCCGTGATCAGGGTGTAGGTTAAAAATGCGCTGACAAGGGTCGAGGTCATGGTGTTTCTCCGAATGGGAGTGATACCTTAACGCGGCCACTGGCATCAAAAAATCGAATGTTTTAGCATTCTAAATTCAACCATTTCGATGAATTGGAGTCCCCATGGATCTGCGACGTCTCATTACCCTCAAGACGGTGATCGAGGAGGGCTCCTTCATGAAGGCATCCCGCAAGCTCTGCTGCACCCAGTCGACGGTAACCTTCCATATCCAGCAGTTGGAGCAGGAGCTTTCGCTGCAACTGTTCGAAAAAATAGGGCGTCGCATGTGCCTGACCAAGGCCGGGCAGAATATCATGCCCCATGTGCACGAGATGATCCGGGTGATGGCGGGTCTGCGCCAGGCGGCGCAGCAGGACGCCGAGCCGAACGGCGAGCTCAGGGTCGCCATCGGCGAAACCCTGCTGGCCTACAAGATGCCGGCGGTGCTCGAGCGCTTCAAGCGGCTGGCTCCGGGAGTGCGCCTGTCGCTCCAGTCCCTGAACTGCTACGTCATTCGTGATGCGTTGCTGGCGGACGAGGCCGATCTCGGCATCTTCTACCGGGTCGGCAACGATGCCGCCCTGCAGATGGAGAGCTTTGGCGAGCAACCCCTGGTGCTGGTAGCCTCTCCCGCCCTCAGCGGTATCGACTTCACCCGCCCGGATCAGCACCTGCCGGTCAGCTTCATCATCAACGAGCCCCAGTGCATCTTCCGCCAGCTGTTCGAGAGCACCCTTCGCCAGCGCGCCATCACCCTGGACGGCACCATAGAGCTGTGGAGCATAGAGAGCATCAAGCGCTGCGTGGCCAGCAACCTCGGCGTCTCCTTCCTGCCCCGCTTCGCCGTCGAGCGGGAGCTGAACTCGGGGGAGCTGCAGGAGCTGCCCTTCTCCCCCACGCCCCTCGTCATCACGGCCCTGTGCGCCCACCACGCCGGCAAGTTTGTCAGCCCCGCCATGCGGGTATTCATGGAGTGCGTGCAAGCGTGCCTGACAGAGGAGGACGCGCCTGCGGTAAATGCAGTCACTGATGGCGACCAGGATGCGCGGCGCCTGACTGCAAGCTGACCTCTTCATGGGGGCGCCACAACTCCCGACCCCCGGTTGCCCTTCCCCCGAGCGACTATCCTTGCTCCGACACCACAGAGAAGGAACCCAATATGAGCACAGGAACAGTGACGCTGCATCGCGTCCTCAAGGCGCCACCGCTGCGGGTCTACCGCGCCTTTATCGAAGGGGAGGCCCTTGCCAAGTGGCTGCCGCCCCACGGCTTCACCTGCCGGGTGGAATCCCTGGAGGCCCGGGTCGGCGGCCGCTTCAGGATGGCGTTCACCCACTTTGGCAGCGGCCACAGCCACGCCTTCGGCGGCGAGTATCTCGCGCTGGAGCCGGGCAGCCTCATCCGCTACACCGACCGCTTCGACGATCCCAACCTGCCGGGGGAGATGCGGGTCACCATCACCCTGACCCAGGTGCTGTGCGGCACCGACCTTGCCATCGAACAGGCGGGGATCCCCGAGCAGATCCCGGTGGCCATGTGCTACCTCGGCTGGCAGGAGTCCCTCCTCCAGCTCGCCGCCCTGGTGGAGCCCGAGATCCCGAACGAATGACCCGCGGCCCTTCGCCAGCCCCAATGAAGAGAGCCTGCCACAGTGGCAGGCTCTCTTCATTGGGCAGACCGCGATTTACGACCTATCCCCATAGGCATGATTGTCGAAGGCAGTGCGGACACAGCCAGCGCGCAGCAACCGGCGCGTACTGGAGTCCCTGAGGATGTCGAGCACTGCCCGGGTTCAACATGGCGAGTCAAATAGCCTGATTGGATGGGTTCTTATTTCAGGTTCAGGCCGCCCAGGTAGTCGCGCTTGCCGAGATCCACCCCGGCCTGGCGCAGCAGGGCGTAGGTCATGGTGAGGTGGAAGTAGAAGTTGGGAATACCGTACTCATGAACGCAGGTGTGGCCGTCCATCCCCTTGCCACCGGCCCAGTAGGGGGTGTAGTGGCCGCTCGCGTACTGGCTGAAGTCGGCGTCCAGCTTGCTCTGCAGATAGGCGATGGTCTTGGCCACGTGGGCGCGCAGATCCGCCATGGTCTTGGGATCGTCCCCCAGCACCGGCGGCTCGCTCAGGCTGGCGGTGGCCACCAGGGCACGGGCGCTGTCGCAGCAGATCAGCACCTGCTTGGAGAAGGGCAGCATGTCCACGATCAGGCGCTCATTGAAGAAGTTCTCCACATTGAACTGCTTCGCCTCGGCGTGGGCTTCAGCCTTGGCCAGGCACTGGTCGAGGTTGGTCAGCATCTTGATAAACTGGGCAGCAATCTCACGATTCATAATGCACTCTCGGTTGGTTGAAGGCGGATAAACGAGCGGCCTCCACTATAGCGCATCCCTTTTGCAGTTCGAGCCCGTGGCAGCAAAAAGCGGGCATGAGTTGCGACAGGAGATGGCTGGCGACACGAAACGGATGCGCCCCCTGTGCGCCTCTCCCTGCCCCTTTTTTGATCTGTGACAGGCATCGCATTTTTCATGGGAGTAGTCTGGGGCCGTTGTTCCCGGCACGGGCCGGGACACCCACCCGAAAGGAGAATGCCATGAAGATCTATGATCGGAACCGCAATGTGCTGACCCTGGGCCAGCGCGTCATGATCGCCGCCACCGGCGCCGTCGACACCCTGAAGGAGGCCCACACCGACCACCTGAGCCCCTACGAGGCGGAGCACGAGAAGTGCGTGCTGCTGACCAACTCCCAAGAGCGTTACGCGCCCATCGAGTTGATTAGACTAGGCTGATACCCGGATTTACCTGTCACCCTACTCTTTACAATTCACCCGGCCGCCGCGCCCCGTCAGTGGCCGGGTTTCTGATCTCCCTCCCTCGTTCCCCACCGTTTTTTATTGCGTAGGTTCGATTAGCGAAGCGTAATCGGACGATCGCGTCATCAGGCCATCGTGTCACCCCAGGTTCCCGTACCCTGCAACTCAAGTCATCAAATCCCTCCTAGGTTATCCTTGGTTTTCACCACAAGGGAAGAGAACAGCATGGCCAACTGGCGACGGGCGTGGTGTCTCGGTGGAACCTGGTTCTTTACCGTCAACCTGCTGGAACGGCGCAACAACCGGCTGCTGGTGGAGCAGATCGACCTGCTGCGTCTCAGCGTCGCCAAGGTGCAACAGGCTCACCCCTTCGCCATCCACGCCTGGGTGATGCTGCCCGACCATCTCCACTGCATCCTCTCCTTGCCGGAGGGGGACACCGATTTCCCGCTGCGTTGGCGGCTGATCAAAAGCCACTTTTCCCGCGCCTTGCCGGTGAACTAGCGGCGCAGCCATACCGCTTCCGCCACGGGGAGCGGGGCATCTGGCAACGCCATTATTGGGAACACCTGATCCGGGATGAGCAGAATCCACCATATTGATTACGTCCATATCAACCTCCTCAAGCATTGTCATGTCACCCGGGTGGCCGATTGGCCGTATTCCACCTTCCATCGTTACGTGGCAAGCGGCATCTATCCGCGGGATTGGTGCGGGTCGGTGGATGGGATGTTGGGAGGATTGGAGTAAAGCCGTCAAGGGTTATGCCTTTGTGAACGTCCGATTACGCGATCGTCCGATTACGCTTCGCTAATCGAACCTACAGCCTTAGAAAGCTATGTGTCTCACATTTATCTTTGTGATATAAATTTACAATCCTTATTTGTAAGCATATTAGTCTTTTTTGAGGAGGGGGTATGAGGCAAACAAAATTAGACATTCTAAAAAAAATCAACTTTGGTAAACGAGTAGCAGAGGATGAGCGAACAGAACTCTCTGCATATTTTGTTGAAACGGAGCAATGGCAACGATTGCTCAAAGATGATATTGATATTGTTGTTGGCGCAAAAGGGACAGGTAAGAGTGCCTTGTTTTGTCTTTTGTTCGAGCATAGTAGAGAAGACAGCCATGATATTTTATGTATTGCAGCAGACAATATGAAAGGTGCTACAGTATTTAAAACTTTGGACAGTGAAACTGTCCCTTCTGTCGAAACCATTATCTACCTTTGGAAGCTATATATAATTGCATTACTTGTAAACGAGTTAGACAAAAAGGATCTACATACAGCAGAAACATCTGCACTAAGAGATGCTCTAGGGAAGGCTGGTATCTTACCTAAGCGATTTTCAATACAGAGTGTGTTTCATCTTATAAAGGATTTCGCATTAAGAGTTATAGAAGGTGAACCCTCCGCTGTTGAGCATACACTTACAATTGATCCTTCCTCAGGACTACCGACTACCATTAGCCGTAAATCTAGCTATGAGAGACGCGACAGGAAAAGTGATCTTTTATTATGGGTTAACGAATACCTTACAATTGTTAATGATGCTCTTGAACAGCGTGGTAAAAAGGCATGGGTTGCATTTGATAGATTAGATGTTGCATTTGCCGAATCTCTCGAGCTAGAAAAAAATGCAATCAGAGCGCTTTTCCTCACTTATAACGATATGAAAAGCTTTGAACAAATAAGGATGAAAATATTTGTTAGAGATGATATATGGCGGAGAATATCTGGAGATAGCAGATTTTCAGAGGCGAGTCACATCATAAAAGAAAGTTCTATCACTTGGGACGACAATGGATTATTAAATCTAATCTTTAAACGTGTTACTAAAAACAAAAATATCTTGAGTTATTTAGGTGTAGAAGATGATGTTCTAGGGTTATCAATTGAAAACCAGAAAGAGCTTCTATATAGAATACTACCTGATAAAATAGAGTCAGGTAAAAATCCATATACGATGGATTGGATTATTTCTCGCCTGAAAGATGGACTTGATGTTTCTGCACCAAGAGAAATAATCCATATGTTTGAATGCGCCAAAGAGATTCAAATTAAAAGATTAGAAAGAAATGAAGTTGAACCTCTAGGCTCAATTCTCTTTGAACGCTCTGTATTTAAAGAGGCTATAGGGGTTGTATCAAAAACAAAATATGAGAAAACTTTGTGTGCAGAATACCCTCATTTAGTTGCATACATGGAAAAATTGAGGGGTGGTAAGACTGAATATACCGTAGAACCATTATCCGCGATATGGAACGTTGATATTGAAACAGCTAAATATAGAGCAGAGGAACTAGCTGGAATTGGTTTCTTCGGTAAAATTAAAAATAAAAAGGACAAGTCAACGTTTTCCTACAAGATTCCAATGCTGTATAGAAGCGCTCTTGACTCTGTTCGTGGAAGCGCAAAAACACCTAATACTGTGGATAGTTTAAATACTAAAGTAGAAAAACAACACTCAAGAAGTGAAAGCTACTCGTCCCTTATATTAAAAGCTCTTGTTCACTTAAGAGAAAATGGAATAGAGAGTGCCAATGGCGCAGAAATAACAAGAACAATTAATAATAACCTCCTATCTAGAGACAAGAAAAAGAAAGAGCCTACGAATGTTTCACGTGCATTACGGAATAAACCAGTAATCGATGAACCATGGTTAAAAATAATTAAAAATGATGATGGAGTAGTATTTAGCCTATCAGATTCATATATGGACAAAATGATGCCTTAATATAAACAGGTTGATTTTTCAAAGAATTTGCCAATGAATATTGGTAACTTATATATGAACTTTTCTTACCCTCCGGCCTAGATCATCGAATTTGTTCTAGGCCGGTAGATCTGCACCTCCAATCTGGCATACGCCATCACCAGCGACTTGGCGCTCTCAAACTGGGGCCACACTCGGCTTTGCTAGCCGACCCCTTCGAAGTTTAGTCCCACTCCTTACTGGACTATCGAATACAGCACCCCAGCCACGGGTAAGTACGGTATTGCTCCCCCTCCAATCCGCCGAGGGCCAGAGGCAACGTCAGGGACGCCATCAGGGATGATGGCGTAGCCGCAGCCGGCACAGGGATGTGCCGTCTGCGGCGGCCCGTCCGACGTTGGCTCTGAACTGAGGGGACTGGCGAAGCCAGCGGATTGGCGGGGGTGGCCTTTCTTTTGGTGACTTTTCTTTGGCCACGCAAAGAAAAGTCACTCGCCCCAGCCCGAAGGGCGGGCGAAACCCTGTCGAGGGCCCAGCCCTCGCGTCCTGCACGGCGCCAGCCGTGCCAAGATCCAAAACCATTTACGAACCCCTCATCCCCAACCCTTCTCCCGCAAGGGGAGAAAGGAGCAAAGACGATCTCGGGAACAGGCCCCCTCCCACAAGGGGAAAAGGAGGCAAAGACTATCTCGGGGATGATCCCCTCTCCCGTTGGGAGAGGGTCAGGGTGAGGGGATTAAAGCGCCTCCAATCTGGCATACGCCGTCACCAGCCACTTGGCGCCGACGTCGTCGAACTGGATCTGCACCCGACTCTGCTGGCCGACCCCTTCGAAGTTGAGCACGATTCCTTCGCCGAATTTCGGATGGAGCACCCGCTGGCCGAGCTTGATGCCGCTGGCGTCGAAGCTTTGCTGCACCTCGTTCTGGCTAAAGCGGCCGTACTGGGTGGGGCGGCTGACCTGGGTGCGCAGCCGGATCTCTTCCAGACACTCGGCGGGCATCTCGCGGATAAAGCGGCTCGGCTTGTGGAACATCTCGCGGCCATAGATGCGGCGACTCTCCGCATAACAGATGTAGAGCTTCTCCATGGCGCGGGTCATGCCGACGTAACAGAGGCGCCGCTCCTCCTCCAGGCGGCCCGACTCCTCGGTGGATTGCTGGCTGGGGAACATGCCCTCTTCCACGCCGACCAGCAGCACCAGGGGATATTCCAGCCCCTTGGCACTGTGCAGGGTCATCAGCTGCACCGCGTCGGCATATTCGTCCGCCTGATTCTCGCCGGACTCCAGCGCCGCGTGGGCGAGGAAGGCGGAGAGATCGCTCATGTCCTCCAGCTCGTCCGGGCGCTGGTACTGGCGGCAGGCGGTGACCAGTTCGTCCAGGTTCTCTACCCGCGCCTGGGATTTCTCGCCCTTTTCCGCCAGATACATCGCCTTGAGGCCGGAGTGCTGGATGGCGATATCCGCCTGCTGGTGCAGCGGCAGCAGGGAGACCTGCTCCTCCAGCGCGTCGATCAGCTCGACAAAGCCGCGCACCGCGTTGCCGGCGCGGCCGGTCAGCACCTTGTCGTTAAGCAGTGCCTTGGCCGACTGCCACAGGTTCTGCCCCTGATCCCGGGCGTTATTGCGCAATATCTCGAGGGTGCGATCGCCGATGC
Organism: Aeromonas sp. SrichE-2G; assembly: GCF_017939565.1. Classification (NCBI taxonomy): domain Bacteria; kingdom Pseudomonadati; phylum Pseudomonadota; class Gammaproteobacteria; order Aeromonadales; family Aeromonadaceae; genus Aeromonas; species Aeromonas sp. SrichE-2G. The sequence continues at coordinate 94,320 of NZ_JAGKRG010000020.1, forward strand.
CGCGGGTCGGGGTGTTGACGACCCGCTCGAAGCTGGCGTCGTCGCCGCGGTTGTTGATAAGGCGCAGGTAGGCCATGGCGTCTTTGATTTCCTGGCGCTCGAAGAAGCGCAGGCCGCCGTAGATGCGATACGGCATGGCATCCTGCATCAGCGCCTCTTCCAGCACCCGGGACTGGGCGTTGGAGCGATAGAGGATGGCGCAGTCGGCGAGCAAGCCACCTTTCTCTTTCCAGTCCTTGAGGCGGCCCACCACGAAGCGGGCCTCGTCCACCTCGTTGAAGGCGGCATAGAGCGAAATCGGCTCCCCCTCGGCACCTTCGGTCCACAGCTCCTTGCCGAGGCGCTCGGCGTTGTTGGCGATGACGCTGTTGGCGGCTTTGAGGATGTTGGCGGTGGAGCGGTAGTTCTGCTCGAGGCGGATGGTCTCGGCCCCCTGATAGTCGGTCAGGAAGCGCTGGATGTTCTCGATCTTGGCGCCGCGCCAGCCGTAGATGGACTGGTCGTCGTCGCCGACGATCATCACCTTGCCGGTGTCGCCGGCCAGCATCCGCAGCCAGGCGTACTGGATGCCGTTGGTATCCTGGAACTCGTCCACCAGGATGTTCTGGAAGCGGTCCCGGTAGTGTTCGAGGATGTGGGGCTTGTTCAGCCACAGCTCGTGGGCGCGCAGCAGGAGCTCGGCAAAGTCCACCAGCCCGGAGCGATCGCAGGTCTCCTGGTAGGTCTTGTAGATCTGCTGATAGGTGCGGGTGACGGGGTCGCCGTAGAGGTCGATATCGCCGGGGCGCAGCCCCTCGTCCTTCTTGCCGTTGATGTAGCCCATGACGGCGCGCGGAGCCCAGTGCTTCTCGTCGAGGTTGAGCGCCTTGAGCACCCGGCGAATGAGGCGGTACTGGTCGTCGGAGTCGAGGATCTGGAAGTCCTGGGGCAGGCCCGCATCCAGATGGTGGGCCCGCAGCAAGCGGTGGGCGATGCCGTGGAAGGTGCCGATCCACATGCCGCGCACGCCGTCGCCTATCACCTTCTCGACCCGGCCGCGCATCTCGGCGGCCGCCTTGTTGGTGAAGGTCACCGCGATGATGGAGAAGGGTGAACAGCGTTCCACCTGCATCAGCCAGGCGATGCGGTGCACCAGCACCCGGGTCTTGCCCGAACCGGCACCGGCCAGCACCAGCAGGTTGCAGCGAGGGGCCGCAACGGCATCACGTTGTTTGTCGTTGAGCCCGTCGAGCAGGGTTGAAACGTCCATCACCACTCCTGTTTATTTATACAGGCGGCGATTATACGGCCTGCGGGGCCAGAGACCAAGCCGGGGCGACAAGGGTCGCGTCAGCCCGCCTCGGCGGCAGCGGCCGCGACACGGTAATCGGCGCCGATAGGCACCACTTTTTTCATCGGGGGAGGAAAACGGTTGCGCATAACACTATGAATACAAAGATAAATGTCGATCGGAACCTATTAATCCCAGAATTTAAATCTACAAAAAAGCACAAAAACAAACACTTATAAGGCAATTTGCTTATATTTCAAACCGTTAACGCAAACGTTTTTCCTCTATGATCCCCTTGACCCACAGACTGGCTCACTTACAGTTAGCCAGCGTGCTTTATAGCCTGCTGCTACGGCGGGTTGTGGACCCTCAACATAACAATCAAGGATACGATCGTGACTAAAGTGCTCAAGCTGGCCACCGTGGCCGCCCTCACCCTCTCTGCCCTGTCCGCCCAGGCAGCCTCCGAGCCCGCCGTCATCTATGACACCGCCGGCAAATTCGACAAGTCCTTCAACGAAGCCGTGTTCCGCAACGGCGTCGAAGTCTACAACAAGGACAAAGGCGTCAAGGTCAAGGAGTTCGAGCCCCAGAACGAAGCCCAGCGCGAGCAGGGCCTGCGCCGTCTGGCCAGCCGTGGCAACGGCCCCATCGTCGCCGTCGGTTTCAACATGGGCTCTGCGGTAGAGAAGGTCGCCACCGAGTTCCCGAACACCCAGTTCACCATCATCGACATGGTGGTCGACAAGCCGAACGTGCAGTCCCTCATCTTCAAGGAGCATGAAGGTTCCTTCCTGGTGGGTGCACTGGCCGCCATCGCCTCCAAGACCGGCAAGGTCGGCTTCGTGGGTGGCATGGACATCCCGCTGATCCGCAAGTTCGAGTGCGGCTACGAGCAGGGCGCCAAGTACATCAATCCGAAGATCGACGTCTACCAGAACATGACCGGCTCCACCCCGGCGGCCTTTGCTGACCCGGCCAAGGGTGCCGAGCTGGCCAAGTCCCAGTTCGCCAAGGGCGCGGACGTGGTCTATGCCGCCGCCGGCGGTACCGGCATCGGTGTCTACCAGGCTGCCAAGGACGAAGGCAAGCTGGCCATCGGCGTGGATTCCAACCAGAACCACCTGCAACCGGGCACCATGCTGACCTCCATGGTCAAGTCCGTGGGTCTGGCTGCGTACAAGAGCTGGGATGACGCCGCCAAGGGCAGCTGGAAGCCGGGCATCCAGTCCCTGGGTCTGGCCGAAGGCGGTGTTGACTGGGCGCTGGACGACAACAACGCCAAGCTGATCACCCCGGAGATGAAGGCCAAGGTCGAGAGCATCAAGGCCGACATCATCGCCGGCAAGATCAAGGTGCACGACTACATGAGCGACAACGCCTGTAAGTACTGAGTCACTGCTACGACTCTCAACCTGTGATGACCGGCCCGCAGGGGCCGGTTTTTAGTCTCTACTTCATGACCCGCAAGGACTGCATCATGGACCAGACAGATCGCTATGCCATCGAATTAAGAGGTATCGATAAGCGGTTCGGCGACGTGTACGCCAACAAGCAGATCGACCTCCAGGTTCGTAAAGGCAGCATTCACGGCATCGTCGGTGAAAACGGCGCCGGCAAGTCGACCCTGATGAGCATCATTTACGGTTTCTACCACGCCGACAAAGGCGAGATGCTGATCGACGGTAAACCCTTCAAACCCCATGGCTCACAAGATGCGATTGCCGCAGGCGTGGGCATGGTGCACCAGCACTTTATGCTGGTGAACAATTTTACTGTTTTAGAAAACGTGATCCTCGGCGCGGAAAACGGCTGGCACCTGGGCAAGAGCCTGGCGGCGGCCGAGAAACTGCTCGGCGAGCTGGCCCGGGACTATGGTCTCGAGGTGCCGCTGCACGAGAAGGTCGAGGATCTGCCGGTGGGCCTGCAGCAGCGGGTCGAGATCCTCAAGGCGCTCTATCGCGGCGCCCGCATCCTGATCCTGGACGAGCCGACCGGGGTGCTGACCCCGCAAGAGGCGGACCACCTGTTCGAGGTGCTCAAGAAGCTGCGGGATCAGGGCGCGACCATCATCCTCATCACCCACAAGCTGCGGGAGATCCTGGCCATCACGGATCAGGTCTCCATCATGCGCCGGGGCGAGATGGTGGCCCACGTCGCCACCAAAGACACCGACAAGGAGCAGCTCGCCGAGCTGATGGTGGGCCGCAAGGTGCGCCTCAAGGTCGACAAGGGCAGCGCCCATCCGGGCGAGGCCAAGCTCAAGGTCGACGGCCTCTCTTACGTCGATGACGCCGGGGTGGAACGGGTCAAGTCCGTCAGCTTCGCGGTGCGCGCCGGGGAAGTGGTCGGCATCGCCGGGGTCTCCGGCAACGGCCAATCCGAGCTGCTCAGCCTGCTCGGCGGCATCCTCAAGCCGAGCAAGGGCAGCTTCACCGTCGTCGGGGAGCAGACCCACGAGGTGAGCCTGAGCCACCCGGCGAACCCGGAGCAGGTGCGCAACTTCGGCCTCGGTCACATCCCGGAAGACAGGCACAAGATGGGGCTCATCAATCGCTTCGAGGCGAAAGAGGCCTTCATCCTCGGCTATCACCGCCGTGCCCAGTACAACAAGGGCTGGCTGCAGGACAAGGAGGCGATCCGCCAGGATTGCCAGGCCAAGATGGACAAGTGGGACGTGCGCCCGCCGAGCCCGGAGCACAAGACCGCGAACTTCTCCGGCGGCAACCAGCAGAAGCTGGTGATCGCCCGGGAGGTGGAGCAGGATCCGGACGTGCTGCTGGTCGGTCAGCCGACCCGGGGCGTCGACATCGGCGCCATCGAGTACATCCACCAGCAGATCATCGCCATGCGCGACAAGGGCAAGGCCGTGCTGCTGGTGTCGGTGGAGCTGGACGAGATCATGAGCCTCTCCGATCGCATCCTGGTCATCGCCGATGGCCGCATCGTCGGCGAGCTGGACGGTGCCAAAGCGGATGAACGCACCATAGGCCTGATGATGGCGAACATAGTGCCCGACGAGGTGGCAGCCAGCCAGCCCCAGGGAGTGACCCCATGAGCCAGCAACCCATTCGCAACACCGTGGGCCGGATGACCGCCCACCCCTTCGTCCCCGACGAGACTGCCAAGGAGGCTCGCCCATGAGCCAAGCACGTGTTCCCGCCTGGATCTCCGTGGGCGTCCTGCCCGCGCTCAACATCCTGCTGGCCTTCCTGGTGTCGGCCATCCTGTTCTACTACCTCGACATCAACCCGGTCGAGGCGGCCGAGATCATGTGGTACGGCGCCTTCGGCACCGGCGAGGGGATAGGCTTCACCCTCTACTACGCCACCGGCTTCATCTTCACCGGTCTGGCGGTGGCGGTGGCCTTCCACGCCGGCCTGTTCAACATCGGCGGTGAGGGGCAGGCCTACATCGGCGGCCTCGGTGTCGGGCTGGTCTGCCTGCTGCTCGGCGACGTGCTGCCGTTCGCCCTGCTGCTGCCGCTGGCCATCATCGCCGGCGGCCTGTTTGGCGCGGCCTGGGCCTTCATCCCGGCCTGGCTGCAGGCCAAGCGGGGCAGCCACATCGTCATCACCACCATCATGTTCAACTTCATCGCCGCCTCCCTGATGGCCTACCTGCTGGTCGACATCTTCAAGCCGGCGGGCTCCATGGCCACCGAGAGCAAGGTGTTCGCCGAAGCGAGCTGGCTGCCGAAGATGAGCGAACTGCTGGCCGGCTTCGGCATGGAAGTCCCGAACAGCCCGCTCAACATCAGCTTCTTCTGGGCGCTGATCTGCGCGCTCCTGGTCTGGGTCTTCATCTGGCATACCCGCTGGGGCTACGAGATCCGCTCCGTGGGTGCGAGCCAGAGTGCCTCCGCCTATGCGGGCATCTCCTACCCCAGGGTGGTGATCCTGGCCATGGTGATCTCCGGCATGCTGGCGGGCTTCTTCGCCCTCAACGTGCTGCAAGGTGAGCTGCACCAGATCAAGCTGAACTTCGTGGAAGGTTTCGGCTTCACCGGCATCGCGGTGGCGCTGATGGGTCGCAACCACCCGGTCGGCGTCATCATCGCCAGCCTGCTGTTCGGCTTCCTCTACCAGGGCGGCGCCGAGCTCAGCTTCGAGTTCGGGGTGGACCGCAACATCGTCGTGGTGCTGCAGGGTCTGGTGATCCTGTTCTGCGGCGCGCTGGAGCACATGCTGCGCCCGCGCATCGAGCAGGCCTACCTGGCCTTCGCCAACCGCACGGCCGCGCAAGTCAAAGGAGCCTGACCATGTTCGAAACGCTGATATTGATGCTGGATGCCACCATTCGTACCGCGCCGCCGCTAATACTGGCGGCCATGAATGACAGGAATGTTCTGCGCGTAGAAGGGAGTCCAAGCCATGTTTGAAACCCTGATCCTGATGCTGGATGCCACCATCCGGACCGCGCCGCCGCTGATCCTGGCCGCCATGGCGGGGATGTTCTGCGAGCGCTCCGGGGTGGTCAACATCGCCCTGGAGGGCAAGCTGCTGGCGGCTGCCTTCGCCAGTGCGGCGGCGGCGGCCGTCACCGGCTCCGCCTGGATTGGGCTGGGGGTCGGGGTGGGCGTCTCCATCCTGTTCGCCCTGATGCACGGCTTCGCCACCATCACCCACCGGGGGGATCAGGTGGTGAGCGGCATGGCCATCAACATCCTGGCAGCCGGCCTGACCGTCACCCTGGGCCGTTACTGGTTCGATCAGGGCGGCCAGACGCCGGCGCTCTCCGGTGATGCCCGCTTCGCTCCCATCGACCTGCCCTACGCCAAGGAGCTCTATGACGTGCCCGTCATCGGCCAGCTCTACAGCGAGCTGCTGAGCGGTCACTCCCTGCTGGAGTACGTGGCGTTCGCCGCCGTGCCCCTGGCCTGGTGGGTGCTGTTCCGCACCCGCTTCGGCCTGCGTCTGCGGGCGGTGGGCGAGGCCCCGGCAGCGGTGGACACCGCCGGTATCTCCGTGGTGCGCATGCGTTACACCGCGCTCATCATCGGCGGCCTGCTGGCCGGCATCGGGGGCACCTATCTGGCGGTGGCCCAGACCGCCCAGTTCATCCCCAACATGAGCGCGGGCAAGGGATTCATGGCCCTGGCGGCCCTGGTGTTCGGCAAGTGGCGCCCCTGGAACGCCATGGCGGCCTGCCTGCTGTTCGGCTTCCTCGACGCGGTCGCCATCCGGCTGCAAGGGGTCAGCATCGGCGACTTCCCGATCCCGGTGCAGGCCATCGAGGCGCTGCCCTACATACTGACGGTCTTCCTGCTCGCCGGTTTCATCGGCAAGGCGGTGGCCCCCAAGGCCCTCGGCACCCCCTACGTCAAGGAGCGGGAATAGCCCCGCCCTTCATGCCATGCAAAAAGGCCCGCTTGTGCGGGCCTTTTCCTTTTGAACGCTCAGCCAACCGGCCGCACCAGGGCGGGCTGATGGGGATCGCTGAGGCGCTCGGCCAGGTAGTCCACCAGCAGCCGCACCTTGGGGGAGAGGTGGCGGTTGTGGGGATAGAGAGCCCAGATCCCCTCCGCCGGCGCCCGCAGCTCCGGCAGCAGCTCGATAAGCTCCCCCCGGGCCAGGTGGTCGCTGACGTAGTAGTCCGGCAGCTGGATGATGCCGATCCCCTTGAGGGCCGCATCCAGCAGGGCGTGACCGCTGTTGCACTGCAGCAGGCCGTGGACCCGCACGCTGTGGGGCTTGTCGTTCAGGGTGAAATGCCACTCGTCGCTGTTGCCCACCAGACAGGTGTGACGGGCAAGTTCGGAGAGGCTGTTGGGCATGCCATGGCGGGCGGTGTAGGCCGGGGAGGCGCACACATAGGGCACCCGCTGCGCCAGCTTGCGCGCCACCAGGCTGGAGTCCTTGAGGTGACCGAGGCGGATCGCCAGATCGAACCCCTCGTGCACCAGGTCCAGCAGCTGATTGGTGAGGTTGAGGGTCACCTCCAGCTGGGGGAAGCGCACCATGAAGTCGTTCACCAGGGGGGCGATGCGGCTCTCGCCGTAGGAGACGGGGGCCGTGATGCGCAAGGATCCTTGCGGCACCGCCTGATGGCGCCCCACCGCCAGCTCCGCCTCGTAGAGGTTGTCGAGCAGCTGGCGGCAGTGGCGAAAATAGATCTCCCCGAGCTCGGTGAGCCGCACCTGGCGGGTGGTGCGCAGCAGCAACTTGGCCTGCAGCCTGTCCTCCAGCTGCGCCACCTGGCGGCTCACCTGGGCCACCGAGACCCCGAGCTTGCGTGCGGCCGGGGTAAAGCCCCCCTGCTCCGCCACGCTGACAAATTCACAGACCCCTTCCCAACCGAACATTATTACCTGTGTGTAAAAGTGATTTCAGATTTCACCTTATTATCACCAAATCGGCGGGAAACTACACTGGATCTCCGAACTCATTTCCGTTCATCCAACCACTACGAGGACGTCATTCATGGCACAGGTTCAAAGCATCAAGTGTAAGGCCGCCATCGCCTGGGGACCGGGCCAGCCCCTCTCCATCGAAGAGGTCGAGGTCATGCCGCCCCAGGCCGGTGAAGTGCGGGTGCGGATCGTCGCCACCGGCGTCTGCCACACCGATGCCTTCACCCTGTCCGGCGAAGATCCGGAAGGGGTCTTCCCCTGCATCCTGGGCCACGAGGGTGGCGGCATCGTCGAATCCGTCGGCGAGGGCGTCACCAGCGTCAAGGTGGGCGATCACGTGATCCCGCTCTACACCCCCGAGTGCGGCGAGTGCAAGTTCTGCAAGTCCGGCAAGACCAACCTGTGCCAGAAGATCCGTGCCACCCAGGGCAAGGGGCTGATGCCGGACGGCACCACCCGCTTCTCCAAGGATGGCCAGCCCATCTACCACTACATGGGCACCTCCACCTTCAGCGAATACACTGTGCTGCCGGAGATCTCCATCGCCAAGGTGGATCCGGCCGCCCCCCTGGAAGAGGTCTGCCTGCTGGGCTGCGGCGTCACCACCGGCATCGGCGCCGTGATGAACACCGCCAAGGTCAAGGAGGGTGAGAGCGTCGCCATCTTCGGGCTGGGGGGTATCGGCCTCTCCGCCATCATAGGCGCGCGCCTGGCCAAGGCCGGCCGCATCATCGCCATCGACATCAACGAGAGCAAGTTCGAGCTGGCCCGCAAGCTGGGTGCCACCGACTGCATCAACCCGAACACGTTCGACAAGCCCATCCAGGAGGTGATCGTCGAGATGACCGACGGCGGCGTCGACTTCTCCTTCGAGTGCATCGGCAACGTCAAGGTGATGCGCGCGGCGCTGGAGTGCTGCCACAAGGGCTGGGGCGAATCCGTCATCATCGGCGTGGCCGGTGCGGGCCAGGAGATCAGCACCCGTCCGTTCCAGCTGGTCACCGGCCGGGTGTGGCGCGGCAGCGCCTTCGGCGGCGTGCGCGGTCGCAGCGAGCTGCCAAGCTACGTGCAGCGCTACATGCAGGGTGAGTTCAAGCTGGACGACTTCATCACCCACACCATGCCCCTTGAGCAGATCAACGAGGCGTTCGATCTGATGCACGAAGGCAAGAGCATCCGCACCGTCATCCACTACTGATCCCATGAGAGCCCCGCCCATCGATGAATGTGCGGGGCGAGGAGTCCTTCGATGAACCTGGACATCATCAGCAGCAACAAGAGCTTCGACGGCTGGCACAAGCAGTATCGCCACCGCTCCACCGTGCTCGGCTGCGACATGCAGTTTGCCATCTACCTGCCACCCCAGGCCCTCACCGGCCAGAAGGTGCCCGTGCTCTACTGGCTCTCCGGCCTCACCTGCACCGACGAGAACTTCATGCAGAAGGCGGGAGCCCAGCGCATCGCCGCCGAGCTCGGCATCGCCCTGGTGGCACCGGACACCAGCCCCCGCGGCGAAGGTGTCGCGGACGATCCCGGCTATGACCTCGGCATGGGTGCCGGCTTCTACGTCAATGCCACCCAGCATCCCTGGCGCGACCACTACCAGATGTACGACTACGTCACCCGGGAGCTGCCCGATCTCATCGAGACCCACTTCCCGGTCTCGACGAGGCGCGCCATCAGCGGCCACTCCATGGGGGGCCACGGGGCGCTGATCGCCGCCCTGCGCGAGCCCGGTCGCTACCGTTCGGTGTCGGCCTTCAGCCCCATCAGCCACCCGAGCCGCTGCCCCTGGGGCCAGAAGGCCCTCGGCGCCTACCTCGGCAACAACCCCTTGCTGTGGCAGGAGTGGGATGCCTGCCAACTGCTGCGCCATCACGACAGCCCGCCCCTGCCGACCCTGGTAGACGTGGGGCTGGATGACCCCTTCCTGACCGAACAGCTCGGCATCGACACCCTGGCCGAGGTGGCCGGCACCAAGGGCTGGCCCCTCGAGCTCAACCGTCACCCCGGCTACGACCACAGCTACTACTTCGTGGCGAGCTTCATCGAGGCGCACCTGCGCTTCCACGCCCGTCATCTGGGCGAACCGGTCCAGAAGTAAGGGCCAGACCTGGTGGCCGTCACCATGCTGGCGGCCCCGAGACACAAGGAACGAGAAACAAGGATGCCTCTCTTCACCGCATTGCTGGCCATGCCGGATCAGTTCGAGGGACTGCTTGCCCAGGTGCCCGGCGAGTACCTGGACTGGGAGCCCGCCAACTGGGCCGGGATCCCCTCCGAGCGTTTCAGCGCCCGGGGCCACCTCTGCCACCTGCTGGACATCGAAACCCTGGGCTATCAGGTGCGCTTTCGCCGCACCCTGGCTGAGCACCTGCCCGAACTGGCCTCCCTCGATGGCTATCAGCTGGCGCAAGACAACCTGTACCGGCAGCAGGCTCCCGCCGTGCAGCTGGCGCGCTTTCGCACCGCCCGCCTGCAGACCGTCGAATGGCTGAAGACGGTGCCGTCCGACGCCTGGCAGCGTCGGGCACGCTACGGCAACTATGGAGAGGTGACTCTGGATGGGCTGGTGCGGCTGCTCGTCAGCCACGACCACCAGCACCTCGCCGGCATGCAGTGGCTGCTGATGCGCCTGAATGCGGATCATCGCCTCGCCCTGCCCCTCGCCTGAGACAAGGCCCAACACCCGCGGATAACAAAACAGGCCCTGCCGGGCCTGTGTCTTTATCAGGGAGGGCGGGCGACTCAGCCCCCCAGCCGGCTCACCCGGCCGGAGCCCGCGATCTCGCTGGTCAGGGCGGGATCGCCCCAGTAACCGACCGAGCCGGCACCGGCGATGCCGATCTTCAGCTGCCCGCTGGCCCGCACCTTGACGTCGCCGCTGCCCGCGATGTTGACTTCGACCTCCCTGCCTTCGAACCCCTCGCCCGAGACGCCGCCGGCACCGGCCACGTTCAGCTCGATCTCCCTGGCCGAGCCCTGCCCCAGAGCCAGGCTGCCCGCCCCGGCCACGTTGCCCTCCAGCCGGTTTACCTCCAGCCGATCGGCGACGATGTCGCCCAGGCCCGCCACCGACAGCACCAGCTCATTCCCCTTGAAGCCGCTCAGGTCGCCGCGAGCCAGGCCCGCCAGGGCCAGCGCCTCCACCCGGGGCAGGGTGATGTCGATGTCGATGGGCTCGGAGAGCTCGAACCGGTAGCCATCCCTCACCTTCATCTCCAGGGTATCGTCCCGCTCCGTCAGCACCAGATAGGGCAGCAGATCCTCCTGCCCACGGATCACTATGCCCCTCTGCTCCCCCGCCTTCAGGTGGATGCTGGCCGGCACTGCCGCCTCCACCCGGGTCACCTGCTGGCCCAGGCCATGGTGCTGCTCGATGACGGGGCCACTCCCCCTCACCAGGGTATCATCCAGCTGGTTGCAGCCCCCCAGCCCCAGCGCCAGCATCACCCCCAGAATCCACTTCATGTCTCTCTCCCTGTTGATGGCCGGTTTCGGCCCGATTGTTCTCGTTCGGACCAGATGATGGCAATCCCTGTGCCATAATCTCAATTGGATGATTTATATGCTTTTTTCTATTTTACCTGGTCATGTCATCAGGCTGTAAGGTGCCATTTAGACCATATGTTGGCAAAACTGGCCATGCCCGGACGGGGAGGCGTTTCCCCCGGCGGCCCCCGCCATGGCGGCAGAGATCGACAGTTTTTTGTTGTCGCGCCGGTCTGTTGAGCCAATAGTGATACCTGGTGCGTATAGAGCACTCCATCGATGCATACCAACAAGGAGTCAGAGCGTGACCCAAGCCAGCCACCCCTTCGTCACCCCAGGGGGCCTGCCCGCCCCCACACGAACCCCGCTGTTGACCGGCACGGATCCCGAGCACAAGCGCCGCGAGCTGCTCGCCTACTTCTGCCAGACGTTTGATCTCTATGACTCCCTGTTCGAGTGCCTGGCCGACGAACGCGCCTGGTTTGACAAGGCGATTCCCCTGCGCCACCCGCTCATCTTCTACTACGGCCACACTGCCGCCTTCTTCGTCAACAAGCTGCTGGCGGCCCGCCTCATCGAAGGGCGCCTCGATCCCCGCATCGAGGCCATGGTCGCCATCGGGGTGGACGAGATGAGCTGGGACGATCTCGACGAGACCCACTACGACTGGCCCTCCGTCAGCGAGCTGCGCGCCTATCGCGGCCGGGTAAGGGCCCTGGTGGTCGACTTTATCGAGAAGATGCCGCTCGAACTGCCCATCGGCTGGCAGAGCCCGGCCTGGGTCATCCTGATGGGGATAGAGCACGAGCGCATCCACCTCGAGACCTCCAGCGTGCTGATCCGCCAGCTGCCGCTCGCCTGGGTGCGCAGCCAGCCCCAGTGGCCGGTCTGCCCCGAGGCGCGCCATCGCCGTGACGAAGTGCCTGCCAACACCTTGCTGCCGGTAGCCGGCGGCCGGGTGCGCCTCGGCAAGCAGGACGCCACCTACGGCTGGGACAACGAATACGGCGAGCGCCATATCGAACTGGCCCCCTTCCAGGCCAGCCGCATGCTGGTGAGCAACGCAGAATTTTTCGACTTCGTGCAGGCCGGTGGCTACGAGACCCGCGCCTGGTGGGATGACGAAGGCTGGGGCTGGCGCCAGTATGCCGGGGCGCGCATGCCCACCTTCTGGGTCGGCGATCCCGCCGAGCCCGAACAACTGCAATTGCGGCTGATGACCGGGCAGGTCCCCATGCCCTGGGACTGGCCGGTGGAGGTGAACCAGCTGGAGGCCGCCGCCTTCTGCCGCTGGAAGGCGGATCAGACCGGCCTGCCCGTCCAGCTGCCGAGCGAGGCGGAGTGGATGCTGCTGCGGGAGCAACTGGCCGGCGATCAGCCGGACTGGATCGAGGCACCCGGCAACATCAACCTGGCCCGCTTCGCGTCCTCCTGCCCGGTGGATGCCTGCCCCCAGGGCAGCTTCTTCGATCTGGTGGGCAACGTCTGGCAGTGGACCGGCACCGCCATCGACGGCTTCGAGGGGTTCAAGGTGCATCCCCTCTACGACGACTTCTCCACCCCCACCTTCGATGGCAAACACACCCTGATCAAGGGCGGGAGCTGGATCAGCACCGGCAACGAGGCGCTCAAGTCCTCCCGCTACGCCTTCCGTCGCCACTTCTTCCAGCATGCGGGCTTCCGCTACCTGGTATCCCGCCATCAGGAGCCCGTCATCGTGAACCCCTATGAAACCGACACGCTCGTCGCTCAGTACCTCGACTTCCAGTACGGCCCGAGCCACTTCGGGGTCGCCAACTACGCCGAGGCTCTGGCCAGCCTTGCCAGCGAGCTGTGCAGCCGCCATGAGCGGGCGCTCGACATCGGCTGCGCCACCGGCCGCGCCAGCTTCGAACTGGCCCGCCGCTTCGCCCACGTGGACGGGGTGGACTACTCGGCCCGCTTCATCGACGTGGCCCTGGCGCTCGCCAGCCAGGACAGCTTCCGCTATGCGGTGCCGGTGGAAGGGGAACTGGTGGAGTATTGCGAGGCGCGACTCTCCCGCCATGAGCTCGGCCGCGAGCAGGCCGATCGCGTCCACTTCAGCCAGGGGGATGCCTGCAACCTCAAGCCCAAGTATGCGGACTACGATCTGGTGCTCGCCTCCAACCTCATCGACCGGCTGCGGGAACCCGCCCGCTTCCTGCGGGACATCGCCCCGCGCCTGCGCAGCGGCGGCCTGCTGGTACTCACCAGCCCCTACACCTGGCTGACCGACTACACCCCCAGGGCCAACTGGCTCGGCGGTGTGCGCGAGAACGGCGAGGCCCTCGGCACCTATCAGGCGCTGCAACGGCTGCTGGCGGAGGAGTTCGAGGAGCACATGCCCCCGAGGGACGTCCCCTTCGTCATCCGCGAGACTGCCCGCAAGTATCAGCACACGGTGGCCCAGCTCACCGTCTGGCGCAAACGCTGACAATGCTGCAAACGAAAGAGGGAGGCCCATGGCCTCCCTCTTTTTTATCCGGACGGCTTACCCCTGCTGCGCCTGGGGCACGACCTCCTGCTCACGGTAGCGGCGGGCCAGCACGGCGCACACCATCAGCTGGATCTGGTGGAAGATCATCAGCGGCAGCACCATGACCCCGACGCTGGCGGCCGGGAACATGACGTTGGCCATGGGCACCCCGTTGGCCAGGCTCTTCTTGGAGCCGCAGAAAACGATGGTGATCTCGTCCGCCTTGCCAAAACCGAGGCGGCGGCTGATCCAGACATTCCAGCCCAGCACCAGTGCCAGCAGCACGCAGCTCAGCAGCACGATACTGGCGAGATCGTACCAGCCGACCTGGTGCCAAATCCCCTGCACCACCGCCTCGCTGAAGGCCACATAGACCACCAGCAGGATGGAGCTCTGATCCAGCTTGCCGATGAGCGGGCGATGGCTGTCGACCCAGCGACCGATGAGCGGGCGCGACAGGTGGCCCACCACGAACGGCAGCATCAGCTGCACCATGATGGCCTGAATGGAGTGCCAGGTATCGACCCCCTCCCCCTGCACATTGATCATCAGCCCCACCAGCACAGGCGAGAGGAAGATGCCGAGGATGCTGGAGGCCGAGGCGCTGCACACCGCCGCCGACACATTGCCGCCGGCCATGGAGGTGAAGGCGATGGCTGATTGCACGGTGGCCGGCAGGGCGCACAGGTAAAGGAAACCGAGGTAGATGGCCGGGCTCAGCCAGCTCGGCACCAGCGGCGTGAGCAGCAGCCCCAGCAGCGGGAACAGCACGAAGGTGCTGGCCATCACCACCAGGTGCAGCCGCCAGTGGCCGAGGCCCGCCAGCAGGTTCTGGCGCGACAGCTTGGCGCCATGCATGAAGAACAGCAGCGCCACCGCCAGCTTGGTCAGCAGACCGAACCAGACGGCCACCTGCCCCTCGCAGGGGAAGAAGGAGGCCAGCGCGACCACCACGATCAGTACAGAGGTAAAGGGATCCAGACGCACGAGCGGTCTCCGGTGAAAGCAGATCCCGTCCCCGCGCGGGGCCGGTGATCGGGGACGACAGGAAACACAACAGGAGCTGTGGCGCAGCTCCTGTTGAAACGGATCCCCAGCTTACCCCGATAAACGGGAGGCGCAAAGTTGAGCGACTACCTCATTTGTTTCATTTTGTTAAGCGGAAAAGGGGCCACCCGGAAACCACCCCTGCCCGCGCCTTTCACCAAAAAAACGGGCGACCGAGTCACCCGTTGCTCTTTTGGCTTGCTCAGCTCTGCTTGGCCAGCGTGCCGCTGTCGTTCGCCCCCCTGACCAGCCTGCGGGCCTGCCGCTTCTCGAAGCGGGAGATCCACCAGTAGGCCAGCGCCGAGAAGACCGCCGTCATGAAGACGTTGATGAAGAAGGCGCGCACCAGATCGACCCCCGCCGGGAAGGCGGAGGCACTCATGCTCACCACGAAGATGGCGATCAGCACCGACACCACCGCCATGCCGAATTTGCGCGACCCCATGCGGAACTCGCGGGGAGTGTCGTCATGTTTCCAGCGGAACACGAAGTAGGCCACCATGATGAAGATGGGCGGCAGCATGGCGGTGCCGGCGGTGAGGTTGATGGCGGTGTTCATCATCTGCTGCACCGATTCCGAGCCGAAGCCGTTGACCACCAGCATCGCGAACACGAAGGCAAACTGCCACCAGGCGGCGCGCACCGGCACCCCGTGCTCGTTGAGCTGGGTGGTCTTCTCGCCGTAGACCCCCTTGGGGATCTCGGAGAAGTGGATCTTCACCGGCGCCGAGGTCCACATCATCATGGAACCGAACATGGCGATAAACAGCACCACGCCGACGAAGCGGCCCACCAGCGCCTCGGAGAGCCCGAAGTATTGCGCCATGCCGGTGAAGATCTCCACCATGCCGCCGGCATAGGTGAGGCTCTCGCGCGCCACGAACACGTTCACCAAAAGGGAGCCGAGCGCATACATGGCACCGATCACGATACCTGCGCTGATGATCACCTTGATGAAAGACTTCTGCCCCCCCTTCACGTCATTGAGGTAGGCCGCTGCCGTCTCGGCACCGCCCGCCGCCTGGAAGATCCAGCACATGATACCCAGCGTCGCCCAGTTGACGGTGGGGGTCATGGCCTCCAGCGTAATCGGCTGGGCCGGCACATGGTCACCGCCGAGCGCCATCAGGGCCCCCAGCACATAGATGGCGAACAGGGCAAACACCCCGTAGGCCACTATTTCGGCAATCTTGCCGAGCCAGCTCGCCCCCTTGGTGGAGATGTGGGTCGCCGCCGCAAACAGCACGATGGAGATGACCGAGGTGACCATGGGCGAGAAGCTGTACTCATAGCCCAGCATCGCGTAGGAGGCGTAGGCGATGACGTTGGGCAGCAGGGAGACGAACCAGAACAGGTTCACAAACCAGTAGAGAAACGAGCCCAGATAGGCCATCCGGGTGCCGAGCGGTTTTTTCAGCCAGTCGTACATGC
The DNA here is from genome assembly GCF_017939565.1 of Aeromonas sp. SrichE-2G. Classification (NCBI taxonomy): domain Bacteria; kingdom Pseudomonadati; phylum Pseudomonadota; class Gammaproteobacteria; order Aeromonadales; family Aeromonadaceae; genus Aeromonas; species Aeromonas sp. SrichE-2G. The sequence goes on from NZ_JAGKRG010000020.1 coordinate 110,409, forward strand.
CCGATTCGGAGTTTTTGTTCGCCGAGACGAACTCGGCGATGATGAAGACGAACGGGATGAAGTAGACGAGGGTCGCCAGCAGGAAGATGGGGGCGGAGCTGAGCCCCAGCTCGATGTTGTTGTTGACGATGTTGCGCACGTTGAACACGGCGGCAAAGGTCATCGACAACAGGGCAAACTTGCCTATGGTGCCGCGTACGGATTCAGACATGGTGTCCTCCAGTGGACTCGCGCTCCCTGCGGGTAACGCTGTGACTCTGTGATGTGTTTGGCAAGGGTCTGTCGGCCCTGCGCTTTACTCTCTTGTTATGATCGGGCCGCTTGGGCGGCCTCCTTGGTGAACCGGTGCAGTCTCACCGCACCGGCTCGCAAAACCAGTCAGACGATCGGAGTGCCCGGTGCCATCGGCACCCGCGGCTGCAACAGCACGCTCTGGCTCTCGTCCGGCGTCTCGGCGCAGAGCAACATGCATTCGGAGCGCTCACCGCGCATCTTGGTGGGTTTGAGATTGGTCAGCACCACCACCTGGCTGCCCAGCAGTTCCGCTTCGCTATAGTGGGGCACCAGGCTGGTGACGGTCTGCAGGGGGCGCTCGCCACCCACATCGATCTGGACGATATAGAGCTTGTCGGCGCCCGGGTGGCGCACCACCTCCAGCACCTTGCCCACCTTCATCTCGACTCGCTTGAATTCGGCAAACTCGATCACCTCGCTCATTGTGTTCTTCCTTTTCTTGTTGGGTTTAACGGGGTACGGGTGGCCATCGGCCACCCGCTTTGCTTGTGTTGGCCCCTCGGGCCTGTCTGTTCAGGGACGCGGCTCATGACGCCTGGAGCGACACCTGCGCGGTCGGCTGGGCCTCTTTGGCGCGCGCTTCATCGCTCAGGGAGGCTTCGTATTTGTTGTATTTCCACCAGGCAAAGCCCAGGAAAATCACAATTCCGCCCACGTTGTAGAAGATGATGGTCATGATGTCGGCGCTGGTCGGGAAGGTGGAGGCCAGGAAGCCCACCGCAAAGATGGCGATCAGCACCGAGACCACGGCGATCCCTGTATTGCGTGAGCCCATCTTGAAGTCCCGCGGCAGGTGATCCAGCTTCAGGCGCAGATTCAGGTAGGCCAGCATGATGAACAGCGGCGGCAGCATGGAAGCGGCGGCGGTCATGTTAATCACGGTATTCATCAGATCTTGCGCGGTGTTGGAGCCCAGGGTCGGCACCACCATCAACGGCAGCACGATCAGGTACTGGATCCAGGCTGCACGAGCCGGCACGCCGTTCTCGTTCAGCTCGACCGTCTTCTTGCCAAAGATGCCGGCCGGGATCTCGGAGAAGAAGATCTTCACCGGAGTCGCAGTCCACATCAGCAGGGAGCCGAACATGGCGGTGAAGGAGACCAGACCCACGAAGCGGTTCACCAGAATGGCGGGCAGACCGAAGTAGGAGGCCAGCCCCTCGAACACCTGCACCGAGCCGCCGGTGTATTTCAGGGTATCGCTCGGGACGAAGACGTTAATCAGCAGGGAGGCGATGGAGTAGAGCACGCCGATAAAGATGCCGGCGACGATGATCACCTTGACGAAGGATTTGGAGCCGCCCTTGACGTCGTTGACGTAGACCGCCACCGACTCGGCGCCACCGGCCGCCATAAAGATCCAGGTAGTAATACCCAGGAAGGCCCAGCTGAAATCGGGAACCATGGCTTCCACCGTGATGGGGTCGGCCGGCTGCACGCCGCCGATCAGGGCCGCACCCGCCAGCAGAATGTAGGAGAGAGTCAGCAGCAGCATCAGGGACGAGGTCACCGAGGTGATGGGGCCCAGCATCTTGGCGCCGTTGGTAGAGACATAGGTGGCGAAGGCGAACAGGATCATGCTTAAGAAAGTGGTGGCCAGCGGGGTGAGGATGTACTCGTAACCCAGGAAGGCGTAAGAGGCGTAGGCGATGACCCTCGGCAGCAAAGATGTGAAGAAGAAGAGGTTCACGAACCAGTAGGTGTAGGCGGAGATGAAGGCCCAGCGACCGCCAAGGGAGCTCTTCACCCAGGCATAAACCCCCGCTTCGGAGTTCTTATTCAGTGACACAAATTCCGCAATGATCAGGCAAAACGGAATAAAGTAAAAAATGGTGGCCAGAAAGAACATCGGGGCTGACGCCAGACCGATCTCGATGTTGTTGTTGATGACGTTGTTGAAACTGAATACCGCCGCAAAGGTGAGCGACAGCAAACCGAACTTGCCTATCGTATTCCGTTTGGAATCAGACATGGTGCATCTCCAGACCTGTAGTAGTTGTCTGCGAAAGGGCGGGGCCTGAGCTGTAGGGTGAGCCCCGCGCCTTCCGGCTTTTTATCAGTACAAAATCAGCGGCTTGTTATTTGTTTTTGAAGTAGCCGCCTTCGACGGTGACCTTGATGATCACCTTGCGCACCGGGCCGTCGCCTGCGAAGCGATAGGCCTCATCGTTCTCGAAGATCACCACCTGGCCATTACCGACTTTCTGGCGCTCTCGCACCTCGCCGGCCAGCCACTCGCGGTCTGTGGTGTCGTCGTAAGCCTGTTCGACCCGCAGCTCATTCTTGGCAGCCCACTCCACCGTCTCCTCCCCTTCCAGGTAGTAGTGGACGTCGAAGTAACGACGTTGCCCCTCGAACAATGAGGTGGCCGGGCTGGCCCCCTCCTGCAAGCGGTAGGTGAGGGAGTCACCGATGGAGTGGCAGATCCCCGGCTTGAGGTTGCCAACGTTGTTGATGGCCTCCACGCAACGGCCCCACTTCTTGCCCTCCCGGTAGATGTTTTTGAACAGGGTCAGGTTGTCCAGGGTGATCATGCGAGGTTCCTCCCGCCGTTGATGGTGAGATCGAGCCCGGCCAGCGCAGCCGGATTGAGGTTGCCACGGGCAATGGGCAGCAGGGTCAGGCCGAAGCTGAACGGCTCGAAGCGCACCCGCCAGGAGTCCAACACCTCGGAGCCCCAGGAGTTGGAACCGAGCCCCAGCACCTTGTGATCCAGGTTGAGAGTGAGATAGCCACTCGGTTCCAGCTCGTTGATGTGCTGCGCCGCGTGGATGTGCTCCCAGCTGTAGGGCCAGACGCTCAGGTTGATGGGGGCATCGGGCCGCACGTAGAGACCGGCGCCGTGACGGTTGGTCAGGGTTGCCCAGCGCACCTGCTGACGGTTGCCGTTGTCCTGCGGGAAGGGGTAGTGCTCCCACATCTCGCCCACCGTGCTCTGGAAGCAGTCGATCCAGTTGCTCTGGCGGCTGTCCAGATAGTTCTCGCCCGGGCCCATGCCGTAGTAGTGCACCCGGTCGAGATCCTGGCGAATACCCAGCTCGAAACCGATCTTGGGGATGATGTCGTCATAACCACCGTAGGGCTGACCGGAAAGGGCCACGTGCAGCTGGCCGTTCGGGCTCAGGGTGTAGACGTAGCGGCAGCGCATGCCGAAGTCGAACACCGGCGGCGCGATCAGGCTTTCCACCGTCACCTCGACCGCGTCACCGAGCTGACGCCAGCTCAGAGTACGGAAGTGCTCCTGCATGATCTGCAGGTGGTTCGGGTGCCACAGGCTCTCGTACTCCTGCTTGTGGTTGTCGATCATCGGCTTGAAGAAGGTGAGACGCGGTGCTCGCTCGATGAGCTCATTGCCATCCTGCTGCCAGCTCACCAGCTTGCCGTCGAGGCGCGAGAAGCGCAGGGCAAAACCGCTGCCACTCAGGGTCAGCGCGAGCCGCTCGTCGGCAATCTGCAACGGGGTAGCGTTGGGGTTGGCAAAGGGTTGCAGCTGACGGGTCGACTCTTTGAGCTGGAACTGGTACTGGCCCAGCTCGTGCTCCGCCGCACTGTAGCGGGTAGCGCTGGCCTTGATGACCCGCAGCTGGACGAAGGTCTCCCGCCCATCGAGGGATGGCAGTTCGAGCTGCAGCTCTGCGGTGGCACCGGGAGCAATCCCTTCCAGCCGGATTTGCTGGCTGGCCAGCAGTTCACCTTCGGCCTTAACTTCGACCAGCAGGCGGATATCGTCGAGAGTGGAGAACCAGTAGCGGTTTTCCACCGCCAGCTTGCCGCTCGCCAGATCCAGCGCGCGCACCTTGACCGGGCAGATCACCTGCTTGTATTCGCGCAGGCCAGGCCCCGGAGTCTGATCCGGATAGATGAGGCCATCCATGCAGAAGTTGTAGTTGTTGGGGTAGTCGCCGAAGTCGCCGCCGTACTTGTAGACAGGGCGGCCCTGTTCGTCCTGATCCAGAATGCCGTGATCGCACCACTCCCAGATGTAGTGACCCTGAATGTGGGGATGACGGTCGAACACCTGCTGATATTCGCTGAGGCCACCCGGACCGTTGCCCATGGCGTGGGCGTATTCGCAGAGGATGCGTGGCTTCGCCATCGGGAACTCGCCGAAGCAGTTCATCTGGGAGACGCGCGAATACATGGTGCTGACCACATCCACCACCTCGGCATCGCGATCCTCTTCGTAGTGCACCAGCCGGGTCGGGTCGATCCCCTTGCAGCGCTGGTACATGGCCCTGATGTTGCAGCCGTAGCCGGACTCGTTGCCCAGCGACCAGATGATGATGGAGGGGTGGTTCTTCTGGGCGTGAACGTGGCGCTCGATGCGATCCACGAACACCGGCTCCCAGAAAGGATCGTCGGTGATGCGGCTGAGGTCGCCGACGTTGGCAAAACCGTGAGTCTCGACGTCGGTCTCCGCCATCACGAACAGACCGTACTGGTCGCACAGCTCATAGAAGCGCGGGTCGTTCGGGTAGTGGGCGGTGCGCACCGAGTTGAGGTTGTGCTGCTTCATCAGCACGATATCGCGCTCCACCCGATCCATGCCGACGGCGCGGCTCTTGAGGTGGTCGTTGTCGTGACGGTTCACTCCGTGCAGCTTGAGATAGCGGCCATTGACGTAGAAGAGGCCGTCCTTAATCTTGATCTCGCGCACCCCGACCCGCTGCGGGATCACCTCCAGCAGCTCGCCCTGACCGTTGTAGAGGGAGAGTTGCAACTGATAGAGGTAGGGATCTTCGGCGCTCCACAGATGGGGGTTGGTCAGATCCAGCGTGAAACGGCAGTCGAACTTGCCGTCGATGGCGAGATTGTCGAGCGAGCCGCTGGCGATCTCGCTGCCCTGATCCAGCAGTGACCAGACCAGACGGTGATCCTTGGTCGACTCACCCAGATTTTCCAGCTGGATGTCGCAGCTCAGGGTGGCGCTCTGGTTGTCATCGGCCAGCGCGGTCTGGATGAAGAAGTCCTGCACATGGACCGCCGGTTTGCCCACCAGGTAGACGTCGCGGAAGATCCCTGCCATCCACCACATGTCCTGATCTTCGATGTAGGTGGAGTCGGCCCACTGCATCACCCGCACCGAGAGCAGGTTCTCGCCGGTTTTGGTATAGGCGCTGATGTCGAATTCGGCGGTGAGGCGGCTCCCCTTGCTGAAGCCAACGTAGTGGCCGTTTACATAGACCTCGAAGTAGGTCTCCACCCCGTCAAACTTGATGATCACCTGCTCGCCGTCCCAGGCCGGGCTCAGCACGAAGCTGCGCTGATAGGCGCCGGTGGGGTTGTTGGTCGGCACGAAGGGCACATCAATGGGGAAGGGAAAACCTTCGTCGGTGTACTGCAGCTGGCCATGTCCTTCCATCTGCCACATGTTGGGCACGGTGATCTGGCCCCACTCGTTCATGGGACTGTGATAGAAGGCCTCCGGCACCTGCAGGGGGTGGTCGAAGTAGTGGAACTGCCACTGGCCGCTAAGGCTCAGAAAACGGCGGCTCAGCTCCCGCTGCATGGTGACCGCCAGCCCGTGGTCGGCATAAGAGAAGAAGTAGGCGCGCGGGGCCAGCCTGTTTTCACCAACAAATTGGGCGTTTTCCCAGTTATTCACATGTCCTCCCGGAACAAGGCAACTTTGACTGGGTAAACTCTAGATAAAAATTTACTAAATATCAGTTTTGGATCGGTAAAGTTTTAACCTGATCACAATGGCTGGATGGTTTTGTGAGCGAGATCAGAAGCGGAGGATAAAAGAAGGTGGAGCAGAGAGGGCTGGCATGGATGTTGACGAGCACAGGTTTACTGACAATTAATTCCATATATAACAATATGATACTAGTTCTTTGGCTACTGATGGGAAAGAGATTTACCAGGAAGAGCTGCCGCACCACTGCAAGATGGTGCGGCTAAAACCCATTTCATTTTACTAAAACTACCGAGTGGTACCACGCAGAGTCAATTTGCTCGGTACCAGCACCCGCAGCGGGATATCCCGCTCGTCACGCAGCCTTTCAACCAGCAGATTGACCCCCTGGGAGCCCATCAACTCGGAGTGGATCCGCACCGTGGAGAGCGGCGGGAAGGTGAACTTGGCGGTAGGGATATCGTTGACGCTGATAAGCTCGATCTGCTGGGGAATAGCCAGCCCCTTCTCGTGTATGGCACGCAGCACGCCGATGGCGATGGAGTCAGAGGCAACGAACAGCGCCCTGGGCCAGTCGCCGGCCAGCATCTCCTTCGCCAGCGTGTAGCCGGAGGCACTGGAGAAATCCCCGCGATAGAGATCCTGCTCCTGCACCACCCCCAGCCGCTGCCCGTAGTCGAGAAACGCAAGCTCCCGCAGATCGGGCCCATCGTCCTGGCCACCGATATAACCGATGCGCTGATGGCCCTGGGCGATGAAGAAATCCACCACCTGCTGGCTGATGAGCGCCAGATCCACGTCGACCGAGTCGAACTCCCCCCGGGAGCGGCAATCGACGAACACCAGCTGGGCAGAGAGGGAGTGAAGCGCGGCGAGACGTTCCTCGGGCAGATGCCCGATGACCAGGATGCCGTCGACGGCGGAGAGCTCACGCCCTTCCGCACCGCTGTAGCAGTGGGTCAACTCGATATTGAGGCGGGCACACTGGCTCTCGATGCCGTAGCGGATGGCGAGGTAATAGGGGTCGTTGACCTCTGTGCTCTGCGGGTAGGCATAGACCGCCAGGAAATGCAGCTTGCTCTTGTGTACCCCTTTGCGGGCACTGCTGGTCTTGTACTCCAGACGCTCGGCAATCTCGAAGATCCGCTGTCTGGTCTCTTCCTTGACGCTCAGGCTGGGATCCTCGTTCAGCACCCGGGATACGGTCGCGAGCGAGACGCCCGCCTCCTGTGCAATTTCCTTCAACGTAGCCATCAATACCTCGCTGGCAGCATCACGTGTTAATCGGCAACGGCTAAAGAGTAACGAGCAATTCCTTGATAGCCCAGCGTTTTTACTAAAAAACCGCCAGAAGAGAGGGTGATGGCAGAAACGCAAAAAGGCCTCCCGAATGGGAGGCCTCTTCTAAATAGGTGCCTGACAGTGTCCTACTCTCGCATGGCGAATGCCACACTACCATCGGCGCTACCGCGTTTCACTTCTGAGTTCGGCATGGGTTCAGGTGGTTCCACGGCGCTAATGCCGTCAGGCAAAAAGCGTTTAAAGCTGCTTACTTAAAAATGGTGCTGATACCCAGAATCGAACTGGGGACCTCATCCTTACCAAGGATGCGCTCTACCGACTGAGCCATATCAGCACACTAACCGGTAAAGACCACGCTCAGTGCGCAATCTTGAAATGGGTGCCTGGCAGTGTC
>NZ_JAGKRG010000021.1:0-320 GCF_017939565.1 Aeromonas sp. SrichE-2G
AATTGGGTGCCTGGCAGTGTCCTACTCTCGCATGGCGAATGCCACACTACCATCGGCGCTACAGCGTTTCACTTCTGAGTTCGGCATGGGGTCAGGTGGTTCCACTGCGCTATTGCCGCCAGGCAAAATCTTCAATCTGAGAAAGCTGATGTAAGTAGTTTCGTATTTGTCACAAGGCTCGAAACACTTCTTGGGTGTTGTATGGTTAAGCCTCACGGGTAATTAGTATGGGTTAGCTCAACACGTCGCCGCGCTTACACACCCCACCTATCAACGTTGTGGTCTCCAACGGCCCTTTAGGACCCTCAAGGGGTCAGGGA
>NZ_JAGKRG010000022.1:0-277 GCF_017939565.1 Aeromonas sp. SrichE-2G
TGGTTTTCGCCAAGAAGTTTCCAAAGCACTTGTAACAAATGTTTGAGAACTACTTTTTAAATCAGCTTTCCAGATTGTTAAAGAGCAAACTTCGTAAAGAAGTCAAAGACATAGATTGAACAAATCATTCAACTCATGACTTTTGCTTCTCGCAAATTCAGTACGGATTATGGTGGAGCTATGCGGGATCGAACCGCAGACCTCCTGCGTGCAAAGCAGGCGCTCTCCCAGCTGAGCTATAGCCCCGTAATCGAAGTGGTGGGTCTGAGTGGACTCG
>NZ_JAGKRG010000023.1:0-354 GCF_017939565.1 Aeromonas sp. SrichE-2G
CTTTTGCTTCTCGCAAATTCAGTACGGATTATGGTGGAGCTATGCGGGATCGAACCGCAGACCTCCTGCGTGCAAAGCAGGCGCTCTCCCAGCTGAGCTATAGCCCCGTAATCGAAGTGGTGGGTCTGAGTGGACTCGAACCACCGACCTCACCCTTATCAGGGGTGCGCTCTAACCACCTGAGCTACAGACCCACTTCGTGTACTGTCTCTAAACTTGAATCAAGGCAATCTGTGTGAACACTCAACAACTTCGTCATCTTAAGGTAAGGAGGTGATCCAACCCCAGGTTCCCCTAGGGTTACCTTGTTACGACTTCACCCCAGTCATGAATCACACCGTGGTAAACGCCCTC
>NZ_JAGKRG010000024.1:0-704 GCF_017939565.1 Aeromonas sp. SrichE-2G
AACACTTCTTGGGTGTTGTATGGTTAAGCCTCACGGGTAATTAGTATGGGTTAGCTCAACACGTCGCCGCGCTTACACACCCCACCTATCAACGTTGTGGTCTCCAACGGCCCTTTAGGACCCTCAAGGGGTCAGGGATGACTCATCTCAGGGCTCGCTTCCCGCTTAGATGCTTTCAGCGGTTATCGATTCCGAACTTAGCTACCGGGCAGTGCCACTGGCGTGACAACCCGAACACCAGAGGTTCGTTCACTCCGGTCCTCTCGTACTAGGAGCAACTCCCTTCAATCATCCAACGCCCACGGCAGATAGGGACCGAACTGTCTCACGACGTTCTGAACCCAGCTCGCGTACCACTTTAAATGGCGAACAGCCATACCCTTGGGACCGACTTCAGCCCCAGGATGTGATGAGCCGACATCGAGGTGCCAAACACCGCCGTCGATATGAACTCTTGGGCGGTATCAGCCTGTTATCCCCGGAGTACCTTTTATCCGTTGAGCGATGGCCCTTCCATTCAGAACCACCGGATCACTATGACCTACTTTCGTACCTGCTCGACCTGTCCGTCTCGCAGTTAAGCTGGCTTATGCCATTGCACTAACCTCCTGATGTCCGACCAGGATTAGCCAACCTTCGTGCTCCTCCGTTACTCTTTGGGAGGAGACCGCCCCAGTCAAACTACCCACCAGGCACTGTCCGCG
>NZ_JAGKRG010000026.1:0-286 GCF_017939565.1 Aeromonas sp. SrichE-2G
ATTTAAAGAAAGCGTAATAGCTCACTAGTCGAGTCGGCCTGCGCGGAAGATGTAACGGGGCTCAAACCAGGCACCGAAGCCGCGGATTCACGCTAAGCGTGAGTGGTAGGGGAGCGTTCTGTAAGTCTGCGAAGGTGTATCGAGAGGTATGCTGGAGATATCAGAAGTGCGAATGCTGACGTAAGTAACGATAAAGGGGGTGAAAAGCCTCCTCGCCGGAAGACCAAGGGTTCCTGTCCAACGTTAATCGGGGCAGGGTGAGTCGACCCCTAAGGCGAGGCCGAAA
>NZ_JAGKRG010000027.1:0-277 GCF_017939565.1 Aeromonas sp. SrichE-2G
GACCTCGTCGGCAGCTGACCTGCAGATCCGGATTGTCGATGACACCCCGCTTGCAAACAATGATACCGGTGGCACGGTCACGGAGGATGGCGCCGGCAGCCTGAATGGCAACGTGTTGGACAACGATGTGTCCGGTGCAGATACCCCGGCGGTGTTCGTGGGTTGGAGTGCGACCGGGCATGACAACAGTGCTGCGGTTAGTGCCCTTGGTACTTACGGTACCTTTACCCAGAACCCGACCACTGGCGCCTGGAGCTATACGCTGGACAACAGCAAG
>NZ_JAGKRG010000002.1:0-66155 GCF_017939565.1 Aeromonas sp. SrichE-2G
CCATGCCGAACTCAGAAGTGAAACGCTGTAGCGCCGATGGTAGTGTGGCATTCGCCATGCGAGAGTAGGACACTGCCAGGCACCCAATTAAACAGTGATGTGCAAAATCACGTTACTGGCTGCGAGGATGACACCTCAGAAGAAGCGGCAAAAGATTTAGCGAAAGCTAACCGAATGCGGAGCGGTAGTTCAGTCGGTTAGAATACCGGCCTGTCACGCCGGGGGTCGCGGGTTCGAGTCCCGTCCGCTCCGCCACTAACAAGAAGCCCAGTCGACAGACTGGGCTTTTTTTCGTCTCCACGATCTCCTTATGTCCATATCAGTTAACCAGATTTCGCCGTTCCATCCCGATTCTCTCCCCCTGAAACCCGTTGGTACTCGCTATGTCAGCCGATCGGGCTTCTTGGTCACTGGCATGGATCCACAAGCTATCACCGAGCATGGTGCTACTGACGAAGGGCGGGTTTGCGCTCAGGGGGAGTTGAATATGCATTAAAGAGATAAGCAAAGCGTTATTTCTTTCTTCATGGAATATGAGACTGCGGGCATGCTGTACTCAACCCAACGATATGGAGTATCACCATGAAACTGCGAATGACCGCTTTGACCCTCTTCTCCCTGCTGGCACTCGGCCAGGCGAATGCCGCCGAGGTACGTCTGCTCAACGTCTCCTACGACCCGACCCGGGAACTGTTCCAGGAATACAATGCCGCCTTCGCCAAGGAGTGGAAGGCCAAGACCGGTGATGATGTGGTGGTGAGCCAGTCACACGGCGGCTCCGGCAAGCAGGCGCGCGCCGTGGTGGACGGACTGGAGGCCGACGTGGTCTCCCTGGCGCTGGCCTATGACGTGGATGCGGTGGCCAAGGCGGGCCTCACCGCTGGCGACTGGGAAGGGCGGCTGGCCAACAATGCCTCGCCCTACACCTCGACCATCGTGTTCCTGGTGCGCAAGGGCAACCCGAAGCAGATAAAGGACTGGGACGATCTGGTGCGCAAGGATGTCGCCATCATCACACCGAACCCCAAGACGTCCGGTGGGGCGCGCTGGAACTACCTGGCCGCCTGGGGCTATGCCCTGAAGAAGAGCGGTAGCGAAGAGGGGGCCAGGCAGTTCGTTGGCGACCTGTTCAAGAACGTGAAGGTGCTGGACTCCGGGGCCCGTGGCGCTACCACCAGCTTTATCGAGCGGGGCCTCGGGGATGTGCTGCTGGCCTGGGAAAATGAGGCCTTGTTGGTGCTGAACCAGCCAGGAACCAGCGAGAAATTTGAATTGGTGGTGCCGTCGGTCTCCATCCTGGCAGAGCCGCCGGTCGCCGTGGTGGACAAGGTCGCCAGGAAGCATGGCACCGAGGCCGTCGCCAAGGGTTACCTCGACTACCTCTATTCTGACGAAGGTCAGCGGATCATCGCCAAGTATCACTATCGTCCGAGCAACCCGGCGATCCTGAAGGAGACCTCGGCCCAGTTCCCCAGTCTGAATCTGTTCACCGTCAAGGATCTGGAAGGGGATTGGAACAAGGCGCAGAAGAAGCACTTCGCCCAGGGCGGGCTCTTTGACCAGATCTACCAGCCGGGCCGCTGAGCCGGGCTGACCCCGAGCCAATGGAGAGGAGTACCAAGATGAACAAGATCCTTCTGGTTCCCGGCCTGCACAACAGCGGGCCCGATCACTGGCAGAGCCGCTGGCACCAGCAGTTTCCCCAGTGGCAGCGGATGGTGGGTCTGCCCTGGGATCAGCCGGATCTCACGGTCTGGAGCGCCAAGCTGGCGAGCAAGCTCAGGAGCCGGCGCAGCCGGGTTCATCTGGTGGCTCACTCCTTCGGGGCCCTGACGGCCATTGCCGCCGCCAGGTTGCAACCGGACAAGGTATCGTCCCTCCTCATCGTCGCGCCCGCCGATCCGGCTCGCTTCGGGATCCCGGACGAGGCGCTGGCGGGCTCCATCAAGGTTTCCGCCCAGCTCGTCGCCAGCCGCAACGACCCCTGGATGAGTTTCGAGCGTGCCGAATACTGGAGTCGCCAGTGGCAGGTGCCCTTGTTCGATGCGGGTGATGCGGGCCACATCAATGCCCAGTCTGGTCATGGTGACTGGCACCAGGGGCTCGACCTGCTCACCACGCTTCACCGCAGGGCCGAGATGGTGGTGGAACCGGCTCCCGCCCAATGGAAGGGGCGGGCCGCCCTCACGGTTCGATGACACCACATTGCAATCCGAGGGAGTATATGGGCGCGACCCCGGCAGGCTGGCCCACCTGACTTAAGTGACTGTCTCCATGGTTTCACGGCTCCGTTTTTTAGGTCTTTTATTTATATAAAAGACCTTTTTTTCTATTTATCGCTCTCAAAGCCTTGTGCCACCACGGTTAGATAAAAAAGTGCTTAGCAAAGGCGTTATTGGTGTTTGTTGTCCCTGGCTCTAGTGAGCAGAATCGCCATATCCAAAGTGTTTATAACAAACGGATGTGTTATGCGATTAAGTTCTTATTCTGTCCTGCCCGGCCTGGGGCCAACGCTGGGCTTCAGTCTGCTCTATCTGGGCATACTGGTCCTGTTGCCCCTCTCGGCTCTGGTGCTGTTTGCGGTGAACAACCTGAGTGCCGCCGAATTCTGGCAGGTGATCGGATCCCCCCGGGTACTTGCCTCCTTTCGCCTGAGTTTCGGCGCAGCCTTCATCGCAGCACTGCTCAACAGCCTGTTCGGCCTGATCCTGGCCTGGGTGCTGGTGCGCTACACCTTCCCCGGGCGCCGCCTGGTGGATGCGCTGATCGACCTGCCCTTCGCCATGCCAACCGCCGTCTCCGGCATCGCCTTGTGCGCCATCTTTGCCCCCAATGGCTGGATAGGCCAGTGGGTCGCCCCCCTCGGCCTCGAGCTTGCTTACAACCCCATCGGGGTCGTCATTGCCCTGACCTTCATCGGGCTGCCCTTCGTGGTGCGCACCCTGCAGCCGGTGCTGCGGGAGGCCGAGACCGAGCAGGAGGAGGCGGCCGCGAGTCTGGGTGCCAACCGCTGGCAGACGTTCGCCAGGGTGCTGTGGCCGACCCTGATCCCGGCGCTCCTCACCGGCTTTGCCCTGGCATTTGCCCGCGGGGTGGGGGAGTACGGCTCCGTCATCTTCATCGCCGGCAACCTGCCCATGGTGTCGGAAATCGCACCCCTGATGATCATGAGCCACCTGGAGGAGTATGACTACGCGGGAGCTTCCGCCATCGCGTCTGTCATGCTGCTCATTTCATTCATTCTGCTGTTGCTCATCAACAAGTTGCAGGCCTGGAGCTGGGCCCGTATCGGAGGGAGCCGCCTATGAGCGCATCCAGTGCAAGTCTCGATCTGGCTCAGGGCGCCGTGCCGACGCCCCGGGTGAGCCAACCCCGGGTGATCCACGAGCCGGCCTGGGTCAAATGGCTGCTGATCACTGTCGGTCTGGGCTGGTTTGCCGCCCTGCTGCTGCTGCCGTTGGCCACCGTCTTTATCCAGGCCCTGTCTCCCGGGCTGGCCTTCTTCTGGCATGCCATCAGCGAGCCGGATGCCCTGAGCGCCCTTGGGCTGACCGCCCTGGTGACGCTCTGCTCTGTGCCCCTGAATCTGCTGTTCGGGCTCGCCGCTGCCTGGGCCATCGCCCGGTTCCGCTTTCCTGGGCGGCAGCTGCTCATCACCCTCATCGATCTGCCGTTCTCGGTCTCGCCGGTCATAGCAGGCCTGATGTTCGTGCTGCTGTTCGGCAGTCGCGGCTGGTTCGGGGAATGGCTCGGCGAGTACGACATCAAGATCATCTTCGCCACCCCGGGGATCATTCTGGCCACCACCTTCATCACGGTGCCCTTCGTGGTACGCGAACTGCTGCCCCAGATGGAGGCGCGCGGCCCTGAAGAAGAGGAGGCCGCCATCATGCTGGGGGCAAGCGGCTTGCAGATGTTCTGGCGCGTCACCCTGCCCGGTATCCGCTGGAGCCTGATGTATGGCCTGCTGCTCTGTACCGCCCGGGCCGTGGGGGAGTTCGGCGCCGTCTCCGTGGTCTCCGGCCACATTCGCGGCCAGACCAACACCCTGCCGCTGCATATCGAGATCCTCTACAACGAGTACCAGACAGGGGCCGCCTTCGCGGTGGCCAGCCTGCTGGCGCTGTTCGGGATCTTCACCCTGCTGGGGGAGACCCTGCTGGCCCGGCTGCGCAGTCAGCCCGCCCAGTCCCATTGATGTCGATTCAACGATTCATAAGAGGCCGCCATGAGCATTCAGGTTCAACGACTCAACAAGCATTTCAATCAGTACGCCGCCCTGGCCGACATCAACCTCGACTTTCACGACGGTGAACTGGTGGCCCTGCTCGGTCCCTCCGGCTGCGGCAAGACCACCTTGCTGCGGATCATCGCCGGGCTGGAGCAGGCCGACTCGGGCCAGGTGATCATCCGCGGGGAGGATGCCTCGGATCTGCACGTGCGCGAGCGCAACGTCGGCTTCGTGTTCCAGCACTACGCCCTGTTTCGCCACATGACGGTGTTCGAGAACGTGGCGTTCGGCCTGAGGGTCAAGCCGCGCAGCGAGCGGCCGGCCGAGGAGGCCATCCGTGCCCGGGTCAGGGAGCTGCTGGATCTGGTGCAACTCAGCCACGTGGCCGGTCGCTATCCGACCCAGCTCTCCGGCGGCCAGCGTCAGCGGGTCGCCCTGGCCCGCGCCCTGGCGGTGCAGCCCAAGGTGCTGCTGCTGGATGAACCCTTCGGCGCCCTCGACGCCCAGGTGCGCAAGGAGCTGCGTCGCTGGCTGCGCGAGCTGCACGACGAGTTGCATGTCACCAGCCTGTTCGTCACCCACGATCAGGAGGAGGCGCTGGAGGTGGCGGACAGGGTGGTGCTGATGAATGCCGGCAGGGTGGAGCAGATCGGCACGCCGGCCGAAGTCTATGACCAGCCCGCCAGCGCCTTCGTACACAGCTTCCTCGGCAGTGTGAACCTGTTCCGTGGTCGGGTGGCAGGCCAGGGGCTTGGCATCGGCGAGCAGCTGCTGGGGGGGGCCATTGCCTCCCCACTGGCGGAAGGGAGCGCGGCCATCGCCTATGTGCGTCCCCACGAGCTGGAGATACTGCCGGCTGATGCACCGGGTGGCATCAGCGCTACCATCACCCGGCTGCTGCCCATGGGGCCGCGCATCCGGGTGGAGCTGCGCGGCGAAGGGGAGAGAGCGAGTGCCCACTACGAGGCCGAGCTGAGCAAGGAGGCCGCCCGGGCCTTCGCCCCCGGCCAGGGGGTACGCCTGGTGGCAAGACAGGCCCAGCTCTACCCCGACTACCAGATCTGAGGGCTGGCCGCCCTGGTGGTCCAGCTTCAGGCCGGGTTGGTGCCCGGCGACCCATTACTAGAGGACGGTGGCACTTCCACCGTCACCCAGCGCAGGAGGCGATGGTGAACTTTCAGCAGTTGCGAATCATTCGGGAAGCGGCACGGCGGGATTACAACCTGACCGAGGTGGCCAATGCCCTCTTTACTTCCCAGTCCGGGGTCAGCCGCCACATTCGCGAGCTGGAAGAGGAGCTGGGGCTCGCGCTCTTCATCCGCTACGGCAAGCGGCTGCTTGGCATGACGGAGCCGGGCAAGGAGTTGCTGGTGATCGCCGAGCGTATCCTCAATGATGCCGACAACATCCGCAAGCTGGCCAGCACCTTCGCCAACCGTGACTCGGGCCGGCTGCTGGTCGCGACCACCCACACCCAGGCCCGCTACGCCCTGCCCAGGGTGGTGAAGGCGTTTCGCGAGCAGTTCCCGCTGGTGCAGCTGGAGCTGCGCCAGGGCAGCCCGGAGGAGATAGTACGGCTGGTGCAGACCGGCGAGGTGGACATCGGCATCAGCAGCGAGCAGCTCGACAGGAGCGAAGGGGTGGTGGCGTTTCCCTACTACCGCTGGCATCACAACATAGTGGTGCCGGAGCTGCACCCCCTCACCGCCGAGCGGGAGCTGACCCTGGCTGCCCTGGCCCACTGGCCCATCGTCACCTATCAGGCCGGCCTCACCGGGCGGGTGCGGGTAGACGAGGCGTTTGCCGAGGCGGGCATAGCGCCGCAGATCCTGCTGACGGCCCAGGATTCGGACGTCATCAAGACCTATGTCGAGCTGGAGATGGGGGTGGGCATACTGGCGGACATGGCGTTCGACGCCCAGCGGGACAAGGGATTGGTGCAGCTGGACGGCAGCCGGCTGTTTGCGCCGCACACCGCCTGGATCGGCCTCAACCAGGGGCAGTTCCAGCACAACTTCGCCTGGCAGTTCATCCAGCTGTGTAACCCCGAGCTGGCGTTGTCGGAGATCCAGGCCCGTGCCATGAGCAACGAGCCCCTGCTCGACTACCAGATCTGAGCGGTTGCCATGGAAAACGGGGAGCCATTGGCTCCCCGTTTTATTGCGGACGGATGGGCCCCTTTGGCTGACCCTATCCGACTTTACACTGCGCAGGTGCGGCGGATCACAGCTGTGTCCATGCCTCCTGCCAGTGGGAACCCACGCCCGGCTCATACTGGGTGGCCGTGCTCGCCCACTGGCTGCACCAGCCGCTGTAGGGGAAGGGTTTGCACTGGTAGATCTTGCCGTTCTTCGGCTGCAGTACCCGGGTCCCCGCAGTGTAGGATTTGAGCCCCTCCGGGAAGCTGTACTGGTAGTCACCGCCGGCGGCCGGATCCTTGAGCATCAGATCCTGGGTCTGCTGCAGGGTGGCGCCACCGTTCTTCGGCCTGGCCTCGATCACCAGCTGATGGTGGCCGGCGCTCAGGCCGCTCAGGGCCATGGAGAAGCCCAGGCTGCTGTCCTTGATGTCGGCGCTGGTCTGCCCCCTGGCGACACCGCCATGGTCGTAGAGGGTGCTGGTGACGGCGAGATCTCCCTGGGCGGCGACGGTGAAGACCAGGGTGAGCTGGCCGTTGTCGAGCGGATACTCGCTCGCCAGGCCGCTCACGCTGATGCTGTCGCTGACCGGGGGTTGCTGCTGCTCTAGCTGGACTTCTACTCGCTGCAGGTTGCTGCCCGCTTTCAGGTAGACGGGGTTCTGGCCGTAGACCGGGTTGAACTGGCCGTCCGTGCCCTGCTGGCCGGCGCGGATCTGGCTCTGCTCGGCATTGATCTTGCTCGCCAGGGCGTGAGCCCAGTTGTTCTTCAGGCCTTGCTCGGTGCTGGCGATGGTCAGCTCGGTCTGCAGATCGGTGCGTTCGCCACCGGCGTCGAATACCCGGGTTCTGGCCTTGTCGCCGACGGCGAGGTCGATGGAGGGATAGATGGTGCCTCCCTGACTCCAGGTCAACGGCGGCTGGCCGTCGTCCTTGAACCGGGCGTCGATCAGGTTGTAGAAGCTGTTGGTGGTGTCACCCACCTCCCAGACCCCGAGGATCAGCTGATAGCCGGTGCGCTCGGGCAGGGTGCAGTTGTGGGTCACCTGCTTGGGTGGCTGTACCATGCCCCCGTCGATGACGCAGAAGGGCACGAGATCGAAGGCGTCCCGGGTGAGCGGCTGGTTCGGGTTCCAGTCCTGCCGGGTGAGGTAATAGCGCCAGTTGCGGGTCGCGTGGTTGGCGGTGAAGGTCCAGCTGATGGCAAAGGGACCTGCCTGCACATTGCGCTTGGTCCAGCGATCGCTGGTCTGGGCGTTGAGCTCGCCAAACTGCGGGTGTCCTGCCGAGGCGATCTGGCCATCGGCGGGGCCACCAGCGGGGAAGCCGGAGGGGGCCTCCAGGCTCTGGGGCTCCCACTGGATGGCGCCGCACTGGATGTTGCCACCCGTCTTGCACAGGTAGTTGCGCGACTCGGGTTGGCTGATATAGCCGTGGGCGAGGGCACCGCCGCTGGCCAGCAGCGTCAGTGCCGCCGCGAGGCGATTGAATTGAAGTTTTGCTGCCATACATTCCTCTGTTCGGTGATGTGGGCAGTCAAGTTGGCAGGGGAAATCCCGGTGCACACCTGGGTGTGGCAACCCCGCTATCCTGGACAGCATGTCTTTAGACCGGAGGCTTTGCGTCCTGGCCTTTCAACCAGTTTGCCAAATGACTACAGAAAGGGTCATGGTGCCGCACTGGGCGACAGACCCATGATGACTATATTTTGTTAAAAAATTAAGTGTAAATATTGACGGCTTGACCTCATCGGAGCAGTACGACTCCCCATGCTTCTCTTGCTCCCCCCTCGGGCAGGGCGATGCCGATCATCAGGTGTGTGCGGGATGACCGCCCGACATCCCCCGCCGCTCGCCCCCCAGATGCACGTCTGGACCAATCGCCAGCAGACAGCGCTCCCCGCTTTTTGGTAGCTTGTTCATGCGCATCCCGGCGCACTGTTTGCCAATCTCTGTGAAGGGGGCGGCATCTCACCAATAAAAGGAGTGGGCACCCGTGCGGGTGACCCCATAAAGAGGGAATTTATGAGTTCCATTGCCAGGAATTATCTCAACCAGCTCAACGCCGACTACCTGCAGGTACACAGGCGCAAGGAGGATCTGTTCTGGTCCACTTACATGGGCACCAGCGACGATCAGGCCGGCTTCACCACCGCCGAGCAGGCCTACAAGGCCTTCTGCGCCGACCCGGCACGCCTGCCGGTGCTGCGGGAGATGCAGGCCCAGGCCGAGGAGACCGAGCTGAAACGCGGTCTGGCAGGCTGGATTGCCTTCTTCGAGTGCAACGTCATCGAGGATCTTCAGGCCGCGTCCCTGATGGACGAGCTGGTGGCCGCCGAGGCGGATCTGTTTGCCCGGCGCAAGGGGCTGAAGCTGACCTTGCTGGACGAGCAGGGTCGCCAGGTCCCCGGCAGTCTGCCCGCCGCCAGCACGGCGCTGGCCGCCAGCGCCGATGAAGCGGTGCGCCAGAGTGCGCTCGCCATGTTCCACACCCTGGAGCAGTGGGTAGTCGACAACGGCTATCTGGCCATCGTCGCGCTGCGCAACCGCTTCGCCCGGGCCATGGGCTATCGCGACTACTTCGACTACAAGGTGCACAAGAACGAGCAGATGAGCCCGGAGCAGCTCTTCGCCATCCTGGATGACTTTATCGCCCGCACCGAGCAGCGGCTGCACCAGAGCCTGGCCGAGCTGAAGGCGGCCAAGGGGGATGAGGCCCTGCTGCCCCACAACCTGCGCTACAGCGTGAGCGGTGACGTGACCCGTCAGCTCGACCCCTATGTGCCGTTTTCCCGGGCGCTGAAGGATTGGGTCGAGAGCTTCCGCCGCCTCGGCATCCAGTATCGCGGCGCTACCCTGACCCTGGATCTGCTGACCCGGGAGGGGAAATACGAGAACGGCTTCTGCCACGGCCCGGTGCCGAGCTTCTGGCAGGAGGGGGAGTGGGTACCGGCGGTGGTGAATTTCACCAGCTTGGCCAACCCGGCTCAGGTGGGCAGCGGCTGGAGCGGGCTCAACACCCTGTTCCACGAAGGGGGCCACGCGGCGCACTTTGCCAATGTCACCGGCAACGCCCCCTGCTTCTCCCAGGAGTTTCCGCCCACCTCCATGGCCTATGCCGAGACCCAGTCCATGTTCTGCGACAGCCTGCTGGACGACGCGGACTGGCTCAAGCGCTACGCCAGGAATGATGCGGGGGAGGCGATCCCCGATGCGCTCATCCAGGCGATGATCGCCGCGCGCCAGCCGTTTCGCGCCTTCAACGAGCGCCAGATCGCGCTGGTGGCCTACTTCGAGCGGGATCTCTACGCCATGGACGAGGCCGAGCGCACCCCGGCCGCCGTGCTGGCGCTGGCACGCCAGTGGGAACGCAAGATCCTGGGGGTCGAGAGCCCGCGCCCGCTCTTGGCCATTCCGCACCTCCTGAACCAGGAGTCGGCCTGTGCCTATCACGGCTACCTGCTGGCCCTGATGGCGGTGGAGCAGACCCGCGCCTACTTCCTGAAGCGCGACGGCTACCTCACCGACAACCCGCGCATCGGGCCGGATCTGGCCGCCCACTACTGGGGCCCGGGCAACGGCATGACCCACGACGAGACGCTGCAGAGTCTCACCGGTGAGGGCTTCAGCGCGGTGCCCCTGGCCGAGGCGTGCAACCGGAGTGCCGCCGAGGCGTGGCAGCAGGCGCAGGAGTGTATGGATGCGGCACGGCAGCGTCCGCCGGCGGGGGAAGGGACGCCGCTCGACGCCCGCATCCGGGTGGTACACGGCGCCGAACTCATCGCCGACAACCAGGAGTCGGAGGCCCGCATGCTGGCCGACTTCGAGGCCTGGATCCGGCGCCATTACGGGGCCGAGGCCGCAGTGGCCGGCTGAGCCTGCCCCTGAGCTCCGAGCCCCGCCAGCTGGCGGGGCTCTCTATTGGCGAGAGGGGGCACGGGGCTCTTTCGGGGGCATATTCAAGGGAAGGGACTATCCCGCTGTTTTTCCTGTGCATTCATCGAGATGACGGGGTTGCCTTCGCCGTGTCACTAGATATGTTTTTCTCGATATATTGAGTATTCATGGCGATCCCATATCATGGCGCTCGCTCGTCACCAGAGAGTGGCGACATTCAGATGATTTGCTAACAAGAGAGCCCTGAAGGCTCGTCGAGGGATGGAAAGTGAGAGCCGTATTGCTGTGTTTGCTGGGGCTGTGGCCCGCATTGAGTTTTGCCACCCTGTCTGCCGATATGGTGGTGGTCAAGAAGTCGAGTTACAGCCTGACCCTGATGAAGGATGGCAAGGAAGTCAAACGCTACTGGGTTGCCCTGGGCCCGGCGCCCATGGGGCACAAGCAGCGTGAAGGGGATCAGCGTACCCCGGAAGGGCGCTACACCCTCGACTACAAGAAGAGCAACTCCGGCTTCTACAAGGCCATTCACATCAACTACCCGAACCTGGACGACATCAAGCGCGCCAACGAGCTGGGTGTGAACCCGGGCGGCATGATCATGATCCACGGCCAGCGCAACAGCCTGGGGGATCGCAGGGTGCAGCCCTCCAACTGGACCAACGGCTGCATCGCGGTGCTGAACCACGAGATGGACGAGATCTGGAACGCCATCGAACCCGGCACCCCCATCATCATCGAGCCCTGATCCCGTCTTCCAACGCCCGCTACCACGCGGGCGTTTCATTTGCCGCAGGCCATGGCGTGACAGCCCGTCCCGCGCCGTGTTAGTTTTTCCGGCTCGCATTGGCTATCTCAAGGACGATCCCATGATCTCAGAAACGGGCCTCCCTGCGTCCGAGCGCCCGGTGGCGCTCTGGTGGCGTGCCTCCATCGATATTCTGCCCCTCTCCATCTCGGTGATCCCCTGGGGGATCCTGTGCGGCGCCCTGGCGCTGCAGGCGGGTCTGAGCCCGCTGCAGGCCCAGCTGATGTCGCTGCTGGTCTATGCCGGTGCCGCCCAGCTCTCGGCCACCACCTTGTTCGGGGCGGGCACCCCGCTGTTGCCCATCATGGGGTCCACCATGGTGATCACCTCCCAGCACCTGCTCTATGGCTTCACCTTCCGTCGCGACGTGCTGCCGCTCTCCCTGCGCTGGCGGGCCAGCCTCGCCTTCTTCCTGACCGACGAGATGTTCGCGGTGGCACTCAAGGACAGGGAGCGCAGCGGCACCTTCAACCCCGCCTATGCGCTCATTGCGGGCTTCGTCTTCTACCTGTTCTGGAACCTGGCAACCCTGCTCGGCATCGCCGCCGGCCAGTACATCGAGGGGCTGGACAAGATGGGACTGGACTTCGCCATCGCCGCCACCTTCATCGCCATGACCATTCCCGCCATGAAAAACCTGCCCATGGTGGCGGCCACCCTGGTGAGCGGGGGCACGGCGCTGCTTACCAAGCCGCTGCTGGCGGAGATCCACATCATCGTCTCGGCCCTGGCCGGCATGGTGGTGGGCTATGTGCTGCACCGGATGAGGAGGTGATCATGGGCTGGCTGATGATAGGGCTGCTGGCCCTGATTACTTTCTTCAACCGCTTCGCGTTCTTCTCGCGGCTGACCCGCTACCAGCCCGGTGCCGAGATGGGGGCCTTCCTCAGCTTCTCGGCCCAGTCGGTGCTGACCGCCATCTGGCTGCCCATCGTCTTCAGCTATGAGCCGGGCATCGGGCTGGACTGGGATCCGGACTACCTGGCCGCCACCCTGCTGGTGACGGCCCTGACCCTGCTGCGCCTGCCGACCCTGGCGGTGGTGGTGGTCGGCATGGGGGGCTTCTTCCTGCTGCGCTGGCTGGGGGGCATCGCCATTCTCTTCCCGGGCTGGGGCTAGCCCCGTGATCCTGCATGGCGGATGTCGTTATGGGATATCCGCCATGTTGGGAATGTCACTTCAAAAAAGGCCTCTCAAATGTGAGGATTTTGGCATCATCCGCCGAGGAGCGAGCCATGTCCTTCACCGAAACCTGCCAGCGCATCGTGCGCGACCCCCTGCTGTCACCGGCCCAGAAGAGCCACGCCCTGGCGCTGGCCGCCGAGAATGCGCTGCCCTATCCCGAGCTGCCCGCCGACGTCGCCGAGGCGATGTCGCAAGGGGTGCTGTGCGACATGTTCGAGGGGCACGCCCCCTACAAGCCGCGCTACGTGCTGCCAGACTACGAACGTTTTTTGCGCCAGGGCTCGGCCTGGCTGGAGCTGGCCCCGCCGCAGGATTTTGACGAGGCCCTCGACGCCCTGCGCATCCTCTACCATCACGTGCCCTCGGTCACCGGCATGCCGGTCTGGTTGGGCAGGCTCGATCACCTGCTGCTGCCCTTTGTCGGGGCGCTCGATGACGAGGCCCTCCATCGCAAGCTGAAGGCCTTCTGGATCTACCTGGATCGGGTGCTGCCGGATGCCTTCATGCACGTCAACATAGGCCCCGACGACAACCGGATCTGCCGCCTGATCCTGCGCATCGATGGCGAGCTCAAGCAGGCGGCCCCGAACCTCAGCCTGTTCCACGATCCGGCGCAGACCCCGGACAGCCTGCTGCTGCAAGGGGTCGAGAACATCGCGGCCTGCAGCAAGCCCCACATCGTCAACTACCCGCTGCACAGGGACACCTTCGATGCGCGCGGCTTTGGCATCGTCAGCTGCTACAACGCCCTGCCTCTGGGGGGCGGGGCCAATACCCTGGTGCGCCTCTCCCTCAAGGGCGTGGCCGGGCAGAGCACAGGGGTTGAGGATTTCATGGCCCGAACGCTGCCTCACTATTGCGAGCAGGCCTCGCGGCTGATCGAGGCGCGCGCCGCCTTCCTGCACGAGGCATCCGGCTTCTTCGACAGCTTCCTGGTGCAGGAGGGGTTGATCGAGGAGGCGCGCTTCGTGCCCATGTTTGGCATCTATGGCATGGCGGAGGCGGTAAACCTGCTGATGGAGCAGGCGGGGCTGGCGGGGCGATACGGTCACGACGAGGAGGCGAACCGGCTCGGTCACCGCATCTCGGCCCGCCTCTCCGAGCTGGTGAGGGCGCGACCCCAGTTTCATGCCTGGGGCGGCCGCGCCCTGCTCCACTCCCAGGGGGGGCTCAGCGTGGACAGGGGCGTCACCCCCGGGGTGCGCATCCCCTATGGGGAGGAGCCGGATCCCGCCAGCCATCTGCTGGCCCTGGCACCCCACCACGGCTTCTATCACTCCGGGATCAGCGAGATCCTGACCCTGGATCCCACCATCCGCCAGAACCCGCAGGCGCTGCTGCAGCTCTGCAAGGGGGCCTTTGCCCTCGGCATGCGCGAATTCACCGCCAACGTGGCCGACAGCGACCTGGTACGGGTGACCGGCTACATGATCCGCAAGCGCGACCTGGCCCGCTTCGCGGCAGAAGGCTCGCGGCTGCAGACCACCTGCCTCGGCGCCGAGGCGAGCGAGCTGACCGGCATTCGCCAGCGGGCGCCGCGGGTGGTGGCCATCGAGGCTCTCTTGAGTGAGCGCTGAATGCGGCAGGCAGGAGGGGGCCGAACTCACGGCGACGGTGAGCCGCTGGCTCCCCTTTTCCTGCGTGGACGGCCCCGGCAACCGGCTGGTGCTGTTTCTGCAGGGGTGCAACTTCCGCTGCCCCGGCTGCCACAACCCCCACACCATAGGGTTGTGCGATCACTGCGGCGACTGCGTGCCCGGCTGCCCGAGCGGGGCCCTGACCCTGCACGAGGGGCGGGTGAGCTGGCAGGAAGCGAGCTGCACCCACTGCGATGCCTGTCTCGATGCCTGCCCCCGCAGCGCCAGCCCCAAGACCCGCGACATGTCGGTGGCCGAGGTGCTGGCTCTGCTGCGCCGCTACGGCCCGCTGCTCACCGGCATTACCGTCTCCGGCGGCGAGGCCACCACCCGGCTGCCGTTCGTGATCGCCCTGTTCACGGCCATCAAGGGGGCGCCGGATCTGGCTCACCTCACCTGCCTGCTCGACAGCAACGGCTCGCTCGCCGAACCTGGCTGGCAACGGCTGTTGCCGGTGCTGGACGGCGCCATGGTCGATCTCAAGGGGTGGCGCGAGTCTGTGCACCTCGCCCTGACCGGCCGAGGTCGCGATCGGGTGCTGGCGTCGCTGCATCTACTGGCTGCCCACGGCAAACTCGCCGAGCTGCGCCTGCTGCAGGTGCCGGGGCGGAGCGACTATCTCGACGTCACCGGAGAGCTGGGGGAGGGGCTGGCGACCTTCTTGCAAACGCTGGGGCGGGTGCCCATCCGCCTCAACGGTTTTCGCCATCACGGGGTGCGCGGGGCCGCGCTGGCATGGTCAGAGGCCGGGGGGGATGAGCTGGTGGCCCTGGCCAAGGCACTGAAGGACAAGGGGTTTGGGCCCGTGATGCTGCCGGCGCTCTGAGGCGTTATCCGGCACCTCATCCTGAGACCCGATATGACGCATCTGTGACGTCCGTCTATTTGGTGTGCCCGAGGGGGCGGCTAGAATGGGAAAACCGCCCATCATCAACAGATACCCATGAGTGAAGCCAACGCCTTATATCGAGTGCAGTTTATTTGTCACAACGAGCGTTACGAAGTCTACGTCAGGGAAGTGAGTCAGGGTCAGCTGTTCGGCTTCATCGAGATCGCCCACTTCGTGTGGGACAACCACACCGCGCTCATCGTCGATCCCAGCCACGAAAAATTGAAGAGTGAGTTTGCGGACGTCAATCGCACCATGATCCCCATGCACCACGTGCTGCGGGTCGATCAGGTGCGCAAGCAGGGGGCCGCCCGCATCACGGATCTGGGTAACAACGTCTCCCCTTTCCCCAGCCCCATCTACACCAGGAAACCCTGAGCCCGTCAGACCCGGCGGCCAGGCTGCCGGGTGTCAGCCGGGGGCGTCCAGCTCCCGGGCCAGTTGCAGGATCCGCTGGCGGAACCAGCGCAGGGCGGGATCTTCCCCCAGGGGGCCATACCACACCAGGCTGTGGGTCACGGCACCGTAATCGAAGGGCACCGGTCGGCTCACCAGTCCGCGGGGCGTCGCGTGCTCGGCCCAGCCCTTGACGGCGGTGAGCACGAGATCGCTCTGGCGCAGCAGGGCGGCGGCGCTGCCAAAATCCGGCAGACTGGCCCCCAGCCTGCGCTGTACCTGGTGCTGGGCCAGACTCTGCTCGAAGAAGGGATTGGCCAGCTCGTCGTCGCGGATGGCGAGGTGGCGCCAGCTCAGGTAGGCATCGAGATCCCATTGCCCGACCAGGGCCGGGTGATCCGAGCGCAGCAGGCAGACCAGGGCGTCCTCCCGCAGGGTGTCCCACATCAGGCCGGGCAGACCCGGGAGCGGCTGGCTCTGATCATGGGGCAGGATG
Source organism: Aeromonas sp. SrichE-2G (assembly GCF_017939565.1). NCBI lineage: Bacteria > Pseudomonadati > Pseudomonadota > Gammaproteobacteria > Aeromonadales > Aeromonadaceae > Aeromonas > Aeromonas sp. SrichE-2G. Next base: position 15,673 of record NZ_JAGKRG010000002.1, read on the forward strand.
ACGAAGTCCAGCTTGCCCGCCGCCAGTGCCGCCAGCCCCTGCTCGTCCTTGTTGTGGATGACGGGCACCAGCCCCGGCACCTCCTGCATCAGCTTCCCCAGTATGGGCCCCATGGGCCAGATCATGCTGCTTTCGCGCATGGCGAGGGTCAGCTCGCCTTGCCAGCTGGCCGGCGTGAACCCCTCCTGACTGGTGAGGCCGTTCAGCTCCCCCAGCAGGCGGCGCAGGCTGGGGCCGATCCGCTCGGCAAACGGGGTCAGCAGGAGCTGGTTGCCCTGGCGGTAGAGCAGCTGATCCCCCAGCAGATCCCGCAACTGGTTGAGGGTCTTGCTGACGGTGGAGGGGGTGGTGCAGAGCCGCTCGGCGCTGCGGGTGACGCTGCGGCTGTCCAGCAGCAGGTGCAGGGTGACCAGGTGGCGGCCGCCGAGGCGGGAGAGGGCAATGAGATCCATAACGGTTCCACGAGCAAACGGGACAAACAAAAAGCCCCGCCTGAGCGGGGCTGCGGGCTTAGCCCTTGAGCACGGCGGCCATGGCGTCGGCCACGTAGTCGACGTTGCGGCTGTTGAGGCCCGCCACGCACATGCGGCCGGAGCGCACCAGGTAGACGGCGAACTCCTCGCGCAGTCTGTCCACCTGCTCCGGCGTGAAGCCGGTGTAGCTGAACATGCCGCGCTGGGTGATGAAGTAGCTGAAGTCGCGGCCCGGCACCTTGGCGCTCAGCACCTCGAACAGCTTCTGGCGCATCGCCTTGATGCGGGTGCGCATCTCGGTCACCTCGTCGACCCACATGGCGTGCAGGGTGGCGTCGTTCATCACCGCTGCGGTGATCTGGCCGCCGTGGGTGGGGGGGCTGGAGTAGTTGCGGCGCACGGTGGCCTTCATCTGCCCCAGCACCCGGCCCGCCTCTTCGGCATCCTGACAGATGACCGACAGGCCGCCGCAGCGCTCGCCGTAGAAGGAGAGGTTCTTGGAGAAGGAGTTGCTGACGAAGAAGCTGACGCCGGCGGCCACCATGGCGCGAATGGCGTAGGCATCCTCTTCCAGGCCGTCACCGAAGCCCTGATAGGCGATGTCCATGAAGGGGATCAGGTTCTTCTCCACCACCAGGGTGATGACCTGGTCCCACTGGGCGCGGGAGAGATCCACCCCGGTCGGGTTGTGGCAGCAGGGGTGCAGCAGCACGATGCTTTTCGCCGGCAGGCTGCTCAGGCAGTCGATCATGGCGTCAAACTGCACGCCGCCGGTGGCCGCGTCGTAGTAGGGGTAGTCGTGCACCTTGATGCCGGCGCCCTCGAACATCGCCTTGTGGTTGTCCCAGGTGGGATTGCTGACCCAGACCTCGGAGGTCGGGAAGTAGCGCTTGAGCAGGTCGGCGCCGATCTTCAGGGCGCCGGAGCCGCCGATGGTCTGGATGGTGGCGATGCGACCGGCCCTGACCGCCTCGTGGTCGGCACCGAACAGCAGGTGTTGCACCGCGGTGCGGTAGTTGGCGGCGCCTTCCATCGGCTGGTAGGGGCGCGGGGCCGGGGTGGCGGCACGCTGGGCCTCGGCCTGCTGTACGGACGCCAGCAGCGGGATGCGGCCCTGCTCGTCGTAATAGAGGCCGATCCCCAGGTTCACCTTCTGCTCGCGGGTATCTTTGTGGAAGGTTTCGACTAGCGTGAGTATGGGGTCGCCAGCATAGGCATCGACGTGTTCAAACATGGGGGGTCCTTGAAGTTGACTGTCCAATTCGGCCGACCACGGGCCGGGGCCGTTATCATGGCGCAATCCGGAGGTGGCCTCAAGCTGTTCGCGATGGCGACGAGAGCGACAATTGTTGTCGTGCAAGGTGGTCTTTCGAGCCCAGGGGAAAGCGGTCCCCTCGGCGGTCGATCCCCCCCATTTTGGTGGTCCCGGGTGCCTATTGTGGGGTCATTTGGATAATATCGAGGCGAAATGGCGGTGGAGTATGGCAATCATCCGGTTATCTGCGGGTCATGGTGCGCCCTTCGGGCCCGATCGATTAGTTGCATAATAAGCCGATTACCATTCTGACCACGCTTGCAGTGTGCCCGGGTCCCCTGGCAGGGGCCCACGACAACAGGTGACTCATCGCCGATGACTCGACACGTCTCTGACGCCGCTTCTCCCTGGCTGGGCTGGCATGGCCTGGGCGGCTGGAACAGCTATTTCCTTGCCAAGTTTGCCCTGCTCTGGGGGGGCTACCTCAATTTTCATCCCCTGATCAACCTGGTGTTCGCCGCCTTCCTGATCTTCCCCCTGCCGGGGACGGCTCTGCGGCGCCTGCGGCACTGGCTGGCGCTGCCCATAGGGGCGGGGATCTTCTACCACGACACCTGGCTGCCGGGGATGGAGAGCATCCGTGCCCAGGGCAGCCAGGTCTTCTCCTTCACCCTGGACTACTGGCTGGAGCTGCTCGGGCGCTTCATCAACTGGGAGATGGTCGGCGCCGGCTTCGTGATGCTGACCCTTTACCTCTTCATCGCCCAGTGGTTGCGTTTCACCCCCTGGATCCTGCTGACCCTGCTCTGGCTCTGGCTCTCCCCCCTGATGGGGGACGCCACTGCCGCCCGGGATCTGCAGGCATCCAGCAGCGCCCCAGCGTCCCAGTCCGATCCCGCCCGGCCGGTGGTGTCGATGGACGAGCAGCTGGATCAGAGCGCGCCCCCGACCAACGAGAACCTCAACGCCTATCTCGCCGACTTCTACCGGGAGGAGCAGGAGAGGCTGGTGCACTTCCCGAGCGCGCTACCTGCCCAGGCGACTCCCTTCGACGTGCTCATCATCAATGTCTGCTCCCTCGCCTGGAGCGACGTGGAGGCGAGCGGCCTGGCCGGTCATCCGGTCTGGCACCATTTCGACATCCGCTTCAACCGCTTCAACTCCGCCACCTCCTACAGCGGCCCCAGCTCCATCCGCCTGCTGCGGGCCAGCTGCGGGCAGACCAGCCATCAGGACCTCTATGTGACGGCCCCCAACCAGTGCCTGCTGTTCGAGAACCTGGCCCGGCTCGGCTTCGCCAAGCAGGTGGCCATGGATCACTCGGGGGCCTTCGGCAACTACCTCAAGGGATTGCAGGAGTATGCCGGGCTGGATGTCACCCCCATGAGCAATGCGGGGCTGACCCATGACCTCGCCTCCTTCGACGGTGAGCCCATCTATCGCACAGACGCCCTGCTCGGGCGCTGGCTGAGCGAGCGGGAGAAGAGCCAGGCGGCGCGCAACATGACCTTCTTCAACCTGATCGCCCTGCACGACGGCAACCGCTATGCGGCCAACCACAAGATTGCTCCCTACAAGGCCAGGCTCAAGGCCCTGCTGGATCAGCTGGATGACTTCATGACGGCGCTGGAGAGTTCAGGCCGCAAGGTGGCCGTGGTGGTGGTGCCGGAACACGGTGCGGCACTCGCCGGTGACAAGATGCAGATGGCGGGTCTGCGTGACATCCCCAGCCCGAGCATTACCCAGGTGCCGGTCGGTGTCGCCCTGCTCGGCACAAGGGCCCCCCACGAGGGGACCCGCACCATCGACACCCCCAGCAGCTTCCTGGCGATCTCCGAGCTGGTCTCCCGCCTGGTGAGCGGCGATCTCTTCGGCAGCGAGCGCATCGACTGGGATGCCCTGCTGGGAGGCCTGCCGGCGACCCCCTCGGTGTCGGAGAACCAGGGCTCGGTCGTGATCGAATACCAGAACCAGTACCAGATCAAGCTGGGGCAGGGGGACTGGGTCCCCTATCCGCGATGAGGTCGGAGGCGACGATGCAGAACGAGCGACGGCAGGCAATACAGGATCCCTTCGGCGTGCCGGTGGAGGGGGGCGTGGTGAGCGACGTGGCCATGGTTCAGCAGGCCTTCGGTGTCACCCTCTCCTACCAGGACATCGCGTTTCGTGAGCGCCTGAACGTCTTGCGTGCGCGTTTCCCGCTGCTGGCGGAGCTGGATGTGAAGGGGCCGGATGCACCGGCCCCGGGGAGGTGTGCATGAATCTGGTCGCGTTGCAGGGGATCCGCGGTGGGGTGGGGACCACCTCCATCGTCGCCGGTCTGGCGCTGGCGGCCAGGGAGCAGGGGGCCCGGGTGCTGGCGGTGGATCTCTGCCAGGACAACCTGCTCGGGATCCCCCTCGGCCTGCCCCACGACGATCCCCGGGGTTGGAGCCGGCTGGCGGATCCTGCCAGTGCGTGGGCATCGGCGCTCTACCGCTATGAAGAGGGGCTGGATCTGCTGCCCCACGGCGGCGCGGCCGGGGTGTCGGTGGGCCCCTGGCTCGCGGCCATCACCGGCTATGACCTGGTGCTGCTGGACGTGCCCACGACGGGCCTGCCGGGCCTCCCCTGCCGGCGCCTGCTGGTGGTCAACGCCGATGCCAACTGCCATGTGCGACTTTACCGCCACCGCTGGGAGGCCGACGAGCGCCTGCTGGTGACCCAGTTCACCAGCCGCAGGGCCCTGCAGCAGGATCTGCTGGACCTCTGGCAGGCGGGCGGGCTACCCCTGCTCAACCTGCGTCTGCACCGGGACGAGGCGATGGCCGAAGCCATGGCCGCCAAGCTGCCGGTCGGGCGCCATGCCCCCGCCAGCCTGATCGCCCACGAGCTGATGACGCTGGCCAGCTGGTGCCTGGGCGAAGGGGGCGAGACCTCATGCTGACGCCTGCGGCAAGTCGCTGGTGCTCGCAGCGGTATCGCGAGTTGCGCCAGCGCGGTGGCTCCCGGTTGGGGGCAGCCACGCTGACCCTGGGCTGGCTGCTGGCCTGGACCCTCTTCCCCCTGGAGCGCCCTGGCTGGCAATGGGTGCTGGGCAATGCCCGCGGCCTTTATCCCCATCTGACGCGCCCCAGGGCAGGGGATCCCGTGCGGATCCTCTTGCAGAGTCTCTGGATGCTAGTGCGCCGTCCCAAGCCGGTTCCCCTGCGCTGGCCCGCCTCCTGGCAGCGGCTCTGGCAGTGGGGGACTCAGGCCCTGGGCGCCTTCCTGATCCAGCAGGAGGAGAGGGGACTGGCGGCGGCCAGGGCCACTCCCAGGGAGGCGCGCTGGAAGAGCGTGCTGCTCTGTGTGGTCGCCGGCGCCCTCTCCCTGCTCTGTGTCACCCAGCCGTTTACCCTGGAGGCCCAGCTGATGTTCGTCATCGTGCTGATGGGGATGGCCTTTGTCCTTCGCGCCGTGCCGGGCCGCTACCCCATGCTGATGATGATGGTGCTCTCCCTCACCGTCTCCTGCCGCTACATCTGGTGGCGCTACACCTCCACCCTGGACTGGTTCGACCCCGTCAGCCTGGCCTGCGGCCTCTTGCTGCTGGCCGCCGAGACCTATGCCTGGGTGGTGCTGCTGCTTGGCTACTGGCAGACCGCCTGGCCCCTGCACCGCCCCCCGGCACCCTTGCCGGCGGATCCGGCCCAGTGGCCCAGGGTGGACCTGATGATCCCCACCTACAACGAGGATCTCGCCATCGTCAAGGGCACCGTCTACGCCGCCATGGGGCTCGACTGGCCCGCCGACAAGCTCACCATCTGGCTGCTGGACGACGGGGATCGCGCGGCGTTTCGCGACTTCGCCGAGGAGGCGGGGATCCGCTACGTGGCGCGGCCGACCCACGAGCACGCCAAGGCGGGCAACATCAACCACGCCCTCAAGATGGCCAGCGGGGATCTGGTCGCCATCTTCGACTGCGACCACCTGCCCACCCGATCCTTCCTGCAGATGACGGTGGGCTGGTTCTACCGGGATCCCAAGCTGGGGGTGGTGCAGACCCCCCACCACTTCTTCTCTGCCGATCCGTTCGAGCACAACCTGCAGCGGTTTCGCAAGATGCCGAACGAGGGGGCGCTCTTCTACGGTCTGGTGCAGGATGGCAACGACATGTGGGACGCCAGCTTCTTCTGCGGCTCCTGCGCCGTCATCAAGCGCTCGGCCCTGGACGAGATCGGCGGCATCGCGGTGGAGACGGTCACCGAGGATGCCCACACCTCCCTGCGGCTGCATCGCCTCGGCTACACCTCGGCCTACATCCGGATCCCGCTGGCGGCGGGGCTCGCCACCGAGAGCCTGTCGGCCCATATCGGCCAGCGCATCCGCTGGGCGCGGGGCATGGTGCAGATCCTGCGCCTGGACAACCCCCTGTTCGGCAAGGGGCTGAACCTGGGGCAGCGGCTCTGCTACTTCAACGCCATGCTGCACTTCCTGTCGGGGATCCCGCGCCTCATCTTCCTGACCGCGCCGCTCGCCTTCCTCATCCTGCACGCCTACATCATCTACGCGCCGGCGGCGGCCATTGCGCTTTATATGCTGCCGCACATCTTCCACAGCGCCCTGACCAACTCCCGGCTGCAGGGCAAGGTGCGCCACTCCTTCTGGGGGGAGGTCTACGAGACGGTGCTGGCCTGGTACATCGCTCGGCCGACCACGGTGGCGCTGTTCGCCCCCCACAAGGGCAAGTTCAACGTGACCGCCAAGGGGGGCATGACGGAGGAGGTGTTCCTGGATCTCGCCGTCTCCCGCCCCTATCTGCTGCTGATCCTGCTCAACCTGTGCGGGCTGGGGTTCGGTATCTGGCGCATCGCGACGGGGCCGGCGGACGAGGTGCCGACCCTGATCCTCAGCATGCTGTGGGCCCTCTACAACATGACCATACTGGGCGGGGCGCTGGCGGTAGCGTTCGAGTCGCGCCAGGTGCGCGCGAACCCGCGGGTGGAGATGGTGATGCCGGCGGCCATCAAGCTGGCCAACGGCCACCTCTACCCCTGCACCGTCAAGGACTACTCCAACGGCGGGGTCGGCATCCTGCTCGAGACCCCACTGCCGCTGGCCCCCAAGGAGCAGGTCTGGCTGCTGCTGCGCCATGACCAGCGGGAGCAGGCGTTCGCCGCCAAGGTGCAGCGGGCGTTCGGCTGCAAGCTGGGGCTGGAGCTGGCCCCCATGGATCAGGGGCAGCACGTCGCCTTCATCCAGTGCACCTTTGCCCGGGCCGACACCTGGTCTCTGTGGCAGCAGCGCCTGGGCAAGGATCGCCCGCTCCACAGCCTGCTCGACATCACGCTGCTGGGGTGGGGGGCCTACTGGCGCCTGCTCCGTACCTCCCCCCTCGGGTGCATCTGCATTCTCCTCGAGAAGCTGGCTCGCTGGCTGCTCTCCTTCGTTCCTCGTCGCGTCTCGCCGGATTTCCGGTCCGGGGCTCCGACCACACAGACAGTGAAAGGATGATGAAACCACAACGCTACCTTATCCCTCTCCTGCTGATGGCGCAGGGGGCGGCGGCCGCCGAGGCCACCGGTCCCCTGGCGCCGGTGTCCGCACCGGTGCGCAACCTGTCTCTGAGTTTCGAGCAGATGTCCTCGTCACCGGGCACCCTGTCCCTGCGCGGCAATGTCCCGGACGGTCAGGCGGACTTCACCGTGCGGCGCGACGAGGTGGTCACCGGGGCCACGCTGGACCTCGACTTCACGCCTTCGCCCTCCCTGCTGCCGCTCATCTCCCAGGTCAAGGTCTACCTCAATGACGAGCTGATGGGGGTGACCGCCCTGACCCGGGAGCAGATGGGGGCGCGCACCCATGCCCGCATCGAGCTGGATCCGCGCTACGCCAAGGACTTCAACCGGCTCAAGGTGAGCTTCGTCGGCCACTACCAGCAGGTGTGCGAGAACCCGGCGAGCGATACCCTCTGGCTCAACGTGAACCGGGACAGCAAGCTGACCCTTGAGCTGCAGACCCTGCCGGTGCGCAACGAGCTCTCCTTCTTCCCCATGCCGTTCCTCGACGTCCGTGACGACGGCAAGCTGATCCTGCCCATGGTGTTCACCGGCGACGTGCCCCTCGAACAGCAGCAGGCGGCAGCCGTGCTGGCCTCCTGGTTCGGCACCAGGGCGCAGTGGCGGGGGCAGCACTTCCCGGTGCTCATCAACCGGCTGCCCGAGCGAAACGGGGTGATCTTCGCCACCAACGACGCTCGCCCGGATTTCCTGGCGGACTATCCCGAGGTCAAGGGGCCGACCATCGACATGATCAGCTCCCCCGACAACCCCTATGTGAAGCTGCTGCTGATCCTGGGGCGGGATCAGCAGGATCTGCTGACCGCAGCCACGGGGCTGGCCCGGGGTGAGGTGCTGCTGCGCGGCCAGAGCGTACAGGTGGACGAGGTGAAGCCCCTGGCGCCCCGCCAGCCATACGACGCGCCGAACTGGGTGCGCCTCGATCGGCCGACGCGCTTCGACGAGCTGATGGACTACCCGAACCAGCTGCAGGCCACCGGTCGTCGCCTCTGGCCCATGAACCTGACCCTGCGCCTGCCGCCGGATCTCTATCTGATGGGTGAGCGCGGCATCAAGGCCAACCTCAAGTACCACTACTCCTCGCCGACTCTGCGGGACGGCTCCCGGCTGGATGTGGCGGTCAACGGCCAGTTCATGAAGTCCTACCCCCTCGAGCCGGGCGAGGTGAAGAGTGAGCAGTGGCTCACCCTGCCGCTCTGGTTCGCCGCGGACGACGACGCCACGACCCTGCGCATGCCAGGTCTCAAGACCACACAGGCCAACAGCCTGAGCTTCGCTTTCGAGTATGCCCAGTACGCCATGGGCGGCTCGGCGGACGGTCGCTGCGATCTGGTGATGCCGCCCGCCCATCAGGTGCGCATCGACGACGGCTCCACCATCGACTTCAGCGGCTATCGCCACTTCATCGAGATGCCCAACCTCAAGGCATTCTCCTATGCGGGCTTCCCGTTCAGCCGGATGGCGGATCTCGCCGACACCCAGGTGGTCATGCCCGCCAGACCCCACCCTGAGCAGATCACCACTTTGCTCGACACTCTGGGCGCCATCGGGGCCGAGACCGGCTACCCGGCCCTCTCCCTGCGGATCCTGGATGACTGGGAGCAGGCGCGCACCGCCGATCTGGACACCCTGCTCATCGGCACCCTGCCCGAGGAGTTCCGGCGGGATGTGGAGCCGGATGCCCTGCTGCAGGCCACGCGCTCCTGGGTCAACCAGCCCGCACGCCAGCACCAGGGGGATCTGCTCCACACCATGGCCGACCGCGAGCCCCAGGCCCGGGTGGGGATGACGGGCAACCGGGCCATCGCCGTCATCCTCGGCCTGCAATCGCCGACCCACGATCAGCGCAGCCTGGTGGCCCTGCTGGCGGACGGGCCGGCTGGGGTCAAGCTGCTCAACGACACCCTGCAAAACCCCGCGCAGCGAGACAAGGTCGCGGGCTCGGTGAGCATCATCCGGGAGTCCGGGGTGAAGAGCCTGGAGGTGGGGGATCGTTACGAGGTGGGCTATCTGCCGTGGTGGGAGCGCCTCTGGCAGCTGTTCGCCCGCTATCCGCTGCGCCTCGCCGTGCTGACCCTGATCTGCATGCTGGCGCTGGGCTGGGGCCTGAGGGTGCTGCTCGCCAGCGCCAGCCGTCGCCGTCTGAAGGAAGACTAAGAGATGACTCAGATGAAGAATGTCTGTGGGGCCCTGCTGCTCTGGGCCCTGTGTTCCCTGCCGGCCCTGGCCGCCTGCCAGTGGCCGGAGTGGGATCATTTCCGCGAGCACTACATCAGCGAGGAGGGCAGGGTCATCGATCCTGCCGACGGGCGCCGCATCACCACCTCGGAGGGGCAGAGCTACGGCCTCTTCTTCGCCCTGGTCAACGACGACAGGGAGACCTTCGCCCGCCTGCTGGACTGGACCGAGCGCCAGCTCGCCCGCGGGGATCTGACCGGCTTCCTGCCATCCTGGCTCTGGGGCGAGCGGGAGGACGGCAGCTGGGGCGTGCTGGACGAGAACAGCGCCGCAGACTCGGATCTCTGGATAGCGTACAACCTGCTCGAGGCGGGGCGCCTGTGGGACAACCACAGCTACTCGGCCATCGGCACCCTGCTGCTGCGCCGCATCGCCAGGGAAGAGGTCGCCACCCTGCCTGGCCTCGGACCCGTGCTGCTGCCCGGGGCGAAAGGCTATGAGGGGGAGGGGCGCTGGACCCTGAACCCGAGTTACCTGCCCCCCCAACTGCTGGCCCGCTTTGCCTCCCTCAAGGGGCCCTGGGCCGAGATGCGAACCCTGCTGCCACGCCTGCTGCGCGAGAGCGCGCCCCGGGGCTTCTCCCCCGACTGGGTGGACTGGCAAGCGGGAGCAGGGTGGCAGACCACGGCCGGCAAGGGCCCCCAGGGCAGCTATGACGCCATTCGCGTCTATCTCTGGCTCGGCATGCTGAGCGACAAGGACCCCGCCAAGGGGGCGCTGGTGGCCCATTTTGCGCCCATGCAGGCCAGGATCGCCGAACTCGGCGCCGTGCCCGAGCGGGTCGACAGCCAGACGGGGCTGAGCCAGGGGCAAGGGCCGTCCGGGTTCTCCGCCGCCCTGCTCCCCCTGTCGCAGGGACAGCCGACTCTGGAGACGCTGCGCGAGCAGGTCAAGCGGCAAGGGGTGCGGCGCGACGCCTACTATGGCAGCGTGCTGACCCTGTTCGGCGCCGGCTGGGATCAGGGCCGCTATCGCTTCGCCGAGGATGGCACCCTGCAACCCCGCTGGAGTGAATCATGTCAAACCGATTGACCCTGGGTTGCCTGCTCGCCGTCCTGGTGAGCGGCAACCTGGCCCAGGCCGCCGTCGAACCCGTCTCGTCCCTGCTGGAGCGCGTGCGCCTCGGGGAGGCGACCGGCCGGGAGGACCTGGTCAGCAACGCCCTCTACTCCCTCTCGCTGGTGGACCCGGATCATCCCGAGCTGCTGGCGGCCCAGGCCCGTCAGGCCCTGCGCAGCGGCAAGGTCAAGGAGGCCGAGGCGCTGCTCGGGAGGCTCGGCAAGCTGGCGCCGGACTCGCGCCTCTATCGCCTGGGGATGGCGAACCTGGCGATGAACAATGCGGCGCAACGCCAGCAGCTGCAGCAGGCGCGGCTGCTGGTCAGCGCCGGCCGGCTGGAGGAGGGGGAGAAGCTCTACCGCACCCTGTTCGTGGATGGCATGGCCCCCAACCTGGAAGTAGCGAGCGAATACGCGGCCCTGCAGCTGCGCCTGCCCGGCCAGCGGGCCAGGGGGATGGCGGCGCTGGAGGAGTTGAACCGCCTCTACCCGGGTCACCCCGGGGTGCGGGCCAGACTGGCCCGCAGCTACCTCGCCGATGGCCGCTGGCCGGAGGCGAGGAGGCTGCTGCAGCAGATGGCCAGGAGTGACTACGAACGCGACGACGCCGCCGACATCTGGCTGACCAGCATCAAGGAGCTGCCCGTCGGGCCCCGGAGCCTGGCCGAGTTGCAGCACTATGTCGCGGCCTTCGGCACGGGCACGGAGGCGCAGCAGGGCATGGCGCTGCTCGCCGAGCAGGAGGCGATGTGGGCGTCGCCGGCCTACCGATCGCGCCAGCAGGCCCTGGCAAGCAACGAGGGGGGCAAGGCCTCCGTCGCCCAGCTGCGGCGGGCCCTGGCCGCGAACCCGGACGATCCCGAGCTGATGGGGGCCCTGGGGCAGGCCTACTCCCGCAACGATCAGCGGGCGCTGGCCATTGCCCAGTTCGAACGGGTGCTGGCAAACCCCGATGTCACCGACAAGGACAAATGGCGCAGCCTGTTGGCGACCAACCGTTACTGGCTGCTGGTGAGCCAGGGGCGCAGCGCCCTCGAGCGCGAACAGTGGGGGGAGGCCGCGACCCTGTATCGGCGCGCCATCGCCCAGGACGGCCAGGAGCCCGAGGCCTGGCTTGGCCTGGGGGACAGCGAGCTGGGCCGTCAGCACGAGGCCGAGGCCGAGACCGCCTATCGCAAGGCACTCGCCATGAAGGGGGCCAGGGAGCGGGCCCTGGCCCGGCTGTTCGATCTCTACAAGGAGCAGGACCCGTCGCGGGCCCTGGCCCTGCTGGCGCAGCAGGGTACCCCCGGGATGCAGGCCGAAGGGCGGCGGCTCAAGGCCGATCTGCTGCAGGACGAGGCCGACCAGCTGGATCGGGCTGGCAAGCTGCAGGAGGCCCTGCGCCTGCGGGAACAGGCCCTGGCGCTGACGCCGGAGGAGACCTGGCTGGCCTACCGGGTCGCCGACACCCGGGCTCGTCTCGGAGAGGCGGGGAGCGGGGAGCGCCTCTTGCGGGAGCAACTGGCGGCGCGACCCCAGGATGCCGCCCTGCGCTACGCCACCGCCCTCTACCTCTCGGGGCAGGAGAAGGGTGCAGAGGCGAGAGGCGTGCTGGCCGCCGCCCCCCGTGCGGGGTGGAGCCCAGAGATGCGCGAGCTGGATCAGCGCCTCGCCCGTGACGAAGTGCTCGCCCAGGCGAGGGCGCGCCACGAGGCCGGGGATGATGCGGGGGCGGAGCGGCTGCTCCAGCCGCTGCAGCCCGATGACGCCGTGACCCTGACCCTGGCGGAGTGGGCCGCCGGGCGGAAAGAGTGGGCCCGGGCCGAGGAGTATTACCGCCAGGTGCTGGCCCGCACGCCCCGGCAGCCGGAGGCCCGGCTTGGCCTGGCCGAGCTGGCCCTGGCCAGGGGGGACAGGACCCAGGCCCGCCAGTGGTTGCCGGCCTGGCCTGTCAGCCCGCTGCCCGAGGATGAATTCAACTACTACCGCCGGGTGGCGAACCTCTATCAGGGGCTGGGGGAGGAGGAGACGGCCGAGGCCATCTTCGTGGCCTACGAGCCCCTGGTCGCGTCACAACCGGCGTCCCAGCAGACGGCCCTGTTCTGGCGCGATGCCGCGCGCCAGCGCTTCGCGGCCCAGGACTCCGAGGGGGCCCTGGTGCGGGATCGCAAGGGACTGGTGGCTGCGGGCCTCGCCCCCCGCGAGGATCTGGACGGGGGCGAGCTGACCCGGCTGGCCCAGAGCCGTGACGGAGAGGGGTGGCTGGCGTCAGGCTTGCGCAGCGATCTGGACAAGCATTACCGGCAGAGCCAGACCACGGTGTCCCTCGACAGCGACTACTGGGGCTCCAGCGGCACCGGGGGGCTCTCCGATCTGCGCGCCCTGACCCAGATGGCGCAGCTGGACACCCCCCTGGCCGGCGGCACCGCCTTCGGCCGGCTGGAGCTGGTGGACATGGACGCGGGCCGGCTGCCGGACTCCCCCTACCGGGAGGAGTTCGGCACCTGCGCCGCCCGGGACTGCCGTGGGCAGGAGCACCAGCAGAGCCGGGGCACAACCCTGGCGGCGGGCTGGCAGCGGGGCGCCTGGGCCTTCGATCTCGGCACCACGCCTCTGGGGTTCGAGGTGGTGGACTGGGTCGGCGGCGCCACCCTGACCGGCGACTGGCGCGAGCTGGGGTGGGGGATGACCCTCTCCAGGCGGCCCGTCAGCAGCTCGCTGCTCTCCTACGGGGGGACGGTGGATCCGGGGACGGGTATCCGCTGGGGCGGGGTGAGGGCGAACGGGGTCCGCCTCGATCTCAGCCACGATCAGGGGGGCGCAGTCGGTTTCTGGGGCAGCGCCCAGCAGCACCTGCTGACCGGCAAGAACGTGCCGGACAACTGGCGCACCCGGCTCATGGGAGGCGGCTATTACAAGCTCGTCAACGAGACCCACCGCCGGGTCAGCGTGGGGCTCAACACCATGCTGTGGCATTACCAGCAGGATCTGAGCGGCTATACCCTGGGGCAGGGGGGCTACTACAGCCCGCAGGGATACTTCTCCCTCTCGGTGCCGGTCAGCTACCGGCAGCGCACGCCCGACTGGTCCTGGGAGCTGGGCGGTTCGGGTTCCTGGTCCCGCTCCCGCACCGACGACAGCCGCCGCTACCCGCTGGCGGAGCTGCTGCCCACCGGCCTGCCGGACAGGAGTGCACCGGTGGAGGGGGGCAGCAGCAGCGGCTTCGGCTACACCCTCAACGCCGTGGTGGAGCATCGTCTGACCGAGCACTGGCGCATCGGTGGACGGGTGGACATCCAGCAGGCGGACGACTACGCCCCCAGCCATGCCACCCTGTTCCTGCGCTACACCTTCAAGCCCTGGCAGGGGGATCTCGACATGCCGCCCCGTCCCCTCACCCCCTACGCGGACTTCGACTGACAGGGGCGCCCGAGCTCGCCGGGCGCCCTCATTTCAGATAGGAACGCAGCACCCGCACCACCTGATCCAGATCCTCCAGCCGCTCGGCCGGGGTCGCCTCCGGCGCGCCCAGGTGTTCGCGCATGTGCCCCTCCAGCACCTCCAGCATCAGGCCGTTGACGGCCCCGCGGATGGCGGCGATCTGCTGCAGGATGGCGGCGCAGTCGCTCCCCTGCTCAAGGGCGCTCTCCAGCGCCCCGGTCTGGCCCTTGATGCGGCGTACTCTGGCCAGCAGCTTCTTCTTGTCGTGGATGGTGTGTGACATCGCGGATCCTCTCGCGCAATAAAACTATACTGGGGTATAGTATATTGCATCATCGGCTTCAGGAGAAATCCATGTCATCCCCCGTCTCGTCCCACTGCCATCAACCCGTCGTGCACGAAGGCAATCCGCTGGCAGAACAGAAGACCCGCTGGGCCGTGCTGCTCACCGTCGTCATGATGGTGGCGGAGATCGGCGGCGGCTGGTTCTACAACTCCATGGCACTGCTGGCTGACGGCTGGCACATGAGCTCCCATGCGCTGGCGCTCGGCCTCTCGGTGCTGGCCTATCGCGCCGCCCGTCACTTCGCCCGCGACCACAGGTTCAGCTTCGGAACCTGGAAGATAGAGGTGCTGGGGGGCTTCAGCAGCGCTCTGCTGCTGGTGGGGGTGGCGGGGGTGATGCTGTTCGAGTCGCTGGCCCGGTTGCTGGATCCCAGCCCCATCCACTACCAGCAGGCGATCGGCATCGCCCTGCTGGGGCTGCTGGTGAACCTGGCCTGCGCCTGGCTGCTGAAGGACGATCACGGCCACCATCACGGGCACGGCCATGGCCATCATCATGACCACCATGATGATCATCACCACGACCATGATCATCATCACGGCCACCAGGATCTGAACCTGCGCGCCGCCTATCTCCACGTGCTGGCGGACGCGGCCACCTCGGTGCTGGCCATACTGGCGCTGGTGGGGGGCATGCTGTGGGGGGCCGACTGGCTGGATCCCCTGATGGGCATAGTGGGGGCCGCCCTGGTGGCGGTCTGGGCCGTCGGTCTGCTGCGGGACACCGGCCGGGTCCTGCTGGATGCGGAGATGGATGCGCCCCTGGTGGACGAGATCCGCGAGGTCATTGCCGAGCTGCCTGACGCCGAGATCCACGATCTGCACGTCTGGCGAGTGGGTCAGGCGCAGTATGCGGCCGTGCTGTCGCTGCAGATGGGCACTCCGCTCCCGGCCCGGGCGATCCGCGATCGGCTCGCCATCCACGAGGAGCTGGTGCACCTGACCATCGAAATCGCCGAAGCCTGAGGCCGGGTCAGCGCCCCCCCTCGCCGTCCCCGGGCTCCTGCCAGAGGGAGCCCAGCATCAGCCTGAGCAGCAGCCCCGGCGGATCGTCGAGCAGGCTGCCTGGCTCCAGCAGCAGGTGGCCGTCGGCGCGAAAGCCCAACCTGGCGTGGACTGTGCCCTCCTCGTCGCACACCTGGAGGATGCCGGCCAGGGCGCCCCCCTCGCCGGGCTGGCAGCGTAGCCTCAGTTCTCGCGGCTCCCCCAGCAGGGTGAAGGCGCGGGCAAGGGGTGGGCTCTCCTCGTAGTCGGGCCAGCTGAAGAAGTGGTAGCGCTCGGCGAGCGCACCGGCCTGCTGGCAGAATTGGTCGAACAGCTGGGCAATCTCCTGATACTCCTGATCCAGCCGTTTCGCCTGCTCCTCGATCCGTTTCATCCCCATGGCTCCTTGCTATCCAGTTGATTGGACATCGGTTTCTCTGGCATGCGTCCCGCTCTCTGCTGGTATGAGCCGAAAGAGGCGAGCGGTCTGTGAGCGCGATCCAAGTTTCGTTATGAAAACGTTATCTTGTTGAAAAGGATTGGTTTTTTTTGCCCATCCGCTCACATTTACGACAATCCCTGCTGATTAATATGACACCGCTCGGCCACGACCGGGTACCTCGAGTATCGAGACCAACTACAGCGGGAATTATAAAAAAATGGATATGAAAAAGACCAAGGTGGCGCTGGTAACAGCCTCACTGCTCGCGCTTTTGTCAGGCTGTAACGACAACAGTTCTTCCTCTTCTACCCCCACCCCCCAGGATGAGCCTGCCGCTCGTCTTCCCAATGTCCAGCCCCCGGCCGAGCTGCTGACGGCCGGCCCCGACGAGGCCGTGATCGCCCTGGTCGATACCCAGAGCAGCGCGGCGCGCGGGGTCACGGGCCCCTTCGCCAACCACAGCCTGCACCTGTGGAACAACGACTCCTGCAACGCGACGGCCGAGAGCGGCCTCAACAGCAGCTGGGATGACAAGAGCAAGACGCCGTCCGAGGCGGACAGCTTCGGCCCGGCCTGGGTCGTGCCGCTCAGCAAGATGGAAGGCTGCATCAACTTCATCGCCCGCAACGGCGATCTCGCGAACCTGACCGGCAGCGACATGAAGGTGGTCTTCAGCGATCACCCGGATCGCACCGTGGCCATCGTGGCGGGCAAGAGCGAGATCTTCGGCAGCCGGGCCGAGGCCTTCACCGCCGCCTTCGGCGTGGCGGGGGCCAGCGCCCACCTGATCGACGGCAACACCCTGATCTGGCAAGGGGGCAAGGACAAGCCCTATGTGCGTCTCTACTACACCGAGTCCGGCACCATCACCGCCAACAGCGACGGCGTGTTCGACTTCCCCTACCTCAAGCTGACCCCGACCAGCCTGAGCGAGGAGCAGCAGGCCAAGTACCCGCACCTCAAGGATGCCGCCGCCTTCGCCCTGCCCGCCGGGCAGGACCTCAAGCCCCTGCTCAAGGGTGAGCTGGTGGCCATCGGCACCGACGCCGACGGCATTCTGCAGGGGGCCACCCTGGTGCAGAGCGCCGGCGCCCTCGACGCCCTTTACAGCGAGGCGGCCACCAAGCTGGCCTACGGCGCCGTGGTCGAGGGGGGCAATGTCACCTTCCGGCTCTGGGCGCCGACCGCCAAGTCGGTCAAGCTGGCGCTGTTCGACGAGCAGCACAACGCCCTCGGCGAGCGGGCCATGACTCTGGACGAGGCCAGCGGCAGCTGGAGCGTGCAGGGGGGCAGCGATCTGGTCGGCAAATACTATCGCTACGACATCCAGGTCTATCACCCCGTCAGCCGCAAGCTGGAGTCCTATCAGGTGACCGACCCCTACTCCCTGAGCCTGGCGATGAACTCCGAGTTCAGCCAGGTGGTGGATCTCGACGATCCGGCCCTCAAGCCGGACGGCTGGGACAGCCTGAAGGCGCCCCACAGCCAGCAGAACCCCGCCGACATCACCATCTATGAGGCCCATGTCCGGGATCTGACCGGCAACGATGCCTCGACCGATGCAGACAAGCGCGGCAAGTTCCTCGGGCTGACCCAGCCCGACAGCGTGCCGGTCAAGCACCTGCAATCCCTGGCCAAGAGCGGCGTCAGCCACCTGCACCTGCTGCCGGTGTTCGACATCGCCACCGTCAACGAGGATCCGGCCAAGGTGGCCAACATCGGCGACGACTTCAGCAAGCTGTGCGAGGTCAATGCCGAGGTCAAGAACTCCAGGTTCGCCAGCCACTGTGGCGGCGGTGAGACCATCGAGGCCGTGCTGGCAGATCTGCAAGCCAGCGACAGCAAGGAGAACCCGGTCGTACAGGAGCTGTACGGCTATCTGCGCGGGGTCGACTCCTTCAACTGGGGTTATGACCCTTACCACTACACCACGCCGGAAGGCTCCTACGCCACCAATGCGGAGGGGACGACCCGGATCAAGGAGTTCCGCGAGATGGTCATGGCCATCAAGCAGAACATCGGCATGAACGTGGTGATGGACGTGGTCTACAACCACACCAACGAGGCCGGCCTGGGTCCGAAGTCCGTGCTCGACAAGATAGTGCCCTGGTACTACCAGCGCCTCAATCCGGAGACCGGCTCGGTGGAGAACTCCACCTGCTGCTCCAACACGGCGCCGGAACACGCCATGTTCGCCAAGCTGATGGATGACTCCCTGGTGACCTGGGCGCGGGACTACAAGATCGACGCCTTCCGCTTCGACCTCATGGGCCACCACCCGAAAGATCAGATGGTGCAGGCCCTGGCCGAGGTGAAGAAGGTCAACCCGGACATGTACTTCTACGGCGAGGGGTGGAACTTCGGCGAGGTACAGGATGACAAGCGCTTCGTGCAGGCGACCCAGAAGCACCTGGCCGGTACCGGCATCGGCTCCTTCTCCGACCGGCTGCGGGATGCGGTGCGCGGCGGCAGCCCGTTCGACGGCGGTGAAGCCATTCGCAAGACCCAGGGCTTTGGCAACGGCGCCCTGGTGGATGCCAACGAGCTGGATGGCGTCGATCTCGCCACCGCCCTGCACCAGTCAGACCTGGTGCGCCTCGGCATGGCCGGCAACCTCAAGGAGTTCGTGCTGACCGACAAGGACGGCGTACCCAAGAAGGGGTCCGACATCGACTACAACGGTCAGGCCGCGGGTTATGCCCAGGATCCGACCGAAATCCAGAACTACGTCGACAAGCACGACAACCAGACCCTGTTTGACAACCTGGTCTACAAGGCGCCGGAAGGGGCCGATCTGGTGCGGATGCAGGGGGTATCGCTCGCCACCGCCATGCTGGGGCAGGGTATTCCCTTCACCCACGCCGGGGTGGAACTGCTGCGCTCCAAGTCCATGGAGCGGGACAGCTACGACTCCGGCGACTGGTACAACAGAGTCGACTACACCCTGGGCGACAACAACTTCGACAAGGGGCTGCCGCGCAAGGACAAGGACGAGGCCAACTACGAGCTGATCGAGCAGGTGCTCGGCCTGCACGCCAAGCCAGGGTCGGCCGAGATGCAGCAAATGATGGGCTTCTACCAGGAGCTCTCCGAGTTGCGTCAATCCTCCCGTCTGCTGCGTCTGGGCAGCGGGGCTGAGGTGATCAAGCGGGTCGACTTCCGCAATACCGGGCCGGATCAGGTGCCGGGTCTCATCGTGATGACGGTGGATGATGGCAGCAAGGCCGGCGCGGATCTGGATCCGGCCATCGACGGCCTGGTGGTGATGATCAACGCCACCAACCAGTCCCAAAGCATCGGCGACTTCCGTGACGGCGACGATCAGCCCATCGATCTGGCCGGCATGGTGCTGAGCGGGGCTCATCACGGCACCGGCAGCATCGCCAGCGGCGCTGCCGTGGGGAACGGTGAGCTGACGCTGGGGGCCTGGTCCGCCGCCGTCTTCGTCAAGCCGCAGAGCGGCGCCCAGGGCGCGGGTCTGCCGGTGAGCAAGAAGACGGATCTGAGCACCTTGCCCCCCTTCGGTGATACCGAGGTGTTTGTCCGTGGTTTCCTGGGGACCTGGGATCCGGTCAACAAGATGAGCTTCAGTGGCAACTACACCTATGAGTTCACCACCGAGGTGACGACGGATCAGCTGGGGACGACCCAGGTGAAGATCGCCGGCAGCGACTGGGGTGGCCCCATCAACTACGGCAAGTGCAGCGATACCGACCAGCTGGCGACCGGCCAGGTCAGTGCGCTCTGCGCCAATGGCGGGGATCTGCCGTTCAACGTGGACAAGGCGGGCACCTACAAGTTCGTCTTCACCGCCATGAACAAGGACAAGCCTACCTTGAGCGTCAGCTACACCGAGCCGGTGCAGAGCTGCAAGGTGCTGGACACGGTGGCGGGTAATCCGCTGGGCTTCCCGCTCTACGTGCGCGGCAGCCTGAGTGACTGGCAGGCACAGCCGGCCTATCAGCTGAGCTACAAGGGGATGGAAGGCAACCTCGCCATCTACCAGGCCGCCTTCAACTACGCGGGCAGCTTCGACTTCAAGTTTGCCAACGACGATGGCAACTGGAGCAAGCAGTTCTTCGTCAAGGATGCCGGCGGCACCCTGATCGCACTGGAGCCGGAGCAATCCTACCCGCTCCAGCACGGCGATGGCGGCATGGGCAACAACAGCATCACCCTGGCGCAAGGGCTGTGGAGCTTCCTGGTCAAGGTCGATCCGACCAAGACCTCCGGCGAGGTGGGCACCGTCATCGTCCAGGAGTGCAGCGCCAAGTAAGCAACCCCATCGAGCCCGGGGCCGGCTCGGCAGCCCAGGGTTGAATTCCGCCTCGCCAAGGGCGGGATAACACCGAGAGAGTAAGCAAAGCGCGACTGCCGCCCGGCAGGCGCGCTTTTTCTTTGTCACCGCTGCGGGAGAGGCAATAAAAAGCCGCCCCGATTGGGGCGGCTGTTGGCAGTGAAGCTCACGGCTGGCTTAGCGCTTGCGCAGCAGGCGCAGGGCGTTGGCGGTGACCAGGGCGGTGGCGCCGGTATCGGCCAGTACCGCTATCCACAGGCCCGTGATGCCGAGCAGGCTGGTGACCAGGAAGATGGCCTTGAGCCCCAGGGCCAGCGCTATGTTCTGGTGGATGTTGGCGAGCGCCGCCCGCGACAGCCGGATCATGGCGGCGACCCCGCCGAGCTGGTTGTGGGTCAGGGCCGCGTCCGCGGTCTCCAGCGCCACGTCGGTGCCGCCCCCCATGGCGATGCCGATGCTGGCCCGTTTCATGGCCGGCGCGTCGTTGATGCCGTCGCCAATCATCGCGACCTTTTGCGTCAGACCGAGCTTGGCGATCTCATCGACCTTGCCCTCCGGCAGCAGGCCGGCGCGCCAGCCCATGCCGAGCTCGCCGGCGATGGCCTCGGCGGCGCGGGGGTTGTCACCGGTCAGCATGATGCTATTGAGCCCGAGCTCGCCCAGCTCGCGCAGCGCGGCGGCGGCCTCCGGCCGGATCTGGTCGCGCAGGGCCAGCAGGGCCGCCGGGGCGGCGTCAGGCTGGCCGAGCACCACCACCGTCTTGCCCTGTTGCTCCAGAGTGGCGACCCGGGCCTGCACCGCCGCATCCAGGGTGGCGATCCGGCTCGGCGCCAGCAGTTGCCAGAGCACGCCGTCGACGCGCCCCTCCACCCCCATGCCGGGCAGGGCGCGCAGCTCCCGGGCCGCCGCGAGGGCAAGGCCACGTTCGCTCGCCGCCGTTACCACGGCGCGGGCCAGAGGGTGGTGGGAACCCTGCTCGATGGCGGCGGCCAGGGCCAGCAGCTCGCTCTCGGTCTGGCCATCGAGGCTCACCAGCTCGGTCAGTTGCGGCTTGCCCAGGGTCAGGGTGCCTGTCTTGTCAAAGGCCAGGGTATCGATATGTGCGAGGCGCTCCAGGGCCGCGCCCCCCTTGATGAGGGCCCCCTGGCGGGTGGCTGCCGCCAGGGCGGAAGTGACCGCCGCCGGGGTGGAGATCACCAGGGCGCAGGGGCAGCCGATGAGCAGCAGCGCCAGGGCGCGGTAGATCCACTCGTCCCAGCTCTGGCCGAAGGCGAGCGGGGGCACCAGCATCACCAGCAGGGCGACCAGCATCATGGCCGGGGTGTACCAGCGGCTGAAGCGGTCGATGAAGCGCTCGATGGGGGCGCGCTGGGTCTCGGCCTCCTCGATGAGGTGCAGAATGCGGTCGATGGCGTTGTTGCCGGGCTCGGAGACCACCTCGAGGCGCAGCACCCGATCCGCCGCCAGACTGCCGGCGGGCACCTTGTCACCCCGGCGGCGCTCCACCGGGATGGATTCGCCGGTCAGGGCGCTCTCGTCAAACGCGCCGAGGGCGTCGAGCAGACGGGCGTCGGCGGGCAGGCGGGCGCCCGGGGCGATCTCGATGATGTCGCCTGGACGCAACTGGTCGGCGGCCACCTCTTCACGCCGCTCCCCGTCGGGCGTCTTGCGGATGCGCAGCGCCTTGTCGGGCACCAGCGCCATCAGGGCGGTGACCCCGGCCCGGGCGCGACCGGCGGCGTAGGCCTCCAGGTGTTCCCCCAGCATGAAGAGCAGCAGCACCATGGCCGCCTCGGCGGTCTCGCCGAGGAAGAGGGCCCCCACGGCGGCGACCGTCATCAGGGTCTCGATGGCGAAGGGGGAACCGCTTCTGGTCAATGCCCAGGCCTTGCGGGCGACGGGCCACAGGCCCCAGAGGGTGGCCAGGGTAAAGATGGGCTGGCCGATCGCCTCTGGCAGCAGGGCCGCCACCCCCATCAGGCCGGCCAGCGACAGGGGCTGCCAATACTTGCCGAGCAGGTTGCCAAGCGGGGTCGCCAGAGCAGCGCCTGTGGCGGTCTGTGCCTGCTTTTCATCCTGCTCCCCCTTGAGCCGGAAGCCGGCGGCCAGCACGGCGGCGGTGACGGGGTCGGGGGCCTGGCCCGGGGCGAGATCCACCACCAGCTTCTCGGTGGCGAACAGCACGCGAGCCTGCTGAACCCCTTCGACGCGGCTGACGGCCGTCTCTATCTTGCGGGCGCAGCTGGGGCAGTCCATCCCCAGCACCTGCCAGCTGTGGCGGCGGCTGTCGCGGGTGGGTGCAGGCAGGGGGCCGTCGGGGACGAGTGCGTGATGCGCAGAGGGCGGACTGTTGGCCCCGGCGGGGGGATCCTCATCCCCGGTACATTCGCCTGCGCCGTGCTCCTGGTGATCCCGGGGGGCCTGACGCTGGCAGCCCTGGGTGGCGTTGTCGCAGCAGTGGCTGTCGTGCTGGTGCTCGTGGGGGGCGGCCTTGACGATGCCCTTGATGGGGGATGCATGGGAATGGCCGCAGCAGGATTTGCTCATGATGAGTCCCTCTTGAGTGGATCCCGCCCCTGCGGGATCCCCGATGTCTGGACCCAGTGTAAACCTTGGTCTTTAGTCCAAGGTCAAGCCCGGTTTGTGGTCCCTGTCCGGAGGCATTGGGTCCAGGTCTTGTGGCTGGAAAGCGCGGGGGACGGGAGCAGGCAACAAATCCCTCTTGTTAGCGGGTGTTTGTCCCCTGCCGCTGGGCCTATACTGTTGACCCTGGATCCCACACCGATAATCAAGGACCTAACATGAGCAATACCGTCACCCTGCAAGGCAACCCCGTCTCCGTTTCCGGCCACTTCCCCGTTGCCGGTGAGCAGGCCAAGCCCTTCTCCCTGGTTGCCAAGGACCTGTCCGACGTGACCCTGGCGAACTTCGCCGGTCAGCGCAAGATCCTGAACATCTTCCCGAGCGTCGATACCCCGACCTGCGCTACCTCCGTGCGCAAGTTCAACGAGCAGGCCAGCGCCCTGAACAACGCCGTGGTGCTGTGCATCTCCGCCGACCTGCCGTTCGCCCAGGCCCGTTTCTGCGGCGCCGAGGGGCTGGACAAGGTAGTGAACCTGTCCACCCTGCGTGGCGTCTCCTTCCTGCAGGACTACGGCGTGGCCTTCTCCTCCGGCCCGCTGGTAGGTCTGGCCGCCCGCGCCATCGTGGTGCTGGATGAGCACGACAAGGTGCTGCACAGCGAGCTGGTGGCCGAAGTCGCCGACGAGCCGAACTACGCCGCCGCCCTGGCTGCCCTGTAATCCGCGCCCAGCGCTGATGGCCGACGGCCTGCCCCGATGCAAGGGGCAGGCCGTTTTTCTTTGCCGTTTGCCCGACTCTTTTACTTCTGGGGCGGGTCTGGCTAGACTTCGCCCCCATCTCTTCCCTCATCCTGTCTGCGTAGCCCCATGACCTTTAGCGAACTCGCCCTCGATCCCGCCCTGCTGGCCCTGTTGCCTGCGGGCCTGCAAAACCCCACTCCCATCCAGCAGCTGGCCATTCCTGGTGCCCTCGCAGGCCGGGATCTGCTGGCCCTGGCCCGTACCGGCAGCGGCAAGACCCTGGCGTTCGGCCTGCCGCTGCTGCAGAGGCTGGACGCAGCCAGTGACCGGGTACAGGGATTGGTACTGGTCCCCACCCGGGAGCTGGCAAGCCAGGTGAGCGCCGCCCTGCAGGAGATTGCCGATGGGTTGGGGGTGCGCCTTCTGACCCTGTGTGGCGGAGTCGCCCAGGAGCAGCAGGTGGCCGAGCTGGCACAGGGGTTACAGCTCCTGGTGGCGACACCGGGCAGGCTGCGGGATCTGGTGAACCAGGAAGTGCTGACCCTGGCCGGGCTGCGCACCCTGGTGCTGGACGAGGCGGACCGGCTGCTGGAGATGGGGTTCTGGCCCGACATCCAGTGGCTGATGCACGGGATGCCCGAGGCGCGCCAGCACCTGCTCTTCTCCGCCACCCTGCCCACCGAGCTGGAGAGCCTGGCCATGGGTCTGCTGCGGGATCCGGTCCGCATCGAGGCTGACCCCCGCAACAGCCTGGTGAGCGAGATCGAGGAGCGGCTTTATCTGGTCAACAAGAGCAGCAAGGTGCCGGCGCTTATCGCCTTGCTCAGCGCGCAGGCCTGGCCCCAGGTGCTGGTGTTCATCAGCGCCAGGGACGATGCAGACGGGGTGGCGAAGAAGCTCGCGAAGGCGGGCATCGCGGTGGCGGCCCTGCACGGGGAGAAGGATCAGGGGGCGCGGGAGCAGGCGCTCAATGACTTCAAGGCGGGCAGGGTGCGGGTGCTGGTGGCCACGGATCTGATGGCGCGCGGCATCCACGTGGAGGCCCTGCCCGTGGTGATCAACCTGGACCTGCCCGCCCATGCCCCCGTCTACGTGCACCGCATCGGTCGTACCGCCCGGGCCGGGCGCAGCGGGCTTGCCATCTCCCTCACCTGTCATGGGGATGGCGAGGCGCTCGAGGCCATCCGCACCCTGACCGGGCGCGAGCTGTCGCTGGCAGCGCTCGACGGTTTCCCGGTGACCGACAAGCCCGCGAGCGGCGAGGGCAAGCGCGCTCCCCGCGACAAACAGGCGAACCGCCGCACCCAGGGCAAGCGCAGCATCAAGCAGTTCAAGAGCAAGGCGTAAGGCCCCGCCGCCATGGCCGGCATGACAGGCCGGTTCATCGCAGTACCACACAGTGAGAGGGTCGGGGCCAAGCCCGGCCCTCTCTGTTTGCCCACCTGGTCACTATCAAATCACGGTCGCTTCGCTATGCTCCTTGGTTTCACCATGGAGGGATAACGAATG
Organism: Aeromonas sp. SrichE-2G; assembly: GCF_017939565.1. NCBI lineage: Bacteria > Pseudomonadati > Pseudomonadota > Gammaproteobacteria > Aeromonadales > Aeromonadaceae > Aeromonas > Aeromonas sp. SrichE-2G. The sequence continues at coordinate 40,560 of NZ_JAGKRG010000002.1, forward strand.
ACCCGTCTGGTAATGGGGCCCTTGCTCGGGCTCGAATCAGAGACCGCCTACAGCGTCTGCTTTATGACGGAGCCGGGCTGCCAGAGTGCCGGCGTGCGGATCAACGGCGAGCTGCTGGCCGCCAGCAAACAGGCGGACACCCCGAAAGGGGGCTTCTGGCGGCTGATCTGGCAGGCCAGCCCCAAGAGCAAGGCCGGCACCCCCGTCTACTACGAGATCCTGCTGGACAACAAGCCGGCGCACGATCAGGCCGGATACGACAAGTGGCAGTTCCATCTGCCGGGCAAGAAGGAGCAGGTGCGGATAGGCTATGCCTCCTGCAACGGCTTCTCCGACTTCAAGCTGCTCACCTCCACCCCGGCCCCCTATGCCATGTGGGACAAGCTGGCCGCGGAGCACAAGGCCCATCCCTTCTCCCTGCTGCTGATGGGGGGAGATCAGGTCTATGCGGACTCCCTCTGGACGAGCGTGCCGACCCTCAAGGCCTGGAACGAGCTGGACCGGGAGGAGAAAGTCAAACGCAAGGCGACCCGGACCATGGTGGAGCAGCTCGACCGCTTCTATTGCGAGCTCTACTGCAAGCAGTGGAGCCGCCCCGAGGTCGCCTTCATGCTGGCCCGGGTGCCGAGCGCCATGATGTGGGACGATCACGACATCTTCGATGGCTGGGGCAGCTACCCCGAGGATCTGCAGCGCTGCGAGGTCTATCAGGCCATCTATGCCGCCGCCACCAAGTACTTCCGGCTGTTCCAGCTGCGCAGCGAGGCCAACGGAGCGCTGCTGGACAAGGGGCTGAATCACCACTCCTGGCGGCTCGGTTTTCGGGGTTACCAGATCCTGGCGCTCGACAACCGGGCCAACCGCACCCTGACCCGGGTGATGAGCCCGTCCCAGTGGGATCAGATCAACGCCGCGCTGGCAGCCTGCGACTCTGGGCACCTGCTGGTGATGGCGGGGGTGCCCGTGGTCTATCGCGACTTCTCCTTCACCGAGGCAGCGCTGGATGCCACCCCCTGGGAGGAGGAGCTGACCGACGATCTCAAGGATCACTGGCGGGCCAAGGCCCACCAGGGGGAGCGGGCCCGGCTCATCATGCGGCTGCTGGACAACGCCAGGCAGCGGCGCCAGAAGGAGCCTGGCTGCAAGACCCTGATCCTCTCCGGCGACGTGCACGTGGGGTGCCTCGGGGTCATCCAGGACAAGCGGGAGGGGGTGGTCAATGTGCACCAGCTGGTCTCCTCCGGCATCGTCCACCCCTGTCCCACCCAGTTCCAGTGGATGGGGATCCTCGCCATGACCAACGACGATCCGGAGTACCTCGACGAGAACCGGCTGATCCGTGCCGAGTTGCTCAAGCCCTTTGGCGCCCCCCTTTACCTGCGCACTCGCAACTTCGCCACCCTGCTGATGGGCAGCGACGACAAGCTGTGGGCGAACTGGCATTGCGAGAACGGGTTGGCGGCGAGCTACCCGCTGGCCTGATGGCCGGGGAAATACGAAGGGCCCCGACGGGCCCTTTTTCATTGCGTTGGTGTGGCGGTGTCATGGGCGAAGAAGTCGCGCCGGAACTGGCCGAGTATCTTGCCGCCCCGGCGCGAGCCGCGCCTAAGGGGGAGTGTGGAGAGGGGCGCGCCGGTGGACGCGCCCCGGAAGGTTCAGTTGTGGAACTGCTTGATCAGGCGGGAGAGGTTCTGCAGCCGCTCCACCAGCAGGGTGATGCCGTCCAGCGCCCGCCTGCTGTTGTCCGCGGTGTGGCTCGCCAGCTGGTGGATCTCCTGTATCCCCTGATCCAGGGTGAGGGTGACATCCGCCTGCTGGCTGACCGCCTGGGCGATCTCGTCGCTGGTGTGGGTCACCCGGGTCAGCATCTGGTTGATCTGATCGAGCACCTCGGCAGTGGTCCCCATGTGTTGCTGGCAGAGCACCGAGGTCTGCGCCCCCTGGGCCATGCCGTCGGACAGCTGTCGGGTGCTCTGCTGCAGCGCTCCTATCATCTCGCTGATCTCGCCGGTGGAGCTGCGGGTCTTCTGGGCCAGCGCCCGGATCTCGTCGGCCACCACCGCGAAGCCGCGCCCCTGCTCGCCGGCGCGGGCCGCCTCGATGGCCGCGTTGAGGGAGAGCAGGTTGGTCTGATCCGCTATCTGCCCGATGACCTCCAGGATGCCGCTGATCTTCTGGCTGTCCTGGGTCAGGCGGGCCAGCACGTCCTGGCTGGCATCCAGCTCCTGATGCAACCGGTTGACCGAGGCCCGGGTGGTCGCGATCGCCTGCTTGCCGCTCTCTGACACCTGTTGCACCTCGCTCACCAGCGCATTGGCCTGATGGGCGTTGTTGGCCACGTCGCGGATGGACTGGCTCATCTGGGTGACGGCCGCCGCCAGCTGCTCGCTTTGGGCCCGCTGCTGCTGCAGATGGGTGTCTATGGTCTGGATGTGTCCCCTGTCGTCCTCCGCCGCCTGCAGGATCTGCTGGTTGGTGTCGGCGCTGCGCCCGACCACCGCCCTGAGCTCGGCCTTCTTCATGCGCAGCAGCAGCTCAAGGGCCCCCAGACTGTCCTGCCGTCTGGCGTAGAGCACCTGGCACAGTGGGGTACCCAGCTCCTCCCCAGCCTGGGCCAGCAACCGTGCCAGCCGCCGTTGCTGGTGCCAGCCATGCCCCATCTGGGCCAGGAGGCAGAGCAGGGTGAGCCCGCCCCAGAGGGGTTGTCCCGTCGTCAGGGAGAGCCCCAGACCGGTCAGGGCCGCCGCGCACAGCAGCAGGGTGAGCTGCCCCGGCTCCAGCCTGAACCGGCTGATCCAGGGCAGCGCCTGGCCGCTTCGGATCCGGGCATAGAGCTGCTCTGCCCAGGCGATGTCGTGATCGCTCGGCCGGGTACGGACCGACTGGTATTCGATGATCTGCTGACGCTCGTTGAGGATGGGAGTGACATAGGCATTGACCCAGTAGAACTGACCGTTCTTGGCGCGGTTCTTCACCAGCCCCATCCAGCTCTTGCCCTGTTGCAGGCGGCGCCACATGTCGGCGAAGGCCGCCTTGGGCATGTCGGGGTGGCGGACCAGGTTGTGAGGCTCCCCCTCCATCTCGGCGGCGCTGTAACCGGCAACGTCGCAGAAATGCTGGTTGGCGTAGGTGATGTGGCTGGCGGGGTCCGTGGTCGAAATCAAGGAGATGTGGTCGGGGAAACGGATCTCCCCTTCTTGCCGGGTTGTGGTCATGTGCGCATCCTGAATGAGCCAAGTAACTGATAAATTTGTTTTTTTATTGTTGTGAGTGTTACGGGGCAATTGTAGATGCGCGTGATGACACGACCTTGGCTTGGGTCAAGAAATCGGCAGGGGAAAAGACTGAAAAAAGTAGTAGGCCGCGGCCTGTGAGAGGCGGGTCAGCCGCGGGGGACGAAGTCGTGGATCTCCCCGGATCTCGGTTTGAAGCGGGGATCCTCCCCCTGCTCGTCAGCTACCCAGGCCATGGCCTGGCAGAAACTCTCCTGTTTGGCGAAGGCTTCGCGCGCCTGATCGATGGCCCGCTCGGCGTTGCGCCGCTCCATCTTGCTGGCCTTGCGATCGCTGAACTGCTTCTGCTGATCCAGCATCCACTCGAGGAAGGCCTGCTGGCACTCGGTTTCACTGGCGGCCTTGGCGGGGAGGACGGCAAAGAGGGTGATCAGGAGCAGAGCGCGCATAGGAAGACGATTCAACGGGTTGGGGAGGAAAAGAGTCGGCATTTTATGTCGGTAAGCAGGATTGGAAAAGTCCCGTGGGGGCCGGCCTGGCCGGCCCCTCAGGCTCAGTGCTTCACGAGGTAGAGCTGGCGGCTGTAGGCCACGTCTTCCGGATTGTTGATGGGGTATCCCTTGAGCCAGGGCTTGATCAGCCGGGCATTGGTGTACTGGTAGATGGGGGCGATGGGCGCCTCTTCCTGCAGTATGGCTTCGGCCTCGTCGAACAGGCGGGCCCGCTCTTCGGGGTGCTGGCTGGCGGCGGCCCTGGTCAGCAGGGCGTCGTAGCCGGGGTTGGCGAAGCGGGCCATGTTGCCGCTGTGGCCGGAGCCCCACAGGCCGAGGAAGGCGGACGGATCGTTGTAATCGGCCACCCAGGAGGAGCGGATCACCTCGAACTGACCGCTCTGGCGGCTGTCGAGGTAGCTCTTCCACTCCTGGTTGGTGAGCTCGACCCTGGCTCCCAGCTTCTGTTTCCACAGGTTGGCGATGGCCAGCGCCATCTTCTTGTGGATCTCCGCCGTGTTGTAGAGCAGGGTCAGCTTGAGGGGCTTGTCCGGGCCGTAGCCGGCCTCCTTGAGCAGGGCCCTGGCCTTGTCGTCGAGCGCCTGCTGGCTGCTGGTGGAGAGCAGGTTGGGTTTGGGCTCGAAGCCGGCGGTCACGTCAGGGGTGAAGTGATAGGCCGGCTTTTCGCCGGTTCCCAGCACCTTGTCGGCGATGAGGCCTCGATCGATGGTGTAGGAGAGCGCCTTGCGTACCCGCACGTCGTCGAGGGGAGGGCGCCGGGTATTGAAGGCGTAGTAGTAGGTGCCGAGCTGCTCCGGGGTATAGACCTCACCCGGGATCTGCTGCATCAGCTTCTCGTACTGCTCCTTGGGGAAGGATTCGGTGATGTGCAGATCCCCGGCGAGGTAGCGGTGGGCGGCGGCGCTCTCCTGGTTGATGGGCACGAAGGTGACGCGGGTCAGCACCGTATGGGCGCGATCCCAGTAGTAGGGGTTCGGGGTCAGCTCCAGCTTCTCGTTCACCACCCGGTGACTCAGCACGAAGGCACCGTTGCCTACCAGCTTGCCGGGCTGGGTCCACTGGCTGCCGTACTGCTCCATGCTGGCACGGTGCAGCGGGGACAGGCTGGGGTGGGTCAGCAGGCTCAGGAAGTAGGGCACCGGCTGGGAGAGCCTCACTTTCAGGGTATGGTCATCCACGGCCTCGACGCCGAGCGCGTCGGGGGCCAGCTTGCCCGCGACTATCTCGTCCACCTTGTCGAAGTGGGCCAGCTGGGCGAACCAGGCGAAGGTGGCGGCCTCTTTCGGATCGACCAGCTTGCGCCAGCCGTAGACGAAGTCGGCAGCCCTGACCGGGTCGCCGTTGGACCAGCGCGCATCCGGGCGCAGGTGGAACGTGAACTCCCGGTTCTCCTTGTTCTCCCAACGTTCGGCCACGCCGGGCAGCACCTTGCCGTCCGGCCCCTGGGTCAGCAGCCCCTCGTAGAGATCCCTGAGCACCTGCAGCTCGGGCAGGCCGACCAGCTTGAGGGGGCTCAGACTGGCGGGCTCGTCCTTGAGGTGACGCACGACGGCCTGTTCGGCGGCGAGCTGGGTGCCGGCCGGGACATCGGCGGCCTGGACGCAGGCACAGCCCAGCAGGGCCAGCAAGGGGCTCCATCCTTTCATGGCGAATCCTTCAAATTGTGTGAAGCGAGGAGAAAACTCGGCGAGAATGCATCGCCGACAGACGGGAAATCATGATATCCCCTTTGCTGGTCTGACCGCTAGCATGAGTCCCATGATATCCGGTGCTGTGGTCAAGGTGCGCCCGCCTGAGCGCGGATCAGAGGAGAGAGCGATGAGAGCATGGATTTTGTTGGCCTGGGTATTGAGCCAGGGAGCCTGGGCACTGGCCCCGTGCGAGAAGGAGAGCCCGGTGGGCAGCTGGTGCGAGGTGAACATCGACCAGCTGCATCCGACCCAGGGCGGCGTGGGCCAGCTGCAGGTGGACACCACGGCCCAGGAGCTGGCGGACAAGAGCGAGAAGCAGCTCGACAAGTTGATGAAAAAGAAAGAGATCCCCATCGTGATAGCCCCCGATGGCGGTTACTGGCTGGTGGACAGACACCATCTGACCAAGGCGCTGTGGCAACGGGGGGTGAAGGAGGCCAGGGTCAAGGTCATCGCCCGGCTGCAGGACAGGGCCAACTTCTGGAGCCAGATGCAGAACAACCACTGGGCCTGGCTCAAGGATGAACGGGGCCAGCCCCTGACCCCGGAGCAGCTGCCCCGCCACATCGGGGATCTGCCGGACTACCCCTATCGTACCCTGGCGGGCCTGTTGCAGGACGCGGGCTACTTCAGCAAGGGGGAGCAGGTCTATTTCGTCGAGTTCGCCTGGGCCAGCTGGCTCGGCCGGCAGATGGGGTGGCAGCCGGTCAATGTCGTCACCCTGCCGGATCGCCTCGCCGAGGCCAAGCGCCTGGCCTGCGGCTCCCTGGCTGGCGACCTGCCCGGTTATCCCGGCAAACAGTGTCGCGTCAATCAGCCCAGAGCGGCGGATTGAGGGATCCTGCACAAAGGGTCTGGTTGATATTTATTCTCGATTGGCCATGATACAGGTTCCACTCGTGTCGGCAGAGGAGAGGAAGATGGCGAATCAACACTGGCAACGTTACATGCTGGAGGCAGAGAATGCCCTGGGCATGGGGGCACTTGGCACGGCCATCTGCCTCTATCAGCAGGCCCTGGGGGAGGTGTATGAACTGACGAAAGGGGATCTGGACGAGCTGGCCAGCATGCGGGTCGCCACCTGTCACCGCATGGCCGACTTCTGGCGCGCCATGGACGAGCCAGCCTATGAGCTGCGCTACCTCAAACTCGCCTCCGAGCTGGTCACCGCCCTGGTGCCCCAGTGCCCCAACCGGGCGTGCGAATCCCTCATCAGCGAGCTGGGCTGCTGCCGCGCCGCCCTGCTCTCCTTCCTGAAGCGTCACCCCAACCCCGAGATCGCCAGGCTCATCCAGGTGCAGGACAAGGTGCAGGGCTGCGAACTGATCGGACGGTTTCGTCTCAACTGACCGCCGGGGGGCGGGCGGCTAGCCCTTGCGCCCGAGCCTGGCGGCAATGCGGCCCTGCGCCTCTTCCCCCTGCAGGGCAAGGGAGAAGGCGCGCGCCTCCACATCGATGACGAAGTGCACCGCCTGCCTGAGCTCCTGCTTGAGCAGTGCCTTGCTCTTTTGCAGCGCCTTAGGCGGCTTGGCAGCCAGCCTCAGAGCCTGCTCCCGGGCAAAGGGGAGCAGGGCGTCCACCGCCAGCACCCGGTTGGCGAGCCCGAGGCGCTGCGCCTCGTGTGCATCCATGGGGTCGGCCAGCAACAGCAGCTCGGACGCCTTCAGGTGGCCCACGGTGCGTGGCAGCAGCAGGCTGGAGGCAAACTCCGGCACCAGCCCCAGCTCGACGAAGGGCAGTTGCAACCGGGCATTCTCCCCCAGGTAGACGAGATCGCAGTGCAGCAGCAGGGTGGTGCCTATGCCCACCGCAGCCCCGCCCACGGCGGCGACCACGGGCTTGGGGAAGTCGGCCAGGGTGTGGAGGAACTGCAAGATGGGGTCGTCGGCCTCCAGGGTCTCTTTTCCCATGAAATCGGCGAGATCGTTGCCGGCGGTGAAGCAGTCCGGCTGCCCCTGCAGCAGCAGGACATGGATGTTTTCGTCCTGGGCCGCCTGACGCAGGGTGTCGGCGAGGGCCTGGTACATCTCGGTGTTGAGGGCATTGCGCTTGTCCGGCCGGTTGAGGGTCAGGATGAGCAAGCCATCCTGCTGTTCGGCCAGAATTGTGAGGGCCATGTCTGAATCCTTGTCATGGGGGGCTGCCAACGGCTCGCCACAGGGGTAAGCTCGCTTCGGTTCACCACATCATAAAAGGATTTCAACCATGTTCAAACGTGCGTTTTACTCCAGCCTGGCCCTGCTGCTGGCCGCACCGGCCCTGGCCAAGGTCGAGGCCGTCGACGGCTATGTGCGCCTGTTGCCCCCGGGCTCACCCAACACGGCGGCCTTCATGGTGCTCAAAAACGACGCGGACAAACCGGTGAAGCTGGTGACGGTGGCCTCTCCCGAGGCGGGCCGTGCCGAGCTGCACACCCACCTGCACGAGAACGGGGTGATGAAGATGCGCCAGGTGGAGAGCATCGAGATCCCGGCCCGGGGGGAAGCCGTCCTCAAACCCGGCAGCCTGCACGTCATGCTGTTCGAGGTGCGGGATCTCTCCCGGGGGACCCCGTTCCCGCTGATCCTGACCCTGGATGATGGTCAAACCCTGACCCTGAGCCTGCCGGTGAAGCCGGTAGAGCCGGCAAAAGGCATGCAACACTGACATGAATGGACGCTTGTTCAGCTTTTTGCTCTAGGTATTCCTTGCCGACTGGGTAAAATGATGGCCTTTCCAGTCCATGATGGAGCCTTATGATGAAGAAGACCTTGATTGCCGGTTGTGTACTGGCCCTGTTCAGCCACGCCGCCACCGCCGCCGATGACTGGCGGCTTGCCGCTGGCGCCGATCTGTGGAACGCCAAGGGTAGCGGCCAGATCAACGGTGTCGGTGCCGACGGCGGCTATGACGACAACTACAACTGGAGCGGCTACCTGCAGCTGGAGCACGGCATTCTGCTGCTGCCCAACGCCAAGTTCGAGATGTCCGACTTCAGCACCAGCGGCGGCCGCTTCAACAACGATCTGCTGGCCTATGACCTGAGCCTCTACTATCGCCTGTTCAACAACGACCTGTTCCAGATCGATCTGGGTCTGACCGGTCGTCGTTACGACGGCGATTTCAACACCCAGCACTACTCCTATGACAAGGACGTGCTGATGGCCTACACCGGCGCTGAAGTGCGCATCCCGGGGACCGGCTTCTCCGCCTTCGGCGACATGCGCGTGGAAGATGCGGACAACTATGACTACCGTCTGGGCGGCTCCTACAAGTTCTCTTCCGTGCCGCTCAAGATCCGCGCCGGCTGGCGTGAGGCCGAGATGGACTTCGACCGTGTCGATCAGAGCATCGATGGCTGGTTCATCGGTGGTGAATTCACCTTCTGATCCCGTTTGAGGAGCGCACATGGGCCACATCATAGTGACTGGCGCGGGGTCCGGACTCGGACGTGCGCTGACAATCGGACTGGTTGAACGCGGTCATCGCGTCTCCATGATGGGTCGCCGCTACCAGAAGCTGCAGGAGCAGGAACAGCTCCTCGGGAGCGCCGTGGTGGGCATCGCCGCCGATCTCGCGCATCACGAAGAGGTGGATGTCGCCTTCGCGGCGGCGGTGGAGTGGGGAGGCCTGCCCGATCTTGTGCTGCATTGCGCCGGGGTCGGCGAGTTCGGGCCGGTGGGCGTGTATACCGCCGAGCAGATCCGCCGTGTGGTGGAGAGCAACCTCGTCTCCACCATACTGGTGGCTCAGCAGACCGTGCGCCTCATCGGCGACAAGGGCGGTGTGCTGGCCAATGTGCTCTCCTCGGCGGCCCAGACGGGGAAGGCGAACGAGAGCCTCTATTGCGCCTCCAAATGGGGGATGCGCGGCTTTCTTGAGTCCCTGCGGGCCGAGCTCAAGGGCTCGCCCCTGCGGCTGGTGAACCTCTATCCGAGCGGGATCCGCAGCGAATTCTGGGACAACTCGGATCACGTGGATCCAAGCAACTTCATGACCCCGGAGGACGCGGCGGCCTACATGCTCGACGCCCTGGAGGCGAGGAGCAGCTGCCATGTGACCGATCTCTTCATCGGTCGCAACTAGCCACAACCCGTTCTGCGTCCGCCTTGCGGCAGAAAACAAAAAGCGCGCCATCTGGCGCGCTTTTTTCATCTGGGGAAGCGGGGGGATTAACGACCCAGCTTGCCTTTGAGCAGGGCCACGATCTCACCGATCGCCACTTCCTGCTTCTCGCCGGAGTGGCGGCACTTGTACTCCACCACGCCGTTGTCGAGGCCCCGCTCGCCGATGACGATGGCGTGGGGCACACCGATCAGCTCCATGTCGGCGAACATCACGCCCGGACGCTCCTTGCGATCGTCAAACAGCACGTCCACACCGGCGGCTTTCAGCTCGGCGTAGAACTGCTGCGCCTGCTCGGCCACGCGCTCGGACTTGTGCATGTTCATCGGCACGATAGCCACTTCGAACGGGGCGATGGCGTCCGGCCAGATGATGCCGTACTGGTCGTTGTTCTGCTCGATGGCCGCAGCCACCAGACGGGAAACACCGATACCGTAGCAACCCATCTCCATGGTGACGGACTTGCCACCCTCGTTCAGCACGCTCGCCTTCATGGCTTCGGAGTACTTGGTACCCAGCTGGAAGATATGGCCCACTTCGATGCCGCGCTTGAGCAGCAGGGTGCCCTGGCCGCAGGGGCTCGGGTCGCCTTCCACCACGTTGCGCAGGTCGGCAACTTCGTAAGAGGCGATGTCGCGATCCCAGTTCGCACCGGTCAGGTGGAAACCGGTCTCGTTGGCGCCGCAGACGAAGTCCGCCAGGTGGGCGGCGCTGCGATCAACGATGATGCGACCGGCAAAGCCGACCGGGCCGATGGAGCCGGCGTCGCAACCAGCGGCAGCCTTGATCTGCTCGTCATTGGCGAAGGTCAGCGGGTTGGCGACCCCCGGCAGCTTCTCGGCCTTGATTTCGTTCAGCTCGTGATCGCCACGCAGCACCAGGGCGATGACGGCCTGTTTGCCGTGCTCATCTTCCTCTGCCAGTACCAGCAGGGTCTTGGCGATGGCGGTCGGCGCCACGGCCAGGAAGGCGGCCACTTCATCGATGGTGTGGACGTTCGGGGTGGCTACCTTGGTCAGGGCCGCGGTAGCAGCTGCGCGCTCGCCAGCCGGTGCCAGGGCTTCGGCCATCTCGATGTTGGCGGCGTAATCTGAGCTGTCGGAGAAGGCGATCAAGTCTTCACCGCTCTCGGCCAGCACCTGGAATTCGTGGGATCCGGTACCCCCTATGGAGCCGGTATCGGCCTGCACCGGACGGAAGTTCAGACCCATGCGGGTGAAGGCGGCGCAGTAGGCGGCGTGCATCTTCTCGTAGGTATCGACCAGAGATTCCTTGTCGATGTGGAAGGAGTAGGCATCCTTCATCAGGAACTCGCGGCCGCGCATCACGCCGAAACGGGGGCGTACTTCGTCACGGAACTTGGTCTGGATCTGGTAGAGGTTGAGCGGCAGCTGCTTGTAGCTGTTCACCTCGTAACGGACCAGGGCGGTGATCACCTCTTCGTGGGTCGGGCCCAGCACGAAGGGGCGGTTGTGACGGTCGGTCAGGCGGCACAGCTCGGGACCGTAGTCGTCCCAGCGGCCGGACTCCTGCCACAGCTCGGCCGGTTGCACCACCGGCATGGAGACCTCGATGGCACCCGCATTGTTCATCTCTTCGCGAACAATGTTCTCGATCTTCTTCAGTACCCGCAGACCGGTCGGCAGCCAGGCGTACATGCCGGAGGCGAGTTTACGGATCATGCCGGCGCGCAGCATCAGCTGGTGGCTGATGACCTCTGCGTCGGAGGGAGTTTCCTTGAGAGTGGAAAGCAGATATTGGCTGGTGCGCATCGCGGTAGACCTTCGCTAGTTCGGGCGGCTTGGCCCTGGAAAATTTTCAAGTGCGGAATTTTAACAGGCCGAGCCCCCTGGCCCAAGGGCTAAATTTGCGCCGCGGGAGATGCGGGGGGCCCGCCCGCGCTAGACCCGGAATTGCGACAACAGTCGCTGCTGCTGTTGGCTGGCCTGATGGAGGGAGGAGGCCAGTTGCAGGCACTCCTGGGCCTCCTGCTCGCCGGTCTGGGCCTGCAGGCTGATGTCCGAGACCTTGTCTGTGGTGTGGCCCAGGGTCCGGGAGAGCTGGCAGGTGGCGTCCGCCACCTGCTGCACCATGTCGGCGAGCTGGTCGATGGCCTCTTCTACCTTGAACAGGATCTGCCTGGTGTTGTCAGAATCCGCCATGCCAGACTCCACGGTTGCCAGGTTGCGCTGCATCATCAGATAGGCCTGCTCGGTCTGCTGCTGGATGCTGTTGATCACGCCGGTTATCTCGGCGCTGGAGGTGGCGGTACGATTGGCCAGGGTGCGTACCTCGTCGGCGACCACGGCAAAACCGCGCCCCATCTCACCGGCCCGTGCCGCTTCGATGGCGGCGTTGAGGGCCAGCAGGTTGGTCTGCTCCGAAATGCTGCTGATGCTGGAGATGATCTGGCCAATCTGGCTCGCCTGCTCCTTGAGGGCGTTGATGGCGCCGGCGCACTCGCCCACTTCCACCACTACCCGTTGCATGCCGGCACTGGTGGAGGTCACATAATGGCTGCTCTTCGTGGTCAGTTGCCGCACCTCGTTGGCATGTTGTGCGGCCAGGCTGCAGTTGTCCGAGATGGTGGTGGCAACCTGCACCATGCGCTCGCTGTCGAGGTGCAGCGCCTGGGCATGCTCGGCGGTCTGGCGGCTGCTCTGGCTGATGGCCTGGACCCGGTTGACCGAGGTGTGCACGTGCTGGTTGATATGCTGGTTGTTGTCCATGGTGGCACTGATCATCCTTTGGAGCTTCTCGATGAAGCGATCCACGCTGCCTGCCAGCGAGCCCAGTTCATCGTCTCGCTGGAGGTGGAGGCGGGCATTGAGGTCTCCGTCCCCTGCGGCGATGTCCCGCATGCGCTGGTCGAGCTGCAACAGCGGACGAACAATGGAGCGGACCAGCCAGAAACCGCAGCAGGTGACGATCAGCAGGCTCAGCAGCAGGCCCCCCAGGATCAGGTCCCTGGTGTAGCCGATGATGGCATTGAGCTGGCCAACCTGATCCTCGACGGTGGCGTCCCCTTTGGCCTCGATCTCGACCAGTGCCAGCCTGAGCTGGTCGGCACTGCGCTCGTAACGGGCCAACTGTGCCTGGTATGCGGCCAGGGCGGAGATCCACTCGCGGATCAGGCGTGCATTGTCGGTCTGCAGGGCGCGGTATTGAGCGGATAGCGACTGGCCGGCGAACTCTCCGTCACCGGGCACATCGAACAGGCCGGTTGCCAGCATGCCGTCAACCGCCTCCTGATAAAAGCGGGTGGCCTGTGCCAGTTCTGCCTGGATGGCGGGGGTGGGGCCTTCGCTCTGCATCTTTTCCAGCGCATAGAGCTGACGCAAGAAGCCGATGTTGGCTTCCATGCCGCCATCGGCCGCCTGCCAGCGGGTCGCGAGGCCGCCGTTCCAGCTGATGGCCTGATCCGGTGACAGGGTGAGGCTCTCGACGGCCCCGTCGCCTATCACCTCCAGCTGGGTCGAGAGGCGCGACATGCGCTCCGAGCTGGCGCGCATTGCCTCATCTATCCCGGTGAAGGCGTGGTAAAGATCCAGCAGTTGTGCCTGCTGTTGCTGATAGGCCTGTTCATGCTGGCTCAGCGCGCTGACTGCCGCAGCATCGATGAGCCTGCCTTCCTCCACCCGGCGCAAGGCGTCGGTGGCGGCCTCTCTTGCCCGTTGCAGCTCGTGCTCGTCGAGGGGCGTGCCCGTGAGCATTTTCTGGATATAGAGGGACTGGTTGCCGAGCTCGATGGAGCCCTCCATGGCACCGTCGGCAGTTTGCCAGGCGGCACCCAGGACGTAGGAGAGCAGGTTGGCCAGCCGTTGGCTGCCATACCAGCCAATCGTCCCCATCCCCAGGGTGCAGCCCAGCAGGATGGTGAGTCCGAGATTCGATACGGTGACGATTTTCATGATGCAAGACCCTGATTGGTTCCGAACAAGACCAATTTAGTGTTTGTTCAATGGCCCAAATGCGCCATTCCCGATGGAAAATAAAGTGGCAGGCTGCCTCCTGTCCCGGGATGGTGCCGGCCGTGCAGGGAGAGCAAGCCATCCTCGTGAGCTCCGTGGGCCGATGCTGGATACTTATCCAGTTATTCTTTATGCTATGACCCAATTTGCGAGAGTCTGCGTGGCGAGGAAGAGAACATGATCGGTCGCTTGAGAGGCGTCATCATCGAGAAGCAACCCCCAGAGGTCCTGATCGAGGTGGGGGGTCTGGGGTACGAGGTGCACATGCCCATGAGCTGCTTCTATGATTTGCCCGAACTCGGGAAGGAGGCGGTGATCCACACCCACTTCGTGGTGCGTGAGGATGCCCAGTTGCTGTACGGCTTCAATCACAAGCAGGAGCGGGCGTTGTTTCGCGAGCTGATCAAGACCAACGGGGTCGGCCCCAAGCTGGCGCTGGCGATCCTCTCCGGCATGACGGCCACCCAATTCGTGATGAGTGTCGAGCGCGAGGAGATAAGCTCCCTGGTCAAGTTGCCCGGGGTGGGCAAGAAGACGGCCGAGCGCCTGGTCGTGGAGATGAAAGACCGCCTCAAGGGCTGGGTCAGCCACGATCTCTTCTCCCCCGCCGAGATCTCCCTGCCTGCCAAGGAGAGCGCGCTGCGCGCCCCCGACGCGAGCGAAGAGGCAGCCAGCGCCCTGGTGGCGCTGGGCTACAAGCCACAGCAGGCCAGCCAGATCGTCAGCAAGGTGGCGGTCGATGGCATGTCGGTGGAGGATATCATTCGTGAATCCCTGCGTAGCCTGGTGTGAGGTAACCCATGATTGAAGCGGATCGCCTCATCTCGGCGGGCGCCGCCCGTGAGGACGAGATCATCGACAGGGCCATCCGGCCCCGGAAGCTGGCGGATTACACCGGGCAGGATCACGTCTGCGACCAGATGGAGATCTTCATCGAGGCGGCCCGACAGCGCGGGGAAGCGCTCGACCACCTGCTGATCTTCGGGCCACCCGGGCTCGGCAAGACCACGCTGGCGAACATCGTCGCCAACGAGATGGGGGTCAACATCAAGACCACCTCGGGCCCGGTGCTGGAGAAGGCCGGCGATCTCGCCGCCCTGCTCACCAACCTGGAGCCGAACGATGTGCTCTTCATCGACGAGATCCACCGCCTGAGCCCGGTGGTGGAAGAGGTGCTCTACCCGGCGATGGAGGATTACCAGCTCGACATCATGATAGGGGAGGGCCCCGCCGCCCGTTCCATCAAGCTCGACCTGCCCCCCTTCACCCTGATTGGGGCCACCACCAGGGCCGGCTCCCTCACCAGCCCGCTGCGTGACCGCTTCGGTATCGTCCAGCGTCTCGAGTTCTACAACGTCAAGGACCTCACCGATATCGTCTCCCGCAGTGCCCGCTGCCTCGGTCTGGACATGTCGAGTGACGGTGCACTGGAGGTGGCGCGCCGCTCCCGGGGGACACCGCGAATTGCTAACCGTTTGTTAAGACGGGTGCGGGATTTCGCCCAGGTGAAATCCGACGGCCGGATTGATGGACCCATTGCGGCCCGTGCCATGGACATGCTGGACGTGGATAATGAAGGCTTCGACTTCATGGACCGCAAGCTATTGTTGGCCGTCATCGACAAGTTTATGGGGGGGCCGGTGGGCCTCGACAACCTGGCCGCCGCCATTGGCGAGGAGAAGGACACCATAGAGGACGTGCTGGAGCCTTATCTGATCCAGCAGGGCTATCTGCAACGTACACCCAGAGGGCGGATCGCAACCCAGCGTGCCTATGCTCACTTTGGTCTGGAACGACCGGCAGAGCCTTAATGGCAGTGAGATGAACAAAAAACCGCCCTCGAGGCGGTTTTTTGTTATGCGGGCAAAAAAAAGCCCACGGCGGATGCGGTGGGCAAAGACAATTCAGGATGGATGTTCACAGACAGTGAGTGCGTCTGCAGACCGGTCGGGAAAAAACAAAGGAGCCGTCGCGAGGCCTCAGAGTCGGTTCATTTGATAGAGTTGAACGAAAGAAAGCTTGTAGTAACGGATGGTCTTGGCAACAAACTTTTTCATCATTAATCCCAACAAACAGGTTCGAAATGTTCATCGAATACGTACCGGGAACCCGGAATGACCGGCCTGTATCCAGAGGTATGCCCTCACTGCGAGGCGCATTGTAGGAGCTCTTTCGGAGTGGGACAAACAAGAAAATCTATGGGCTTTGGATTAGATAAAGTAATGACTTGTTGGGTGAGGGTAAGTCGCATAAACATGTGTTTTTGCTGGTTTTAAATTGGTTTTATGCGGCGTGCTGTCAATTTTTAAATAGTGGAATAATGAGGGTGGTGTTTATGACGGTTTTTATTTGTTTAACAGAATTGAAACTATTTTGGTGTGTCATAAAATTGATTTAAATCAATTGTTTATGACTTGGTGTTTTTTGTGATGAAGCTCCCATAATTATTGAAAGCGGACCGGAAAGTTGCCCCGAAAAAGCATGTATTGGCGGTGGTTTTACATTGATTTCAATCAAATAAAGGTGATATAAAACAGCGATCATTATAGGCGGGAATAGAACCATAGTTATTGTTTACCAGATGTTAAACATTAGCTTTTTTTGTTCTTGTATATTGCCTTGTTGTTAATGTGGTGGCAGTCGAATCCGGTCAGTCCGCCGAGGGGTGGCCGACCATTCGGGGACTTCCAATGGAAGCTTTGTCCTTAAAACTTAAAATAGCCGTGCCAATAATCGGTGAGGAAACATCATGATTGCTGAGCATGTGGTAGACCTATCGCGGTTCCAATTTGCTGCGACGGCCCTTTATCACTTCCTGTTTGTACCCTTGACGCTGGGGATGGCCTTCCTCCTGGCGATCATGGAGTCTGTCTATGTGATGACCAACAACACAGTGTACCGGGACATGACCAAGTTCTGGGGCAAGTTGTTCGGTATCAACTTTGCCCTCGGGGTCACCACCGGCCTCACCATGGAGTTTCAGTTCGGTACCAACTGGGCCTACTACTCCCACTATGTCGGCGACATCTTCGGGGCCCCGCTGGCCATCGAAGGCTTGATGGCCTTCTTCCTGGAATCCACCTTCGTCGGTATGTTCTTCTTCGGTTGGGATCGCCTCAGCAAGCGCCAGCACCTGGCGGCCACCTGGCTGATGGCCCTCGGGACCAACCTTTCCGCCCTCTGGATCCTGGTCGCCAACGGCTGGATGCAGAACCCGGTGGGTGCCGAGTTCAACTTCGAATCCATGCGCATGGAGATGGTGAGCTTCGCCGATCTGGTGTTCAACCCAGTTGCCCAGGTGAAGTTCGTCCACACCGTGGCGGCAGGCTATACCACTGGCGCCATGTTCGTGCTGGGTATCTCCTCCTACTACCTGCTGAAGAATCGTGATGTGGCCTTCGCCCGTCGCTCCTTCGCCATCGCGGCCGCGTTCGGCATGGCCTCCATCCTCTCCGTGCTGGTGCTGGGTGACGAGTCCGGTTACGAGACAGGGGAAGTGCAGAAGGTGAAACTGGCGGCCATCGAGGCCGAATGGAACACCGAGCCGGCCCCGGCCTCCTTCACCCTGTTCGGCATCCCGAATCAGGAGGAGATGCGCACCGACTACGCCATCAAGATCCCCTATGCCCTCGGCATCATCGCGACCCGTTCCCTGGACGGTCAGGTGACCGGTCTCAAGGATCTCAAGAGCGAGCATGAGCTGCGCGTGCGCAACGGCATGACCGCCTACGACCTGCTGACCAAGCTGCAATCTGGTGACAAGTCCGACGATACCCGTGCCCGCTTCGACGAAGTGAAGCAGGATCTGGGCTACGGTCTGCTGCTCAAGCGTTACACCCCGAACGTGACCGACGCCACCGACGAGCAGATCAAGGCCGCCGTGGATGACTCCATCCCGCAGGTACTGCCGCTGTTCTTCGCCTTCCGTATCATGGTCGCCTGCGGCATCCTGATGCTGGTGCTGATCGGTCTGGCCTTCTATGACAGCACCCGCCACAAGATCGGCGAGCGCAAGTGGCTGCTCAAGGCGCTGCTGTACGGCATCCCGCTGCCCTGGATCGCCATCGAGGCGGGCTGGTTTGTCGCTGAATATGGTCGTCAACCCTGGACCATCGCCGAGATGCTGCCGACTTATGTCTCCGCATCCAACATTCCTGCGTCCGAGATCTGGTTCTCTCTGATCGGGATCTTCCTGTTCTATACCGTACTGCTGATCATCGAGATGTACCTGATGTTCAAGTATGCGCGCCTGGGCCCAAGCAGCCTGAAGACGGGCAAGTACCACTTCGAACAGAGCAAGGCATAAGGAGAGTGACCCATGTTTGATTACGAAATGTTGCGTCTGGTCTGGTGGGTGCTGGTCGGCGTGCTGCTGATCGGGTTTGCCATCACCGACGGTTTCGATATGGGGGTGGGCGCCCTGCTCCCCTTCGTCGGCAAGAAGGATGTGGAGCGTCGTGTGATGCTCAACACCATGGGGCCCCACTGGGAAGGCAACCAGGTCTGGCTGGTCACCGCTGGCGGCGCTCTGTTCGCGGCCTGGCCCATGGTCTATGCGGCGGCTTTCTCCGGCTTCTACATCGCCATGATCCTGACCCTGATGGCGCTGTTCTTCCGTCCGGTCGGCTTCAAGTACCGCTCCCTGCAGGAAGACGCCAAGTGGCGCTCCAACTGGGACTGGGCTTTGTTTGCCGGTAGCGCCATTCCTCCCGTCATCTTCGGCGTGGCGTTCGGCAACCTGCTGCAGGGTGTACCGTTCAGCTTCAACCAGTTCCTGATGATGACCTATCACGGCAACTTCTTCGGCCTGCTCAATCCGTTCGGCCTGCTGGCCGGTCTGGTGAGCCTCTTCATGATCATCACCCAGGGCGCGACCTGGCTGATGATGAAGACCGAGGGTGAAGTGCTGGCCCGTTCCCGCACTGCCGCCATGATCTTCTCCCTGCTGACCCTGGTGCTGTTCGCCCTGGCCGGCGTCTGGGTGAGCGGCATGGATGGCTATGTGATCGTGGGCTCCGTCGCCACCGACGCCGTCACCAACCCGCTTCATAAAGAAGTCGTGGTGCAGTCCGGTGCCTGGATGCAGAACTACAACCTCTACCCCTGGATGATCGCCGCTCCCGTGCTGGGTCTGGTGATGTGCCTGCTGACGTCGGTAGCGGCCAAGCTGGACAAGGGCTGGGTGGCGTTCCTGTTCTCCTCCCTGGCCATTGCCGGCATCATCCTGACCGCGGGCTTCTCCATGTTCCCGTTCGTGATGCCCTCGAGCCTGGAGCCGTCCCAGAGCCTGACCATGTGGGATTCCACCGCCTCCTTCAACACCCTCAAGGTGATGACGGTAGTCGCAGTCGTCTTCGTACCGACCGTGCTGGCTTACACCATCTGGACCTACATCAAGATGTTTGGCCGGGTGAGTAACAAGCACATCGAAGACAACCAACAATCGCTCTACTAAGAAGGGGCCCTGAGTATGTGGTATTTCACCTGGATCCTGGGGCTGCTGCTGGCCTGTGCATTTGGCATCATCAATGCGCTCTGGCTGGAGCACACCGAGAACCTGGATCGTCAGATAGATGAAGACAAGTGACAGGCTCGCCCGGCTGGCCGCTCCCCTGGAGCGCCAGCCATGGCAGGGTCTGATGCTACTGGCGGCGACCCTGTTGGCCGTCGCCATTTTGCAGGCACCGAACCTGGTCGCGGCGAACACCAGTGACCACGGTCTCTGGCTTGCCCCCTGGTTGATGTGGGCGGTCTGCTGCGGGGTCATGCACGGCCTGGGGTTCCATCCACGCAGCCTCATCGGTCGCGTGCTGTTCTTCCCCTGGCTCGCCCTGCCGAGTCTGCTGTACGGGCTCTGGCTGACCAGCAGCTATTACCTGCCATGAATGCAGAGGGGGAGGCCAGCGTTTCGCTGCCTCCCCCTGTTTTTCGTCCCCTCGGGGGCGGCGCTCTGAGCCCGGCTTCAGCCCGTCTGGTACGTTCGGCGGAGTCTGTTCGGGAACGGGTTATTTCCTGCCATAAAAAACGGGGGGAGATGGGATTTCCCTGTCTCCCCCTGCTTCTTTCCTATTCAGCCCTGCGCTATGATAGCCCCCCATCTGACTGTCGAATGGATCACAGATTTTTATGGGGGAAGTCTCTGAGTTTCCGGTACGTGTCTACTACGAAGACACGGACGCCGGAGGCATCGTCTACAACGCCAACTATCTCAAGTTTATGGAACGGGCCCGCACCGAGTTCCTGCGCGCCGGCGGCATCGAACAGGATGTCCTGCTGCAGGAGGGGATCGCCTTCGTGGTGAGTCGCACCGAGATCGACTTTCGCGCCGCAGCCCGCTTCAACGAACTGCTGACCGTAATGACGCAAGTGACTGAAGTGAAACGCGCCTCCATGCGTTTTTCACAGCAGATCCTGGCGGCTGATGGACGGCTGATCACCCAGGCCATGGTACAGATAGCCTGTGTCAGCCATCCGCAAATGAAACCTGTTGCTATACCTGAAAAAATCAAGGGAGTGCTGTTAAGTGCACGCTGAAATTTCGTTTATTGGCCTGTTCTGGCAAGCCAGTCTGCTGGTGAAACTGGTCATGATGACCCTGATGGGCATGTCGGTCGTCTCCTGGGCGCTGATCATCCAGCGTTCCAAGGTCATCAAGGCGGCGAATCTCTCCTCGGAACAGTTTGAAGACAGATTCTGGTCCGGTGTCGACCTCAACCGTCTCTACCAGGAGTCCTCCTCCCGTCGTGACGACATCGAAGGTATGGAAGATATCTTCTATTCCGGCTTCAAGGAGTATGCCCGCCTGCTCAAGGCCGGTGCCCGTGGCCAGGATGCGGTGATGGATGGCACCTATCGTGCCATGCGCGTCTCCCTGTCCCGCGCGGTGGACGATCTGGAGTCCAACCTGCCGGTACTGGCGACCATCGGCTCCATCAGCCCCTACATCGGCCTGTTCGGTACCGTCTGGGGGATCATGAACGCCTTTATCGCCCTGGGTCAGGTGCAGCAGGCGACCCTGCAGATGGTGGCCCCCGGCATCGCGGAGGCGCTGATCGCCACCGCCATGGGTCTGTTCGCCGCCATCCCGGCCGTTATCTTCTACAACCGCTTCACCAACAAGGTCGAGCGGCTGGAAAACGCCTACGCCAACTTCATGGACGAGTTCACCACCATACTGAACCGCCAAATCGCACAGCAGGGTGAGAAGTAATGCAAACCTATCAGCGGCTCAAGCGCAAGAAGGTCGCCGAAATCAACGTGGTGCCCTATATCGACGTCATGCTGGTGCTGCTCATCATCTTCATGGCGGTGACGCCGGTGATCACGCAAGGGGTCAAGGTAGACCTGCCCCAGGCGGAGTCCGAGCAGTTGCCGGAGGATGCCAAGCCTCCCTTCATCGTCAGCGTGAATACCGAGGGGGAGTACGTCATCAAGGCCGGTGAGGCGGATGATGAGCCGGTGCCGAGCGGGACGCCCGAGGCGATGCAGCAATACATCACCGAGAAAGCCATGGGTTATCTGGCCATCAACCAGAACGCCCCCGTGGTGGTGGCCGGTGACAAGTCCGTACGCTACGAAGAGGTGATCCTGTTGATGGTGGCCCTCAAGAATGCCGGCGTGCCTCAGGTTGGTCTGATGACGGATCCGGTGAACTGACGGAGATGGATGTGAAGCGTGGTATTTCCGGTTATCTCGTCGCGTCGCTACTGCTGCATCTGATCATCGGGATCATCCTGCTGGTCGGCATCGACTTCAGCAAGCCCAAGCGCCCCGAGTCCAAGGGGCAGATCGTCAATGCGGTCATGATGGACAGCGAAATGCTGGAACAGCAGATGCAGCAAATCCAGCAGCAGAAGCAGGCGCAGCCCAAGGCTGTCCAGCAGCAGAAGGAGAAGGACAAGGAAGACGCCGATCAGGCCCGGCGTGAGCTGGCCCAGGAGCAGGAGCGTCTGCGCATCGCCGAGACCAAGCGCAAGGAAGCCGAAGAGGCGACCCGCAAGGCCGAGACCGAAAAACAGAAGAAGGTCGCTGAACAGAAGCAGGCGGAAGAGAAGGCCCAGAAGGCCGAGGAAGCCCGCAAGCTCGAAGAGCAGAAGACCAAGAAGGCCGAAGCCGATCGCAAGGCGGCGGAAGAGGCCAAGGCGCTGGCGCTGAAGAAAAAGAAAGAGCTGGAGAAGAAGCAGGCCGAAGAGAAGGCCAAGGCGGAAGAAGCCAAGGCCAAGAAGGCGGAAGCCGAGAAGAAGGCTAAGGCCGAAGCGGAGAAAAAAGCGAAGGCGGAAGCCGAGAAGAAAGCCAAGGCCGAGGCCGAGAAGAAGGCCAAGGAAGAGGCGGCCAAGAAGGCAAAAGCTGACGCAGAGAAGAAAGCGAAGGCCGAGGCCGAGAAGAAGGCCAAGATAGAGGCGGAGCGCAAGCGCAAGGCGGCCGAGGAGGCCAAGTTGCAAAAAGAGATGGAAGCCATGATGGAGCAGCAATTGGCGGCGGAAGCCAATGCGCGCAGTCAGGCTGCGTCTGCTGCCGCCAAGGGTGAGGTCGACAAGTATGCGGCACTCATCAAGGCGACCGTCGAGCGTTACATGATTTTGGATCCCACCATGCGGGGCAAAACCTGTACCATTGGTGTCAAGTTGGCCAGTAGTGGTTTCGTCATCTCGGTGGACAACGGTCAGGGTGACCCGGCAGTTTGTCGTTCCGGCAAGGCGGCGGTCCTCAAGGCCAACCAGTTGCCGGTGCCGAAGGATCCGGCGGCGTTCGAGATGTTGAAGGAGTTTAACCTCAAGTTAGAACCGAACATCTAAGCATGATAAAACGGGGTCATTGACCGTGGTTGGCAGCATCTGCTGATAAAGGAATTTCACCTCTCATTTTTTTGGAACAGAGTATCTAAGCCATGATAAGAAAAGTGTTTTTTGCTTTGGTTGGCTGCCTTCTGCTAGGCCAGAGCGCTCAGGCGGCCTTGGACATCGTCATCACCGGCGGTATCGACAGTGCCCGTCCCATCGCCATCGCCCCCTTCAAGTGGGAGGGTAATGGTCAGCTGCCGCAGGACATCGCCGAGGTGGTCTCCAATGACCTGATGCGCAGCGGCAAGTTCAAGCCCCTGTCCCGCAGCCAGATGCCGCAGACCCCGAGCACCAGCGGCGAGATCAACTTCGCTCCCTGGGCCTCCCAGGGCGTCGAGGCGGTGGTGGTCGGCTCCATCGCCGCCGTGGGTGACGGCACCTACAAGATCAACTTCGAGCTGGTCGACGTGCTGAAGGGCCAACTGGCCAAGACCCAGGGCGGCGAGAGCAATGGCTACATCCTGGACAGCCGCATGGCGACCATCCCCGGTGCCCAGATGCGCCAGTTTGCCCACCGCATCTCCGACATCGTCTATGAGCGTCTGACGGGTGAGCGCGGTGCCTTCCTGACCCGCCTGGCCTATATCTCCGTCCAGCAGGGGACACAGTTCCCGTACCAGCTGCGTATTTCAGACTACGATGGCTACAACGAGAAGACCCTGCTGCGCTCCCGCGAACCGCTGATGTCCCCGGCCTGGTCGCCGGATGGCAGCAAGCTGGCCTACGTGAGCTTCGAGAACCAGAAGTCCGAGATCTACGTGCAGGACATCTACTCCCAGCAGCGCAGCCTGATCACCAGCTTCCGCGGCATCAATGGGGCGCCGGAGTGGTCTCCAGATGGTCGTCGTTTGGCTATCGTTCTGTCCAAAGATGGGCAGCCTGATCTCTATGTCGTTGATGTTGCTAGCAAGCAACTCACTCGAGTCACAAATAACCGCACCATCGACACCGAACCCTCCTGGATGCCGGACGGTCAAACTTTGCTGTTCACCTCTGAACGTGGTGGCAAACCTCAGATTTATAGCGTAAATTTGGCGACTGGCGTCACTCGCCGGATGACCTGGGAAGGGGATTCCAACCAGGGGGCATCCATCACGCCGGACGGCAAGTCCATGGTGATGGTGACCCGGGTTCAGGGACAATATCGCATCGCTCGCCAGGATATGGAAAATGGAGCCATGTTGGTACTGACTCAGAGTGCTCTGGATGAATCGCCAAGTGTGGCTCCCAATGGCAGCATGATCATTTATGCCACCATCTATCAGGGTCGTAAGAGTCTTGCTTTGGTGTCGACCGACGGTCGCTTCAAGGCAGTGCTTCCGACCAGTAGCGGTGAAATTCGTGCACCAGCTTGGTCGCCCTTCTTGAATTGATAAAAAAATCGCTTGTTTTTTGTTTTGTTATAAAGGTTTAAGGAAATAGCATGCAACTCAATAAACTGCTCAAGGGTCTGGCCATCGCACTGCCACTGTTCACCCTGGCTGCCTGTAGCTCCTCTTCCGACTCCGACGCCGCTGGTGCCGAGTCTGGCATGACCGACGGCATGGGCGGTGTACAAACCGGCGGCGCCAACGGCATGTTGTCCCCGGAAGAGCAGATGCGTCAGAAGTTCGAAGCGCTGCAACGCGACAACGTGATCTTCTTCCCGTACGATGGTTACGACATTCAGGGTCAGTACGCCG
Source organism: Aeromonas sp. SrichE-2G (assembly GCF_017939565.1). NCBI lineage: Bacteria > Pseudomonadati > Pseudomonadota > Gammaproteobacteria > Aeromonadales > Aeromonadaceae > Aeromonas > Aeromonas sp. SrichE-2G. Next base: position 64,593 of record NZ_JAGKRG010000002.1, read on the forward strand.
ACCTGCTGGATGCCCATGCCAGCTACCTGCGTGAGCGTCCGAGCGTCAAGGTACTGATCGAAGGCCACGCGGATGAGCGCGGCACTCCGGAATACAACATCGCACTGGGCGAGCGTCGTGCCAAGGCTGTTGCCAAGTATCTGCAAACCCTGGGTGTGCAGGCCGAGCAGCTCTCCATCGTCAGCTATGGCGAAGAGAAGCCGCTGGATCTGTCCCACACCGAGGAAGCCTTTGCCAAAAACCGCCGCGCGGTCCTGGTTTACTAAGGTTTGAACCGAATGACATTCGTGTATAAGCAAGCGGCCATTTCGATGGCCGTTTTATTTGCAGCCAGTGCCCATGCTGCCGCACCGGTCAGCGATCTGAGCGGTGACTCTGGCAGTGCCGTCGTGCTGAGCGGCAACAACGGCGCCATCGTGCCGACAGGCAGTCTGGAAGACAGGGTGGCGCTGCTGGAGCGCACGCTCAACGCCCGTCTGCGCCTGCAGGCCGAATTGCAACAACAGGTGGATTCCCTGCAAGGGGAGGTCTCCGAGCTGCGTGGTCAGCTGGAACAGCAGACCTACCAGATGGAGCAGTCGCAAGAGCGTCAGCGTCAGCTCTATCAGGAGCTCGACAAGGTGGCTAACAGCCAGCCTGCCGCTGCCCCGGCCGCACCTGCCGCCGCTGCTGCGACCCCTGCCGCTGCCGCCAACTACTCGACCAACCAGGACGAGAACCAGGCCTATGATGCAGCCGTGAACCTGGTGCTCAAGGAGAAGAACTACGACAAGGCCATTCCTGCCTTCGAAGGGTTCATCAAGCAGTTCCCGAGTTCCAGCTATGTCCCCAATGCCCATTACTGGCTCGGCCAGCTGATGTTCAACAAGGGTGACAGGACCGGTGCGGCGAGTCAGTTCTCCACCGTGGCGAACAAGTACAGCAAGTCACCCAAGCGGGCCGATGCCCTGCTGAAGCTCGGCATGCTGGCACAGCTTGACGGCAAGAAGGCGGAAGCCAAGGCGTTTTACGAGCAGGTGATCAAGGGCTACCCCAACACCTCGCCGGCCCAGTTGGCCAAGCAGAGCCTCGGCAAGCTGTAACATTGCTGCATGTCACTGTTTTCGTAACAGTCTTGTAAATACAGCCTCGCTTTGTATGCGCAGTGAACAAACAGATTTAATTTAAGATTTTTCTATTGCGCCAGGATGATAAATCCGTAATATAGGCCGCCGTCAGAGCCGCTGCAGCAGTGCAATAGGTCCTGGTCGTGGTGAGGGTCGTTAGCTCAGTCGGTAGAGCAGTTGACTTTTAATCAATTGGTCGCTGGTTCGAATCCAGCACGACCCACCATTTTCTCCACAAGGTGGAGACAGAATTCCCAGGTCGTTTAGCTCAGCTGGGAGAGCACCTCCCTTACAAGGAGGGGGTCACTGGTTCGAGCCCAGTAACGACCACCATATTTTAACGTTACCAGCTTAAGCGGGTGGCGACAGGTTCAGGATGTGGGTCGTTAGCTCAGTCGGTAGAGCAGTTGACTCTTAATCAATTGGTCGTAGGTTCGAACCCTACACGACCCACCAC
>NZ_JAGKRG010000028.1:0-281 GCF_017939565.1 Aeromonas sp. SrichE-2G
AATATTCCTGCACGACTTGTAATTGCGATGGGGGGACGGAGAAGGCTAGGTGGGCCAGGCGACGGTTGTCCTGGTGAAAGTGCGTAGGTGGTGTTTCTAGGCAAATCCGGAGACACAACACTGAGACACGAGACGAACGCACCACGGTGCGGAAGCCATTGATGCCCTGCTTCCAGGAAAAGCCTCTAAGCTTCAGATTACAAGTCATCGTACCCCAAACCGACACAGGTGGTCGGGTAGAGAATACCAAGGCGCTTGAGAGAACTCGGGTGAAGGAACTA
>NZ_JAGKRG010000029.1:0-322 GCF_017939565.1 Aeromonas sp. SrichE-2G
TGGGTGCCTGGCAGTGTCCTACTCTCGCATGGCGAATGCCACACTACCATCGGCGCTACAGCGTTTCACTTCTGAGTTCGGCATGGGGTCAGGTGGTTCCACTGCGCTATTGCCGCCAGGCAAAAATCTTCAATCTGAGAAAGCTGATTTAGTTATTCGTTCTCGGTATCTGCTACAAGTCTCTGAACACTTCTTGGGTGTTGTATGGTTAAGCCTCACGGGTAATTAGTATGGGTTAGCTCAACACGTCGCCGCGCTTACACACCCCACCTATCAACGTTGTGGTCTCCAACGGCCCTTTAGGACCCTCAAGGGGTCAGGG
>NZ_JAGKRG010000030.1:0-277 GCF_017939565.1 Aeromonas sp. SrichE-2G
GCCAGGTCGCTGCCCGCCACCAGGATGGTGAAGCGGCCATCGGCATCCACCGGACCGGTGAACGGTTTGCCGTTGACGGTCAGGGTGACGGTGTCGCCAGCCTGGAACTCGCCCGTCACGGTGCCGCTGACCGGGATCTGCTGACCCGCTTCGGCGGCGTTGATGACGTCGTCGTCGGTGATGTTGGCATCCAGGGTGATGGCCAGGTCCACCGGCGCCGTGGTGTCGACCCCGTAGCCTTCGCTGTCGGTCGCGGTGGCGCTGTTGCCCGCCGCGT
>NZ_JAGKRG010000031.1:0-296 GCF_017939565.1 Aeromonas sp. SrichE-2G
GGGGCTTTCACATCTAACTTATCCAACCGCCTGCGTGCGCTTTACGCCCAGTAATTCCGATTAACGCTTGCACCCTCCGTATTACCGCGGCTGCTGGCACGGAGTTAGCCGGTGCTTCTTCTGCGAGTAACGTCACAGTCAGCAGATATTAGCTACTGACCTTTCCTCCTCGCTGAAAGTGCTTTACAACCCGAAGGCCTTCTTCACACACGCGGCATGGCTGCATCAGGGTTTCCCCCATTGTGCAATATTCCCCACTGCTGCCTCCCGTAGGAGTCTGGACCGTGTCTCAGTTC
>NZ_JAGKRG010000032.1:0-286 GCF_017939565.1 Aeromonas sp. SrichE-2G
TTTCGGCCTCGCCTTAGGGGTCGACTCACCCTGCCCCGATTAACGTTGGACAGGAACCCTTGGTCTTCCGGCGAGGAGGCTTTTCACCCCCTTTATCGTTACTTACGTCAGCATTCGCACTTCTGATATCTCCAGCATGCCTCTCGACACACCTTCGCAGACTTACAGAACGCTCCCCTACCACTCACGCTTAGCGTGAATCCGCGGCTTCGGTGCCTGGTTTGAGCCCCGTTACATCTTCCGCGCAGGCCGACTCGACTAGTGAGCTATTACGCTTTCTTTAAAT
>NZ_JAGKRG010000033.1:0-285 GCF_017939565.1 Aeromonas sp. SrichE-2G
ACACCTTCGCAGACTTACAGAACGCTCCCCTACCACTCACGCTTAGCGTGAATCCGCGGCTTCGGTGCCTGGTTTGAGCCCCGTTACATCTTCCGCGCAGGCCGACTCGACTAGTGAGCTATTACGCTTTCTTTAAATGATGGCTGCTTCTAAGCCAACATCCTAGCTGTCTGAGCCTTCCCACATCGTTTCCCACTTAACCAGAACTTTGGGACCTTAGCCGGCGGTCTGGGTTGTTTCCCTCTTCACGACGGACGTTAGCACCCGCCGTGTGTCTCCCGGATA
>NZ_JAGKRG010000034.1:0-773 GCF_017939565.1 Aeromonas sp. SrichE-2G
GGTATCGCTACGTGAATACATAGCGTAGCGAGGCGAACCGGGAGAACTGAAACATCTAAGTACCCCGAGGAAAAGAAATCAACCGAGATTCCCTCAGTAGCGGCGAGCGAACGGGGATTAGCCCTTAAGCATCTTGGAAGTTAGTGGAACGGTCCTGGAAAGGCCGGCGATACAGGGTGATAGCCCCGTACACGAAAACAACCTTGATGTGAAATCGAGTAGGGCGGGACACGTGACATCCTGTCTGAATATGGGGGGACCATCCTCCAAGGCTAAATACTCCTGACTGACCGATAGTGAACCAGTACCGTGAGGGAAAGGCGAAAAGAACCCCTGTGAGGGGAGTGAAATAGAACCTGAAACCGTGTACGTACAAGCAGTGGGAGCCCTTCGGGGTGACTGCGTACCTTTTGTATAATGGGTCAGCGACTTACATTTTGTAGCGAGGTTAACCGTATAGGGGAGCCGTAGGGAAACCGAGTCTTAACTGGGCGTCTAGTTGCAAGGTGTAGACCCGAAACCGGGTGATCTAGCCATGGGCAGGTTGAAGGTTGAGTAACATCAACTGGAGGACCGAACCCACTAACGTTGCAAAGTTAGGGGATGACCTGTGGCTGGGGGTGAAAGGCCAATCAAACTCGGAGATAGCTGGTTCTCCCCGAAAGCTATTTAGGTAGCGCCTCGGACGAATACTACTGGGGGTAGAGCACTGTTTGGGCTAGGGGGTCATCCCGACTTACCAACCCCATGCAAACTCCGAATACCAGTAAGTA
>NZ_JAGKRG010000035.1:0-277 GCF_017939565.1 Aeromonas sp. SrichE-2G
AACTCGGAGATAGCTGGTTCTCCCCGAAAGCTATTTAGGTAGCGCCTCGGACGAATACTACTGGGGGTAGAGCACTGTTTGGGCTAGGGGGTCATCCCGACTTACCAACCCCATGCAAACTCCGAATACCAGTAAGTACTATCCGGGAGACACACGGCGGGTGCTAACGTCCGTCGTGAAGAGGGAAACAACCCAGACCGCCGGCTAAGGTCCCAAAGTTCTGGTTAAGTGGGAAACGATGTGGGAAGGCTCAGACAGCTAGGATGTTGGCTTAGAA
>NZ_JAGKRG010000003.1:0-213642 GCF_017939565.1 Aeromonas sp. SrichE-2G
GCGTTCAATCTGAGCCATGATCAAACTCTTCAATTTAAGTTTGGTTGCCTATAAAGGCGGCTCAATGAATTGCTGAATTAACTGCTGCAACTAAAAGTTGCTTTGGTCACTTCATCAGACATTGAAAATCAAAAATTGTTTTTGATGCTCGATGCTGTGAGTGCCCACACAGATTGCTTGATTCAAATTGTTAAAGAGCAGGGTCTGAAACTATAACCCTCACCAACTTGCTTTGCAAGGTGGACCAGACGCGCACTGCGCCGTGCTGATGGAGGCGCATTATAGGGAGCGATTCTTGGCTGACAAGCAGAAATTGCGATTTTTTTTGATAAACGACGCCGACTGTTTAAGTAACGACCAATTCGAGTGATATACAAACAAAAAGGGCCCCGAGAGGCCCTTTTCAATTCCGTTGCCGCGACAAATCAGATGGAGAAGCTGGAGCCGCAACCACAGGTGGTGGTGGCATTGGGGTTGGTCACGGTGAAGCGGGAACCTTCCAGACCTTCGGTGTAATCCACACTGCCGCCTACCAGGTACTGCAGGCTCATGGGATCGATCACCATCGTCACACCACTTTTCTCAACGACGGTATCCCCGTCATTGATTTTCTCATCGAAGGTGAAACCGTACTGGAAACCGGAGCAGCCCCCCCCGGTGATGTAGACCCGCAGCTTGAGCTCGGGATTTTCTTCTTCGGTGATCAAGGTCTTCACCTTGTTTGCTGCCGCATCCGTCATCTGGATAGGCAAGGGGGCTTCTGCTACTGCACTCATTACTGACCTCACAACCGTTAAATCCACGAACATGGAAACCGTGAAATTATCCAATACCCGACCATTCAGTTCAAGTATTCACCGCTCCCTTACTGCGCCGCCGGCAGAGGCGAGGGTTGAGTCACCATGGGTTTGAGCACGTCCCCCCACTCCACCAGCAATTCCTGGGCGGGTTGACGGCCCTCCTTGGCGATGACGATCTTCACCCGGTCGGGCGTGAAGCCCTCCGGCAGTTGCCAGTTGCCTTCGAGCAGCTGGAAGTAGCGCAGTGAATAACGCCCCTCTCCGGCCTTCATGCCAAGATCCCGCCCAGTCAGGGTCTTGGGCTGGTCTGCCAGGCTGCCTTCCACCCGGATCTGCACCTGTCCCCGAAACAGCTCCCGCTTCTTCGCGGGCTGGGTCAGGGCCAGGCGATAGTGATAGCGACCCGGCACGCTGGTCTCCTGCAGGGTCAGGTTGTCGATAGATACCCCCACCTGATCACCGGTAGGGCGCATGATACGCTCGAAGAAGGCCAGCTGGCGCTTCTGCTCCTGAACCTGGACCTCCTGATCCTTGAGCATCTGCTGCAGCTGTTCGAAGGCCGCCTTCTGGGTAGCCAGCAGGGTGTCCTTGACCCCCAGATCCGTCTTGAGCTGACTGATGGCCTTGCTCTGTCGCTCCAACGTCTCTTGTTGCACCGTCATCAGGCTGCTCTGGGCGAGTTCCTGCCGATTCCCGACGAAATACCCGATGCTCGCCCCCACTGCCAGCACCACCAGTAACTTCACGATTTGGGACATAAGGCCTCTTCTATATATGCCGACATCATCACGGCCTGTATCCCTTCACTATACGCGACCTTGCTGGATTGCGCGGATAAACAAAGAGTTAACTTCCAGCCATGCTGCTTTCACCCCGCTTTTGACGCGCCGCAAGCCGTAAAGTTCGCTCTAGGATCTGGGAATAGATGGGACGTCCCCCCAGCCATTGCGCCACCAGAGTGGCGCCTATGGTGGTGATCATCATGGGCAGGATCAGCTGATAGTTGTCGGTCATCTCGGTCACCAGCACTATACCGGTAATGGGCGCACGCACGGTGGCAGCAAAAAGCGCCCCCATGCCGGCAATGGCGAAGGCGCCCGGCTCTATGCCCAGCTCGGGGAATGCCGCATGGAACAGATGACCGAAGATCACCCCGAACAGGGTGCCGAGGGCCAGTGTCGGCGCAAAGACCCCGCCGGGGGCACCGGAGCAGAAACAGACCAGGGTTGCGATCAGTCGCACCGAGAAGATGAGGAAGAGCGTGGCCATCGCATACTGGCCATCCATCAGATGAGGGATGAGCTCGGTGCCCCCGCCGGTCACCGACGGGGCGAAGAGAGACAGCACGCCGAAGGTGCCCGCCACCAGCATGCCGATGGCGACGAAACGATGGCGTTTGTTCTGGTGCAGGGCCAGGTAACCGTCCTGGCAGGCGAGTACCAGTTTGTTGAACACGAAACCCAGTACCCCGAAACAGCCCCCCATGAAGAGGAACAACCAGAGGGCTTTCAGGGCCGGTGCATCGTAGTGAGGCAGGGTGATGACGGGGGCCTGCCCTTTCATGTTTTGCAGCATCAGGGTCGCCATCACGGCCGAGATCCCCACCGCCTTGATGGCGAGGAAGGAGTAACGAAACTGCGGGCGCATCTCTTCCATCACGAAGAGGATCCCCGCCAGCGGGGCATTGAAGGCGGCGGCCAGGCCACCCGCAGCCCCGGCCGCCAGCAGGGCGTGGCCATGCTCCCTGGGCAGCCGGAAGATATCCGCCACCATCTTGCCGAGGTTGCCCCCGATCTGGACCGAGGGCCCCTCACGCCCCAGCACCATGCCGGAGCTCAGGGTGCAGATGCCGCCGAAGAACTTGACCGGCAACACCCGCCACCAGCGCACCGGCCGCAGCTCGTCCATGGCGCCCTCTATCTCGGGGATCCCCGAGCCCCCCGCCTCCGGTGCAAAGGCATGAGTGAGGAAATAGCCGATCATACCCAGCAGGGCGCTGAACCCGAACCCCAGCAGACCGAGCTGCCACCAGGGGCGCTCGGCCAGCAGATCCAGCCGCTGCCCGACCAGCCAGTGCACACCGGATTCAAACAATCCGCACACCAGGCCGGCCAGGACCCCGACCAGGGCGGCCAGTACCAGCACGAGGAGTGGCATCTTGTCCTGCCGGATCAGGCGCTGCAGGACAGGAGCACGACGCGGCGCGGCCGCCTCGCCGAGGGGGAGAGTTTGTTGCACCATGAGTAACCACATTCAACTGACGAGGATCGAAAACCCCGGTCTCGGCTCGGCTGCCCAGCACAGGGCCTTTCTGCTATAGTCGGCCCGTTTCATTTATCACGGGTGCAGACCGAGAGTCCGGGTAGCGAGATCGCAAAGCATACTCCTCCCGCCATGACCTGCCGAGCCGCAATCCGCAGCCTGCGCCCGGATGACGACCAAAATCCCATTAAGGATGATCCATGTCAAAATCAGATCAGCTGTTTGAACAGGCCCGCCAGACCATTCCGGGCGGCGTCAACTCACCGGTCCGCGCCTTCAATGGGGTCGGTGGCACTCCCCGCTTCATCGATCACGCCGATGGCGCCTACCTCTATGACGTGGACGGCCAGGCCTACGTGGACTACATCGGTTCCTGGGGCCCCATGCTGCTGGGTCACAACCACCCGGCCATCAAGGCCGCCGTCATCAAGGCCGTCGAGAAAGGCCTGAGCTACGGCGCCCCTACCGAGATAGAAGTGCTGATGGCCGAGAAGGTACGCCAGATCGTTCCCTCCATGGAGCAGGTGCGGATGGTCAACTCCGGCACCGAGGCCACCATGAGCGCCATTCGCCTGGCCCGCGGCTACACCGGCCGCGACAAGATCGTCAAGTTTGAAGGCTGCTACCACGGCCATGCCGACTCCCTGCTGGTCAAGGCCGGCTCCGGCGCCCTCACTCTGGGCCAACCCAACAGCCCGGGTGTACCGGCCGACTTCGCCAAGCACACTCTCACCTGTGTCTATAACGATCTGGATTCGGTGCGCGAGGCCTTCACCCAGTACGGCAGCGAGATTGCCTGCATCATCGTCGAACCGGTGGCCGGCAACATGAACTGCATCCCGCCGGTCCCTGGCTTCCTGGAAGGGCTGCGCGCTATCTGCGACGAGTTCGGCGCCCTGCTGATCCTGGACGAAGTGATGACCGGCTTCCGCGTCTCCCTGCGTGGCGCCCAGGGCCACTACAATATCGACCCGGATCTGACCACCCTCGGCAAGATCATCGGTGCCGGCATGCCGGTGGGCGCCTTCGGCGGCAAGAAGAAGGTGATGCAGCACATCGCCCCGACCGGCCCCGTCTATCAGGCGGGTACCCTCTCCGGCAACCCGGTTGCCATGGCCGCTGGCCTTGCCATGCTGGATCTGCTGCTGGAGCCGGGGCTCTATGAGCAGCTGAGCGCCAAGACCGCCCGGGTGGCCGAGGGGCTCAAAGCCGCCGCCGCCAAGCATGGCATTCCGCTTACCATCACCTATGTGGGCGGCATGTTCGGCTTCTTCTTCACCGAAGAGACCGAGATCACCCGCTACGAGCAGGTGACCCGCTGCGACATGGAACGCTTCAAGCGCTTCTACCATCTGATGCTGGAAGAGGGCGTCTACCTGGCGCCGAGCGCCTACGAGGCGGGCTTCCTGTCGCTGGCCCACGGCGACATGGAGATCGAACACACCCTGGCCGCCGCCGAGCGCAGCTTCGCCAAGCTGGCAGGCTGAGCCGCTGCCGGATGAACAAAGGGCCCCTCGGGGCCCTTTTTGTTTTTGCGCGCCACTGTGGCTCCTTCTGGTGCAACGTCCTCCTCCTATCCCCGGGCTTGCCACTTCCCGGTGCAACCGACGCCACAAAGGCTGTCATAAAACGGGCCCACTATTTGCACCACCCAGGAGACAGGAGCCCAGTTGAGCGAGGTTCATATGGCAGAGATGAGTCCCATCGATGTGCTGCGGCGCTATCAGGAGTACGAGACCGAGCTGGCCCCCCTGCTGCTGGGGCTGCTCACCCTCCCCCGGGAGACGTTCAAGACCTACCCCTTCGTTCAGGACGTCCGGACTCTGGCGGCGCACCCGGCCAAGCCCTGCATCCTGGCCCCCATGCCGGCGGCGCAGGGGCAACTGCGCCTGCTGGTGCAGGGCCACGGCCGCGAGCTGGAGATCAACCTGCACCAGCTGATCGCCTGGCTGATGGGAGACAGGGAGCGGCGCCGCGCCATCCCCTGGTTCAGGGCCGTTTATATCGTCCTGAGCCTGGCCCTGTTTCTCATCGTCGCCACCCTGATCTGGCACGGCCTCGAGCAGCTCTATCTGCTGCTGTGCGGCACCCAGCAGAACCGGCTTGGCGCCTTCAGTGCCATCATCTTCCTGACCCTGGCGCTGGCGGTGTTCGATCTCGGCAAGACCATACTGGAGGAGGAGGTGCTGCTGCATAAGGACATCTTCCGCCACAGTGCCATCCGCCGCACCATCACCCGCTTCATTGCCGCCATCCTGATCGCGGTCTCCATCGAGGGGCTGCTGTTGCTGTTCAAGGGCTCTCTCGGTCAGGTCGAGCTGCTCTGGCCTGCGGTGGGGGTGATGGGCTGTGCCGTGGGACTGCTGCTGGCGCTCGGTCTCTATGTGTTTCTCGGAGCCAGGGCCGAGGCCGCGCTGGTCGCCTCCGGCCAGCGGCAGCCACCCCACACGGGGGACACCCGCAGGCTCCTCACCCGTCGGTACAGGGGCTTCCGGCGACCACAGTGACGAGGCAAGCAAAACGGCGGGTGACCCCTGGGTCACCCGCCGTTTTGCACAGAAGGGATGAACGGATTGACTAGCCGGTGACTTCTGCCAACTGGGGTTGCGGCGCGCGACGGGCGGCACGCCAGGAGGCGTACATGGTCCAGGAGGTGTAGATGACGATGAAGGCCACCAGCCATTTGAGCATCTCCATATCCATGGACTGTACCAGCATGGCCGCCAGCACCACCCCGATGGGACCGAAGATCGCCACGGCCAGCACGGCCCTGGCATCGAAGGCCCCCTTGCGGATAAAGGTGCCCGCCGAAAAGACGCTGAGCACGGCGGTGGAACCCATCATGATGGGGAAGGCAGCCAGCGGATTCATCCCGAGCAGATAGACGAGGGTCATGCAGGGGGCGAACAGCCCGATGCCGACATTCATCAGCACCCCGAAGAGGAAGTTGCCTGCCAGGGCTATCCCGAGCTTGTAGCCACTGAGCCCCATCGCCTCTCCCCCGAGGGGGAAGAGCCCCAGCAACCCGGCGAAGATGAGCCCGGCCACCACCAGCAGGGAGACCGCCATCACCAGCCGGATGGTCTGGCGATCGAACGAGGCGACGTGGCGCGCCCCCCAGGCCGCCCCGGCTGCGGCGGCCACCATCATGCCGATCAGGGTCACCGGATCCACCTTGACCGCCCCGATGAAGATGAGGGACTGGGTCACGGTCGGCAGCACACACTGGCCGTTGAGGGTACCCGGCAACAAGCGATCGTCGATCAGCTTGAACTGCTTGTAGCAGGCGGTCTTCACCGCAAAGCTGCCCACCCCCAGGGTATCGAGAAAGTTCGCCACGAAACCGATGGCCGCCACCGGCCAGAAGGGCGTCGCCTCCAGCTGACCCTGGCGGCGCTTGTGCCACCAGGCGTGGATCAACATGAAGATAAAGACCAGGGCACAGCCGATAAACAAGAGACGCAGAAAAGTGACAAGCATAGGGGGACCTCCAGCAACGGGCGGCGATTCTAAGGCAGTGCCCGGAAAAAATCCTGGCCAGGATCAAGCTCTCGTCAGATGCAAACGTTTGGCGTCGCCGATTCTTGCTGGCGGATTTCGAATGACGCTAACCATACTTGCCATGAGGGCGACAGCCCGGGCTCATCGGGCGTAGTCCTGGTCATTTCGCGACGACCACAGCACCGATGGGACATAACAAAAGAAGGCGGGGTGACCCGCCTTCTTCTTTTTACTGCCTGGCTGCCCGGAAATCCCGGGCTATCCAGCGAGGCAGCCGGGGAGCGAGACGGTCGATCAGCCTGTCGGACAAGGGGGTCAACAGCAGCGGCGGCAGGCAGACAAGGGAGAGACTGAGGGCGCCGACATAGACGTCCGTCATCCAGTGGGCGCCGGCGAGGATGCGGGGGGCCGAGAACAGGGGCACCATCAGCACGGCGGTCACCGCGGCCCAGCGCGGCAGATAGCGCAGGGCGAAACCGGCGAAGATCATCAGGAACAGGGCGTGATCGCCGGGGAAACTGTCACCGGCGGAGTCCTTGGTCGGGATGGCACTGATTTCGGTCAGCCGCAGGGCCCCGTCCACCATCAGGGTAGGGCTGGGACGGCTGACGGGCAGCAGGTGGCCGAGCTGATTGATGACCAGAGCCCCCAAGAGCATGACGAAGCCCATGGCCACCAGGCGGCGGCGCCCCTGCTCGTCGGCAGAGAAGAAGCTGCGGGCCAGAATGCCCCCCATGCAGGCGAGGGCGGCCAGGTCGAACAGGCGATGATTGGTGATGGCCACCAGATCGGCCCAGCGGGCGGACTGGCCGAGCCAGCCATTGACCAGGTGGAAGGTGGCAAGATCCCACTGATCCCAGGGGCCATGGTCCGGCAGGGCGCCCCAACTGACGGCAATCAGGCCCCCGACCAGATAGAAAGCGATGAACTTGGACATGCCGACGGTTCCTTGGAAAAAGCCGGTATTCTAGGCCCGCAGAAAGCTGTTCTGAATCACAAAAATGTAAGCATTCGTGTCAAAACCGAACCTTGTTGAGTCCTCCCGCCCGATCGGTACAAGGGCCAGCCACCTTGGCGCCTCCACGGCTTGCGGCTAGTATGACCACTCCGTTTCTTCAGGATGATGATGATGCGCAGTTACCTTCGCATGATGCTGTTTGCCCTCGGCCTGCTGGCGGGTGTCCAGATCCCCGGGCTGGTCGATCTCTACTACCAGCGGCTGGACGCGCGCCTGCAACAGGCCAGCCTCGGCCTGGCCCCCTTCCAGCGCACCGCAGACCAGCACTTCAATGGCGATCTGCAGGCCCTGATCGCCCATTACGGCGCCAGCCAGGATCCCGTCTTCACCCAGGATGCCACCAGCCTGCAACAGCTGGTGAGCCAGCGGAACCACCTGCAGGAGGAATTCGCCTTCCGGGATCAGGCCTGGTACCGGCAGATCAGCCACCTGCTGCTGCGCGCCGATCCCCAGCTCTGGCAGGACACCCTGCACAACTACGGCTACGTGGTCCCCCTCAAAGAGGCTGCCATCTTCTGCGGAGTGGCGGCAGGCCTGATTGCCTCACTGGCCGGGGATCTGCTGCTCAGTCTCCTGCTGTGGCCATTTCGTCCCCGCCAACCGCTCTCCCGCCGCAGCCTGCGCTGAGGCTCTCAACGCCCTGACGATCACTGGAAAGGCTCGAGATAGGCCTCGATGGCCTTCTTGAGCCAGGCCAGCACCTTGCCATGGTGGGCGTTCTCCGACAGATAGACCCCGTAGTCGCGCCACTGCAGGCTGAACTTGTGCTTCAGGGTCAGCAGCTCCCCCTGGCGCAGCTGGCTCTGGATCAGCGGCGAGGGCAACACGGCCCAGCCCAGACCATCCAGCACCGCATCCCGCATCAACTCGAAACTCGACAGACCGATGTGCTGACCCCCGATGGGCAGCAGACTCTTGACCGAGAACTCGTCGACATAAGAGAGGGTGACCTGGGTGTGGCCGCTCAGATCCTGCTGCAGCACCCGTTTCAGACCGGCCAGCGGGTGGCTCGGCGCTACCACCATCAGGGTGCGGATGGGGTTCAGCACATCGATGCACAGGCCGCTGCGCTCCTGCTCCTCGGTGATGAGGCCGAAGGCGGCATCCACGAACCCCTCCTCCACCAAAGCAGGCAACTCGGGGGGCGATGCCAGCACCAGGGAGATGCTGGTACCGGGGAACTGGCGGCGCAGGGTCCCCAGCATGTCACGCCAGACCGATTCGGGGATGGCGTCGTCCCGCGCCACCCGCAGCGCCACCTCGGCGCCGGAGGCATGGTGCTCGCACTTGAGCTGCAGGCTGTTGGCCGCCTGCAGCAGCCGCTTGCAGTCATCCAGCACCTGCTCCCCGATCTCCGTCAATCGACTTCGATTCGCCCCGCGTTCAAAAAGTTCGACGCCAAGCTCCAACTCCAGTGCTGCGATCGCCGTACTGACTGCGCTGCGACTCTTGCCAAGGCGGCGGGCAGCATTGGCAATGGAGCCACTTTCCGCTGATTCCACAAAGAGTTCTATCTGATTGAGCTTCATAAAGGCGCTGGCATGCAGAGGATCCGGTCTTTACCTTAGCCCGCCCCTGTCGCACAAGGCAAACCCATGGCGTCCGATTAATCGACGCTGAGCGATTCCCGATGCGGCCGGGGCCCCGGCTATCCTTGCCGGGTCGAAGCCACAAAAGGACGTTTTATGTTAATCAGTCGCCTGTTATTGGCCCGGATGTTTTTGACCGGCGCCATCCTGACCGAGGTCGCCGGCACCTCCTCCATGACCCTCATCGCGGACAATGGCGCGGGTTGGCTCAGCTACCTGCCCATGTGGGTGCTCATCGCCCTCTCCTACTTGATGTTGGCCAAAGCCGCCAAAACAATCTCCATTGGTATCGCGTTCGCCCTCTGGGAAGGGCTGGGGATCGCCTTGATCACCCTGGTCTCGGTGCTGTTCCTGGATTACAGCATCAGCCCTCAGGCGCTGCTCGGGCTGGCGCTGGCCATAGTGGGGATTGTTATGGTGACCCTGGGTGAGACCCATGATGAGCCAACCTCGACGTCAACCTCACGTCCGATGAAGGAGGCCGTATGCACCCGTTGATCATCGTACTGGGCGCGGCGCTGCTGGACATAAGCGCCAACATGGCCATCAACCGCTCCGTGGGATTTCGCTACAAGGGCTGGGGCCTGCTCGGCATCCTGCTGGTGCTCTGCGCCTTCACCCTGCTGTCGGAGGTGGTCAGCACGGGCAAGATAGACCTCGCCATCGCCTACGCCACCTGGGGCGCCATCGGCATCCTGGGCACGGCCCTCGGGGGGCTGCTGCTGTTTGGCGAGCGCCTCAAGCCCATCGGCTGGGTCGGGATCCTGGTGATGGCGGTGGCAGTGGCCCTGCTCACCACCGCCTGATACGGGCAATCCCATGCAAAGAAGCCGCCCACTCGGGCGGCTTCTTGTGTTTATGGCGTCGGGTTGTGCGTCGCCTGCGCGGCGAGCCCGCCCTATCGCTGGGCTTCGTAGAGCTCCAGGGGCAGACCGTCCGGGTCGGCGAAGAAGGTGAAGCGCCGGCCGGTCAGCTCGTCCACCCGCACCGGCTCTACCGCCACGTCGTGTTGCAGCAGATGGGCGATGACCCGGTCGAGATCGGCCACCCGGAACGCCAGGTGACGCAGACCGCACGCCTCGGGCCGGGAAGGGCGCGGGGGCGGCGCCGGGAAGCTGAACAGCTCCAGCTGGCTGCCGTCCGGCAGCGCCAGATCCAGCTTCCACGACTGGCGCTCGGCCCTCAGGGTCTCGCTGACGATGGGCAGCCCCAACACCCGGTGATAGAAGTGGCGGGAGCGCTCATAGTCGCTGGCGATGATGGCCACGTGGTGGATGGCGTCGAACAGGGGATGGGTCATGGACACTCCTTGCAAAACGGGCAGCCTGGGCTGCCCGTTTCATTGCGTTGGTATCAGTTGAAGAAACCGTTGAACCACTTGTCCAGGGCATTGATCGGGTTCGGGTTGGAGACCGGGCTGGCACAGCTCATGGGCTCGGCCAGGCCGGCCAGCCTTGCCGGAACCTGCAGACTGCCCGGGCAGTCGCTCGCGACCCGGGCCCCGTTCGCACGGGAGAAGTTCGCCCAGCTCACCCCTTCCGGCATCTTCAGGCTCAGGCTGTTGACCCCGCGCTGGCCCATGTAGCCGCTGAACAACTGCAGGGCGCCGCTGGCACCGGTCAACCCGGCCGGGGTGTTGTCGTCACGGCCAACCCAGACGCTCACCAGCTCGTTGTTGTCCATGCCTGCAAACCAGGAGTCCCGCAGCTCGTTGGTGGTGCCCGTCTTGGCGGCCATGGTGGCGCCGGGGAACTTGGCGCCAAGCGCCCGGGCCGTGCCCTGGCTCACCGTCTTGGTCATGGCGAACAGGGTCAGCCAGCTAGCCTGGGGATCCGTCACCCGCTTCGCGGTCTCGTCATGCTGGTAGAGCTGGCTGCCATCGCCGTTCACCACGGCACGGATGGCCGACAGCGGCTGGGTCAGCCCCTGGTTCGCGATGGGCAGGTACATCTGGTTCACCTCCATGGGCGACAGGGCCACGGCCCCCAGCACCAGGGACGGATAGGGCTGGATCTCCTGCTGGACGCCCATCTTGTGCAGGGTGTCCACCACCTTGTCCAGACCGACCTGCATCCCGAGGTTGACGGTCGGCACGTTCAGGGAGCTGGCGAGCGCTTCCATCAGGGGCACGCTCTGGCGGAACTTGCGATCGTAGTTCTGCGGCGTCCAGATCTGGCCGTCCTGGCCGCGAATGCGGATCGGCTGATCTTTCAGCGGCGTGCCCAGGGTGAGGCCGTTGGAGAGGCCGGTCAGGTAGACCGCCGGCTTGACCAGGGAGCCGATCTGGCGGCGGGCATCCAGCGCCCGGTTGAAGCCGGCGTAACGGGGATCCCGCCCCCCCACCATGGCGACCACCTCGCCCTTGTGCCAGTCGGAGACCACCATGGCCGCCTCCAGCTTCTTCTTGCCGCGCTGCTTCTCGATGGTAGCCAGCCCCGTCTGCACCGCCTGCTCGGCGGCGTGCTGGGCGATGGGGTCCAGGCTGGTGAAGATCTTGAGGCCAGACTGCTTGAGCAGATCCGGGCCGAAGCGGTTCTGGATCTCCCGCTTGAGCAGCCCCATGAAGGCCGGGGTACGGCCATAGCTCATCTGGCCACGGGTAATGATGCCGAGCGGCTGCTTGCTGGCGAGCTCATATTCGGCCTGGGTCAGGCTGCCGTGATCCATCAGGAGCTTGAGCACCAGATCCCGCCGTGCCTTGGCACGGTCAGGGAAGCGCCAGGGATCGTAATAGGAGGGCCCCTTCACCATGCCCACCAGCAGGGCCACCTGATCGATGTCCAGCTCGTTGACCGGAATGCCGAAATAGAAGTAGGAGGCGAGCCCGAAGCCGTAGACCCCCTGGGAGAAGTTCTGCCCCAGATAGACCTCGTTGAGGTAGGCCTCCAGGATCTCGTCCTTGCTGTAGCGGTAATCGATGAGCACCGCCATGTAGGCTTCCTGCAGCTTGCGCCAGAGGCTGCGCTCGCGGGTCAGGAAGAAGTTCTTGGCGAGCTGCTGGGTGAGCGTGCTGCCCCCCTGCACGGTGCGCCCCGCCAGCAGGTTCGCCGCCATGGCACGCATGATGGCCACCGGCGAGACACCGCCGTGCTGGTAGAAGTCCCTGTCTTCCGTGGTGAGCAGGGTCACCAGCAGGCTGTCCGGCACCTCGGAGAGGCGAACCAGCAGGCGATCCTCCCGATCCTCGGTGTTGAGGCGATCGAGCAGCACCGGGTCCATCTGGGCGTACCCTAGCTGACGCTGGTTCTCCAGGGACTGGATCCCCTCCAGACGCGCGCCGCTGAAGGTGAGGCGCAGACCCCGGGCGCCGTCGGCGCCGTCGTGGAACTCGAACGGACGGCGCACCAGCTCGATACGATTGCCGTTGACCGCGTACTCCCCCGGGGTGTGGGGCTGGCGAACCTGCTTGTAGCTCAGCATGTTGAGCTCGCGCAGCATCTGGGTCTGGGAGAGGCGCTGCCCCGGGTACAACTCCAGGGGGCGGCTATAGACCATCACGGGCAACTGCCACTTCTCGCCGTCGAAGCGCTCGCGCACCTTTGTATCGAGATAGATGCCGAACACCACCATGAAGGCGCCCACCACCAGGGAGAGCTTGAAACCAAGCCAGAACAGGGTGCGCCAGATGGTGCGTTTGGGCGCCGCCTTCTTGGGTGGGCTCTTGCGTCGTTGGGTTGCCATAAATCCTCTTGTTTTCCTACTCGTCATCTCGCCTTCGCGAGCGGCCAGGCATGCCGGTTCCTGTGGTGGAGCGGCCCTGAGCCAGGTCCATCCTGTTCTGATCGCACCAGCCGGTCACTGTCGTGCCGGCTACTCCTGCAATCCCATCTTCTTCTTGGTCACCCGGGTCGGCATGGCCTCCAGCGGGTTGTCGGGCCAATAGTGGCGGGGGTAGCGCCCCTTCATCTCTTTCTTCACTTGCTCGTAGGATCCCGCCCAGAAGGCGGCGAGATCCGCGGTGATCTGCAGCGGGCGCTGGGCCGGGGAGAGCAGCTCAACCACCAGGGGCACCCGGCCATCGGCCACGCAGGGGGTGGCGCCCAGCCCGAACATCTCCTGGATGCGCACCGGGATCGCCGGGGCCTGGCCGGGCTGATAGCGGATCCGCACCCGGCTGCCGGTCGGCGCCGTGAAGTGGCTCGGCAGCGCCTCGTCCAGCCGTCTTGGCAGGGGCCAGGGCAGCGACTGGCGAAGGATGTCGCAGAGATCGAGTCTTTTCAACTGCTCCAGCCGGGTCAGGCCGCTCACCGAGGGCAACAGCCACTGCTCGAGGCTGGCCAGCAGACTGTCGTCGTCCATCGCAGGCCACCCCTCATCCGGCAGCCAGTCGGCGGCGCAGCGCAGGCGGGCCAGCAGCCCCTCGCTGGCATCATTCCAGGGCAGCACGTGCAGCCCCTTGCGACGAATACCCTGCAACAGGCAGCGCCCCTTCTGCTCGTCCGAAAGATCCGTCAGCGGCCGCTGGCTCAGCACCAGTTCACCCAGCACCTGCTGGCGCTCGGCGCGAACCCGCTCCTCCCGATCGTCCCAGTCGAACCACTGGCGCTCGCTCACCAGTTCCGGCAGCTGGCGCACCAGCTCGTCCAGCTCCACCGGCTCGGCGATGAAGATGCGACTGCCACGCTCGTTCTGGCCCATCTCGACGGCAATGAGCGCCCCCTGCCCCTGGCAGGGATGCCCTTCTACCAGATCGCAGCTCACCCCACCACTGAGCTGGTAGCGTTGACCGCTGCGCAGCTTGCCGATGCGATCCGGCCAGGCGAGGGCGCAGAGCAGCCCCAGCCACTGACCTTGCGCATTGGCGGGACGCGCGCCGAGCCGCTCGAACCAGCGGGCGGCCCCCTGGCGTAGAGCGCCCTGGCGGCGGTGGAACAGCACGGAAAGGCGCTCCGATCCTCGCAGATCTTCTTCCAGCAGCGCCACCAGGAAAGCCGCATCGGCGACAATCCCTGTCAGACCCTCGGCCTCCAGCTCCCGGGCACGCAGCAGCATGCGGGCTAGGCGGGGATGAGTACCGAATGCCGCCATGGCACGGCCGGCCGGGGTGAGTTGTTGCTCCCCCTCCGGTTTCATGGCGCCGAGGGCCACCAGCAGCCGCTGGGCACTTGCCACGGCCGCCGCCGGGGGTGGGTCCAGCAGCGGCAGATCTTCCACCCTGGCCCCCCACTGGGCGGCGTCCAGCAAGAGGCCGGTCAGCTCCTGGGTGAGGATGTCGGGGGGGCTCTGCTCGGCAAGGCGCTCCTGCACCTCGCTGCTCCAGAGCCGGTAACAGACGCCGGGGCCGAGGCGACCGGCCCGTCCTGCCCGCTGGGTAGCGGAGGCCCTGGCGATGGGGCGGGTCTCCAGCCGGGTGACGCCGCTCTTCATATCGAAGGTGGCGCGCCGCTCCAGCCCGCTGTCGATGACTACGGACACCCCCTCTATGGTGAGGGAGGTTTCCGCCACATTGGTGGTCAGCACCAGCTTGCGGCTGCCCGCCGGGGCCGGTTCGATGGCCGCCTGCTGGGCCGCCATCTCGAGGCGACCATAGAGGGGGGCGAGGCGCACGTCCTCCGGCAATCTGCCCTCGAGCCACTGGGCCAGCCGCTCTATCTCCCCCTGCCCCGGCAGAAAGACCAGGGCGCTGCCAGCCTGGCTGGCGAGCGCCTCCAGCACCACGGCACCGACCTGGGGCTCCAGCCACTGCTGGCGATTGGCGGGGCGGTAGTGGTATTCAATGGGGAAGCCACGCCCCTCGGAACGGATGACGGGGGCCTCCGGCAGCAGGGTCTCGAGGGCCATGCCCTCCAGGGTGGCGGACATGATCAGCAGCTTGAGATCGTCCCGCAGCCCCTGCTGGCTCTCGATGGCAAAGGCGAGCGCCGTATCCGCGTGCAGGCTGCGCTCGTGGAATTCATCGAAGATGACCAGCGACACGCCGCTGAGCTCGGGATCCTGCTGCAGCATCCGGGTCAGCACCCCCTCGGTGACGATCTCGAGCCGGGTGGCGGCGCTGGTGCGGCTCTCGCCCCGCACCCGCAGGCCGATGCGCTCGCCCACCTTCTCCCCCAGCTGGCGCGCCAGGAAACTCGCGATGTTGCGTGCCGCCAGGCGCCTGGGTTCCAGCATGATGATGCGCCCGGGCAGCCGCTGCTGGCGCACCAGCTCCAGGGGCAGCAGGGTCGACTTGCCCGCCCCCGGCGGGGCCTGCAGGATCACGCTGGCGTGGTGGTCGAGGGCGGCAAACAGCTCGGGCAACACCGAGACGATGGGGAGTGGGGACAAAGCGGCGCAAACCTTCTGTGATGACAGTGAAACGGCGTCCATTCTGCCACAGCCACCCGGCCATCGTAAGCGGCAGCGCCCGGGGCCGGGCAGGCGAGCCACGACACGGCAAGACATCCACGGAGTCGCTGCCATAGAATGGGTCTTTCGATGTACGCCACGAGGACCGACACGCCGCATGCCCAAACTCTTCTTTGCCCTGCCCCTGCCCGACCTGGCCCCCGAGCTGGTGGCCTGGCGCGACCAGCGCTCCTGGCCCGGCCAGCCGGTGCCCGAGAGTAACCTGCATCTGACCCTGGCCTTTCTCGGGGAGGCCGACGAGCGCACACAAGCCCGCCTGATCGCGGCCGCCGAGCGCCAGCACTGCCCCCCCTTCACCGTCACCCTGGATCAGACCGGCTGGTTCCAGCGGGCCAGGGCGGCCTGGGTGGGGCCCAGGGAGTGGCCGAACGAGCTGACCGTCCTGGCCCGGGCCCTGCGCCGCCACGGCGAAAAGCTCGGGCTGGGCAACGGCGAGCAGGGCTACCGCCCCCATGTCACCCTGGCGCGCAAGGCCACTGAAGCCCCCCGCGAGCTGCCCGCCCCCCACTTCCTGCTCGAGGCGGATCGCTTCTGCCTATATCAGTCCGTCAGCACCCAAGACGGCGTCCACTATGAACCGCTCGCCTGCTGGCCCCTGCGGGCCCGCGTCAAGACACCCGAGACCGAGGAGCCGGCCTGATGATCTTCGATCCCCCCCTGCAATCCGGGCTGCTCGTCAGCCGCTACAAGCGCTTCCTGACCGATGTGCAACTCGAAGGCGGCGAGCAGATTACCATCCACTGTGCCAACACCGGCGCCATGACCGGCTGCGCCCTGCCGGGCACCCGGGTCTGGTACTCCACATCCGACAACCCCAAGCGCAAGCTGCCGAGCAGCTGGGAGATCGCCGAGAGCCCGGCGGGCCACTTCATCTGCGTCAACACCGCCCGGGCCAACCAGATCGCCCGGGAGCTGATTGAGCAGGATGCCCTCGCGCCGCTCTCGGGCTATGCCCGGCTGCGCACCGAGGTGAAATATGGCGAGGAGAACAGCCGCATCGACTTGCTGCTGGAGGATGATCACAGACCGGATTGTTACATCGAGGTGAAATCCGTCACCCTGCTCGACGAGCGGGAACAGCCGGGCATGGGGTACTTCCCCGATGCCGTGACCACCCGAGGCGCCAAGCACCTGCGTGAATTGATGGCCATGAAGGCGGCCGGGCACAGGGCCGTGCTGCTGTTTATGGTGTTGCACTCCGGCATAACCAGGATGCGCCCTGCGGCCCACATCGATCCGCACTATAGTCAGCTTGTTGAGCAGGCGATCGCGGCAGGGGTTGAAATTTTATGCTATCGCCCCCATGTTGGGGTGCAGGGCATGGTGGCACAAGATTTTATCCCGTTTGAATCTGGCCATCTGCTACCCGAGGGCAGGGCATAAATATGGAAGTGGGTAACATTATTGACAAGGCTTGTTTGCCTCCCGTTGACCCTTCTGCTATAGATGTCGCCCTCAATTTATGGATGGCACGGGTAGCGTGCTGAATTAGGAGACAGGGCATGCCAACAGGCGAAAACAGGAAATCTCTGGGCCCCCTGGCCATTGCGGGTGTAGAGCCTTACCAGATGAAAGCCGGTGAGGAGTACATGAATGACCAACAGAAGGTTCATTTTCGCAAGATCCTGGGAGCCTGGCGCAACCAACTGATGCAGGAAGTTGACCGCACCGTTGACCACATGAAGGATGAGGCTGCCAACTTCCCGGATCCCGTGGATCGCGCCGCGCAGGAAGAAGAGTTTGCACTCGAGCTGCGCACTCGCGATCGTGAACGCAAGCTGATCAAGAAGATCGAGAAAACCCTGCTGCTGCTCGAAGAAGATGACTTCGGTTACTGCGAGCACTGCGGCATCGAGATCGGCATCCGCCGTCTGGAAGCCCGTCCGACCGCCGACCTCTGCGTCGACTGCAAGACGCTGGCCGAGATCAAGGAAAAACAGATGGCTGGCTGATGCCGCCCATCCCGTGAAGAAAGAAGGGAGCGTGCACGCTCCCTTTTTTATTGAGCTTTTGGCCGGGTCGTCCCAGAATGCAGCCTCAATGCATCGTTCACCCGAATTGCCATGGTCATGACTCCCCTCTCCCCCGACCGGCCCTATGTCGGCCGCTTCGCCCCCTCCCCGTCCGGTCCGCTCCACTTCGGCTCGCTCGTCGCCGCTCTCGGCAGCTTCCTGCAGGCCAGATCGCGGCAGGGCCACTGGCTGGTGCGCATCGAGGACATCGACCCCCCGCGGGAGATGCCGGGGGCGGCAGGCCTTATCCTGCAGACCCTGGAGGATCACGGCCTCGCCTGGGATGGGGAGGTGATGTACCAGAGCCGGCGCCACGAGCGCTACGACGAGATCATCGCGCGCCTCTACGACGCCGGGGATCTCTACTGGTGCCACTGCACCCGGCGTGAGATCATGGCATCGGGCGGCTTCTACAACGGTCACTGCCGCACCCTGGGGCTCGCGGCAGAGGGGTGCGCCGCCCGCTTGCGCCAGCACCACCCCGTCTATCGGTTCGAAGATGCGCTTCAGGGGGAGATCACTGTGCCGGCGGCCCTGGCGGAGGAGGACTTCATCGTCCGGCGCCGGGACGGCCTCTATGCCTACAACCTGGCGGTGGTGGTGGATGACATGGACAGCGGCATCACCGAGATAGTGCGCGGCGCCGACCTGCTGGAGCCCACGGTGCGCCAGATAGCCCTCTACCAGACCCTGGGAGCGCCGGTCCCCGCCTGGGTGCACCTGCCGCTGGCGGTGCTGGCGGATGGCAACAAGCTCTCCAAGCAGAACCATGCGCCGGCCCTGGCGCGCGACGAGCGCAGCCAGGCCCTGTGGCAGGCGCTGGCGTTTCTTGGCCAGTGCCCGCCTCCCGAGCTCAAGGCGGGCTCGGTGGACGAGATCATCGCCTGGGGTATCACCCACTGGCGGCTGGACAGAGTCCCCCGCCAGCAGAAGATCGCGCAGGGGCAGAACTAGCGCCCGCTGCATTTTGCCCCAAAGGACCCAATCAAGGGGAAGCAGGCCACACCGTTTCTCATTTGGTTGGGGCTGAGCGATGGCCAGAGCCCGCTGCCTTTCTTGCCCCAAAGGGCCCAATCAAGGGGAAGCAGGCCACACCGTTTCTCATTTGGTTGGGCTGAGCGATGGCCAGAGCCCGCTGCATTTCTTGCCCTAAAGAGCCCAATCTAGGGGAAGCAGGCCACACCGTTTCTCATTTGGTTGGGGCTGAGCTATGATAGGCCGCTATTTTTTTGGCCTCCCGTCAATTTGAAGTCATAACGAGGTGTACCATTTTTTCCCAGATCGCAAACTTTTGCCGCAAAGTGCTCGGCAAGGAAGACGGCGAGCAGTCGGTGGAGTCCCCCATTCCGGCCCGAGTAGCCGGACAACGCCGTACCTTGAGCCGTGACCAGCACCCGATTTCGCGCAAAGAGATCAGCGAGAATGCCCTCAAGGTGCTCTATCGCCTGAACAAGGGGGGCTACGAGGCCTACCTGGTCGGCGGCGGCGTCCGTGACCTGCTGCTCGGGAAGACCCCCAAGGATTTCGACATCGCCACCGACGCGACGCCGGAACAGATCAAGGCGCTGTTCAGCAACTGCCGCCTCATCGGCCGCCGCTTCCGCCTGGCCCACATCGTCTTTGGTCGTGACGTGATCGAAGTGGCCACCTTCCGGGGTCACCACCATCAGGTCAATACCAGCAAGCACGTGTCGGCCCAGTCGGATGAAGGCATGCTGCTGCGCGACAACGTCTACGGCACCATAGAAGAAGACGCCGAGCGCCGCGACTTCACCGTCAACGCCCTCTACTACAGCGCCAAGGACTTCACCCTGCACGACTTCGAGGGCGGGCTGGAAGACTTGGCCGAGCGCAGACTGGAGCTCATCGGCGATCCCGAGACCCGTTACCGGGAAGACCCGGTGCGCATGCTGCGCGCCGTGCGTTTCGCCGCCAAGCTGGACATGACCATCAGCCCGCGCACCGCCGCCCCCATCCGGGAGCTGGCGCCGCTGCTGCAGGACATCCCGGCCGCCCGCCTGTTCGAGGAGACCCTCAAGCTGTTCCTGGCTGGCGACGGTCTCGCCACCTACAAGCTGCTGCGCGAATACGGGCTGTTCCAGCCCCTGTTCCCCCAGGTCGCGGCCCTGTTCACCCCGCACGGCAACTCGCCCTACGAGCAGTTCATCGAGCAGGCGCTGATGGACACCGACGCCCGGGTCCGTGAAGAGAAACGCGTCACCCCCGCCTTCCTCTACGCCACCCTGCTGTGGGGCGCCGTCGAGGCCCGTGCCCGGGTGCTGGAAAACGAGAGCGGCCTGCCCTGGTACGACGCCTTCATGCTGGCCATCAACGAGGTGCTGGACGCCCAGGTGCGGATCATCGCCGTGCCGCGCCGCTTCACCACGGACGTGCGCGACATCTGGGCCCTGCAACAGCGGCTGACCCGCCGCCAGGGCAAGCATCCCGAGCGCGCCATGGAGCACCCGAAATTCCGCGCGGCGTTCGACTTCCTGCTGCTGCGCAACCGGGTCGAGCGCGGTCTCGGCGAGCTGGCCAGCTGGTGGGAGCGCTATGTGGCCTCCAACCCGGATGTGCGCCCGCAGCTGCAACGGGAGGCGACCCGCCGCCCTGCGAGCGGCGAACGCGCCGAATCCCGCAGCGGTGATGGCGAGAAGCGCAGCGGCAATGGCCGCAACCGTCGTCGCCCCCGCCGCCGCAAGCCGAAATCGGCAGAGTAAGGATCCGTCGATGATCGAGGTCTTCGTCGCCATCGGCTCCAACCTGGCCGAGCCCCTCGGCCAGGCTCGCCGCGCCATCGCCGCGCTGGCGACCCTGCCGGAGTCCGAACTGCTGCAGACCTCCCACCTTTACGGCAGCCGCCCCATGGGCCCTGCGGATCAGCCTGACTACGTCAATGCCGTGGCGCGGCTCCACACCCGGCTCGGCCCTCTGGCGCTGCTGGATGAGCTGCAGCGCATCGAGCTGGCGCAGGGACGGGTGCGCAAGGATGAGCGCTGGGGCCCGCGGACCCTGGATCTCGATCTGCTGCTGTACGGCGAAGAGATCATCCGGCATGAGCGCCTGACGGTGCCTCACTACGGCATGAAGGAGCGGGAGTTCGTGCTGCTGCCCCTGGCCGAAATAGCCCCCTCCCTGGTGCTGCCCTGCGGCACCCCGCTCACCGAACTGGTTGCCCGCTGCCCGCGCAATGGACTCGAGATCCTGGCCGGCGCGGCAGGCGAGTAGAGAAGAGTAGGAACAACGTCATGAGCAAAATCACCACCACCGGCCTGTTGAAAATGAAACAGGACGGCCAGAAAATCACCGCCATCACCGCCTATGATGCCACCTTTGCCAAGCTGTTTGACGACGAGGGCGCCCAGGTGCTGCTCATCGGTGACTCCCTCGGCATGGTACTGCAAGGGGGGGACGACACCCTGGCGGTCAGCATGGACGAGATGGTCTATCACACCCGCTGCGTGGCCCGCGGCACCAGCAAGGCCCTGGTCGTGGCTGACATGCCGTTCATGAGCTATGCCACCCCGGAGCAGACCTACCAGAACGCGGCGCGCCTGATGGCCGCCGGCGCCCGCATGGTGAAGATGGAAGGGGGCGACTGGCTGTGCGAGAGCATTCGCCACCTGACCCGCAACGGGGTGCCGGTGTGCGGTCACCTGGGGCTGACGCCGCAGTCCGTCCATGTGTTTGGCGGCTTCAAGGTGCAGGGGCGCGACGAGTTCCACGCCCAGGAGATCTACCGCCAGGCCCTGGAGCTGCAGGCCGCCGGCATCCAGCTGCTGGTGCTGGAGTGCGTGCCCGTCGCCCTGGCCGAGCGCATCACCAAGGCGCTGCGCATCCCGGTGATCGGCATCGGCGCCGGCCCGGCTACCGATGGCCAGATCCTGGTGATGCACGACGCCTTCGGCATCACCTCCGGCTATGTGCCCAAGTTCACCAAGAACTTCCTGGCCGAGACCGGTGACATGCGTGCCGCCATTCGTCTCTATGTGCAGCAGGTGAGCGACGGGACCTTCCCGGGCCCGGAGCACTGCTTCAACTGATGTGATGCCGTCATGCACGCGGGGGCCTGCGCCCCCGCGTCGCCCTCCCCTCTGACTGCATGACCCCTCTCTTTTTTGATTCCTCTGAAGGTGAACTGCCGATGTTGGTTGTGAACAATCCCGCCGCGCTGCGCGAACAGACAGGTCAATGGCATCGCGAAGGCCGTGCCATCGCATTCGTGCCCACCATGGGCAATCTGCACCAGGGCCATCTCACTCTGGTTGAAGAGGCCCGCCGCCATGGCGACAAGGTGGTGGTCAGCATCTTCGTGAACCCCTTGCAGTTCGACAAAGCAGAGGATCTCGCCAACTATCCGCGCACCCTGGAGCAGGACTGCGCCGCTCTGGAGGCCGCCGGGGTGGACATGGTCTTTACCCCGACCCCGGAAATCATGTATCCCCAGGGGCTCGCGAGCCAGACCTTCGTCGAGGTGCCCGGCCTCTCCAGCCTGCTGGAAGGGGCGCTGCGCCCGGGGCACTTCCGCGGGGTCAGCACCGTCGTCACCAAGCTCTTCAACCTGGTGCAGCCTGACGTGGCCTGCTTCGGCCAGAAGGACTACCAGCAGCTCGCACTCATTCGCAAGATGGTGGCCGACATGGCCATGCCCATCGAGATCGTGGGCGTGCCCACGGTGCGTGCCGAGGATGGCCTGGCGCTCTCCTCGCGCAACGGCTACCTGACCGCCGCCGAGCGCGCCCTGGCCCCCGAGCTCGCGCGCACCATGAACTGGATCGCCGAGCAGATCGAAGGGGGGGATCGTCACCTCCCCTCCCTGGTGGCCCGCGCCAGCCAGCGCCTCGACAACGCAGGCTTTCGGACCGATGCCATCGACATCGTCGATGCCGATACCCTCGAATCCGCCAGCGCCGAGAGCCAGCGCCTGGTGATCCTGATGGCCGCGTATCTGGGCAAGGCCCGCCTTATCGACAACCGCGTGGTCACCCTCAGGGGCTGATCGCGGCAAGGAGAGAAGATGTCCAAGAAGGTTTATTGCATCGCCCAGTTCCAGCCCAAGCCGGGCCAGGAGCAGGCCCTGTTCCGGGTCCTGCAGGGGCTCGAACCCAACACCCTGCGCGAGGATGGCTGCCTGCAGTACATCGTTACCCGCCACCTCCAAAGCCCCTTCGCCGAGGGGGAGAGTTTCCCCATCGTCTTCAACGAGATCTGGCGCGACATGGCGAGCTTCGAGGCCCACTGCCAGCGCAGCGAAATCAAGGGGTTCTTCGAGCGCTATTGCCTCGCCGATGACGGCCTGGCCGCCAAGTGGAACGTCTGCGTCTACAGCGACGAACCGGCGGACTATGACGCCCCGGCGCTCTGACGCCGAAACGTGCAAATAAAAAGGCGCCCGAGGGCGCCTTTTTGCTGGCCGGTTTGCGCCTCAGTGGCGCAGACCGGTGCCGCGGGAGATGAGCCACCAGGCCAGCCCGTACAGCACCAGGATGAAGCCGATGATGATGAGATAGGCGGTGCCGAGGGGCACGTCGGAGATGCCGAGGAAGCCGTAGCGGAACGCGTTCACCATGTAGATGATGGGGTTCACCTGGGAGACGCCCTGCCAGAACGGCGGCAGCAGGCTGATGGAGTAGAAGACGCCCCCCAGATAGGTCAGGGGTGTCAGGATGAAGGTCGGGATGATGCTGATGTCGTCGAACGACTTCGCGAACACCGCGTTGATGAGCCCCCCCAGGGAGAACAGGATGGAGGTCAGCAGCACGGTCACGCAGACGCTGAACAGATGGTGGATCTGCAGCGGCACGAAGAACAGCGACACCAGGGTGACGATGAGGCCGACGCAGAGGCCGCGTGCCACGCCACCGCCCACATAGCCGGCGATGATGATGTAGTTCGGCACCGGGGCCACCAGCAGCTCCTCCACGTTGCGCTGGAACTTGGCGCTGTAGAAGGAGGAGGCGACGTTGGAGTAGGAGTTGGTAATGACCGACATCATGATGAGGCCGGGCACGATGAACTCCATGTAGCTGAAGCCCCCCATGTCACCGATGCGCGACCCGATGAGGTTGCCGAAGATGACGAAGTAGAGGCTCATGGTGATGGCGGGCGGCACCAGGGTCTGGATCCAGATCCGGGTGAAGCGGCTCACCTCCTTGGCCAGGATGCTCTTGAAGGCGATGTAATAGGTCATGGGGTTCATGCTTTGCGACCCTCCTCTACCAGATTGACGAACAGCTCTTCCAGCCGGTTTGCCTTGTTGCGCATGCTCAGCACCTGCACCCCCTGGGCGGAGAGCTGCTCGAACAAGCTGTTGAGGGACTGGCTCTTCTCCAGCTCCACCTCCAGGGTGTGCTCGTCCTGCATCCGGCCGTTGAACTCGGGCAGATTCGGCGCCCGGCTGCCCGGCACCAGATCCAGCAGGAAGGTCTCGCGGCCCAGCTTGCCGAGCAGGCTCTTCATGCTGGTGTTCTCGATGAGGCGTCCCTTGTCGATGATGCCGATGTTGCGGCACAGCATCTCCGCCTCTTCCAGGTAGTGAGTGGTGAGGATGATGGTCACCCCCTGCTCGTTGAGCTCCTTGAGGAAGCTCCACATGGAGCGGCGGATCTCGATGTCCACCCCGGCGGTCGGCTCATCCAGGATCAGTAGCTTGGGTTCGTGCATCAGGGCACGGGCGATCATCAGCCGGCGCTTCATGCCACCGGAGAGGGTACGGGCCGCCATGTCGCGCTTGTCCCAGAGATCGAGCTGGCGCAGGTACTTCTCGGCGCGCACCTTGGCCTCGGCCTTCGGCACACCGTAGAAGCCGGCCTGGTGAGTCACTATCTGGCTCACCTTCTCGAACATGCTGAAGTTGAACTCCTGGGGCACCAGGCCGAGCTGGGCCTTGGCCATCTCCAGATCGGTGTCGATGTCGTAGCCAAACACCTTCACCTTGCCCTGGGTCTTGTTGACCAGGGAGCTGATCACACCGATGGTGGTGGACTTGCCGGCTCCGTTCGGACCGAGCAGGGCGAAAAAATCCCCCTGCTTGACGGTGAGATCGATACCCTTGAGGGCTTCGACGCCCCCCTGATAGGTCTTCTTCAGACCGCTGATTTCCAATGCGTTCATTGCAACCCCTGTGATGGATGAGCCCATCCCGAGACAGAAAAGGCGGCCAAGGCCGCCTGCAAGCAGTCGATGGTGAAACGCCATCCTGCTTTCGCCACTGTGAGCCTGGCTTATTCCTGCGGAACGACCTTGCCGATGAACGGCAGATTACGATATTTCTGGGCGTAGTCGATACCACAGCCCACCACAAATTCGTCCGGAATGGAGAAACCGATCCAGTCTACCGGAACCTGCACCTCGCGGCGGGACGGTTTGTCCAGCAGGGTGCAGATGGCCAGGGACCTGGGTTCACGCAGAGAGAGGATTTCGCGCACCTTGTTGAGGGTGTAGCCGGTGTCGATGATGTCCTCGACGATCACCACGTCCTTGCCTTTGATGTCGTCATCCAGATCCTTGAGGATGCGCACGTCGCGGGTGCTGTGCATGCCGGAGCCATAGCTGGAGGCGG
The DNA here is from genome assembly GCF_017939565.1 of Aeromonas sp. SrichE-2G. Lineage (NCBI taxonomy): Bacteria > Pseudomonadati > Pseudomonadota > Gammaproteobacteria > Aeromonadales > Aeromonadaceae > Aeromonas > Aeromonas sp. SrichE-2G. The sequence goes on from NZ_JAGKRG010000003.1 coordinate 25,089, forward strand.
TCATGAAGTCCAGGGTGATGGGCAACTGGCACTGGCGGCAGAGGTCGGCCAGGAAGACGCAGGAGCCGCGCAGGAGGCCGATCATGACCACTTCTTCGGAGCCCTGGTAACGGGCGGTGATCTCTTCACCCAGTTTGGCGATGCGGGCTGCGACCTCGGCCTCGGGGATCATCACCTCGACAATGTGTTTCATCACATACTCCAATAATGGCCAAAGGGTTATTGGCCGTTCATTAACACCAAAACCGAGGATTCTACCACTCCAACCGAGAGGCGTCAGGCATACGTGATGCTTTTATCGGCTTATTTTACTTGATAGAGTTAGCAAGCCTTCGGGCATTATCGGTGACAATACTATAAACACCATAATCAATAACTATTAGATGAAAATACTATGGAACCACGCGCAGAAATAAGACGTCGAACCCGGCTGTCGCCGGAGGCTCGTCGGGATCAATTGATGGAGTGTGCCGTCGAGGTATTTTCCCGCCGCGGCATCGGCCGTGCGGGGCATGCCGAGATTGCCGAACAGGCCAAAGTCTCCGTCGCCACTGTTTTCAACTATTTCAATACCCGTGAAGATCTGGTCGATGAAGTACTGACGGAGATCGAAGCCTACGTCCAGCAGATCCTTGATCAGGCCTACAACGGCCAGGGATCCGCCAGGGAGTGCATCCACCGCCATGTGAAACTCGCCGTCGATGCGGCCTATGACATGCCGGACCATGCCAGCATCTGGCTGGAATGGAGCTCCTCGGTGCGGGAAGAGGTGTGGCCCCGCTACACCCGGTTGCTGGACAAGATGATGGCCATGATCACCCCCCGTCTCCAGACCGCCATGGACAACGGCGAGATCAAGAGCGTGCTGTCGGCTCAGGATCTGGCCCGCTCCCTGACCGGCTTTGGCTACGTCATGATGCAGATGATCAATCAACCCCAGCGTCCGAACCGGGAAGAGGTGACCGATTTCCTGTTCAAGTACGTGACGGCCCCCATCCAGGCCTGATGTTCCCCCTAACAGAAGCGGCGCCGACCTTCGCAGGTCGGCGCCGCTTCTTTTTATCCGCCTCGCGCCCTATCAAGGCTGGGCATAGCCCCAGCGGTGGGTCAGCTCGTGGGCGATCCCGAGGTGATCCAGGATCCGCGCCACCATGAAATCCACCAGATCCTCGATGCGCTTCGGCTCGTGATAGAAGCCGGGCGCCGCAGGCATGATGGTCACTCCAAGACGGGCGAGCTTGAGCATGTTTTCCAGGTGGATCGCCGAGAAGGGGCTCTCGCGGGGCACCAGGATGAGCTGGCCGCGCTCCTTGATCACCACGTCCGCCGCCCGCTCCAGCAGGTTGTCCGAGGCGCCGCTGGCGATCGCCGAGACAGTGCCCATGGAGCAGGGACAGACCACCATCTGTTTTGGCGCAGCCGAGCCAGAAGCGACCGGTGAGAACCACTCCGCCGATCCGCAGGCTACTATCTGCCCCTCCTTGGCGCCATATTGACGACAGAGGTAGGCGGATAACTCCTTGGGACCACCCGGCCACTCCTGCTGCTGCTCGGTCTTGAGCACCACGCGGGCGGCGGAGGAGGCGAGCAGGTAGACCTTGTAGTCCGCCTGCACCAGACACTCCAGCAGGCGCAGGGCATAGGGAGCGCCGGAGGCGCCGGTCAGCGCCAGGGTAATGGCCTTGTTCATCATGCCTCTTGCCGTTCCTGGAGGCGGGCGATCAGCTTGCCATGGATGCCGCCGAAGCCGCCGTTGCTCATGATCAGAATATGATCCCCCGCGCGGCTCTCGGCCACCAGGGTGTCAATCAGCCCATCCAGATCGTCGAAGACCCGGGCCGGACGGCGCATGTGGGCGGTCACCTCGCCGAGATCCCAGCCGATGTTGGGAGGCTGGAAGAAGAGCACCTCGTCGGCACCGTCGAAGCAGCCCGCCAGCTCCTCCTTGTGCACCCCCAGCTTCATGGTGTTGGAGCGCGGCTCCAGCACCGCCAGGATGCGGGCCTTGCCTACCTTGGCGCGCAGGCCGCCGAGGGTGGTCTCGATGGCGGTGGGGTGGTGCGCGAAGTCGTCATAAACGCTGACACCCGCGACCTCGCCCTTGAGTTCCATCCGTCGCTTGGGGGACTTGAACCGGCACAGGGCAGCAATGCCGTGCTCCACCATGACGCCCGCATGACGGGCGGCGGCGATGGCCATCAGGCCGTTGTTGACGTTGTGCTCGCCGATGCACTCCCAGCGCACCTCCCCCTGCTTCTCGCCATCCAGCCACACCTCGAAGGCGGAACCGTCGTCGGCCAGCTTGACCGCCTTCCACTTGGCGTCGTCCTGACCCACCAGCTCCACCTCGCTCCAGCAGCCCATCTCGCGCACGGCGGTGAGGTTGTCATCTGCCTGGGGGAACAGCACCCGGCCGTTGCTCGGCACGGTGCGCATCAGGTGGTGGAACTGGCGCTGGATGGCGGCGAGATCCGGGAAGATGTCCGCATGGTCGAACTCCAGGTTGTTCATCACCAGGGTGCGCGGATGGTAGTGGACGAACTTGGATCGCTTGTCGAAGAAGGCGCAGTCGTACTCGTCCGCCTCGATGACGAAGAAGGGGGCAGAGCCCAGGCGCGCGGAGACCGGGAAGTTGCCCGGTACGCCGCCGATGAGGAAACCGGGTTCGAGCTTGGCGTACTCCAGCACCCAGGCCAGCATGCTGGCGGTGGTGGTCTTGCCATGGGTGCCCGCCACGGCCAGCACCCAGCGATCCTGCAGCACGTGCTCCAGCAGCCACTGGGGGCCGGAGATATAGGGCAGGTTGCGATCCAGCACATACTCCACGCAGGGGTTGCCACGGCTCATGGCATTGCCGATGACCACCAGATCCGGGGCCGGGTCGAGCTGGGAGGGATCATACCCTTCGGTCAGTTCGATGCCCTGCTGCTCGAGCTGGGTGCTCATGGGGGGGTAGACGTTGGCGTCCGAGCCGGTGACCCGATAGCCAAGCTGCTTTGCCAACACCGCCAGACCACCCATGAAGGTGCCGCAGATCCCGAGAATGTGAATGTGCATACCACTGCCTTTTCCAGTAAAGGGAGTGCGCATTCTAGGATCTGTTGACCTGATGGCACAAGCCGCGACCATGGCGAGAGGAGAGTCGGCCATGGCAAGACGACAGAAATCGGACAATGCCGGGAGAGATGGCATCCCTGCACCCGGCTCCCTGCCCTCGAAATATGGTCATTTCACGGGACATCGCTATAATGTCGGCCTGCAAACTTGACTCCAACACTCAAAGGAAACGTCATGAGCCTGAACCTGGTACCGGCCGGCAAGAGCCTGCCTGACGACATCTACGTCATCATCGAAATCCCGCAGAACGCCGACCCGATCAAATACGAAGTCGACAAGGACAGCGGCGCCATCTTCGTTGACCGCTTCATGTCCACCCCGATGTTCTACCCGTGCAACTACGGTTATGTGAACGCCACCCTGTCCCTGGACGGGGATCCGGTCGACGTGCTGGTTCCGACTCCCTACCCGCTGCTGGCCGGCTCCGTCATTCGCTGCCGCCCGGTCGGCGTGCTGAAGATGACCGACGAATCTGGTGAAGACGCCAAGATCGTGGCCGTGCCGCACTCCAAGCTGACCAAGCAGTACGATCACATCCAGGATGTGAACGATCTGCCCGAGCTGTTGAAAGCCCAGATCCAGCACTTCTTCGAGCGCTACAAAGAGCTGGAAGCGGGCAAGTGGGTCAAGGTCGAAGGCTGGGGCGACAAGGCCGCTGCCGAAGCAGAGATCAAGACCTCTGCCGAGCGTTACGCTGCCAAATAAGCGTATCCTTGGTGAAAAAGGCGCCTCAGGGCGCCTTTTTTATTGGTCGTTGCGGGGACGGACCGGGAGGGTCCCCCTGAATGTAGAGGTCGCGCCCGTTTTGCCGATAGGGGCGGTAATAGTCGTCACCACAGCGGTACTCCTGCCCGGCGCCCCCCACCACCTCGCAATTGACCGGCAGCACCTCCAGCCACTTGACGGCCTGCTGGAAGCGCAGCCACTCCTGCCACTCATGCTCCCGCGCCAGTTTATCCCGCAGCGCGAAGGTGTCCGCGCTGGAGAGCCCCTGATTGACGATGACCTGCCCTGCCTGTGCCGACGACGTTCCCAACACCAGCAGAAGCACTGGAACCAGCTTCATGATCATTTCCCGCATGACTTATTTCCCAAATTAAATTTAAAACCAAATCAGACTATTACCAATATTCCCATCACCAGACCAATCCAAATGCCGGTCACTCACCTAGTTGTTTATTATCGACCCTGGCTGGACGCACACCATGAAACTGGCATTAGGGCTGCTGTGGAGCCTGCTTCTCGGTTCTACTGCGGGGGCCAACGAGATCAATCTGAGCTGGCAGTGGCAATCCGCCGACGGGCAGCGCAAGCACCTGCAACTGACCAAGGATGAGCGCGTCTTCTCCGCCAGCCGCCACGAGATGACGCAACTCGATACCGCCCTCAACTTCCCGCTGGAGACGCTCTACTCCTACATCAGCCCCCGCCTCTACAACAGCATCAACCAGATCAACGAGCACAGCCCCGAGACCGCGACCAAGTTCCGCAACCTGGAGCAGGCATTCACCCTGCACGACAGCAGCTTCGAATCCATCCAGTTCTGGCAGGCCTACCGGCAATATCAGGAGGATGCCTTCTACCAGATGCGCGTCCAGCCCTGCATCCACCCGGCCAATCAGAAACTGCCCTGCGTGCGTCCCAACTATTCCCAGCTGTTCTACCAGTTCAAGGGGGATCTCAAACCCCTGGCCCGGCAGTTTCTGGCCAAGGACCTCGCCACCAGCGTCGCCCTGGTGCAGGAGTGGCTGAGCGGCATCCCCACCCCACCCGAGCAGATGGACCACTTCGCACCGCCCTTGCAAGCCTTGCAGGCCAACAAGGCCGACAGCGACGAGAAGGCGCTGCTGATGGCCAGCCTCCTGGCCGAGCTCGCGCCGCAATACAGTCTCAGCATCATCTACCCGAACATCAGCATCGGTAGCGTCTCGCCGGCCTGGCTCGCCATCACGGCGGACAGCGGCCTGCAAGGGGATACCCTAGTGATCGGCAACCAGCGCCACGTGCTGCTGACCGGCTCCCCCCTGCTGGCCCAGCAGATGACCATGGCCCAGATCCCCCTGGTGAGTGAACCCCTCTACTGAACACCGCCATCAATATTTGATTTTCAGCGGCATCGTGCCATCCTTGCCGCCCTCCTTCGGGGGCGGGAAAAATCACTGGCACAGCCACCACCTTACCCTGCGAGGATTTAACACTTTTTAAACAGATCCGATCAGTTTAGGATGTCCAGGGTCCCATTCCCTCGATCCAAAAATCGTTATAACATCACAAAGGAGTGTCATACGGATGAAACATCTCGTGCTTACTCTGGCGCTGCTGCCAACCCTGGCCATGGCTCACAACTTCAAGGAGTCGGCCCAGGTGCCGCTGGTCAATATCAGCGACAGCGGGGAGCTGGTGCTCAAAGAGAAAGAGATCGGCTATCAACCCTGGCAGAGCAAGGTGTTGAACGGCAAGGTCTTCCTGATCCAGCACATCGCGGGTCGCTCCAGCGCCAAGGAGCTGAACGCCCCCATGATCGAGGCGATCAAGGCGGCCAAGCTGCCCCACGACAAGTACCAGACCGTGACCATCATCAACAGCAATGATGCCATCTGGGGCACGTCCGGCTTTGTGAAGAGCAGCGCCGAGGACAGCAAGAAGGAGTTTCCCTGGTCCTCCATGGTGCTGGATGCCAAGGGCATGGCCCGCAACGCCTGGGATCTCGCACCGGAGAGTTCGGCCATCATACTGCTGGATAAAGAGGGCAAGGTGCTGTTTGCCAAAGATGGCCAGCTCGATGCCACCGAGATAACCAAGGTGATGGGGCTCATTCAGTCCCACATCTGAGTCAGAGAAGAGGGGCGCTGATGGCGCCCCTTTCATAGGGGTCTATGGGTCGTACCAAGCTGAAGATCTGGTTGTTGCTGCTGGGCTGGTTGTGGTTGCAACCGGTGCTGGCGCAGCATCCGCTCGAAGCCGACCTGCCCGGTCACAGTCACGCCTGCATCCTCTGCGCCCTGCATCTGGATGGCAAGCTGGCGCTGACGCCGACCCTGCCCGCCCCGCTTTTGCAGACTACCGCCGGCCTGCTCGCCGACGCACACCTGCCCGCCATAGCGACCACCCCGTCGACCCGCTGCCGTATTCGTGCCCCGCCACTGCTTCATCCCTTCTCCGGTTAAATCTATTTCTTCCAATTTTTTCAAAGGATTAACGATGAAAGCAGTCACCCTGTTGCTGGCCGCTGCCGCTTTTGGCGCCCAGGCTAACCACGATGAACACGACAGTCACGGCCACGGTGCCCACGAACACGGCCACGGCCACCTCAATCTGGTGCTCGACGGCAAGCAGCTGATGATCGAGTTGCAGGCCCCCGCCGCCGACCTGGTGGGTTTCGAACACGCCGCCAGGAGCGATGAGGAGAAGGCCCGCTATGCCGAGGCCATGACCCTGCTCAAGCAGCCCGACGCCCTCTTTCACCTCGACCCGGCCGCCGGTTGCACCCTGACCCAGCAGGAGCTCAATGTCCCCAAGGAAGATCACGATCACGATCACGACCATGACCATGACCATGACCATGACAAGGCTGCCAGCGATCACGATGACCACCATCACGATGACGCCGGTCATGCCGATCTCGGGGCCATGTATACCTACACCTGCGAGACCCCGGCCAAGCTGACCGGCCTGGAGGCCACCCTGTTTGGCCGCTACCCGAGCCTGGAGAAGCTGAGCGTGCAGGGCATACTGCCCACCGGCCAGACTGCGGCCGAGCTCACCCCGTCCGCCAACAAGCTGAGCTGGTAACGCCATGAACAATGCCGTGGTTGAGATCCGCGATCTGGCCTTTGCCTGGCCGGGTCACGAGGCTGTCCTCGATCTGCCCGCCCTTCGTATCCAGGAGGGGGAGCGCGTCTTCATCAAGGGGCCGTCGGGCTGTGGCAAGTCCACCCTGCTCGGCCTGCTGGCCGGGATCCAGACCGCCGACCACGGCACCCTGGAGGTGCTGGGCCAGCCCCTGGCCCGGCTCTGTGGCCGTGCCCGCGACCAGTTCCGGGCGGCCAATCTGGGATACATCTTCCAGCAGTTCAACCTGCTGCCGTTTTTATCCGTGCAGGACAACGTGACCGCAGCCCTCACCTTCTCCCCCGCCAAGCGGGCTCGCCTGAAAGGGAGCCCGGAGCAGGAGGCCCGCCGCCTGCTGGGGGAACTGCAACTACCGGTGGATGCGCTGCACAGACCCGTCCATGCCCTCAGCATCGGCCAGCAGCAGCGGGTGGCCGCCGCCCGGGCCCTCATCGGCTCGCCGCCGCTGGTGATCGCCGACGAGCCCACCTCGGCCCTCGACACCGACAACCGGGCCGCCTTCATCAAGCTGTTGTTCGAGGAGTGCGACCGGCAGGGCTCGACCCTGGTCTTCGTGAGCCACGACCCTTATCTGGAGCCGCTCTTCCCACGGGTGGAGAACCTGCAACAGCTCAACCGGAGGGCCGCATGATGACCCGCACCTGTTTGTCCGCCTTCCCCCGCCACGCCTCGCCGCGGAGGTGCGCATGCTGACCCTCGCCCTCAAGAGCCTCTGGGCCCGCCGCCTCACCGCCGGGCTCACCCTGCTGGCGGTCGCCATCAGCGTCACCCTGCTGCTCGGGGTGGAGCGGGTGCGCAGCCAGGCGCGCGACAGCTTCGCCAACACCGTCTCCGGCACCGATCTCATCGTCGGCGCCCGCTCCGGCCAGGTGAACCTGCTGCTCTACTCGGTGTTTCGCATCGGCAACCCCACCAACAACGTGGGGTGGGAGGCCTATCAGGCCATCAAGGCCAGGCCCGGCATCGCCTGGACCATTCCCCTCTCCCTTGGCGACTCCCACAAGGGATTCCGGGTGCTCGGCACCAACGGGGACTACTTCACCCACCTGAAGTACGGCCAGCAGCAGTCCCTGCAGCTGCGCGAGGGGCGGCCGTTCGAGACGCCGTTCGAGGCGGTGCTCGGTGCCCAGGTGGCCGAAAAGCTCGGCTACAAGCTGGATCAAGCCATCGTCATCGCCCACGGCGCCGGTAACACCTCCTTCAGCCAGCACGACAACCTGCCGTTCAAGGTGGTGGGGATACTGGCGCCGACCGGCACTCCCATCGATCGCACCATCCATGTGCCGCTGGCGGGGATAGAGGCTATTCACCTCGGCTGGGACACCGGCCGCCACAGCAAGAACGTCACCCCCGAGCAGGCGCTGGCGCAGGATCTGACCCCCAAGACCATCACCGCCTTTATGGTGGGCCTCAGCAACCGGATATTGGCGTTCCAGCTGCAACGCGGCATCAACACCTACCCGCAGGAGCCCCTGATGGCGATCCTGCCTGGGGCCGCCCTGCAGGAGCTCTGGGGGCTGATGAGCGTGGCAGAGACAGCTCTCTCGGTCATCGCGGGCTTTGTGGTGGTGGCGGGGCTCATCGGCATGTTGACCACCCTGCTCGCCGGCCTCAACGAGCGGCGCCGCGAGCTCGCCATCCTGCGTTCCCTGGGGGCTGGCCCCGGCCACCTCTTCCTGCTGCTGGCGCTGGAAGCCATGGCCCTCACCGCCGCAGGCATCACCCTCGGGGTAGCCGCGCTCTATCTCGGCCAGGGGCTTGCCACCCCCTGGCTGCTCAGCCACTATGGCCTGCAATTGAGCCTGGGGTTGCCGAGTGCCTACGAATGGCAACTGCTGGGGCTGGTCTGGCTGGCGGGCATGGTCATCGGCCTGCTCCCCGCCGCCCGCGCCTACCGTTACAGCCTGAGCGATGGCATGAGCATCCGGATATGACGATGACAAGGTGGACGGGGGCTGACCGCCGCCCGCGTCCACTCTGCGTTACAGCCTGAGCGATGGCATCCGCGTCTAGAGCGCGACCTCACCCAACAGAAAAGGACAGAAAATGAAGTGGAACATAGTGGCGCTGCTGGCCAGCCTGCTGGTACTGCCCGCCATGGCAGCCGATTACAAGACCATCGACTGGGATGTGCTCATCCCGGAAGGGGAGAAGCTGCTGCCCCCGCCCCAGGTGAGCCATGACGGCAACCTGGCCTCGGTGCCCCAGCCTGTGGGGGGCGTCAACAAGAAGCTCGACCAGCAGGAGGTGCGCATCCCGGGCTTCGTGGTGCCCCTGGAAGGGGATGCCAAGACGGTCACCGCCTTCCTGCTGGTGCCCTACTTCGGCGCCTGCATCCACGTGCCGCCGCCCCCCACCAACCAGGTGATCTACGTGAGCTACCCCAAGGGAGCGCCGGTGGATGACCTCTGGGACGCCATCTGGGTCAAGGGCAAGATGCGCACGGTCAGCTCAAGCCACGAGATGGCCACCGCCTCCTACTCCATGGAGGCGGTCGAGGTCAGCGTCTACGAAGAGTGACCCCTATGGCCTCCCCCGGGAGGCCATTTCTTTATGCCGTGACGGCCCCGCCAAGGGGATTGTTCATGGGCCCGGTTGGAGTAACATTCACTACCAGACCCTGCCATCACGGAGCCAGCATGGCTGACCTGCCCCCCAAGAAAGAGAGTTCCATCCTGAGCAGCCAGGAGCAGACCCTGCGCCTGGCCCGCAGCCGTGGCATCGATGGCATGCTCACCCGCAACAGCGACAGCACCTTCGAGCAGCGCGCCCAGTTTCGCCAGCTGGCGGAGCTGGCCGCCCGCCAGCGCAACCTGGAAGCCATCATGGTGATGGCCACCCGCCACTGCGCAGAGACGGCCGCCGGCGGCGAGATGGACGGCGACTGGCTGACCCGCTTCCTGCAACTGGCGGAAGACATCAGCATGGTGCCCATGCAGCAGCTGTGGGGGCGGATCTTCGCCCTGGAGGTGGCGACCCCGGGTCGCTTCTCCATCCGTGCCCTCAATACCCTCAAGGAGATGACCCAGCGGGAGGCCCAGCTGTTCCAGCGGATCTGCGCCCTCTCCTGCCACTACGAGGGGAGCGACGAGCAGCGCCTGCTGCTCGGCATGCACAAGGGGGCGGGTCTGCTGAGCCGCGCCAAGGTCACCCGCATGGGGCTCGGCAAATACCGGGTGCCCTACAGCGCCCTGCTGTTGCTGTGCGATCTCGGCCTGCTGCACCGTGGCGAACTCGAATCCGGTCCCCTGCCCGCCGACGGCGTCGAGCTGGCCTTCGGCAACCAGCGCTGGCGCCTGCGCCTGCGCCAGAGCAACCTCACCCTGCTCTACTACCGGCTCACCCCCATCGGCAACGAGCTCGCCCTCTTGCTGGAGGAACCGCCTCTCGAAGAGTACCTGCAGGATCTCAAGACCCTGCTCTCCACCCACCTGCTGATCGAGACCCAGATCCCCGCGAGCACGGCCGACACGCCCGCCTGATCTCTTCGGTACCCGGGGCGGCCCCTTGCCAAATTGCGAAACCGCCCCCGCCGTTGCCAAAATGGCTCTCAAAAAGCGAATCGATTCAAGCCGCTACCGAGACCCTGCCGCCCCTTTTGGCTCTTTACGGACCTGGGTCGAACATTATTCGCCTTGAGCGCCTTTTGAGCGTTTTCGGCCACTCTGGTGCACGACTTGCAACGGGACTCATCACCTCGTCACAGTCGGACACTGCCATGAGAATCAACCAACCCGTTACCCAGCGTGAGCGCCTCTACCCCGAGCACCAGAACCTCATCTCCACCACGGATCTGGATAGTCGCATCACCTATGCCAACGACGAGTTCTGCCAGATAGCTGGCTTCACCCTGGCGGAGCTGCAGGGCGCGCCGCACAACCTGGTACGCCACCCCGACATGCCGCCCCAGGCCTTCGCCGACATGTGGGCCCACCTGCGAGAGAGGAAGAGCTGGATGGGCCCGGTCAAGAACCGCTGCAAGAACGGGGACCACTACTGGGTCAACGCCTTCGTAACCCCCATTCAGGACGCGAGCGGCAAGGTGGTGGAGTACCAGTCCGTGCGCACGGCGCCGGACGAGGGGGTCAAGCAGCGGGCAGAACGCGTCTACGCCGCGCTGCGCGAGGGCAAGGCCCCCCTGGCACTGCGCCTGCCCCCCTTCTCCCACACCCTGGGGATCCTCCTCTGCCTGCTGCTGGGCCTCGCGGCCCTGCTTGCCTTCGGCTACCAGCAGGGCATCGGCTACCAGCAGGGCATCGGCTGGCCCCTTGGCCTCGGCGCCCTGCCCCTGGTGCTGGCGCTCGTCATCAACCAGGTCCTCTCCCGCCGCCTCGCGCGACTCGACAGCCTGGCCCGCAGCCGCTTCGACAATCCCTTGATGCAGCTGCTCTACACCGGCCGGGTCGATCGCCTGGCCGCCGTCGAGCTCGCCATGAAGATGAACCAGGCGGAGTTCAATGCGGTGCTGGCCCGCACCCAGCAGACCTGCCAGCAGATCCTGACATCCGCCCAGACGGATCTGCATAACGCCGAGACCATCACGGGCAACCTGCAGCAGCAACAGGCCCAGACCAGCCAGGTGGCGACAGCCATCACCCAGATGGCAGAGTCCATCCGCGAGGTCTCCCACAGCTCGACCGCCGCCTCCGACCGGCTGGACGAGACCGCCGACCTGTTCCGGGAGGGCAATCGCAGCGTGCAGGCCACCATCGAAGAGGTGGAGGGGATGCACGGCGAGCTCATCACCTCCCGCGCCGTGATCGAGGCCCTGGCCGGCCAGTGCCGGGCCATCGACGGCATCCTGGACGTCATCAACAACATCGCCAACCAGACCAACCTGCTGGCCCTCAACGCCGCCATCGAGGCGGCCCGGGCCGGCGAGGCGGGCCGCGGCTTCTCGGTGGTGGCGGACGAGATCAGATCCTTGGCCATCAAGACCCAGTCCTCCACCGGCGAGATCCAGAAGATGATAAGCCTCTTGCAAGCCAGTGCCGGGGATGCGGAGCAGGCCATGGCGCAAGGGGAGAAGCTCTCCGCCAGCTGCCGCCTCAAGGCCGCCGCCACCGGTGACGTGCTGCAACAGATCAGCGATCGCCTGCTGCAGGTGGCCGCCGGCAGCAACCAGATCGCCCAGGCGGTGCAGGAGCAATCCCAGGTCACGGCCGACATAGACCGCAGCGTGCTCAGCATCAAGACCCTGGCGGACGACTCCAGCCAGGGCAGCCGCCACGCTGTGCAGGGCATAGTCCAGCTGGTGCGCCAACTCGGCGAGCTGGAGCGACTGGTGCGCCAGTTCCAGCCACACCCGGCCCCGCCCTCCCCTGCCAGCGGCCCCGAGCTGACCATAAAAGCCCCCGCGGCCCTCGCCGCCCGCTGACAAGAGCCCAGAAGACAAAGGGGCCCGGCATCGCCAGATACCGGGCCCCTTGCGCGAATGTCCCCCTGATAGCGCCGACAGCAGCCCCTGTCCCAGCGCCCTGTCGCACCGGCCATGGCATAGCGCCCTCGCAGGGTCGAGGGGCGCATCACCGAGCACGTCGGCCCCCCATCAATGCCCGACCAGATTCTCACTCCAGATAGCAACCGCCCCATTCCCATGCACCCTGGGCGCGGGGACGCCCCATCACCCCACCATGTCACTCAATTTATTGATCTTGCCCGAGAAACGACCAATTTCCCCTTCCCTACCCGGCCCCGTTCGGTAACATGGTCGTTTGGAAACCCTCTCGTCGGAGTCAGCCATGAGCCAGACCAGAGCCACACCGCAGGGAAAGCGCAGCAGGCTGGAGGCTGGAATTCAGGGGCGGTAGCGTGTTTTTTGCCAGTTGGTACAGAGCGCAGCGACGCCCAACAGACAAGCATGGTCACATGAACCAGAGTGGGATAAAGATGGATGGGGTCGAACGGTAACTAAAAATAGGTGATGCAACCAAAGTCAGACTGGACTTCCAGCCACGTTGTATTGCTCCTGATGAGGTTGATGTCCCTCTCGGTTTTGGCGTTGAAATTCTATTTTCTGCTGCACACATGATCGATATTGAACGACCACCTCAAGAGTATATTGATTGGCAATGAGGTCAAAAGCCAGAGGGAACCTGGTCACGAAACGGATGCACAATCGATGGGTAAAAAGAAACTTTCATCGCTCGGTGTTTTCAGTCCCATTGACCTAAATGGTTATTTTTGTTGCCGCAGAGTTTAGCGGTCGTATGTTATCAGCCCCTTGATGGGCATTACTATTCACAAGGACGTGTCATGAAAAAATCCTCTATTGGTGCTGTGTTTTTACTTAGTTCAAGTGCGTTAGCCAACCCATATAAAAGTGAATTTGTTGATGTGGCATTTCAAATACAAGAAGGAAAGAATACATTTCAACTGGTCTGTCAACCCAAGCTCACCATGGGGGAGCTGCCCAAAAACTGGGTTGATACTTGCAATGAGATTGGCAAGAAGTTTTTGGAGTTGGCTGTCGAAAGCGGAATGAAGGTCGACCCCATTGACAACGCGTTTGGTTTGGCTGGTGAACTTGCTCAAAAAATGTCGAGTGACTTACCAGAAAATGTTGTCCCCACACAAATTATTAGCCGTGAATTTGGTGGTTAATCGCTGATAACAAGGCGTGAGTACCAATAAAAGCCAGGCTAGCCCGTAGGTTCGAATAGCGCAGCGTATTCGGACAATCGCGAATAACCCCGCAACGATATAAGCAAGGATCGGGCCCCCCTTGCGGGGCTGATATCGGCCTCCTTGAGGTGGCGCAAGGCTCGCCGCTGCCACTATAAGTGAATTTATGGGTTTTCCGCTGATGACCCAATTTTTCTTATAGTGGCTGCTGCCAGCACACAAATGCTTGTAGCGACCCCCATCTGCGCTCTATTTGCTGCTTACGGCTTGCAGCCAGAGTGACTACCCGGTTGCCGGGATAACTCCGCCTTCAGACGCCACAACTCATGTAAGACGGCGCAACTGAGCAGCTACAGGTAGTTCCCCAGCCTTAGAGCAGCCAGCAACTCCTCCACCACAGGCCTCCATCGGCTTACCGGCGTTAAGTAAGTGGATGTCTGGATTCTCCGGCGCCTCATAGGCGGAGTCGATACCGGTGAAATTGCGGATTTTGCCCCCACGCCTTCTTGTAGGGGCCTTGGGATAGCGGCGAGCAGTGCATCGACATTCTCCTCGATAAACCCATTAGTCAAGTTGGTGGGTTTCTCTGATTTTTCGGGCCCTCCTTAGTCACATAGGTAGCACTATATTTTTACCTCCAATTAGCTGATACAAGGTAAAGGGAAAGCCTATCAGAAAGAGAATTCTTAGAGCCCTATATTGATACGCCACCAATACATGGAACAAGTATGATAATTGAATGTCCGAAATGTTTTAAAAAAAATAATTTACATCTAAAAGCAAAAGTTAAATGTGGCCATTGCCAAGAAGAATTAACAGGAAGCACTTCTAAAAAACCTATTATGTCAGGCGGTGCTATATTAGTTATTGGCCTTGTGAGTGGACAAGTGGCTGATTTTGTTTTGTTTGATAATCGATATCCAATGCACGTCGAGTATTCTATTGTTGATGCATGTGCCAACTCAAATCCAGAGCTGGTAAGTAAAAATATCTATATTGATAGAAGGAATGTTTGTTTATGTGCAATGCAAGACACTATGAATGAGATTTCATACATTAGATACAAGGCTGATAAAGAAAGCTTTTTATCAGCATTTCGAAAAAACTCTAATGAGTGTATGAGGCGGGAAGGCTAGCTTCACCGCCTTTTCTTATCTAGAGTTATTTTCCACTTTTTGAAGGTGCGTTTCCTCTTCCTCCTCCTGAGGGATTACCTGTCGTCGACGGCCAGTTACCACCTGTTCCGGTGTGTGAAGAAGGGCCTCGACTACTTCCCCCCTTACCAGTATTACCTGCATTACCTGAATGTGAAGTGCTACCTTTTGCCATATCTCATCACTCCCTATATAAGTTCACATGTCCAGAGTCAGGCTGGACATGTCAACACTAATGATGATGTGGGGGACATTTGGAGACAAAGATGCAACCAGATGATTTTGCAGCAACAATTAAAAATGAGATATCTAGAATAGGCTGGAGCCTTAATGATTTTGTCAGGGAGTATGATAAGCATCACTCATATAAATCAAAGCTCACCATTGACTCGCTAAAAAAACAGTTATCAAGAAGAACGACCAACCAAGTTTTACTTAAAAATTACCTTAACTTCATCTATCAGCATGAGGCATGGAGGAAGCTTGATAATATCAAGCCCTTGTTTATAGATGATAAACTTGAGGATGAGTTCATTCTTGAAATGGCCAAAATATCATGTGAAATCACAAAGAAAATAAAAAAAATCTAATTTCCGCCACCGTCTGAACGCAACAATCTGGCATACAGTTTGGTAAGTACTCATCTCGGTCACAGACAGATTTGCTTTTCCTGGACCACCTGCGCCGAGGAAACAATGCACTGTCGTGAGACAGGAGTTTCGAGAGACGGAAAGTAAATGTAATCCCTTTAAATAACACTGTCAGAACTGTATCAGGGGGAATTAGAGGTGCTCGACAATATAGAGCTAATCTGCGGAGGGAATCATTTATTTTCATGTTTATTGCGCCTAAGTTCAGCCAGCAATAGACAAGGGGGCAAACACCCCCTTGTTTATCAACACTCAACGCAGACAATCGACATCAGTCAATAAGCCCCCGCAGCCTTAGCGCAGTCAGCAGCTCATCCACCAGCGCTGCCACAGGCTTGCCGGCGTTAAGCAGGTGGATCTCAGGGCTTTCCGGTGCCTCATAGGCTGAATCGATACCGGTGAAGTTGCGAATTTCCCCCGCTCGCGCCTTCTTGTAGAGCCCCTTGGGATCGCGCTCTTCGCACAGGCTCAGGGGGGCATCTACGAACACCTCGACAAACTCCCCTTCACCCACGAGATTGCGCACCAGATCCCGCTCGGCGCGGAATGGCGAGATAAAGGCGGTGAGCACGATCAGGCCCGCATCCACCATCAGTTTTGCCACCTCGCCAACCCGGCGGATGTTCTCCTGACGGGCGGCGTCATCGAAGCCCAGATCGCCACAGAGGCCGTGACGCACATTGTCCCCATCCAGCAGATAGGTGTGCTTGCCTTCCGCAGCCAGTGCCTGCTCCAAGGCTCCCGCCAGGGTGGACTTGCCCGCCCCCGACAGCCCGGTGAACCAGATCACCAGCGGCTTTTGCCCTTTCAATTCGGCCCTACGCTCTTTGCCCACGGCATGGTCGTGCCACACGATATTGCTCATTTAACACTCCTTGTGACGCTCACGCCTTTACGCCAGCGCCTTGGCTTTCTGCCTTAACATAAGCGGCCTTAGCGACCTTAACATGGCCCCGATATCAGCCCTTAAAACGGAAACAGCAGGGGCACCATGACGATCACCCCGATGCTGTACGCCAGGGAGACCGGAAGGGCCAGCTTGAGGTAGTCCGGCATCTTGTAGTTGCCCGCCGCATAGACCATCAGATTGGTCTGGTAGCCGTAGGGCAAAATAAAACTGGAACTCGCCCCGAACAGCACCGCCAGAATGAACGGCATGGTGGAAACATCCATGCTGAGCGCCAGCTGGTATCCCATGGGGAAGGCCAGGGCCGCCGCGGCGTTGTTGCTCATCAGCTCCGTCAACACCAGGGTGAACAGGTAGATGCCGATAAAGGCGACGAAGGGGCTGGCACCGTTGAACTCCCCCATCAGCCAGTCGGCGATGAGCTTGGCCAGGCCGCTCTGCTCCAGCTGATCGGCGATGGCGAGCGCCCCGCCCACAACCAGCCAGATATCCAGCGGAAAGCGGCGGCGGATCTCGTCCAGGGTCAGGATGCGGGTAAACAGCAAGACCACCAGCATCACCAGCAGCCCCTTGAAGAGCGGCACCAGCTCGAACACCGACAGCGCCAGCACCCCGAGGAAACCGAGCACCACGGCGGCGCTGCGCTTGCCATCGAGCCGGGTGGAGGCCTCCAGCCCGCTCACCACCACGAATTCCCGGGAGAGGGACTTGTTGCCGGCAAACTTGGGGCCGGGGGCCAGCAGCAAGGTGTCCCCTGCGTGTAGTTCAATCTGACCGAGGCCGCCGGTGAGCTGGGTCTCGCCCCGGCGCACCGCCAGCACCACCGCATCGAAGTGGGTACGAAACTCGGCATCCTTGATGGTCTGACCCACCAGGCGCGAGCTGTGGCTGACGATCACCTCTACCAGGTGCTGGCCGTTGAGCCGGTGCTGGCCGTAGAGATCCAGCCCCTTGAGCTCCTGCAGCACGCCGACGCTCTCCACGTCGCCGCAAAACAGCAGCATGTCCCCCTCGTGCAACTCGTGCTCCGGCTGCACCGGGCAGATCACCTGATCGCCGCGGATAATCTCGGCGAGATAGAGGCTTTTCAGGCTGCGCAGGCCGTTCTCCTTGACGCTGCGCCCGGCCATGGGGGAGCCGGGGCCCACCTTGGCCTCGAGAAAATAGCCGGATTCGCGGCTCATCTCGGTGTCCTGCTCCGGCAGGTGGCGGGCAAACAGCAGCACGGCGACCAGGCCGGTCAGCAGGGTGCCCGCCCCCACCATGAAGAAGTCGAACATGCCGAGCGGCTTGGCCCCCATCTTGATGAGGAAGCTGTTGACGATGAGGTTGGTGGAGGTGCCGATCAGGGTCAGCACGCCGCCAAAGGTCGCCGCGAAGCACATGGGCAGCAGCAGCCGGGAGGGCGCATGGTTGGGGTTGCGCTTGACCGCCCCCAGCATGGAGGCCACCACGGCGGTGTTGTTGACGAACGCCGACAGGAAGGCGGTGGAGAACCACACCTTCACCAGCACCTTGTTGAAGGAGCCGGTGCCCACCAGGTTGGCGAACCAGCTCATGACCCGGGTCTTCTCCACCGCGAGCGACACCAGCAGCAGCAGCACCAGGGTCAGCAGGGCACTGTTGGTGTAGCCCGCCACCACGGCGTTGATGTCCGCCAGGCCGCTCAGGTAGGTGATGAGCACGGCGCCCGAGAAGAGCAGCGCCGGGCGGAGTCGGCCCTGGATCAGCAGGGCGACGAGGGCAGCCAGCAGACCCAGCACCAGGGATTGTTGCCAGGTCATGGGCTTATTCCTTGCTTGCGTCGTTGCTGATGGTCAGCGCCTGCCAGTGGGGGAAGTGCTTGCGCACCAGGGCGTTGAGCTCGATTTCGAACTCGCTGTATTGCCCTGCCACGGCCTTGGCCGCCAGCCCTTCCACTATCATGCCCGCGCCCACGGTGACGTTGGTCAGCCGGTCGATCAGGATGAAGCTGCCGGTATCGCGGATCTCCTGGTAGGTATCGAATGCCACCGGATCGGTCAGGCTGAATTCGCACAGGCCGATCTCGTTGAGCTTGAGCTCGGAGGCCGGCAGCTCGTCCAGCTTGTTGATCTCGATGCGGTGGCGGATGGCCTCCACCTGGCCGCGGCTCTTCTTGGTGGCCAGCTTGACGTCATAGACCCGGCCCGGCTGCAGGGACTCTTCCCCCATCCAGACGATGTGAGCCAGCACGTTCTGGGTCACCTGGGGCTTTTTCGCCGCATCCACCAGCAGGTCGCCCCGGCTGATGTCGATCTCGTCCGCGAAGGTGACCGTGATGGCCTGACCCGGCAGGGCATACTCCAGATCCCCGTCGAAGGTGACGATGCGGGTCACCGTGCTCTCCTTGCCGGACGGCAGCACAGCGAGGCGGTCGCCGACCCGCAGGATGCCGGAGGCGAGCGTGCCCGCGAAGCCGCGAAAATCGAGGTTCGGGCGGTTCACATACTGCACCGGCAGGCGCACCGGGTGACGCTCCAGCTCGCGCTCCACCTCGGCAGACTCCAGCAATGAGAGCAGGGTTTCGCCCTCGTACCAGGCCAGCTTGTCGCTTTGGTTGACCACGTTGTCACCGTCCAGGGCCGAGACCGGCACGATGTGGATGGTGTCGACGCTGAGCTTCTTGGCGAACTCGCGATACTCGGCGCTGATGCGCTCGAACACCTCCTGGCTGAACCCCACCAGGTCCATCTTGTTCACCGCCACCACGAACTGCTTGATGCCGAGCAGGCTCGCGATAAAGCTGTGGCGACGGGTCTGATCCAGCACCCCCTTGCGGGCGTCAATCAGGATGATGGCGAGATCGCAGGTGGAGGCACCGGTGGCCATGTTGCGGGTGTACTGCTCGTGGCCCGGGGTGTCCGAGATGATAAATTTGCGCTTCGCGGTGGAGAAGTAGCGGTAGGCCACGTCGATGGTGATGCCCTGCTCGCGCTCCGCCTGCAGGCCGTCCACCAGCAGCGCCAGGTCGAGCTTCTCGCCGGTGGTGCCGAGCTTCTGGCTGTCGGACTCCAGCGCTTTGAGCTGATCTTCATAGATCTGCTGGGAGTCGTGCAGCAGGCGGCCGATGAGGGTGCTCTTGCCGTCGTCCACACTGCCGCAGGTGAGAAAGCGCAGCAGGCTCTTGTGTTGCTGGGCGTGCAGGTAGGCTTCGATGCCCTGTTCGCTGATGGCGGTCTGAATATGGTTGTTCATGATGCGATTCCTTAGAACATTTTTTTAGAAATAGCCCTGACGCTTCTTCTGCTCCATGGAGCCGGCCTGATCGTGGTCGATGAGCCGCCCTTGCCGCTCGCTCGAGGTGGTCAGCAGCATCTCTTCGATGATCTCCGGCAAGGTGGTGGCGTTGGACTCGATGGCCCCGGTCAGCGGGTAGCAGCCGAGGGTACGGAAGCGCACCAGCTCCTGTTTCACTTCGTCGTCCGGGCCGATGGGCATGCGATCGTCATCCACCATGATCTTGATGCCGCCGCGCTCCACCACGGGGCGCATGGCCGCGAAATAGAGCGGCACAATGTCGATGTTCTCGAGATAGATGTATTGCCAGATGTCCAGCTCGGTCCAGTTGGAGAGCGGGAAGACCCGGATGCTCTCACCCTTGTTGACCTGGCTGTTGTAGACGCGCCACAGCTCGGGGCGCTGGTTCTTGGGATCCCAGCGGTGGGACTTGTCGCGGAAGGAGTAGACCCGCTCCTTGGCACGGGACTTCTCCTCGTCGCGGCGGGCACCGCCGAAGGCGGCATCGAAGCCGTATTTGTTGAGCGCCTGCTTGAGCCCCTCGGTCTTCATGATGTCGGTGTGCTTGCTGCTGCCGTGGACGAAGGGGTTGATGTCCATGGCCAGACCGTCCGGGTTCTTGTGCACGATGAGATCCAGTCCGTACTTCCTGGCGGTCTCGTCGCGGAACTTGATCATCTCCTTGAACTTCCAGTTGGTGTCCACGTGCAGCAGCGGGAAGGGGATCTTGCCCGGATAGAAGGCCTTGCGGGCCAGGTGCAGCATGACGGAGGAGTCCTTGCCGATGGAGTACATCATCACCGGGTTTTCAAATTCGGCAGCCACCTCGCGGATGATGTGGATGCTCTCGGCTTCCAGTTGCTGCAGATGGGTCAATCTTTCACGGTCCATGTCTGGGTCCTCGGTTCATTGCGCTCGCGCCTGGTCGGGGCGCGGTCTGGGTTCAGTTCGGTGCCGCCTGGGCAGCATCGTCAAATCGATTCGTGTCTCGGCCTCAGGCCAGGCTCACCAGCTTGAGCTCGTGGCCGCTCTCGGCCCCCTGCTCCTGCGCCCTCTCGCCAAACCAGGCCAGCCGTTTGCGCAGGGAAACCACCTCGCCGATGACGATAAGGGAGGGGCTCACCGCCTGGGTGGCCAGTTCGGCCAGATCAGCCAGGGTGCCGGTCAGCACGCGCTGACGGGCCATGGTGCCCCGCTCTATGATGGCGATGGGGGTGGCGGCGCTTCGGCCATGGTTCACCAGTTGCTGCTGGATATGCTCGGAGCGCATCAGCCCCATGTAGATAACCAGGGTCTGGTTGGTGGCGGCGAGCTGCTGCCAGTCCGGCTCCTTGCCCTCCTTCTGGCAGTGACCGGTGATGAAGACGGCGCTCTGGGCATGGTCGCGGTGAGTGAGCGGAATGCCCGCATAGGCGGTGGCACCGGCGGCCGCCGTGATGCCGGGCACCACGGAGAAGGGGATGCCTTCGTCTGCCAGCACTTCCAGCTCCTCGCCGCCACGGCCGAACATGAAGGGATCCCCTCCCTTGAGCCGCACCACCCGGTTGCCCGCCCTGGCGTATTCCACCAGCAGGCGGTTGGTCTCTTCCTGGGGCACGCTGTGGGCACCCGCCTTCTTGCCGACCGACACCAGGGTCGCATCGCGGCGCACCAGGTCCAGGATCTCGGCGGAGACCAGCTGGTCATAGAGCACCACCTCGGCCTGTTGGATCTGTTGCAGCGCCTTGAGGGTCAGGAGGCCAGGATCCCCTGGGCCCGCCCCTACCAGCACCACCTCGCCCACCTCGGTCCGGGCCTTGTCCAGCCCCTTGTTCAGCCAGCTCTCGGCCCCTTGCCAATCGGCTTTCTCAATCAGGCCGGCCAGGGTGTTGGAGGCAAAGGCGCGCTCCCAGAAACGGCGGCGATCGGAGAGGGAGGCCAGCACCTGCTTGGCCCGGCTGCGCACCCGACCGGAGAGCTCGGCCAGGCCGCCGAGGTGGCGGGGCAGCAGGCTCTCGAGCCGCTCACGCAACAGGCGCACCAGCACGGGGGCCTTGCCACCGCTGGAGACGGCCACCACGATGGGGCTGCGATCGATGATGGAGGGGAAGATAAAGCTGGAGTGCTCGGGGTCGTCCACCAGGTTCACGAAGAGGCCGCGCTCGGTGGCGCTCTGATAGACCAGGGCGTTGACCGCGAGATCGTCGGTGGCGGCCACCACCAGGATCTGGCCCGCCAGATGGGCAGGCGCGAAGCGCTCGGCCAGATGGGTGAAGCGGCCGGCAAATTCGTGGAAGCCGGGGTCGAGATCGGGGGAGACCAGGGTCAGGCGGGCACCTGCCGCCAGCAGCAGGCGCGCCTTGCGCAGGGCAACCTCGCCCCCGCCCACCAGCAGTACCGGGCGGCCTTCCAACCTGGCAAACATAGGTAAATAATCCATCAGGGCCCACTCCTCGGCATCGCGACATCTGGGGCGACTATAGGCAGGAGCGCTTATCCCTCAAAATAATAAAAAATGCTCTTTAATGCGTTTTGGTAATTAGTAAAACCGTATTGCGGCAAAGGGATATGAATCCCTTGTGGTGGATGGCGCCAGACCCTAGGCTAGTGAAAGTGTTTCATAAGGAGCTTAATCATGAATGAGTCATTGATTGTATTGGGGATCTTCATATTCCTGGTACTCGCCACCCTGAGCGCAGGCATCAAGATAGTGCCACAGGGTTTCAACTGGACCGTTGAGCGCTTCGGCCGCTACACCCGCACCCTCTCGCCGGGCCTCAACCTGCTGATCCCCTACATCGACCGCATCGGCCACAAGATCATCATGATGGAGCAGGTGCTGGACATCCCGGCCCAGGAGGTGATTTCCCGGGACAACGCCAACGTCACCATAGACGCCATCAGCTTCGTGCAGGTGGTGGATGCCCGCAAGGCGGGCTATGAAGTCAACGATCTCACCAGCGCCATCCGCAACCTGACCATGACCAACATGCGGACCGTGCTCGGTGCCATGGAGCTGGACGAAATGCTCTCCCAGCGCGACACCATCAACGAGAAGCTGCTGCGCACCATGGATGCCGCCACCGCCCCCTGGGGCATCAAGGTGACCCGGATCGAGATCAAGGATGTACGTCCACCGCTGGCACTGGTCGAAGCCATGAATGCCCAGATGAAGGCCGAACGCCAGAAACGGGCCGAGGTACTGGAGGCCGAAGGGGTGCGCCAGTCCAAGATCCTGAAAGCGGAGGGGGAGAAGCAGTCCCAGATCCTCAAGGCCGAGGGCGAGCGTCAGGCCGCCTTCCTCGCCGCCGAAGCGCGGGAGCGGGCCGCCGAGGCGGAAGCCAAGGCGACCCACATGGTGTCAAAAGCCATCGCCGAAGGGGATCTGCAGGCCATCAACTACTTCGTGGCCCAGAAATACACCGAGGCGCTGGCCCGCATCGGTGAAGGCCCCAACAGCAAGGTGGTGATGATGCCGCTGGAGGCGGGTAGCCTGATCGGCGCCGTGGCCGGCATGGCCGAGCTGTTCAAGGATGGCAAGGGCGGCAAATCATGACAGCCCTGTTCGAGGGGCTGACCCACTGGCACTGGCTGGGGCTCGGCTTCGTGCTGCTCGCCATCGAGGTGCTGGGGTCCGTGGGCTTTCTGCTCTGGACCGGCATCGCCGCCCTGGAGGTGGGGCTCCTGCTGCTGGTCTGGCCCTTCGGCTGGCAGGCGCAGCTGCTGCTGTTTGCGGTGCAGTCCCTGATCACCACCTGGGCCTGGTGGCGCTGGCAGCACCGCCGGGATCGCTCCGGGCAGGATGCCGCCGCCCCCATCAACGAGCGGATGCAGAGTTATCTGGGACGGGAGCTGACCCTGCTGGATGACGTCAGCCAGGACATGAGCCGGGTCCATCTGGATGACACCGTCTGGACGGTGCGCTGCGGTCAGCCGCTCCCTGCGGGCACCAGGGTCAGGGTGACGGGGCATGACTCCCATATTCTGCTGGTGGAACCGCTGCCCTGAGCGGGCCCGCCTCCCGGCCATAAAAAAACGGGCCCGGCGCTCTCGCGCCGGGCCCGTTTTTCAATGAGGTGCTGGCTTAGTTGGCCTTGGCATCGCTCACTGCGGCTTCAGCCTTCTCGGCTACGTCAGCAGCAGCCTTCTCGACAGTAGCGGTCGCTTCGGAAGCAGCCTTCTCGACGGTAGCAGACGCTTCGCTAGCGGCGTTCTCAACAGTGGCAGCAACTTCTGCAGCCGGAGTAGCGGCCGGCGCGGCGGCTTCTTCTTTCTGACCACAGGCGGTCAACATCAGACCCAGGATACCGGCTACCAGTACTTTGTTCATGTGCATACCCTCAAAAAAAGATGGAGAGATGGTGTGAATGACCATCACAGCGCCCCGGCTCCCGGCAGAAAAACCACCGGCATGAGCCCGAAGGCGCGCGAAATATATCTCCATACGCGCCCGATGAAAACGCGTATCACAATGATATTTTCTCGTTGCCTTGATAAGAGAAACTACTTTAACGACAAATATTAATATAAAGCACCCACAAACTCGCAAGGCGACACAACAAAACACCAAATTAGAGTCGAATGATGCTCAAAAATTGTCATTTTACCTTTCGCCCGTCGAGCCGTTAAATCGCCTCAATCAGACAGCTTCTGACAAGGAAGACGCCGCCCCTGGCTGTCACTCTCCCTGGCCAGATCCAGCAGTGCCATCACCGCCAGCGCCTCGGGGGCAGGCACAGGGTTGGCCCCTTCTCCCTTGATGGCGACACAGACCGCGCGGTAGTAGGCGCCGTAGTCCCCCGCCTCACCGGCCAGGGTCTGCTGCACAAGCTCGCCGTCCCGGATCCGGCTGAGCTGGCCGGGCTGCGGATCCGCACCCCAGTCCGCCGCCGGAGGGCGCTTGCCCTGCTTGAGCTGCTCTTCCTGCACGTCCATGCCGAACTTGATGAAGGATCCTTCGCTGCCGTGGATGACAAAACGCGGCATGGTGGCCGAGACCAGACAGCTGCCGTGCAGAATGACCCGTTTCTCGCCGTAGCCCAGCACCACGTGGAAGTAGTCATCGCTCAGTGCCCCCGGGCGCTGCCGGGCGAGATCGGCCTGGATCCAGTCAGGCTGGCCGAACAGTTGCAGGGACTGATCCAGGATATGGGGGCCGAGATCGAACCAGAGGCCGGAGCCCGGGCCACCCGCCTCGCGCCAGCGCTGGCGCACTTCGGGGCGATAACGGTCGAAATGGGATTCGAACTGGGCTACCTGTCCCAGCGCCCCCTCCGCCAGCAGGCGGCGCACGGTGAGAAAGTCCCCGTCCCAGCGCCGGTTGTGGAAGATGCTGAGCAGGCGCTGCTGCTCCTCGGCCAGCACCACCAGCGCCTCGGCCTCTGCCAGATCCAGAGCGAACGGCTTGTCGATCACCACGTGCTTGCCCGCCAGCAGAGCCTGGCGTGCGATGGGAGCATGGGTGTCGTTCGGCGTGGCGATCACCACCAGATCCACGGTCTCGTCCGCCAGCACCTCGTCAAGGGAACCGACGAGGCAACCGGGCAACTCGGCCTGCACCTTGGCGGCATCCCGGCTCACCACCCAACGCAGGGCGAGACCGGGGGTGGTAGTCAGAAAGGGGGCGTGAAAGGTCTGCCCTGCGAAGCCATAGCCCACCAGGGCGGCGTTGATTGTGTGGCTCATGCGGTTGTCTCCACGGGTAGCATGTCATGGGGAGCAGGCGAGCCATCGCCTGCATAAAGAGAAGGGGGCTCAAGGCCCCCTGAGTGTGCTCATCAGAGCACAGGATTTATTGCAAACACAAGCGCCGCCCCTGACGTGTCATCAGTACCAGCAAGGGGGGCAGCAACAGCCACATGTGCAGGGCCAGCTGGCTCAGGGGATCCGGCATCAAGGCACCGGTGAGCCCCACCAGGGCGCCAGAGCCGCTCATCTGGAACAGACCGAGCAGGGCCGCCGCCGTGCCGGCGCAGTGGCCGAAAGGAGCCAGGGCCATACCGGCTGCGGCGCCCAGGATCATGGCGAAGCCGATGCTGGAGAGGAACACCGGCCCCATCATGGCCAGCGGATGCGGGATGTGCATGGCCAGCGTCAGGGAGATGGCGCAGATCAGCAGCACCAGCAAGCCGAGGCGCAGGGTCCGCCTCGGCCCCACCCTGGCGATGAAGCGAGGAGCCAGGAAGCAGGCCAGGATGTTGAGGACAGCGTTGGCGGTGAACCAGTAGCTGAACCCGTTCATGTCCAGACCCAGCTTCACCATCAGCTGCACCGGCGCCGCAGTGACATAGGCCAGGATCACCGCCATCGCCAGCATGCACAGGGCCGCGTTGAACAGGAAGCTCGGGGAGCGCAGCACCGGGCTGTAGCGGGACCAGCTGATGAGCGGGCCGCTGCTGCTGGTCTCTTCCGGGCGAGTCTCCGGCATCCGCCACAGCAGCCAGCTGCCGACCACGACGGCGTACCCGGCCATAAACCAGAAGTTCGCCGACCAGCCGGCCTTGGCGGTGAGCCAGCCACCCAGCAGAGGGGCCAGCGCGGGAATGAAGCAGATGGCGCCGTTCAGGTAGGAGATCATCTGGCCACTCTTCTTGGGGCCATAGCTGTCACGTACCACGGAGAAAGCGGCAACCGAGGTGGCACAGGCCCCCAGGCCTTGCAGCACCCGCGCCAGCATCAGCTCACCGAGGCTGGCGGCAAAACCGGCGCCCAGCGCGCTCAGGCCATAGAGCAGCACGCCGCCCAGGGCCACGGGTTTGCGGCCATAGCGATCGGCGAGCGGGCCCACCAGCAACTGTCCCATCCCCATGCTAAACAGGAACCAGGTAATGGTGCCCTGCATCAGGGTCACTTCGGCCCCCAGTTGCTCGGCCATCTGCGGGATGGCGGGCAGGTAGATGTCGATGGCCAGCGGGCTGAACAACACCAGGAGTACAAGCAGAAGAATCAATGGCATCAGTCACCTCAAGCCCTAGGAATATCGATTGGTGCGCGAGTCTACTGACTCACAGTAATGAATTGAAATGGTATTTAATCACTTCGGTTATTCCCTATGGGAAAGATGTATTTTATCTGCTTGTCACGCCGGACAGATTGTAGCCCGAACGGAACCCAGCATCGGACAATTGCGCTTTTACTCGGCCCCGCCCCCGCATAGAATGCGCAGATTATTTTTGCGGAGGTGTGTGATGAACAAGCTTGTCCTGGCAACAGGGAACCAGAAAAAGGTGAAGGAATTGGCCGCTATGCTGGCCGATATGAAGATCCAGGTGATCCCGCAGAGCGAGTTTTCAGTCTCCGATGCCGATGAGACCGGCACCACCTTCGTCGAGAATGCCATCATCAAGGCCCGTCACGCCGCCCGCGTCACCGGCCTGCCCGCCGTGGCCGACGACTCCGGCCTGGAAGTGGACCTGCTGCACGGCCGTCCCGGCGTCTACTCCGCCCGTTTTGCCGGCGTTGGTGCCAGCGACAAGGAGAACATCGACAAGCTGCTGGCCGAGCTCAAGGGCGCCCCGGATTACCTGAAAAGCGCCCGCTTCTGGTGCGTGCTGGTCTACATGCGCCACGCCGACGACCCCACCCCCCTCATCTGCCAGGCGAGCTGGGAGGGGATGATCATCGACGAGCCCCGCGGTCAGCACGGCTTTGGCTATGATCCCGTGTTTTTCGTCCCCGACCACGACTGCACCTCGGCCCAGATGCCGGCCGAGCTGAAGAACCAGCTCAGCCATCGCGGCCAGGCCCTGGCCAAACTCAAAGCAGCCCTGGCGGCGGTCAACTAAAGCGCTGCCTAACGCCGCGTTGTCATCTACAATGGGGGCCGTCGGCCCCCGTTTCGTTGGCGGCGCCCGGCCCGTTGTCATCGGCAGCCAGGGCCACCCGACCCCTTTTGATTTTTTGAATACTGGAAACCCCATGCTGCAACTGCCGCCCCTCTCCCTCTATATCCACGTGCCCTGGTGTGTCCAGAAGTGCCCCTATTGCGACTTCAACTCCCACGCCCAGAAGGGGGAGCTGCCCCACCTCGAGTACGTGGCGGCCCTGCTGGAGGATCTGGAGCAAGACCTGCACTGGGCCCAGGGACGGCCGCTCTCCTCCATCTTTATCGGTGGCGGCACGCCGAGCCTGCTCTCCGTGGCGGCCATGCAGGCCCTGCTGGACGGGGTGCGCGCACGCATTCCCCTGACGGCGGACTGCGAGATCACCATGGAGGCCAACCCGGGCACGGTAGAGGCGGACAAGTTCGCCGGCTTCCAGCGGGCCGGCATCAACCGCATCTCCATCGGGGTGCAGAGCTTCCAGCAAGAGAAGCTGACCCGCCTCGGCCGCATCCACGGCCCCGAGGAGGCGCGCAAGGCGGCCGAACTGGCCCACGCCATCGCGCTTCCCACCTTCAACCTGGATCTGATGCACGGCCTGCCGGATCAGAGCCTGAACGATGCCCTCTACGATCTGCAGCAGGCCATCGACTGCGCGCCGCCGCACCTCTCCTGGTATCAGCTCACCATAGAGCCGAACACGGCGTTTGCCTCCAAGCCGCCCAAGCTGCCGGAAGACGACACCCTGTGGGACATCTACGAGCAGGGGCACGCCATGCTGACCGCCCAGGGCTATCAGCAGTACGAGATCTCGGCCTATGCCAAGGCGGGATATCAGTGCCGCCACAACCTCAACTACTGGCGCTTCGGCGACTACCTGGGGATCGGCTGCGGCGCCCACGGCAAGGTGACCGATCTGGCCAACGGCCAGATCCTGCGCACCGCCAAGGTGAAACACCCCAAGGGGTATCTGGACCCGAGCCGCCCCTATCTGGATGAGCAGTGGCAGGTGAGCGCGGACGATCTGCCGCTCGAGTACTTCATGAACCGGTTCAGATTGTTTGAACCGGCCCCCAAGCGCGAGTTCGAGGCCTATACCGGCCTGGCGCTGGAACGGGTGGAGACGGTGCTGGACATCGCCCAGAGCAAGGAGCTGATCGAGGATCTCGGCGACAGCTGGCAGCTCACCCCCCTCGGCCATCGCTATCTGAACGTGCTGCTCGAACTCTTTATGGACGAGTAAGAAGGCGTTCACACATCTTGCAGCGAAGCCGTGAGCAAACGGTCGCTTTCGCAACAACAATCAGGGCGCCATGGGCGCCCTGATTGTTTTGAGATGAAGGGATGGAAACCCGCTCAGCAGCAGACGCATACCATCTGCTGTTGGCCGGGCTCCCACCGCTTGCCGTGCTTGGCCTTGCGCTGATAGCTGCCCTTGCCCTTCTTGCTCGCCTCGACCCGGGCCTGGAACAGGGGGGAGGTCACCAGTGCCTTGAGGTGATTGTCCTGGATGATGCCACGCTGGTGGGCGTGGGTGAGTTCTGCGGTGACGGCGGTCACCTTCTTCTTGGCCATATCGGCTCCTTGATGGGGTTGTCGTGTTTGCCATCGCCCCTGCCACCACAGGCCTGGAGCAGGCGGCGAAAAACGCGCCGATTGTGCGCCTCTCTCGGCCCGTCTGCAAGAGTGCTGGCGGGATCCTCAGGCCGGTTGATATACGACCCGCACCAGCCCGCTCGGCAGCACGGTACTGGACACAGGCCTCAGCGCGCCGGGCAGGGATCCAGCAAAGAGCGGCACCCCGCGCCCCAGGGTGACCGGCACCCAGAACAGGGTCAGCTCGTCGACGACCCCGGCCTGCAGCCCCTGGCGCACCAGATCGCCACCATCCAGATAGAGGTGGCGGCTCCCCTCCTGCCAGAGCGTATCCAGCACCTGTGGCAGCGCCCCCTGCCGGAAGGTGACGTGGGTGCGGGGATCGGCCGCCCTGTGGGTCAGCACCACCAGCGGCTTGTCCCCGTAGGGCCACTCGGGAAACCCGAGCACGGTGTCATAGCTGTTGCGCCCCATCAGCAGGGTATCCGCGCTCGCCATCAGGCCCGCATAACCGGTCTCCTCCTGAGAGTCACCGCCAAAGGGGGTGAGCCACGCCAGATCGCCCCCCTCCCCCGCGATAAAGCCGTCGAGGGAGAGGGCGAGAAAGGCACTGACCCGGGGGCGCTGCAGTTCAGTGCTCATGGTCGTGATGCTCGTGGCGGGAGGGGGCGCCGGACTCCAGGGTCTCCAGGATGGCGCAGTGCTCTGCCGAACGCGGACCGCCGCAGCAGATGTCGGAGAGCTCCCTCAGGTTCTCGCGAAAACGGGTCAGCTCGACGATTTTCTGCTCCACCTGTTCGAGCTTGGCGTCGGCCACCGCCTTCACCTCCTGGCAGGTAACCTTAGCCTTGTTGGTGTCGAGGGCGAGCAGCTCGCCGATGTCCGCCAGGGAGAAGCCCACCGACTTGGCACGGATGATGAACTCCAGCCGCCGCCTGTCCTGCTCCCCGTAGAGGCGATAGCCCGACTCGTTGCGAAGGCCTGGCGAGATGAGACCGTTCTTCTCGTAAAAGCGCAGGGTGTCCGCCTTCACCCCGCACGCCCTGGCCAGCTCCCCGATCCGATACATGGTCCTCTCCCCCTGCATGACATCCCCGACATGGTACTCAATATAAACCGGCCTCCACTATCGCCCCTTTGCCCGGCGATTGCCAGCCAAAGGCAGGAAAGGGGCAGCAAACCCGCCCCATCATGGCCCTTTATCCCCAAAACACTGAAAAGACAAACGTTTCACAAAAAACCACCGGAAAACGTTTAACGCCGCATCCCACAAGGCTTTGTCTCTTTAAAAAATCCACCACGGCTCACATTTTTTGTGTAGAATACGCGCCCACAAGAGAGCGTCGCGTCAAGCGGGCATTTCCTAAAACGCTTTTGCCAACGGCCAGCCTTCTGGCGAGAGTGGTTTGCGAAATCCCCCACTTCCATTTATTTGGGGACTCTCTGTGTGTTGAGCCTCGCCTCCCATGGAACGGTCCCCGTTATGCTGAGGACGATAGAGTGATGGAACAAGCTCGACCCATTCGCCGCGCACTGCTGAGTGTGTCTGACAAGACTGGCATCCTGGAATTTGCCAAGGCACTCGACGCGCGGGGTGTGGCCCTGCTCTCCACCGGTGGTACCGCCAAGCTGCTGGCCGATGCCGGCCTGCCGGTCACCGAGGTCTCCGACTACACCGGCTTCCCCGAGATGATGGACGGTCGGGTCAAGACCCTGCATCCCAAGGTGCACGGTGGCATCCTCGGCCGCCGCGACCGGGATGACGCCATCATGGCCCAGCACGCCATCTCCCCCATCGACATGGTCGTCGTCAACCTCTATCCCTTCGCCGCCACCGTGGCCAAAGCTGGCTGCACCCTGGAAGACGCCGTCGAGAACATCGACATTGGCGGTCCGACCATGGTCCGTTCCGCTGCCAAGAACCACAAGGACGTCACCATCGTCGTCAAGGCCTCCGACTATGACCGCGTCATCGCCGAGATGGATGGCAACGGCAACAGCCTGACTCTGGCGACCCGCTTCGATCTGGCCATTGCAGCCTTCGAGCACACCGCCGCCTACGACGGCATGATCGCCAACTACTTCGGCACTCTGGTGCCCTCCTACGGCGAGAACAAGGAAGGGGATGAAGAGTCCCGCTTCCCGCGTACCTTCAACGCCCAGTTCATCAAGAAACAGGACATGCGCTACGGCGAGAACAGCCACCAGGCTGCCGCCTTCTACGCCGAAGAGCAGGCCGCACCGGGCTCGGTGGCGAGCGCCACCCAGCTGCAGGGCAAGGCCCTCTCCTACAACAACATCGCCGACACCGACGCGGCGCTGGAGTGCGTGAAGGAGTTCAGCGAGCCGGCCTGCGTCATCGTCAAGCACGCCAACCCCTGTGGCGTCGCCATCGGTGACAACCTGCTGACCGCCTACGATCGCGCCTACCAGACCGACCCCACCTCGGCCTTTGGCGGCATCATCGCCTTCAACCGCGAACTGGACGGCGACACCGCTGCGGCCATCGTGGCCCGCCAGTTCGTGGAAGTGATCATCGCCCCCAGCATCAGCCAGGCAGCCCGCGACGCGGTCGCCGCCAAGCAGAACGTGCGTCTGCTGGAGTGCGGTCAATGGACTGCCCCGGCGCAAGGGTTTGACCTCAAGCGCGTCAACGGCGGCCTGCTGGTGCAGGAGCGCGATCTCGGCATGGTCACCCTGGGGGATCTGACCGTGGTCAGCCAGCGCCAGCCGACCGAGGCTGAACTGAAAGACCTGCTGTTCTGCTGGAAGGTCGCCAAGTTCGTCAAGTCCAACGCCATCGTCTATGCCAAAGACGGCCAGACCATTGGCGTGGGCGCCGGCCAGATGAGCCGGGTCTACTCCGCCAAGATCGCCGGCATCAAGGCCGAGGATGAAGGGCTGACCGTGGCGGGCTCCGTCATGGCTTCCGACGCCTTCTTCCCGTTCCGCGACGGCATCGACGCCGCTGCTGCTGCGGGTATCTCCTGCGTCATCCAGCCCGGTGGCTCGATGCGCGATCAGGAGGTGATCGACGCCGCCAACGAACACGGCATGTGCATGGTGTTCACCAACATGCGCCATTTCCGTCACTGATGGATCAGGGCCGCCGCTGGCGGCCCTTTTGTTGTCTCTTTTCACCTGGCTATTTTCACTGGCGCAGGCTGTTGGCCCGCCAGTGACCCCGAATAGAAGCGAGCGATACGATGAAAGTACTGATCATTGGCAACGGCGGCCGTGAACACGCCCTGGCCTGGAAGGCCAAGCAATCTCCCCTGGTGACCCGGGTCTTCGTCGCCCCCGGCAATGCCGGCACCGCCCATGAAGGGAGCATCGAGAACGTGGCCATCTCGGCCACCGACATCCCGGCCCTGCTGGCGTTTGCCAAGGAGCAGCACATCGGTCTGACCATCGTCGGGCCGGAAGCGCCGCTGGTGAAAGGGGTGGTCGATGCGTTCCGCGCCGAGGGGCTGGCCATCTTCGGCCCGACCGCCGCCTCTGCCCAGCTGGAAGGCTCCAAGGCGTTTGCCAAGGATTTTCTGGCCCGCCACGCCATCCCGACCGCCGAGTACCAGAACTTCACCGAGGTGGAGCCAGCCCTGGCCTACCTGCGCGAGAAAGGCGCCCCCATCGTGATCAAGGCTGACGGCCTGGCCGCTGGCAAGGGGGTGATCGTCGCCATGACCCTCGCCGAAGCGGAAGAGGCGGTGCGCGACATGCTCTCCGGCAATGCCTTCGGCGATGCCGGCGCCCGGGTGGTGATCGAGGAGTTCCTGGACGGGGAAGAGGCGAGCTTCATCGTTATGGTGGACGGCGAGCATGTGCTGCCCATGGCCACCAGCCAGGATCACAAACGGGTCGGTGATGGCGATACCGGCCTCAACACCGGCGGCATGGGCGCCTACTCCCCCGCGCCCGTGGTCACCCCCGAGGTGCACCAGCGCGTGATGGAGCGGGTGATCATGCCGACCGTGCGCGGCATGGCGGCCGAGGGCAACGTCTATACCGGTTTCCTCTACGCCGGCCTGATGATCGACGGCCAGGGCAACCCCAAGGTGATCGAGTTCAACTGCCGCTTCGGCGACCCCGAGACCCAGCCCATCATGCTGCGCATGCGCTCCGATCTGGTGGAGCTCTGCCTGGCAGCCTGCGCCGGCAAGCTGGATCAGGTCGAAGCCATCTATGACCCCCGCGTCGCCATCGGCGTGGTGCTGGCGGCGGGCGGCTACCCCGGCGACTACCAGCAGGGCAAGCCCATCAGCGGCCTGCCGGTGGAAGAGGCGAGCGGCGAGAAGGTATTCCACGCCGGCTCCCGCATGGAAGGCGATACCGTAGTCACCGCCGGGGGGCGCGTACTGTGCGCCACGGCCCTCGGCCACACGGTCGCCGAGGCGCAGCAACGGGCCTATCAGCTGGCAGGGCGCATCAAGTGGGACGGCGTCTTCTACCGCAACGACATCGGCTGGCGCGCCATCGAACGCGAGCTGGCCAAATAAGCCGTCACTTGCTACCTCGCAGACAAGGGCCCCCGGGCCCTTTTTTGTTGCCGGGGTGCAGCCCCCCACTGCATTCGGACTCCCCGCATGCTGCTGCCAGGCCGCCTTGGTGGGCTTCAGCCTTCCGTTTCGCCCGCTTGGCATCCGATGCCTGACACACTCCGTTCGGTTACATTCGTACAGCAGGATGCACACATTTCGTCACAATCAGTCGCACTTTCCCCATACAATTGGCCAGCTTTCGTGGCATCATGCTGCCGATAGCGCACTCATATGAGTGTCATAAGAACCTGCAATTTCGTCGTCTCATAAGGAAATCCCATGCTGAAAACTGTGCGTCCCCTGCTGCTGCCCCTGATGTTCGGCCTGATGACCCTGCCCGCCGTGGCCGGCGATCTGGAGCAACCGATGAAGAAGATCGGTTTCAACTACAAGCAGGCCGTGAAGGCCGACGATGCGGCCACCATGGAGAAACACATCAAGGAGATGAAGGCCCAGCTGGATGTGGCCAAGGAGAGGAACATGCCGGCCGCCAAGAAGGAGAAATTCCTCGAAGGCATGAACAAGGTACAAAACGAGCTGGACGCCAGCCTGGCGGCCCTGCAGGCCGGAGACCAGGAGAAGGCCCAGGCTCACCTGGCCAAGGTCAACGACCTGAAGAAGGAGTACCACAACTATGCCAAGCAGAAAGGCTGATCCCTTCCACTGGGATGGTCTGGTCCGCCTCACCCACTGGGGGGTGGCGGCCATCTGTATCGGCAATCTCTGGCTCAACGAAGCGGGGGAAGAGTGGCACGAGCGGATGGGATACGCCGTCATGGTGCTGATCGGACTGCGCCTGCTGTGGGGGCTCACCTTCGCACGCGGCCCCGCCCGCCTGCGCGCCCTCATTCCGAGCCGGGAGGACTTCCGGCAGCAGGCCGATGCCCTGCGCGAGCGAACCCCGCCCACGCCCGGCCACCACGGCAGCGGCAAGCTGGCGGTCTGGGCACTCTGGCTGCTCGTCCTGGCGACGGCCGGTACCGGCTGGTTCCAGAACACCGAGACCGGCTTCGAGCTCGGGGCCGATGACTGGCACGAGTGGTGTACCTGGGCGCTGCAGGGCATGATCGCCCTGCACCTGAGCGCCGTCATCTACACCTCCTGGCGCCAGCGCAGCAACCTGGTGACCCGCATGCTGCCAAGGCGCAGACGCGATGCCCGGGTTCAGCAACAGGAACCCAACACCTGACTCTCCCGGGGCCCTGATGGGCCCCGTTCTTGTCTCTTCCCCCGCCCTTCTCCCGGCCCGTGCAGCGACCTGCACAGGCGCTGTCGCGTCCTCTTCCGACAGGGACGCATGAAAGCATTTTCATTCACATTTCTTAATTAATTCAGGCTGTTCAATGTTCAACCAGCAGATTTTCATGAATGCTACTGAGCTGAACGAGGAAGTTTGTTGTCCGTTCGATTCATAGACAGTGATACGTCAATAACAAGATCGAAGGGAAAATCGTCATGCACACCACACTGTTTCGAACCGCCCTGCTGGCGGCAGCACTCGGCTCTTTCAGCCACACTGCCAGCGCCGAAGGGGTCATGGTTCACCTGTTCCAATGGAAGTTCAACGACATCGCCAACGAGTGCGAGACCGTGCTCGGGCCCAAGGGGTTCGGCGGCGTCCAGATAACCCCCCCCGCCGAACACAAGCAGGGCAGCCAGGTCTGGTGGACCGTCTATCAACCGGTCAGCTTCAGCAACTTCAACAGCTTCGGCGGTAGCGAGGCGGAGCTCAGAAGCATGATCGCCCGCTGCAACGCGGCCGGGGTCAAGGTCTACGCCGACGCCGTCTTCAACCAGCTGGCCTCGGGCACCGGCACCGCCACCGGCGGTGGCAGCTACAACTCGGGGCAATTCCAGTATCCCCAGTTCGGCTACAACGACTTCCACCACAGCGGCGACATCACCAACTACGGCGACAGCAACAACGTCTGGAACGGCGCCCTCTACGGCATGCCGGACCTCAATACAGGCTCCGCCTACGTGCAGGATCAGATCGCCACCTACATGAAGACCCTGCTCGGCTGGGGCGTGGCGGGCTTTCGCATAGATGCGGCCAAGCACATGGCCCCGGCCGACGTGAAGGCCATCCTCGACAAGGCGGGCAGCCCCAGAGCCTACCTCGAGGTGATCGGCGCAGGCGGGGAATCCGCCGACATCCAGCCCCCTCGCTACACCTACATAGACACCGTCACCGACTTCAAATACGGCACGGATCTCGCTGCCAACTTCAACGGCCAGATCAAGAACCTCAAGACCCTGGGCGAGAGCTGGGGCCTTCTCCCGTCGAACAAGGCATTCGTCTTCGTGGTCAACCACGACCGCGAGCGGGGCCATGGTGGCGGTGGCATGCTCACCTTCATGAACGGCGCCCGCTATGAGCTGGCCAACACCTTCATGATGGCCTGGCCCTATGGCTGGAAGCAGGTGATGTCGGGTTACCGCTTCGAAAACATGGGCACCTATGAAACCGACAAGGGGGCACCGGGCAGCACGCCCTGCTCCGACAGCCAGTGGAACTGCGAGCAGCGGCGCCCGACCATCATGAACATGGCCCTGTTCCACAACAGAACCGAGGGCCAGCCCGTCAGCCACTGGTGGGACAACGGCAACAACCAGATCGCCTTCGGCCGCGGTGACAAGGGCTTCGTCGCCATCAACAACGAGAGCGGCAGCCTGGTGGCCTCGGTGCAGACCGGCCTGCCGGCCGGCGAGTACTGCAACCTCCTGGGGGGCACTGATTACTGCAGCGGCGGCTATGTCACCGTCGATGGCAGCGGCAAGGCCAGCCTGAACGTACCCGGCATGAAGGCAACAGCCATCCTCGCCGGTTGCACCAAAGCCAGCCCCTGCGGAGGTTCCGTCCTGCCGGGCAACAAGTTCAGCAGCATGAACCTGCGTGGCACTCACAACGCCTGGGGCAACACCCCCATGACCGTCGATGCCAACCGTGTCTGGTCCGCCACCCTCACCCTGACCGGCAACGGTGACGCCACCGGTGCCCAGCGCTTCAAGTTCGACGTCTTCGGCAACTGGACCGAAAACTACGGCGACAACGAGGGGGATGGCATCGCCGACAAGGGCAGCAGCAAGGATATCCTGGTCAGCGGGGCGGGCACCTACCGCATTACCCTGAGCGAGAGCGATTTACGCTACACGGTCACCCCCCTCACCAGCAACCAGGCACCGGTGGCCGCCCTCTCCCCCAAGACCCTCAGCGTCAAGGCGGGTGAGAGCGTGGTGTTCGACGCCTCAGCTTCCAGCGACGATGGCGGCGTGGTGAGCTACAGCTGGTCCAGCGGGGGCACCGCCGCCACGGAGACAGTCCGGTTCGATACCCCGGGTACCCATACCGTGACGGTCACCGTGACCGATGCGGAAGGGTTGACCGCCAGTGCCAGCGCCACCGTGACCGTCACCGACGACAACGGCACCTATGCCAGCGTGCTGCCGACCCTGAACTTCCGCGGTACCCCCAATGCCTGGGGATCCCTTGCCATGACGCTGGTCGCCGACAACCAGTGGGAAGCCCTGGTCACCTTCGACGGGCAGACCAACCAGCGCTTCAAGTTCGACGTCAAGGGGGACTGGACCCAGAACTATGGCGACAGCAACAAGGACGGCGTGGCCGAACTGACCGGCAGCGACATCTACACCACGGTCACCGGCCAGTACCGGGTACGCTTCAACGATCAGACCCTGCAATACAGCCTGACCCCGGTGAGCGTCACCTATGCCAAGAATGTCGCCAGCCTCAACATTCGCGGCACCACCAACAGCTGGGGCACCACACCCATGTCACTGGTGGGGGATCACCTCTGGCAGGCCAGCGTCACCTTCACCGGCAGCGGGGATGGCAACGGTGGACAGCGCTTCAAGTTCGACGTCAAGGGGGACTGGACCCAGAACTACGGCGACACCAACAAGGATGGCGTGGCCGAGCTGGCCGGGGCAGACATCGCCACCGCAGTGGTTGGCGTCTATGTGGTGCGTTTCAATGACCAGACCCTGGCCTACAGCCTGAGCGCACAGTAAGGCTGGACACACGCCCAATGCATTGCAACCAGGCCTCCCGCCATCGGCGGGAGGCCTTTTTCATGGCCCCATGGCACGTTCCCCGCCACCCCATCGACATGCATACTGATCCTTCATCCCCATGCAGGAGCGCATATGAAACAGTTGAATACTCTCAAGGCCGAGGGACGGATCGAGGAAGCCCGCCAGCACGGCCTGCTGCAACTCATCGAGCACCCGGCCCATGCCGAGCTGCATTACGAAGTGGCCAGTCTGCACGACATGCTCGGGCGCGAGGCCCAGGCCATCCCGCTCTACCGCAAGGCCATCGAACTGGGGCTGGGCAATGCATCCTTGCGCGGTGCCTGGCTCGGCCTCGGCAGCTCCTATCGCACCACGGGGCACGATGCCGAGGCCCTGGCCACCTTCGATGAGGCGCTGGCCCGCTTCCCCGATGCCGTGGAGTTCAAGGTGTTTCGTGCCATGACCTGCTACAACCTGGGACGCCACAAGGAGGGGATGGAGAGCCTGCTGGCGGTGCTGGCGGCAACGACCACGGATCCCGCGATCGCACCCTATCGGCGCGCCATGGCACTCTATGCCGAGGATCTGGACAGGCGCTGGTGACACGCCAGAAACGACAAAGCCGCTCACGAGGAGCGGCTTTGGCTGAAATGTGGTGGCCCCTGCCCGACTTGAACGGGCGACCAATCGATTATGAGTCGACTGCTCTAACCAACTGAGCTAAGGGGCCATGATGCTGGTTTGCGGCGTGGATTATAGGGGATGCGAGATAACCCGTCCATAGTCATATCAACCACTTGGCGAGATTTTGTCCATCTCGACAGGGACTCGGTCATCCCATACGGCGGATAAAACAAAGCCCCGCATGGCGGGGCTTTTTGGCTGCGGCTCCAGGCCGGAGCAGATGGTCGAGGGTTACTCGTCCAGGAAGCTGCGCAGCACTTCCGAGCGGCTCGGGTGGCGCAGTTTGCGCAGGGCCTTGGCTTCGATCTGACGAATACGCTCACGGGTGACGTCGAACTGCTTGCCCACTTCCTCGAGGGTGTGGTCGGTGTTCATGTCGATACCGAAACGCATGCGCAGCACCTTGGCTTCGCGGGCGGTCAGGCCGGCCAGCACCTCGCGGGTCGCGTTGCGCAGGCTCTCGCTGGTGGCCGCATCCGCCGGCAGGGCCAACGTGGTATCTTCGATGAAATCGCCCAAGTGGGAGTCTTCATCATCGCCGATGGGCGTCTCCATGGAGATGGGCTCTTTGGCGATCTTCAATACCTTGCGGATCTTGTCTTCCGGCATGCCCATGCGCATGGCCAGCTCTTCCGGGTTCGGTTCGCGCCCCATCTCCTGCAGCATCTGACGGGAGATACGGTTGAGCTTGTTGATGGTCTCGATCATGTGCACCGGGATACGGATGGTACGGGCCTGATCCGCGATGGAGCGGGTGATGGCCTGACGGATCCACCAGGTGGCGTAGGTCGAGAACTTGTAGCCACGACGGTATTCAAACTTGTCGACCGCCTTCATCAAACCGATGTTGCCTTCCTGGATCAGATCCAGGAACTGCAGACCGCGGTTGGTGTACTTCTTGGCGATGGAGATAACCAGACGCAGGTTGGCCTCGACCATCTCTTTCTTTGCACGGCGGGCTTTGGCCTCACCGATGCTCATGCGACGGTTGATATCCTTGATCTGGGCAATCGACAGGCCGGTCTCTTCTTCGATCTGCTGCAGCTTGCCGATGGAACGCAGGATCTCTTCGTCCATCTCGAGCAGACGGGGAGACCACGCCTTGCCGGCCTGCTTCTGGTATTCGAACCAGGCAGTCTCGCACTCATTGTTGGTGAAGGCAGCGACGAAGGTCTTCTTCGGCATCTTGGCCTGTTCCACGCAGAGTTTCATGATGATGCGTTCCTGCACGCGGACACGCTCCATCATCTCCCGCATGTTATTGACCAAACGATCGAACTGCTTGGGCATCAGGCGGAATTGACGGAAGACATCGGCCAGCTGGGCGATGGCGTTCTGGGTGTCGTCGTGGGCACGACCATTCTGCTGAATGGAGAGACGAGTCACTTCATACTGGGCGCGCAGTTCACCGAACTTCTCGCGCGCGACTTCCGGATCCGGACCGCCGTCGCCGTCGTCGTCGGAATTGTCGCCGTCTTCGTCTTCGTCTTCGTCTTCGTCTTCATCCTCATCGGCGAGGTCATCTTCGCTGAGCTCGGAGCCGATGTGGGTGGCGGTCGGCGCCACGTCATCCACTTCGTTCGGGTCGATAAAGCCGGAGATGATGTCGGAGAGGCGCAGTTGCTCGGCTTCATACTTGTCGTACTGCTCGAGCAGATAGGTGATGGCTTCCGGGTACTCGGCCACGGAGCTTTGTACCTGGTTGATCCCGTCTTCGATCCGCTTGGCGATATCGATCTCGCCTTCACGGGTCAACAGTTCGACGGTACCCATTTCTCGCATGTACATGCGGACGGGATCGGTCGTGCGACCAATCTCGGATTCAACAGATGCCAGTGCCTGGGCCGCTGCTTCGGCAGCGTCTTCATCGGCGGTACCACCTTCAGCCATGATAAGGTCATCGGCATCCGGAGCGTTTTCAACCACTTGAATGCCCATATCGTTGATCATCTGGATGATGTCTTCGATCTGGTCTGAATCGACAATGTCTTGCGGGAGGTGATCGTTCACCTCGGCATAAGTCAGGTAGCCCTGTTCTTTACCTTTGGCAACGAGGAGTTTAAGCTGAGACTGCGGGGTTTGCTCCATAGAACTCATCCGGTTGGTGTTGCTAGGTTGCGCGTACAGTGCGCTGCTGCGCAAATAGCCAATTCTAATAGAAAACCGCCAGACATGCTATGTCTGGTTGCGGCGTCGGTCATGAGAAACCCCTGCCCGCAGTGTTGTCGGGGCCAGGTGGTTATAAAGTGTTTGCTTTCAATCCCGTCGATTCGGGCAACGCTATTCATATTGGGACTACTCACTCAAATATCAAGCCCCACTCTCATTTCTTTTCTCAATCTGCACCTCTCTGATCAGCATCATCAGCTCTTGTGTCTCCTCAGAGCTTAGCCCTTCTTGCACCACCTTGGCCTGTAATTCCTCGATGCGTTGCTTCAGGAACAGGTTGATGAAACCGACGAAGGTATCCTGCAATTCTCCCAGAATATCGGGCTCCTGGTCGAGCTTTACCTCTTCAAACAGATCGTGCATCGCCAGCTGGGCCAGGATTTCTCCTTCCTTGGTGCCACGCCAATGCTCCAGCAGAATGCCCGTCGTCACCCCAGGCTGAGTCAGGATCTGCTGGTGCAGCTGCAGCAGGAACCGGATGCCCTGGAGACGTAGATCGGCCAGCTCAGGCATGGCCGGCAACTCGGCGGTGATCGCCGGATATTGCACCATCAGGGCCAACGCCCGGCGCAGCGGGGTCAGTTTGGCCACCTTGGACTTGCTCATCTCGGCCTTGGGCTGGCTGCTTCTGGCAAACAACTCGGCGATCCGCTGCTTGTTCTCCCCCCAGCGCATCATGCT
Organism: Aeromonas sp. SrichE-2G; assembly: GCF_017939565.1. Taxonomy (NCBI): domain Bacteria; kingdom Pseudomonadati; phylum Pseudomonadota; class Gammaproteobacteria; order Aeromonadales; family Aeromonadaceae; genus Aeromonas; species Aeromonas sp. SrichE-2G. The sequence continues at coordinate 66,153 of NZ_JAGKRG010000003.1, forward strand.
GGAGAGACGGGTGATCAACCCCTCGCGGGTGAAGCCCTCCGGTACGCGGCGTATCAGTTCCGCAGCCTTGTTGGCCACTTCGAACTTGCCCGCTTCTCCCGAGAGGGCTGCATCGCGCCCCAGGCGCTCGAACATGAAGTCGGCAAAAGGCTGGGCCTTGTCCAGCAGGGCTTCGAACCCCTCCTTGCCGATCTGGCGAACCAGGGAATCGGGATCCTCCCCATCCGGCAGAAAGACGAACTTGAGTTCACGACCATCCTGCAGATGGGGCAGCGCGTTATCCAATGCCCGCCAGGCCGCCTCACGGCCGGCATTGTCCCCGTCATAGCAGCAGACCACCTCGGCAGTGGTGCGAAACAGGGTGTGGATATGGTCGCTGGTCGTTGCCGTGCCCAGTGCCGCCACCGCATAATCGATGTCGTACTGCCCGAGCGCCACTACATCCATGTAGCCTTCCACTACCAGGATCCGGCGAGGATCCTTGTGTGCCTGTTTGACCTCATAGAGCCCAAACAGCTCCCTCCCCTTGTGGAAGATGGGGGTTTCAGGGGAGTTCAAGTATTTGGGGGTGCCGTCACCCAGCACACGCCCGCCAAAGCCGATGACCCGGCCGCGCTTGTCCCGGATCGGGAACATGATGCGATCGCGAAAACGATCATAGCTGCCGGGGCCGCTGTCGCGGGGGATCAACATGCCACCGGAGATAAGCAGTTGCTCGTGATCCCGGCTGGCACCAAACCGCCTCCTCACCTGATCCCAGTCGCCCGGGGCATACCCGATGTTGAAGCGCTTGACCACCTCGCCAGTCAGACCCCGGCCTTTCAGATACTCCACCGCCTGCGGCGCGTTCTTGAGATTGCTCTCATAGAAGCGGGCGATCTGGTTCATCAGTTCGAACAGATCCTTGCTGACAGCCGGCTGGCTATTGCCAGACCCACCCGAGGTTTGATCGCGCGGCACCTGCATGCCATGCAGGCTGGCCAGCTCCTCGATGGCATCGGGAAATTCGAGCCCGTCGTACTCCATGACAAAGCCGATGGCATTGCCGTGGGCACCACAACCGAAACAGTGGTAGAACTGCTTCTCCTGGCTGACGGTAAAGGAGGGACTTTTTTCGTTATGAAAAGGGCAGCAAGCCTGGTAGTTCTTACCGGCTTTCTTCAACCGCACACGGGAGTCGATTAGTTCGACTATGTCGGTGCGTACGAGCAGATCATCGATAAAGGATTGCGGGATCCTGCCTGCCATAACCGTCCTGTTTCATTGCATAGAAAATAAAAAAGCCGCGCATTCCCAGGGAAGCACGGCTTCTTTGACCAAACAAGAGAGTTGCCTGTTACGCCAAGCGGGTTTTCACCTGCGCACTGACGGCGCCGACATCGGCACGCCCCTGAATTTTCGGCTTCAAGACAGCCATGACCTTGCCCATGTCAGCCATGACGGCAGCCCCGCTTTCGGCAACGGCTTGCTCAATCAGGGCGGCGATCTCGGCTTCGGTCAGCTGTTGTGGCAGGAATTCCTGCAGCACAGCGATCTCTGCGGACTCTTTGTCGGCAAGATCCTGGCGACCGGCAGCTTCGAATTGGGTGATGGAATCACGACGCTGTTTGACCATCTTGGTCACAACGGCGAGGATCTCCTGATCACCGAGCTCGACACGAGTGTCAACTTCACGCTGCTTGATCTCGGCCATCAACAAACGGATCGCTCCCAGGCGAGCCTTGTCTTTGGCAAGCATGGCGAGCTTTTGCTGATCCTTGAGTTGATCCTTCAGAGACACGGCATGATCCCTTGATTAGTACAGGCGGATACGACGTGCGTTTTCGCGGGACAGCTTCTTGGCGTGACGCTTGACGGCGGACGCTTTGGCGCGCTTGCGAATGGTAGTCGGCTTCTCGTAGAACTCACGGCTACGAACTTCGGACAGGATACCGGCCTTTTCGCAAGAACGCTTGAAGCGACGCAGAGCAACGTCAAACGGCTCATTTTCACGGACTTTGATTACTGGCATGTGCCTTTCACCTCAGTGATAAATTGTTAGCTGACCTTCAATCGATCAGCATGTCTTAAAATGGTGCGAAATTATACTCTGGACAGGGAATGAAAGTAAACCCGCAGAGATCGCTCTGGTTTAAAAAACCCGCGAAGGTTACCATAGCCGTCTCATTTTAGCAGTGAAATTTTTTAGCAATGCGTGTATTGGGCATAGAGACATCCTGTGACGAAACCGGGATCGCGATCTTCGATGATCAAAAAGGGATCCTTTCCCACCAGTTATACAGCCAGGTCAAGCTGCATGCGGACTACGGCGGCGTCGTTCCCGAGCTGGCCAGCCGGGATCATGTCCGCAAGACGATCCCCTTGATCCAGGCCGCCCTGAAGGAGGCCGGAATCGGCAAGGATGAGATCGACGGCATCGCCTATACCGCAGGTCCGGGGCTGGTGGGCGCCATCCTGGTCGGGGCTACCATAGGCCGCTCCCTGGCCATGGCCTGGGGCAAACCCGCCGTGGCGGTACACCACATGGAAGGCCACCTGCTGGCCCCCATGCTGGAAGAGAAGGCTCCCGAGTTCCCCTTCGTGGCCCTCCTGGTTTCCGGCGGCCACTCCATGCTGGTCAGAGTCGATGGTATCGGCAGCTACCAGCTGCTCGGGGAATCCATCGACGATGCCGCCGGCGAAGCGTTCGACAAGACAGCCAAGCTGATGGGACTGGACTACCCCGGTGGCCCCCTGCTCTCCCGTCTTGCCGAGAAAGGCACCAAGGGACGTTTCACCTTCCCGCGTCCCATGACCGACCGCCCCGGGCTCGACATGAGCTTCTCCGGCCTCAAGACCTTCGCCGCCAACACCATCGCCGCCAATGGTGATGACGAACAGGCCCGTGCCGACATCGCTCGGGCGTTTGAGGACGCCGTGGTCGACACCCTGGCCATCAAGTGCCGCCGCGCCCTGAAGGAGACCGGCCTCAATCGTCTGGTGGTGGCCGGTGGCGTCAGTGCCAACCGCCATCTGCGGGCCCAGCTCGCCGAGCTGATGGAGAGCCTGAACGGTGAAGTCTTCTACCCGCGCACCGAATACTGCACCGACAATGGTGCCATGATCGCCTATGCCGGCATGCAGCGCCTGAAGGCGGGCGTGTTCGAGCCGCTGGCCGTCAAGGCCGTACCGCGCTGGCCGCTGGATACGCTGGATCCGGTGTGATCCACAAGATCCTGTTTCAATAAAAAGGGGCCCATGGCCCCTTTTTCGTGTCTGGCGGTGCTATCGCCGCTGGTTAGTTGGTTCTAAAGAGTGCCTCGATAGAGAGCCCCTGCCCCAGCAGGATCTCCCGCAGACGGCGCAGCCCTTCCACCTGGATCTGGCGAACCCGTTCGCGGGTCAGACCGATCTCGGCCCCCACGTCCTCCAGCGTCGCCGGTTCATAGCCGAGCAGGCCGAAACGGCGGGCCAGCACTTCGCGCTGCTTGGGGTTAAGCTCTTCCAGCCAGTGCACTATGCTGCTGCGCATGTCATCTTCCTGGGACTCCAGCTCGGGCCCCATGCCGCGCTCGTCGGAGAGCACGTCCAGCAGCGCCTTGTCGCGATCGCCGCCGATAGGGGTATCCACCGAGGTGATCTTTTCATTGAGCTTGAGCATGCGATTCACATCGTCGACCGAGCGATCCAGCGCAGAAGCGATGTCCTCGGCGGTCGGCTCATGATCGAGACGATGGGAAAGCTCGCGCGCGGTGCGCAGGTAGACATTCAGTTCTTTGACCACATGGATGGGCAGACGAATGGTGCGGGTCTGATTCATGATGGCCCGCTCGATGGTCTGGCGGATCCACCAGGTGGCATAGGTGGAGAAACGGAAGCCGCGCTCGGGGTCGAACTTTTCGACCGCGCGGATGAGACCGAGGTTGCCCTCTTCGATGAGATCCAGCAGCACCAGGCCGCGGTTGTTGTAGCGCCGGGCAATTTTGACCACCAGGCGCAGGTTGGATTCGATCATGCGCTTGCGCGCCGCTTTGTCGCCGCGCAAGGCACGGCGGGCGTAATAGACTTCCTCTTCAGCCGTGAGCAAGGGGGAGAAACCTATCTCCCCCAGATAGAGCTGGGTGGCGTCCATCACCTTGTTCAGTTCGGGCGCCATCAGTTCATCGGAAATGGTCTCTTCGGCCTCGGCCGCCACCTCCTGAACTTCTTCTGCCTCCTGATCCTCCAGCTCTTCGTCGAACTCTAACTCTGCATCCTGCATTACCAGTTGTTCTTGGCTCATGATATGTCTCCCTGACCTGCACCAGAGTAAGACCTAGCTCTCTGAGTTAACGCTTTGGCAAATAGCCCATCGGGTTGATCGACTTGCCTTTGTACCGGATTTCAAAGTGCAAGCGCACATCCGGCGCATCCGTGCTACCCATATTGGCGATAACTGCTCCGCCCTTGACGCTGTCTCCCTCTTTGACCCTCAGCTCATCATTGTGAGCGTAGGCGGAGAGGTAGTCATCGTTGTGCTTGAGAATGATCAGCTTGCCATAGCCCCTGAGAGCACTGCCCGCGTAGACCACCTTGCCGCCGCTGGCGGCATAGATGGGCTGACCCTTCTGGCCAGAAATGTCGATGCCCTTGTTGCCTTGCTCCGCAACGGAGAAGCCTTCGACGATCCGACCTTTGGTAGGCCAATGCCAGGAGAGTGTTGACGGGGAGCTGACGTTTTTTTGTTCTTTCGCCTGAGCGTATGCTGTTGACGGGGCAGGAGCAATCGTTTTCTGAGCAATAAATGGTGTGGTCGTACCTGCTGGCGCCGTCGCCAGCGGTTTGGGGCCCGTGCTGGTCACGGTCGGGGTAACCGCCGCCACCATCTGGCCGCTGGAGGCCCCCGCAGCCCCCACGTTGAGTACCTGACCCACGTGCAGGTCATAGGGAGCCTGAAGGTTGTTGCGCTGTGCCAGCACCTGATTGGAGACACCAAACTGGCGGCCTATGCTGCTCAGAGTATCGCCACGGCGGACCTGATAACTGCCCGTCCCCGTCACGCTGCCACGACTGACCGGGCTGCCGACACTCGCCACCGCAGTGGGGGCGCTACCATCCAGTCTGAGTTGCTGGCCGGGGTAGATGTTGTAGGGCGGCGTGATGCCATTCATGCTGATCAGCGCATCCACGTCCATGCCCGAGCGGAACGCAATGGAGTAAAGGGTATCCCCTTTGACCACAGTGTAACCGCTGCCCTGAATGCCGGATTTGGCCACCCCTTGACGGACCGGGATGGTCGAGGCGATCTGATCATTGCCCAGGCTGTGTACCGGGGCAGCAGTCTTGCTGGAGGAACAGGCGAGCAGCAGCCATGACAACACGACGACTCCGCTACCTTGCCAAACACGCGAACACATAGTGGATCCTTAACGACTAAACCAGAAATAGGCCGCAACGGCCAAACCAATACAGAGCCAACCGAGCACGTCCACATAGTGCATCAGCTTGCGCTCCATCTTCTCGCCACCCCAGCGCATCAGCCCCGCCACCAGGAAGAAGCGCATGCCACGGCCGATGAGCGAGGTCAGGATGAAGGGCAGCAGTGCCATGTGGAGCAAGCCGGCCGTGACGGTAAACACCTTGTAGGGGATCGGCGTGAAACTGGCAATAAAAATCACCCAGATGCCCCACTGCTCGAACCACTGTTCGGCCAGAGCAATCTTGTCCTCATAACCGACCGAGGCCACCAGCGGCTGGACGACAGGCTCCCACAGGCCATAGCCGAGCAGATAGCCCAGCAGGGCCCCCAGCACCGAAAACAGGGTCGCGATCCCGGCATAGTGCCAGGCCCGCTGGGGTTTGCCGAGCGCCATGGGGGCCAGCATCACATCCACCGGGATGGGCCAGAAGATGGACTCGATAAACGCGGTGATGGCAAGGTACCAGGGGGCATGCTTGTGGCGGGCCCACTGCATCACCCGTAAATAAAGGCGGGAAAACAACTTCACTCGACATCTCCGTCAATCAGGGGAACAAAACGCACCGGCTCCAGGATCCGGCTGGTGAGCTGCGAGCCGGATCGCTCGATCAGCTGCAGGGTCTGCTGGTTATCTCCCACCGGCAACACCAGACGACCGCCATCGGCCAGCTGATCGGTCAGGGCCTTGGGCACCTCGCTCGCCGCCGCCGTCACCAGGATGGCATCGAAAGGCCCCTTGTTCGGCCAGCCCAGCCAGCCGTTGCCATGCTTGGCAGAGACATTGTGCAGATCAAGCTGGCGCAGCCGGCGCCTGGCCTGGAACTGCAGCGATTTGATCCGCTCCACCGTGTAGACATGCTCCACCAGATGGGCCAGCACTGCGGTCTGATAACCGGAGCCCGTCCCGATCTCCAGCACATGGGCCGGATCGTTCTGGATCAGCAGCTCGGTCATGCGCGCCACTATGTAGGGCTGGGAGATGGTCTGGCCATGGCCGATGGGCAGGGCCGTATTGTCCCAGGCCTTGTGGGCCATGGCCTCGTCCACGAACAGCTGGCGCGGCACTTTCGCAATCGCCGCCAGCACGCGGAAATCACGCACATCCTGGGCAATCAGTTGATTCAACAGGCGCTGTACTATCACAACGTCATCCCTGCAGATCCAGCCAGGCACCCAGGCTCGCCAGACTGCTGTAGGCAGTCATGTCGATGGTCAGCGGGGTGATGGAGACATAGCCCTGCTCGATGGCAGCGAAATCCGTACCCTCGCCTGCATCCTGCTGACTGCCCGGGGGGCCGATCCAGTAGATGGGCTGGCCACGGGGATCCTCGGTGCAGATCACCGACTCGGCACGGTGGCGATTGCCAAGGCGCGTCACCCTGATCCCCTTGATCTGATCGAGGGGCAGGTCGGGCACGTTGACGTTGAGGATCTGATCGGCGGGCAGCGGATGCACCATCATGCCCTTCACCAGCAGGGCCGCGTAGTGGGCTGCCGTGGCGAAATGGGTCCGCCCTACCAGCGAGATGGCCAGTGACGGAAAGCCCAGGTGGCGCCCCTCTGTCGCGGCCGCCACGGTACCGGAGTAGATGACATCATCCCCCAGGTTGGCACCGTGGTTGATGCCGGCCACCACCATGTCGGGCTCGGGGCGCACCAGCTCGTTGACCGCCAGGTGTACGCAGTCGGTTGGAGTCCCCTTCACCGCATGGTATCCGGTTTCGGCGATGCGGGTGACCCGCAGCGGCACTTCCAGCGTCAAAGAGTGGCTGGCGCCACTGCGGTTGCGATCCGGCGCCACCACGATGACCTCGCCACAGGCCGTCAAGGCCTCGCTGAGGGCGCGAATGCCCTCGGCATGTACTCCATCGTCATTACTGACCAGAATTCGCATCGGTTGGGTTCCTGAAACCGTGATCGGCCTCTTCGGCCTGCATTAACTCGCGTACCACGCTGGTGGCAAAGGCTCCGGCCGGCAGGAAGAACGACAGGGTCAGCACCTCCCCTTCCAGCTGCCAGCTCATCTGCTCGGGTTTGAGCAACAGCGGGCGCCTGTCCTGATCCAGCCCGGCCTTCTCCAGCCCGTCACACCAGTCGGCATAGGGTGCCAGCACCCCCTGCTCGAACTCGGCGGCGGCCCCCTGGCTGGCCAGACGGCCCCGACCCCACTGGGGGGCGGTCAGCTGTACGTCGCCGGAGGCAAGGCGCGCCTCCAGCTCGGGGGTCAGCACCTCTTCGCTGAAGATGGAGTGGCTGCCCTTGAGCATCACGCAGTCACCGGCCAGTAGCTGGTGTGCCAGCCCCTGCTCGATGCGGGCGCTGACGATGGCATTGAACAGCATGCTGCGGGCGGCGGAGAGGTAGAGGGAGCGCTTGTTGCGATCCTTGATCCGCTTGCCGGCAAACATCGCCTTGGCCGCTTCCAGGTTGTTGCCCTCGCGCCCGAAACGCTGTTCACCGTAATAGTTCGGCACCCCCTGGGCGGCGATGGCCTGCAGGCGGGATTCCAGCCCGTCGGCTTGCTCCAGTCCGGTGAGGCGCAGGGTGAAGTGGTTGCCCTTGAGGTAGCCCACCCGCAGCTTCTTGTTGTGACGCTTGCTTTCGAGGATCTGGATGCTGTCGCTCTGGATGACCGACAGATCCGGCTCTGCCTTGCCAGGCAGGTGGATGCCGAACCACTGCTCGGTCACCGCGTGGCGATCCTTGAGACCCGCCCAGGTCACCGCGTTGCGCGCGACTCCGGCCGCATCCGCCAGCAGGCCCGCCACCCAGGCGGTGTTCTCGCCGGTTTTGCGCACCCGGACGAAGATATGCTCCCCCTCACCACAGGGTTCAAACCCGAGATCTTCATTGACCACGAAGTCGGCGGCCTCGGCCTTGAGGATGCCACGGGCGCTGGGCGCGCCGTGCAGGTAGGCAAGTTGTTCCAGCATTATTGTTTCACCAGTAAGACGACGGCTTCGGTGGCGATCCCTTCCTTGCGCCCCGTAAACCCGAGTTGTTCCGTGGTGGTCGCCTTGACATTCACCCGGTTCAAATCACATTGCAGATCCGCGGCCAGCACGGCGCACATGGCCGCGATATGGGGCGCCATCTTGGGGGCCTGGGCGATGATGGTCACATCCAGGTTGCCGATGGCATAACCCGCCTTCTGCACCCGGGCAAAGACATCCCGCAGCAGGATGCGGCTGTCGATCCCCTTGAATTCGGCGGCCGTATCCGGGAAGTGGCGGCCGATGTCGCCGGCCCCGATGGCCCCCAGCAGGGCATCGCTCACTGCGTGCAGTACCACGTCGCCATCGGAGTGTGCCAGCAGGCCCTGTTCATAGGGCACTGCCACCCCGCCCAGCATGCAGGGGCCGACCCCGCCAAACTTGTGTACGTCAAAACCATGACCGATTCGCATCATGCCCGGTGCCCCCCCATCATGTGGAAACCTTTCCCGTCCAATGTGTATGCCTCAAGACCATGGCCACTGCGGATCATGCCTGCTCCTCTGCGGGTGAATCGGGTCGCGCCGGCTGGCGCGCACACTGTTGCTGTAAAAAGAGCCCGGCCAGGGAGAGATCTTCCGGCCGGGTCACCTTGATGTTGTCGGCACGCCCTTCCACCATCCTGACGGTGAAACCGGCGCGCTCCATGGCCGACGCCTCGTCGGTGATGTCCGCCCCCAGGGCCAACCCCTCCTCCAGCGCACGCCTGAGCGCAAGGCGGGGGAACATCTGTGGCGTCAGGGCATGCCAGAGTTGCTCGCGATCCACGGTGGCGAGGATGTTGCCCGCCCCGTCGGAACGCTTCATGGTGTCGCGCACCCGGCTGCCGAGGATGGCGCCGTCGCACGCCATGGCGGTGGCGATAAGCCTGTCGAGATCGCCGTGGGTCAGACAGGGACGGGCGGCATCGTGCACCAGCACCCACTCCCCTTGTGCCACATGCAGCCCGTTGAGCACCGAATGGGCGCGCTCGCTACCCCCTTCCACCCGCAGCACGCGCGGGTCGGCGGCCACGGCCAGCGTCTCGAACCAGGCATCGTGGGGAGCCAGCGCCACGATCACCCGGGCGATGGCCGGATGGGAGAGCAGGCGCTCCAGGGTATGCTCCAGGATGCACTTCCCTGCCAGCGACAGATACTGTTTCGGGCAGCTGGCGCCCATGCGGCTGCCGATACCGGCGGCCGGGACTATCGCGGTCAGTCCGCTCTGGTGATCAGTCATCGTAGGGAACGCCGTCAGGCTCGGTCGCCTGGTCTTTTTCCTTGGGGATGATCCGGTAGAAGGTCTCGCCCTGCTTGATGTAGCCGAGGTCATTGCGCGACAGCTCCTCGATGGCCTCCAGGCCCGAGGTCAAATCGTCGATCTCCCGGTAGATCAGGTTGTTGCGGTCCTTGAGCACCAGGTTGTCCTGCTGCTGCCGCTCAATGGCATTGGAGAGATCCCGATAGTCGGAGAGGCCGTTCTTCCCCAGCCAGAAGTCATATTGCAGCCCTCCCAACAGGAGGAGCAGGATAAGAGTGAGTAGCCGCATGCACTGAGTCTCCTTCAAGCGGCCTAGTTTCCCATATTCGCAGGCAAGACAAAAGAAAGCCTGTGTGCCGGATGGGTTGGTCGGAATAAAAAACACGGGGCTCGTTCATGGAGAAGGCGGATACGAAAAAGCCCCGCCAGATGGCGGGGCTTTGGGAGGCTCGGAAGCAGGCGAAAATTAAGCCTGGTTCTTCACTTCTTTCAGACCGCGGAACGGAGCCTTGGCACCCAGGGCTTCTTCGATACGGATCAGCTGGTTGTACTTGGCAACACGGTCAGAACGGCTCATGGAACCGGTCTTGATCTGGCCAGCAGCAGTACCAACGGCCAGGTCGGCGATGGTCGCGTCTTCGGTCTCACCGGAGCGGTGGGAGATGACGGCAGTGTAGCCAGCGTCCTTGGCCATCTTGATGGCAGCCAGGGTTTCGGTCAGGGAACCGATCTGGTTGAACTTGATCAGGATGGAGTTGGCGATGCCGTTGTCGATACCGCGCTTCAGGATCTTGGTGTTGGTTACGAACAGGTCGTCACCCACGATCTGGATTTTCTTGCCCAGTTCGGCAGTCTGGTAGGCGAAGCCTTCCCAGTCGGATTCGTCCAGGCCATCTTCGATGGAGACGATCGGGAACTTCTCGGTCAGGTCAGCCAGGAAGTCGGAGAAACCGTTGGAGGTGAAGACACGGCCTTCGCCCTTCAGGTTGTACTCTTTCTTCTCTGCGTCGTAGAACTCGGAAGCAGCGCAGTCCATGGCCAGGGTCACGTCGGTGCCCAGCTTGTAACCGGCAGCGGCAACGGCTTCAGCGATCACTTCCAGCGCTTCGGCGTTGGATTTCAGGTTCGGAGCGAAACCACCTTCGTCACCGACGGCAGTGTTGTAGCCCTTGGACTTCAGCACTTTGGCCAGGTTGTGGAACACTTCTGCGCCCATGCGGACGGCTTCTTTCAGGGTCTTGGCGCCAACCGGCTGGATCATGAACTCCTGGATGTCGACGTTGTTGTCGGCGTGCTCACCACCGTTGATGATGTTCATCATGGGCAGCGGCATGGAGTAGACACCCGGGGTGCCGTTCAGCTCGGCGATGTGGGCGTACAGCGGCATGCCCTTGGCAGCAGCAGCAGCCTTGGCGTTGGCCAGGGAAACAGCCAGGATGGCGTTGGCGCCGAACTTGGATTTGTTCTCGGTACCGTCGAGGTCGATCATGATCTGGTCGACAGTGGCCTGGTCCTTGGCATCTTTACCCAGCAGAGCCTGGGCGATCGGGCCGTTGACGGCTTCGATGGCTTTCAGCACGCCTTTACCCAGGAAACGGCTCTTGTCGCCGTCACGCAGTTCCAGCGCTTCGCGGGAACCGGTGGACGCGCCAGACGGAGCGGCTGCCATACCAACAAAACCACCCTCCAGGTGAACTTCGGCCTCAACGGTCGGGTTACCACGGGAGTCGATGATTTCACGACCGATCACTTTAACGATCTTGGACATGTGTATTTCCTCAGGTTTCGTAAAAAAACAACAAAAATATGCCAAAAAAAGCGGCTGTGGCACAGAGCCCCAACCGCATTTATTTTCAATTACTTCAAATTACGCTTCTGATACTCGCCCGCCGCCTTCACAAAACCGGCGAACAGGGCGTGGCCATCACGAGGAGTCGAGGTGAACTCCGGGTGGAACTGCGCGGCCACGAACCAGGGGTGATCCGGGATCTCGATGATTTCCACCAATTTCTTGTCGGCGGAGAGACCGGTCACTTTCAGGCCTGCTGCCTCGATCTGCGGCAGCAGCTTGTTGTTCACTTCATAACGGTGGCGATGACGCTCGTAAATGGTCGGGCTGCCGTACATCTGGCGCACCTTGGAGTCTTCCACCAGGTGGCAGAGCTGGGAACCCAGGCGCATGGTGCCGCCCAGATCGGACTTCTCGGTCCGGGTCTCGACGTTGCCTTCGTCATCCACCCACTCGGTGATGAGACCGACCACGGGGTACGGGCTGTCTTTCTTGAACTCGGAGGAGTGAGCCCCTTCCATACCCGCCACGTTGCGGGCGTATTCGATCAGCGCGACCTGCATGCCGAGGCAGATGCCCAGGTACGGGATCTTGTTCTCGCGGGCATACTTAGCGGCCAGGATCTTGCCTTCCACACCGCGCTCGCCGAAGCCGCCCGGTACCAGGATGGCATCCAGACCTTCCAGCAGCTCGGCACCACGGGTCTCGATGTCCTGGGAGTCGATGTACTTGATGTTGACGGAGAGACGGGTCTTCAGGCCACCGTGCTTGAGCGCCTCGTTGACGGACTTGTAGGCGTCCGGCAGGGAGACATACTTGCCCACCATGCCGATGGTCACTTCCGCAGTCGGGTTGGCCTCTTCATAGATGACCTGTTCCCACTCGGCCAGATCCGCTTCCTTGCACTCGATGCCGAAGCGCTCGGTGATGTAGCCGTCCAGACCCTGGGACTTCAGCAGCGCCGGGATCTTGTAGATGGAGTCGACGTCCTTCATGGAGATGACGGCGCGCTCGGGCACGTTGCAGAACAGGGCGATCTTGGCACGCTCGTTGGCCGGAATGGCACGGTCGGAACGGCAGATCAGCACGTCCGGCTGGATACCGATGGAGAGCAGCTCCTTCACGGAGTGCTGGGTCGGCTTGGTCTTCACCTCGCCGGCGGCGGCCAGGTAAGGAACCAGGGTCAGGTGCATGAACATGGCGTTGTTGCGACCCACGATGGCCGCCAGCTGACGAATGGCCTCGAGGAACGGCAGGGACTCGATGTCGCCCACGGTACCGCCCACCTCGACGATGGCAACCTGGTGGCCTTCGGCACCGGCGATCACCCGCTCCTTGATGGCGTTGGTGATGTGCGGGATCACCTGGATGGTGGCGCCCAGGTAGTCACCACGACGCTCCTTGCGCAGCACGTCGGCGTAGATGCGGCCGGTGGTGAAGTTGTTGCGGCGGGTCATCTTGGTGCGGATGAAACGCTCGTAGTGGCCCAAATCCAGATCGGTCTCGGCCCCGTCCTCGGTTACGAACACTTCACCGTGCTGGGTCGGGCTCATAGTGCCCGGATCCACGTTGATGTACGGGTCCAGTTTCATGATGGTCACATCCAGACCACGGGCTTCCAGAATGGCTGCCAGAGAAGCTGCGGCAATGCCTTTGCCGAGGGATGAAACAACGCCACCAGTCACAAAAATATATTTGGTCGTCATGCTGAACCTGAAAGAAGTTTAGGGAATTTTAAGGGGTGCTTCGGGGATGAAGCAGGACGGGGAAACAGTATACCAAAACCCCCACTCCCAAACAATGAACAAAAATCTATCAGGCTCGCCGCCCCCCCGTCTTGCGCCAAATCAACTTTGCTCGGTTTCTTTGGCTCAGTCCCGGATGACATCCAGTGTCTTCGGGGGCAATCCGTCCTTCTCAGCACTCAACTCTGTTCGGTTTCCTTGGCCCGGCCCCAGGCGTCATCCAGCTTCTCCAGGGTACAGTCGGTCATTTTCAGCCCTTCCGCGGCGATAAACTGCTCAACCTGACGAAAACGTCGCTCGAACTTGGCATTGGCGCCCCGCAGCACCTGCTCGGGATCCTTGCCCAGGTGACGCACCAGGTTGACGGTGGCAAACAGCAGATCGCCGAGCTCGTCGCTCACCCGCTCCTCGTCCACGTCGACCATCAGCGCCTCTTCCATCACCTCCTCGATCTCCTCGTGGATCTTGTCCACCACGGGGCCCAGGGTCTTCCAGTCGAAACCGACGGTGGCGCAGCGCTTCTGGATCTTGGCGGCCCGGGTCAGGGCCGGCAGCGAGAGGGGGATGTCGTCGAGCACGCTCTCTTTGTCGAGCGCCGCCCGCTCCTTGGCCTTCTCCGCCTCCCAGTTCACCTTGACCGCCTGCTCGTCGCCGAGGTCGGCATCGGAGAAGACATGGGGATGGCGGCGGATCAGCTTCTCGCTCACCGCATCGACGATGTCGGCAAAGTCGAACAGCCCCTGCTCCTTGCCAAGCTGGGCATAGAAGACCACCTGAAACAGCAGATCGCCGAGCTCCCCCTTCAGCCCCTGCCAGTCCTTGGTCTCGATGGCATCGGCCACCTCGTAGGCCTCCTCCAGGGTGTGGGGCACTATGGTCTGGAAGCTCTGCTTGAGATCCCAGGGGCAACCCCCTTGCGGATCCCGCAGGCGAGCCATGATGTCGAGCAATTGAGAGAGGTCGTAACGTTGAGACATGGGCTACTCACTTTCGATTCGTTAAATGGGGATAAAGCGACATCAAGCCGCGCAGCCGATCAATCTCATGTCGAGCAGTTGAGGCAGGTCGTAACGTTGGGACATGGGATGTTCGCTTTTATTGATGCTACCGGGGAAAAACAGTGACCGACCTGGCGGTCGGTCACGGGGGCGGTGTCGGGTAAGATCAGAGGCGCTTGGCGCTGATCACGTCGTTGAGCTGGCTGAGCTTGGCCAACGCCCGGTTGAAGGCGTTGATGTTGTAGATCTCCAGCTCCATGTCGATCTCGGCGGTCTGCTCGCGCACGTTGGAGCGCGAGCGCACCCCCATCACGTTGATCTTCTCGTTGGCGAGCACGGTCGTGATGTCGCGCAGCAGGCCGGATCTGTCGTTGGAGAGGATGCGGATGGTGAGGCCGTAACCGCCGGAGTAGTTTTCCCCCCAGACCGCGTCAATCAGCCGCTCCGGGTTGCGACGCGACAGCTCCTTGAGCTGTTCGCAATCCTCCCGGTGGATGGAGACGCCACGGCCCATGGTGATGAAACCCTGGATGGCATCCCCCGGAATGGGCTGGCAGCAGCGGGCGATGTGGGTCATCAGGTTGCCGACCCCTTCCACCACGATGTGATCCTTGGGCTTGGGACGGAACGGCGCGTTGGCCTTCTGCTCCAGCTTCTCCAGCAGCCGGCGATCCTCTTCCTCGGCAGTCGGCTTGTTGTAACGGGTGTCCAGGTAGTTGAGCAGCTGGTTGATACGGATGTCGCCGCTGCCGATCCCGGCCAGCAAGTCTTCCAGCTCCTCGGCGTGGAAGCGCTCCAGCACCACCTTGTCCACCTTGGAGAGGGTCAGGTTGTGCCTGTCCAGCTCCTTCTCCAGCAGCTCCTTGCCGGCGGCGATGTTCTTGTCCCGATCCAGCTTGCGGAACCAGGTCGCCACCTTGGCGCGCGCCCGGCTGGAGCGCAGGAAGCCGGCGTTGGGGTTCATCCAGTCGCGGCTCGGGTTCGGCTCCTTCTGGGTGATCACCTCCACCTGGTCGCCGGTCTGCAGCGTGTAGGTGAAGGGCACGATGCGACCGTCTATCTTGGTGCCGATGCAGCGGTGGCCGATCATGCTGTGCACGTGATAGGCGAAGTCGAGCGGCGTGGCGCCCGCCGGCAGGTCGATGACATCTCCCTTGGGGGTGAACACATAGACCCTGTCCTCGAACACCTGGCTGCGCAGATCGTCCAGCAGGGAGCCGCTCTCGGAGAGATCCTCCTGCCACGCGAGGAGTTTTCGCAGCCACTCGATCTTGTCTTCGAAGGTGTTGGTCTTGGTGGCCGCCTGGGCCCCTTCCTTGTAGCGCCAGTGGGCAGCGACGCCGAGCTCCGCATCCTGATGCATCTGCTCGGTACGGATCTGGATCTCCACCGTCTTGCCCTCTTCCCCCACCACGACGGTGTGGATGGACTGGTAGCCGTTGGGCTTGGGGTTGGCGACATAGTCGTCGAACTCGCGGGGAATGTGGTGGAAGTGGGTGTGGACTATGCCGAGCGCCGCGTAGCAATCCTGCAGCCGCTTGGTGATCACCCGCACCGCGCGCACGTCGAACAGCTCGTTGAACTCGAGGTGCTTCTTCTGCATCTTGCGCCAGATGCTGTAGATGTGTTTCGGCCGGCCGTAGACCTCGGCCTCGACCCCCGCCTCTGCCAGGGCATCCCGCAGGGACTGCACGAACTCGCGGATGTAGCGCTCCCGATCGAGGCGTTTCTCGTCCAGTTGCTTGGCGATCTGCTTGTAGGTATCCGGGTGCAGGTAGCGGAAGGCGAGATCCTCCAGCTCCCACTTGAGCTGGCCGATGCCGAGGCGGTTGGCCAGCGGCGCATAGATGTTGGTGATCTCCTGGGCCATCAGCACCCGGGTCTCTTCATCTGCCTTCTTCGCCTCCCGCAGGCAGGCGATCCGCTCCGCCAGCTTGATCACCACGGCGCGCACGTCTTCCACCATGGCGAGCAGCATGCGGCGCACGTTGTCCACCTGCTCCGGGGAGGTCTCGCTGCGGTGCAGGGTCTGCAGGGAGCGGATGGCCTCCATCTCCAGCACCCCTTCCACCAGCTTGGCGATCTTGGCGCCGAAGTCCTCGCTCACCTTCTCCTGGCTGATGAGGCCCGCTTCGACGAAGGGGTAGAGAATGGCGGCCTTGAGGGTGGCGAGATCCATGCTGAGCATCAGCAGAATGCCCACCATCTCGACACCGCGCACCAGCAGGCGGTTGGTGAGGGCCTCGTCGCCGAGCGTCAGACAATACTGGTAGACGGTTCGCAGCTGATTCTTGTCATTTTCACTTAAGGAGAGGGAACTGACCCACTCATCCAGAGTGAAATTGTCTTTCAAATGAATATCGCGCACCGCAACCATGGTATCAATCCTTAAAAGTGTGGGGCCGAAAGCCGATGCTTCCCCTTCCCCTCATCAACTGATGACTGCCTCAAATGGGGATGCAGAAGAGAGTTTTCAAGGCATGCTGTCGCGCAAGACAACAGGGCTATCCCCACATCCGATCCATTTTCGACGCTCTAGATTACCCTAATCACTCCTGCTCAGACAGCACTGCCACCATCGAAAAACCGATGCAACCGCCCTCCCGAAAGGCGGGCCGTTCAACCCCGTTCAAATCACACTGTGCACGCCGGATGACCGCTCATTGACTTCCGCTTACTGCCGTTCAAACAGCGCCATGAACTCCAGATGGCCGCTATTTGGGAACATTCACAAGCTTCCGTTTACTTCCGTTCAAACAGTGCCATGGATTCCAGATGGCCGGTGTGCGGGAACATGTCCAGCATCCCCAGCCGGGTCAGCTGGTAGCCCCCCTGCACCAGCACCTTGCTGTCACGGGCCAGGGTGACCGGGTTACAGGAAACATAGACCACCCGTTTGGGCGAAAGTGCCACCACGTGGCTCATCACCTCGAGGGCGCCGGGCCTCGCCGGATCCAGCAGCACCAGGTCAAATCCCTCACGGGCCCAGGACATGCCGACGATGTCACCGCTCAAGTCCGCCTTGTAGAAGCGGGCGTTGTCGATGCCGTTGCGCCTGGCGTTCTCCGTGGCGCGCTCCACCATGGCAAGCTCCCCTTCGACCCCGACCACTTCGCGGGCCTGACGAGCCAGCGGCAGGGTGAAGTTGCCGATGCCGCAGAAGAGATCCAGCACCTTGTCATCCCCGGTAGCGCCCAGCCACGCCAGCGCCTGATCGACCATGCGCTGGTTGATGGGGCCATTGACCTGGATGAAGTCACCGGGGGCGAATGCAAGAGACAGGCCATCGAGGGAGTAGCTCGGTTGAAATTGCTGATGCAGGGGCTCGATGCGATCGTCCGCCGCCTGCAGGTAGAGGTCGATCTCCTGCTCTTGCGCGAATGCGTTCAACAGGGCGCGATCTGCCTCGTTCGGGCGGCCGGTGTGGCGCAGCAGCATCATGATGCCCTGCTCTGCCTGAATGAGTTCAGCATGCCCCAGCTCGCGCTGGCTCTTGAGGCGATTGAGACACTCGCGCAGCGGCGCGATGAGGGCCGAGAGCGGCTCGGCCAGCACGGGGCAGCCGGCGATCTCCACCAGATCGTTGGACTGGCGACGGCGGAAGCCCACCCGGGTGCAGCGGCCGTTCTTGTCAAACTTGATGGCAAGGCGGCAGACCCGGCGGTAGGCGCGGGACTCCCCTCTCAGCACGGGCTCCAGCGCCGGTGCCTGAATATTGCCGAGGCGCTCGAACAGGCTGACCAGCCCGGCCTCCTTGGCCGCCTGCTGATCCGCCTCCCCCAGGTGCTGGGCGCTGCACCCGCCGCACTCGCGATAGTGGCCGCAGAAGGGGGCGATGCGATTGGCCGCCGGGGTCATCACCTGTTGCAGGGCGCCATGGGCATAATGCTTCTTGTCATCGATGATGCGGGCCTTGATGGCCTCGCCGGGAAGCGCCCCTTCGACGAAGATCGCCTTGCCCTGATGACGGCCGACACCGACACAGTGGTGATCCAGACTGTCTATCGTAAATTCAATACGTTGGGGCTGGGTGGATTTCTTTTCGGGCTTGAAAAACTGGGCCATAAAACTTGGTGCCTATAGGTGGCTATGTCATGATTGTGGAATCTGCGGCAGACCATTGTCCCACAAGAATAATCGTATGACCAAATACGGCCTGAGGGCCCGCGCTGCGGCGTCCGCCCCATCGCCCATTCTGACCAGAAGTGGCTCACTGATATGACCGGATATGGCCTAACATTCCGAGCGGCAACCTCCACCGCCCTGCCTGCCCTCTCCTTCTGCCGGCACGCCATGGGCGCGCCCGCCTTCATCATCCTTGCCAACGGTTTATCAGCATGACCAAGTACGGCCTCAGAGCCCGGGTGCTGGCCTTTACCATTCTGCCGACCCTGATCATCGGCGGCCTGATCGCCGGCTATTTCACCTTCCATCGCTACCATCAGCTGGAAAACAACCTGATCGATCAGGGCATCAACATCATAGAACCGCTGGCGATTGCCAGCGAATATGGCATGACCCAGCACAGCCGCGAGTCCCTCAAGCGACTGATCGGCCTCACCCATCGCAAGAACTCGCCCTTCATCAAGTCCATCGCCGTCTTCACCCAGGACAACCAGCTGTTCGTCACCTCCAATTACCACCGGGATTTCAGCCAGCTGCGCCTGCCCGACGGCAGCATCATCCCGGCCCTGACGAGCGTCTCCTTCAACGGCGATGACATCATCTTGCGCACCCCCATCCAGGCCGAGACCAGCCTGGACGGCTTCCCCCTGCCGAGCGACCTGGAGCCGCCGGTCATCGGCTACATCTCCATGCAGCTCGCCACGGACAGGGCCATCGTCCTGCAATACCGGGATGCCTTCTTCGCGGTCATCATCGTGCTCATCGGGCTGGCCATCAGCGCCCTGTTCGGCTTCCGTCTGGTCAAGAGCGTGACCCAACCCATCACCGATATGGTGCAGGCGGTGCACCGAATCCGGGAGGGGCGACTCGACACCCGGGTCAGCGGTCAACTCACCGGCGAGCTGGACATGCTCAAAAACGGCATCAACGCCATGGCCAAGGCGTTGTCGGAATACCACGAGGAGATGCAGCAGAACATTGATCAGGCCACCTCGGATCTGCGGGAGACGCTCGAGCAGATCGAGATCCAGAACGTCGAGCTCGACATGGCGAAGAAGCGGGCGCAGGAGGCAGCCAGAGTCAAGTCCGAGTTCCTCGCCAACATGTCCCACGAACTGCGCACCCCCCTCAACGGCGTCATCGGCTTTACCCGCCAGCTGCTCAAGACCAGCCTGACCCCGAGCCAGACCGACTACATGCAGACCATAGAGAAGTCGGCGCGCAACCTCCTCGGCATCATCAACGACATCCTCGACTTCTCGAAGCTGGAGGCCGGCAAGCTGCAGCTCGAGCACATCCCCTTCAGCCTGCGCGACACCCTCAACGAGACCATGCACCTGCTCGGCCCCAGTGCCCACGACAAGCAGCTGGAGCTCTCCCTGCAGGTGGATGCCGCCGTGCCGGACTATCTCACCGGTGACCCCATGCGCCTGCAGCAGGTGCTCACCAACCTCACCGGCAACGCCATCAAGTTCACCGAGCGCGGCAACGTGGATGTGCGCGTCGAGCAGACGGGGGCCCCCAACGGCAGCAAGGTGCGCCTGCGGGTCCTCATCCGCGACACCGGCATCGGCATCTCCGAGGAGCAGCAGCGCCAGCTGTTCCAGGCCTTCAACCAGGCCGACTCCTCCATCTCCCGCCGCTACGGCGGCACCGGGCTTGGGCTCGTCATCACCCAGAAGCTGGTGCAGCAGATGGGGGGCCAGATACGGTTCGAGTCCGAGCTTGGCAAGGGCTCCGTCTTCTCCTTCAACCTGGAGCTGGATGTCTCCCCCCTGCCCCAGGGCGAGCCGCTCCCGCTGGATCGCATCCAGAGCAAGCGGGTCTGGCTGCTGGAGCCGGATCCCTTCACCCACGCCTCCCTGCTCGCCCTGCTGGCGGAGTGGCAACTGGACGTGCACTCCCTGACGGTGGACGAGGAGTGGCCCCAGATGGGCAGCCAGGACATGGTGCTCATCGGCAGCAGTACCCTGCAGAGCCCGCAGCAGGTAATCGCCCGCCTCGACGCCCTCGACGGGCAACAGAACACCATAGTGATGCTCAGCAGCCACGAGCCTGCCCTCTATGACGCCATGCTGGCCCACGGTGCCTCTCACTGCCTCTCCAAACCCATCAACCACCGCAAGCTGCTGGATGCCCTGCTCTCCCCCGACGCGGCCAGGAACACGACCCTGCACGCCTCGTCGCCACGCCACGAACAGACGATGGCGGTGCAGGCCGTCAGGGTGCTGGCGGTGGATGACAACGCCGCCAACCTCAAGCTCATCGCCGCCATGCTCAAGGAGATGGTGACCGAGGTGGTGGTGTGCAAGAACGGCAAGGAGGCGGTCAACCTGGCCCAGAGTCAGGCGTTCGACATCATCTTCATGGATATCCAGATGCCTATCATGGATGGCATCAGCGCCACCCAGGCTATCCGCCATCACTCCCTCAATACCGAGACCCCCATAGTGGCGGTCACCGCCCACGCCATTCCCGGCGAGCGGGAGCGGCTGATCCGCCAGGGGATGGACGACTACCTCGCCAAACCCATCGACGAGGGGATGCTGGCACAGCTCATCACCGACTTCGCCCACCGGCGTCACCAGAATCACGGCGTGCAGCAGATAGACTGGGCCCTCGCCGTGCGCCAGGCCGCCGGCAAGCCGGCACTGGCCAGGGAGATGCTGACCATGCTGCTCGCCAGCTTCGACGAGGTGGATCCCCTCCTGGAGGCCGCTCTGGAGGGGGGCGCCGATGATGCCGAGGTACTGGCCCAGATCCATCGCCTCAACGGCGGCTGCGCCTACTCCGGGGTGCCGGGCCTGCAGCGCCTGCTCTCCCAGCTCGAGCAGCAGCTGCGTGACGGGGTCGCCGTCCGCGATCTGGAGCCCGAATTGCTGGAGCTGCAGGACGCCCTGGAACAGGTGAGGCAGGAGGCCCCCCGCTACCTGGCCCTGACCGACTGAGGCGCTTTTTCTGACGGCGCAGCCAGCTGGTGGTAACATCGGCGCCGTTTCTACAGGAGTCAACATGACCAACAACGATATTCTGCGCCGCCTGCGCTATGCCCTTACTATCAGCAACGACCAGATGGTCGAGATGTTTGCCAAGGGCAACCTGGCCGTCACCCACGCCCAGCTGCACGGCTGGCTGATGAAGGAGGCCGCAGAGGGCGAGGCACAGGATCCGGGCTACGCCGCCTGTCCGGACTCGGCCCTGAGCCAGTTCCTCGACGGCTTCATCGCCCTGCGCCGCGGCGTGCGGGAGGATGCGCCGCCTCAGGTGATCCCGAACCGGATCAACAACAACCTGATCCTGCGCAAGCTGCGCATCGGCCTCAACTACAAGGAAGAGGACATGCTGGGCACCCTCAAGCTCGCGAACTTCAACCTCTCCAAGTCCGAGCTGAGCGCCCTGTTCCGCTCACGGGACCACAAGCACTACCAGGATTGCGGGGATCAGATCCTGCGCAACTTCCTCATCGGCCTCACCGCCAAGTACAGGTCCGAGCCGTGATCACCGCTCCTGGCAAGGTGCGGGGCTGAGCCATGAGCCGGCGTCGCAGCCCCCTGGTCCCCCGTTTCCGGGGGAGCGGTGGCGCGCGCTGGCTCTGGTCACTCTGCCTCCTCCTGCTGCTCGGCGCCTGCCAGCCCGACGCCTATCGTCTCTCCTCCCACCATCAGAGCGCCAACCAGAACGAGCGCATCGCCTTCCTGATCCTGCACTACACGGATGAGGATGACGCTCGCTCCCTTCGCCTGCTGACCGAGTCAGAGCACAAGGTAAGCGCCCACTACCTGATCCCCCGCGACACCGATGAGCGACCGCTCCCGGTCTACCAGCTGGTACCCGACGACCAGCGCGCCTGGCACGCAGGCCGCAGCCGCTGGCACCAATATGCCGGGCTCAACGCCAGTTCGCTGGGCATCGAGATAGTGAATCTCGGGTATGACGAGAAAGAAGCGGCCCTGCCCGCCCACCTGAGACACTGGCAACCCTACACGGAAGCCCAGATCGCCGCCCTCGGTGCCCTCGCCCGGGAGCTGGTCGAACGCTACCAGATCCCCCCCACCCAGGTACTGGGCCACAGCGACGTCGCCCCCGAGCGCAAGCAGGATCCCGGCCCCCGCTTCCCCTGGCGCGAGCTGGCCCTGCGCTACGGGGTCGGCGCCTGGCCCGACGAGGCCAGGGTGGCCGCTCTGCGCCAGCAAGGGCTCCCGGCCTGGCCACCCCTCATCTGGCAGCAGCAGCTCGCCCGCTACGGCTATGGCATTGCGCCGAGCGGTGAGTGGGATGCGCAAAGCCGCGCCGTGATGCGCGCCTTCCAGCTCCACTTCCGCCCGACCCAGGTCAGCGGCGAGCCGGATGCCGAGTGCCAGGCCATTCTGATGGCCTTGCTGGAGCGCTACTTCCCCGAGCAATAGGCTGAGACCCGATCCCTTCACAGCGTGGCGGATGCCGGATACCGACCCTCTTTCAACCGCCCAGGTTGGGCCTCGCTGCCCAGACCAGGATCCCAAAAACGACGAGGGACGCCGCGGCGTCCCTCGTGGGTTGTCATCAGGCAAGCTGCTGACGTCAGATCCCCTGACGGGCTTCCTGCATCAGCGCGCGCATGTCGCTGACCGCCTTGGCCAGACCGTCGAAAGCGGCGCGGCCGATAATGGCGTGACCGATGTTGAGCTCATAGAGCTCGGGAATGGCGGCGATGGCCTTGACGTTGTGGTAGTGCAGGCCGTGGCCGGCATTGACCTTCAAGCCCTTGCCCGCAGCATAGGAGGCTCCGGCGGCGATGCGCTTGAACTCGGCGTTGCGCTCCGCATCCGTGGTGGCGTCGGCGTAGCGGCCGGTGTGGATCTCGATGAAGGGGGCACCGCTCGCGGCGGCTGCGTCGATCTGGATAGGGTCGGCATCGATGAAGAGCGACACCTGGGCGCCGACGGCGGCGAGGCGAGTCACCGCATCGGTCACCTTGTCCAGCTGGCCGGCCACGTCCAGGCCACCCTCTGTGGTCACCTCGGTGCGCTTCTCCGGCACCAGGCAGACGAACTGGGGCTTGATACGGCAAGCGATGCCGATCATCTCCTCGGTCACCGCCATCTCCAGGTTCATCCTGGTCTGGATGGTCTGGCGCAGGATCTCCACGTCCCGGTCGGTGATATGGCGGCGATCTTCCCGCAAGTGCACCGTGATGCCATCGGCGCCGGCCTGCTCGGCCACGAAGGCGGCCTGTACCGGATCCGGATACTGGGTGCCGCGGGCGTTGCGCAGGGTGGCGATATGGTCGATGTTCACACCCAGGTAGATCTCGCTCATTACTTAACTCCTTGAAAATACTCTCTGTTAACTGTGCAGCTGCCGCCCTGGCGCCAGCCTCGATATCCGTATGTCAGCCTTGCATGGCTTTGCGTTTTAAAAACAGCTCTCGGCTCTTCAACTGCCGCTTGCCCAGATAAGGCTGTAGCGCGAGGCGACTGAAGCGCTTGGCCGCCTGCAGCAAGGGAGGGGTGTCGAAGCGCCCCTCGGCGAAGGCCAGCAGGTGGGCGCCGAGAAACAGGGTACGGGGATCCGGCGCCCGCTCGCAAGCGACAAAGCCGAGCTCCCGCTCGAAGCCGTAGAGCAGGGTCGGGTCGATGGGCGAGTCGTCGTCGGCGGCGTATTCGAAGTCCACCGCATAGCCCAGCGCTTGCAGCAGCAGGAACTCGAAGCGGCGCAGGGGCAGCTCCGGGGTTTCGCCATCCGCCAGCGCCATGATGGCGCGGGCATAGGCGTCGAATACCTCGGGGAAGGGGGTGTGGGCTTCCAGCAGGTAGTAGACCAGCTCGTTGAGATAGAGGCCGTAGAAGAGGCGATCGCCGCCGAGGCGCAGGGAGTGATCCGGGCACTCCACCTGGGTGAGGTTCTTGAGATCTCCCTTGCCGCGCCAGGCGATGGTCAGCAGGGTGAAGGGTTGCAGCAGCCCCTTCAGAGAGGAGCGTGGCCCGCGGGAACCGCGAGCCACCAGGGTAAAGCGACCGCTATCCTGGGTGAATACCTCGACCAGCTGGCTGGTCTCCCGATAGGGCCGACTGTGAATGACGAAAGCCGGGGTCAGCAATCAGTCGTCACCATACCCGAGGCTGCGCAGGGCGCGCTCATCGTCGGCCCAGCCGGACTTGACCTTGACCCAGAGCTCCAGGTGCACCTTGTTCTGGAACAGCCGCTCCATGTCAATGCGGGCCTCTGTGCCTATGGTCTTGATCTTCTCGCCCTTGTTGCCGATGACCATCTTCTTCTGGCCTTCACGCTCCACCAGGATGAGCCCGTGGATGTGGTAGAGACCGGTCTCCTCCACCTTGAACCGCTCGATCTCCACCGTCACCGAGTAGGGCAGCTCCTCGCCGGTGAAGCGCATCAGCTTCTCGCGGATGATCTCGGAGGCCATGAAGCGGGAGGATCGGTCGGTCACGTAGTCTTCCGGGAAGAAGTGCACGTTTTCCGGCAGCAGATCCTTGGCCCACTCGCGGATCTTGGCCACGTTGGTGCCCTTTTCGGCGCTGATGGGCAGGATATGGGAGAAGGCCATCTGCTGACCCAGCCACTCGAGGTGGGGGAGCAGCTCTTCCTTCTCCTTCACGTTGTCAATCTTGTTGACCGCCAGTACCACGGGGCACTTGAGGTGGCGCAACTTGCCGAGCACCATCTCGTCATCCTTGGTCCAGTGGGTGCCGTCAACCACGAACACCACCATGGCCACGTCCCCCAGGGAACTGGTGGCGGCGCGGTTCATCAGGCGGTTGATGGCCCGCTTCTCCTCGATGTGCAGACCCGGGGTATCCACATAGATGGTCTGGTAGTTATCCTCGGTGTCGATCCCCAGGATCCGGTGACGGGTGGTCTGAGGTTTCTTCGAGGTGATGCTGACCTTCTGGCCAAGCAGCTTGTTGAGCAGGGTGGACTTGCCCACGTTGGGGCGGCCCACGATGGCAACAAAGCCGCAATAGGTGCTATCTGTATCCGTCATGACAATCTTTCCAATGCTGGTTGTGTCGAAAGACCGCGGCCTCTTGCATTCATAGCAGTCATGACAGCCTTTCCAATGCTTGCTGCGCCGCGGCCTGTTCGGCCTTGCGACGGCTGGTGCCGACCCCGACCAACGGACCATCCAGACCGTCCACCTCGCACTGCACGGTGAACTCCTGGTTGTGGGCCTCGCCCTTGACGTTGGTCACGGTATAGGTCGGCAGGGACCGGCGGCTGCCCTGCAGAATTTCTTGCAGCCGGGTCTTGGGATCCTTCTGCTCGATGCCGGGCTTGATCTCTTCCAGGCGGCTGGCGTACCAGCCGAGCAGGAGGCTGCGCACCCGCTCCAGATCGGTATCCAGATAGATGGCGCCGATCACCGCCTCGACCGTGTCGGCCAGGATCGACTCGCGGCGAAAGCCACCGCTTTTCAGCTCACCCGGCCCCAGGATCAGGTGATCCCCGAGGTCGAACTCCCGGCCCAGTTCGGCCAGGGTCTTCTCGCGCACCAGGGTGGCGCGCATCCGGCTGAGATCCCCTTCCGCCGCCTGCGGGAAGCGGTGGAAGAGATCGTCGGCAATCACCAGGCTCAGGATGGAGTCGCCCAGGAATTCCAGGCGCTCGTTGTGCCGGGAACCGGCGCTGCGATGGGTCAGTGCCCGGGTCAGCAGCTCGGCTTCCTGAAAGACATGCCCGAGACGGGACTGCAGTCTGTTCATCTTGATATTCATTTACTGTATTCCGCCAATGCGGTTGAAGCGCACGCCGGTCGGCACCCAGCTGGGCAAGCTGGAACCTTCCTCGCGCTCAAATTCGAAACTGATCCAGATGGCAACCGCCTTGCCCACCAGGTTCTGCTCGGGCACGAAGCCCCAGAAACGGCTGTCGGTGCTGTTGTCACGGTTGTCGCCCATCACGAAGTAGTGGCCTTCCGGCACCACCCACTCATCAGGATAGGTGCCCGGCTGGCGATAGTAGCGATCCACCAGGTCCGGCATCAGCGGGTTGCGCAGGGTCTCGTGGGAGACGTCGCCCAGCTGTTCGGTGTAGCGATCCAGCGGGATCCCCATCTGGCTGAACTCGCCGCGCTGCTCGAACTTGATACCCAGCTTCTGGAAGCCGGGGCACGTTTTCCCTTCCTGCTCCTCGCACTTGGGCCGGATCATCAGCTCCTTGTTACGATAGATGATCCTATCCCCTGGCATGCCGACTACCCGCTTGATGTAGTCCACCCGCGGTTCGAGCGGGTATTTGAACACCACGACATCACCGCGCTTCGGCTCGCCGGTCTCGAGGAACTTGGTGTTGGTCACCGGGTCCTTGAGGCCATAGGCAAACTTCTCCACCAGGATGAAATCGCCCACCAGCAGGGTGGGCATCATGGATCCCGACGGGATCTGGAACGGCTCGAAGATGAAGGAGCGCAGGATCAGCACCAGCGCGATCACCGGGAAGACCCCGCCGGTCTGTTCGATCCAGACCGGCATGGGGGCCACCTTGGCCAAGGTCTTCTCGTCCACGTCCGGGCCGGCATTGGCACGGGCGGCCGCGATCTTGGCCGCCCGTTGCTTGGACCAGACCAGCTTGTCGACGGTCCAGATGATGCCGGTCAGCAGGGTGACGACGACAAGGATCAGGGAAAAGGTGCTTGCCATCGATTAGTCCTTTCCGACGTGGAGGATAGCGAGGAAGGCCTCTTGCGGCACGTCGACACGGCCCAGGGACTTCATCCGCTTCTTGCCTTCTTTCTGCTTGTTCAGCAGCTTCTTCTTCCGGCTCACGTCACCACCGTAGCACTTGGCAGTCACGTCCTTGCGCAGGGCCTTGACGGTGCTGCGGGCGATGATCTGGTTGCCGATGGCCGCCTGGATGGCAATGTCGAACATCTGGCGCGGGATCAGCTCGCGCATCTTCTCCACCACCTGGCGACCGCGATACTGGGCGTTCTCCTTGTGGGTGATGATGGCCAGGGCGTCGACCCGCTCACCGTTGATCATGATGTCCAGACGGACCATGTCGGAGGTTTCGAAGCGCTTGAAGCCGTAGTCCAGGGAGGCGTAGCCGCGGCTGGTGGACTTGAGGCGGTCGAAGAAGTCGAGCACCACTTCCGCCATCGGGATCTCGTAGGTCAGCGCCACCTGCTTGCCGTGGTAGACCATGTTGGTCTGCACGCCACGCTTCTCGATACACAGGGTGATGACGTTGCCCATGTACTCCTGCGGCAGCAGGATGTGACATTCGGCAATGGGCTCGCGCATCTCCTTGATGTTGTTGATGGCGGGCATCTGGGCCGGGCTGTCGATGTGGATGGTGGAGCCATCATTCAGCTCGATCTCGTAGACCACGGTCGGTGCCGTGGTGATGAGATCCAGATCGTACTCACGCTCCAGACGCTCCTGGATGATCTCCATGTGCAGCATCCCGAGGAAGCCGCAGCGGAAGCCGAAGCCCAGCGCAGTGGAGCTCTCCGGTTCGTAGAACAGGGAGGCATCGTTGAGGGAGAGCTTCTCCAGCGCATCGCGGAAGGACTCGTAGTCATCGCTGGAAATGGGGAACAGGCCCGCATAGACCTGGGGCTTCACCTTCTTGAAGCCCGCCAGCGCCTTCTCGGCACCGTGCTTGGCCAGGGTCAGGGTATCCCCCACAGGCGCGCCGTGGATGTCCTTGATGCCGCAGACGACCCAACCTACCTCGCCACAACCCAGGCCGTCGGTGTCCACCTGCTTGGGTGTGAAGATACCGATGCGATCCACACCCCACACCTGACCGGTGCTCATCACCTTGATCTTGTCGTTCTTCTTCAGGGAACCGTTCTTGATCCGCACGAGCGACACGACCCCCAGGTAGGAGTCGAACCAGGAGTCGATGATCAGCGCCTGCAGGGGCGCATCCGGATCACCTTCCGGGGACGGGATCTTGGCCACGATCTCTTCCAGCACCAGATCGACGCCGAGGCCGGTCTTGGCGGAGCAGCGCACCGCGTCTACCGCATCGATGCCGACGATGTCCTCGATCTCTTCGGCAACCCGCTCCGGCTCGGCGGCCGGCAGGTCGATCTTGTTCAGTACCGGCACCACTTCCAGATCCATTTCCATGGCGGTGTAGCAGTTGGCCAGAGTCTGTGCCTCAACCCCCTGACCGGCATCCACCACCAGCAGTGCCCCTTCACAGGCAGCCAGGGAGCGAGAAACCTCGTAGGAGAAATCCACGTGGCCCGGGGTGTCGATAAAGTTCAGCTGATAGGTGTTACCGTCTTGTGCCTGGTAGTTCAGGGTCACACTCTGTGCCTTGATGGTAATGCCGCGCTCGCGCTCCAGATCCATGGAGTCCAGCACCTGGGCCTGCATCTCGCGATCGGACAGGCCGCCGCAAGTCTGGATCAGACGGTCCGACAGGGTCGACTTACCGTGGTCGATGTGCGCAATAATCGAAAAGTTACGAATGTGTTTCATCGAGCAAGAATCACTCAAAATTAAGTTAGGGTCGGATATGAGGGCAGGATTTTACTGGATAACCCGGTCGACGGCCAATCTTTAGTCGGCGGGCCCCTGAAATAGCGCCTTGTCCGGCGAGGTGTTGGACACCACGATGGTATCCGCCAGACCCTGCCCCTCAGGAAAGATGACGGGTATCGAGCACCACCCCGAGCATGCGGGGACCATATTCACCCTGCTCGAGCCGGTCAGAAAAGTAACGAACCAGTAAAACTCCGATGGCGCCGCCCAGCAGGCAGCTGAGAATGGTGACACCCTCTCCCGCCGACAAGAGCGGAGCCAGCCAGAGCTGGCCGAGCAGGGCGCCCAGCAGCAGGCAGAAGAGCGGCAGCACATAGACCAGAGCGGCCCCACGCAATATGCTCGCCTGGGGAATGCCGAGCCGGATCTGCTGGCCCACCGCCACCTCGCCGACGAGGGGAACCCGCAACCGCTGGGGCTTCATCGGAAAGGCCTTGGCGACGGTGCCGGTACCGCAGTTGGACTGTTGATGGCATCCGCTGCAGGCGGAGCGCCGCTCGCACTCCACCCAGGCATAGGTGCCTTCGATGGCCACCACTGTGGCCAGCTCTTCACTCATGTTACTCACCGGACAGCTCCAGAGGGGCGGCAAGGGGATGACCCGATCTCATCACGCGCGCCCCGGTTCGGCAAGTGCCTTCGTACGCCTCACTGCACCGCCTCGTTGCGAGCCAGGGGCTGCACCGACTCGGCAATGCGCTTGGCGGTCTCGGCGGGCACCTCCCCTACCACGGTGATCTCCACACCGACCTCGTTGACATAGCTCACGAGGGAGGTCGCACCCTGGCGGATCAGCTGCTGGCGCACCGCCTGCTTGGGGTCGACCCGGGCCACATAGATGGAGAGATCCACCAGACCGTCGGAGAGCATCATGTAATCCACCGGCAGGCTGGTACTGACCAGCTGGTGCCTGTCCTGGGAGAGCACCTTGAAACCACCCGGCAGCCAGGTCAGATGCCAGTTGAGGGCCTGCTGGGGAGCGGGGTAGGCATCTTCCAGCGCCAGCGCATCGGGCAACTTGCTGCGCGCCAGGGTGACCAGCCAGGGCGCCGGTGCCGGCTGCCTGTCCAGATCCACCCCAAGCACCTGTTCCACCAGGTTGCCTTCCCGATCCACCATGTCCACCCGCAGCAGGAGGTGGCTCTGCTCGTCGACCCAGAGCACGAAACCGTATTTGTCCGCCTCCTTGGGCACCAGCCTCACCACCTGAGCCACCAGGCCGGCCACCCGGCTGCGCCCCGCCAGTACGGGGTCATAGCTCTCCAGCACCCGGGACAGCGGCATCCTCACCAGGCTCGACCAAACGCCGGGAAAACGCGCCCCCTTGAGAGTGTAGGGATCATGACTGTTCTCGAAGAAGGTGTATTCGTTCTGGCGCTGCAAGTACTCCACCGCCTTGCCATCGAGATAACTCAGATGGGCCACTTCCTTGCCATCGATCACCCCGTGGCTGAAACGGATCGGCTCGAGCCGTCCCTGCCGGGCCTTGACCATGGACAATTCGAAATTCTGTTGCGAAACGGCACTCTGCATCTGCTGCAACAAGGCCTCGGCCGACAGATCGTCGGCCGAGGCCTTGGCACAAGTGAACAGGAGAGAGACCAGCAGGATGAAACTGGACTGGCGCACGATCTGATCCCTAAAAATCCGTTATTCCTGAATCTGCTTGTCTTGCAGCAGACGTTGTTGCAGCTGGTGATCTCGCAGGAAGGCATTGATCCGCTCGCGCTGCTCCTGCATCTGCTGCTCGCTCAAGCCTTGCTGGCGCACACTGGCCCTGTTGCCCTCCTGGGGATAGTGCACGCTCACCGGCGTGGCGCTGCCCCCCACAGGTATGGTATTGAGCACGGGGTTGGTCGGCACGCCATCCTTGCCCTGATACTGCTGCACACCGAAGATGACGGCGGCAGCCACGGAGGCGGCAATGGCATACTGCCCCATCTGCTGGCCAAACCGGCGCACCAGGGGAACCACCTTGCCGGCGGTCTTTACCTCAGGAGCTTCGGATTGTGCCGGCTTGGGCGCCAGGATGACCGGTTCGTCTTCCAGCGCCAGCATGATGCTGTCGCTGAGGTCCAGTTGCAGATTGACCGGCAGGTCTCCCCGCATGGCATCACCGATCAGATGGTAACGCGACCAGGTTTCTTGCAGGGCGGGATCCGTTCCCAGCTCCTTCAGAACCTCCATTTCGCTGAGGTCACCATCCATCAGGGCTGAAAGTTGCTCTTTATTTGCCATAAGTTTGCCTGTCTTTCCCCAGTTAATGCTCGATCAGAGGTTGCAACCTTTTATCTATTGCTTCCCTCGCCCGGAAGATGCGGGATCTCACCGTACCCACAGGGCAATCCATGATCTCCGCAATCTCCTCGTAGCTCAGCCCTTCCATTTCACGAAGGGTGATCGCTGTTCTCAAATCTTCCGGCAGGGCTTCTATGGCGGTAAACACGGTGCGCTTGATCTCGTCGGTCAGCGCCAGGTTTTCCGGGGTGGCCACCTCTTGCAGGGCTTCACCACCACCATAAAATTCAGCCTCGTCCGCTTCGACATCACTGCTGGGCGGTCTGCGCCCCTGTGAAGTCAGGTAATTTTTGGCCGTGTTGACGGCGATCCGGTACAACCAGGTGTAAAACGCGCTCTCGCCACGGAATGTCGGCAATGCGCGATAAGCCTTGATGAAAGCCTCTTGCGCCACATCCGGTACATCGCCCGGATTGTTGACATACCTGGCCACCAGGTTGACCACCTTGTGCTGGTATTTGCGTACCAACAGGTTGAATGCATTTTTATCGCCACGCTGGACCCGTTCAACCAGCTGTTCGTCCAGTAGATTCTGGTCGCTCATCAGAGCCGTAAAACCCCCATCAGGTTATCGTTCTTCTTTTCCGGCCCCTTCTTAGCGCACAAGTTCAGACAGGAGGAATCAGAGAAAGTTCGCTTGCATTGAAAAAAATGTGATGCGGGCTGCATCACTGCCCCCCCTTGGGCTACCATGGGGCCAGTTCTTAATCCAGGCCAATGATACTTATGAAAGCAAGTGTTGAATACCTTTGCGACGTGCTGATCATTGGCAGCGGTGCCGCCGGTCTGTCCCTCGCATTGCGATTGGCAGACCAGGCCAAAGTCCTGGTTCTGAGCAAGGGGCCCATCAGTGAGGGGGCCACTCTCTATGCGCAAGGAGGCATCGCTGCCGTGTTCGACGAGACCGACAGCATCGAATCCCACGTGAGCGACACGCTCAACGCCGGGGCAGGGTTGTGCGACCCGGCGGTGGTGGAGTTCACCGCCCGCAACGCCCGCGATTCCATCCAGTGGCTGATCCAGCAGGGGGTCCCCTTCGATCAGGAAGAGGATGCCGAGGGGGAATCCCACTACCACCTCACCCGGGAAGGGGGTCACAGCCATCGCCGCATCTTCCACGCGGCCGATGCCACCGGCAAGGCGGTGCAGCTTACCCTGATCGATCAGGTGCGCGCCCACCCCAACATCACCCTGATGGAGCGCTTCAACGCGGTCGATCTCATCACCACCCGCAAGCTGGGTCTGCCGGGCAACAAGGTGCTGGGGGCCTATGTCTGGAACCGCAACGCCGAGCAGGTCGAGGTAGTGCGCGCCCGCTTCGTGGCACTGGCCACCGGCGGCGCCTCAAAGGTCTACCAGTACACCTCCAATCCGGACGTGAGCTCAGGGGACGGCATCGCCATGGCCTGGCGCGCCGGTTGCCGGGTGGCAAACCTGGAGTTCAACCAGTTCCACCCCACCAGCCTGTTCCACCCGGACGACCCCAACTTCCTGCTGACCGAGGCCCTGCGCGGCGAGGGGGCCTACCTGCGCCGCCCCGACGGCAGCCGCTTTATGCCGGACTTCGACGAGCGGGCCGAGCTGGCGCCGCGGGACATAGTCGCGCGGGCCATCGACCACGAGATGAAACGCCTCGGCGCCGACTGCATGTATCTGGACATCAGCCACAAGCCGGCGGATTTCATCATCAAGCACTTCCCGACCATTTATGAGCGCTGCCTCGCGGTCGGCATCGACATCACCAAGGAGGCGATGCCCATCGTCCCGGCGGCCCACTACACCTGTGGCGGCGTGATGATCGACAACAACGGCCAGACCGACATTCCCGGTCTCTATGCCATCGGCGAGGTGACCTACACCGGGTTGCACGGCGCCAACCGCATGGCCTCCAACTCCCTGCTCGAATGCGTGGTCTATGCCCATCAGGCGGGAGCCGACATCCTGGCCAAGCTGCCCACCAGCGTGGCGCCCCCCAGCCTGCCCGCCTGGGACGAGAGCCAGGTGGACGACTCGGACGAGCAAGTGGTGATCCAGCACAACTGGCACGAACTGCGGCTGATGATGTGGGACTACGTGGGCATAGTGCGCACCAACAAGCGCCTGGCCCGAGCCAAGCGCCGCATCGATCTGCTCAAGCAGGAGGTGCAGGAGTACTACGCCAACTTCCGGGTCTCCAACAACCTGCTGGAGCTGCGCAACCTGTTGCAGGTGGCCGAGCTCATCGTCAACTGCGCCCTGGAGCGCAAGGAGTCGCGCGGTCTGCACTACAACCTGGATTATCCGGACATGCAGCCGGACTCCAAGCCGACCGTGCTGACGCCGGATCGGGAATAAGACCGTTGTGCTCGACTCGGGCGCCTGCCCCCCAGATGACCCCGCCCAGGCGGGGTCATCTGTTATGGGCGGCCGGACGTGGCAGGGATAGAGAGACGCCCCTAACGGACGGCGAGATGAATGGCGCGAGCCAAGGTACGGTAGTGCTCGGGAGAGAGCGCATCGGAGAAGAGCCAGAGCTGGCGTTCCGCTCCTTTCTCGGGCTTCTCGGGCCGCAGCCTCAGCCACAGCGCCCCGGGCAGGATGCGGCTGCGGGGATCCAGCCGATGGCGCTCCCCCCGCCACGTCAGCCACTCTCCATCCCAGACGAGTCGCTCACCCGCCGGGCTTCGGCGCAACGCGCACCAGAGGCCCAGCAACCAGCAGGGGAAAAACAGCGCCCATTGCCAGCCCTGGATCAAGCGGGCCGTGGGCCAGAGCAGCAACAGAAACAGAATGCACAGCAGCAGGCGCTGCTGGCGGGAGGCAATGACGGGTATCTCTACCCGCATCGGGGACACCGGGCTGGCCATGGGAATGAGTCCGGCCGTGGGTCAGGAGAGCGGGCTCAGCGCAGGCGGTCGTGACGGGCCTGGTTGCGCTCGAGGATCAGGGGGATCATGGTGGCAAAGGCGGGATCTTCCGGCACGCCGTGACCCATGCACCAGCGGAACAGCTCGGGATCCTCGCACTCCAGCAGGCGGATGAAGGTCTGCTGCTGCTCCTCGTTCAGGCCGTCGAACTCGTGTTCAAAGAAAGGCATAAAGATCACATCCAGCTCGAGCATGCCGCGGCGGCAGGCCCACTTCAGGCGGGACTTCTCACTTGGGGTCAACATGGAACTCTCCTTACAAAGACCCGGGAATGGTAGCAGCTGGATTTTCCGGCTGACAAACATTCCTTACGTCTTTACCATGCAGGTCACATACTTTCTGTCTCTGGACGACCATCGTGAGCCTGCCGACCCCCCTTCTTCCTGCCGAGCCGACCCTGTTTTCCCTGACCGATCTGGCCATCACCCTCCTCACAGGCCCGGATCGCGCCAAGTATCTGCAGGGTCAGGTCACCTGTGACGTCAACGTACTGCAGCCGGGTCAGAACACCCTCGGTGGCCACTGCGATCCCAAGGGCAAGCTGTGGAGCGATTTTCGCCTGCTCTGCCTCGATGACGGTCTGCTGATGCTGACCAAACCGTCGGTACTGGCGCGCCAGCTGCCCGAGCTCAAGAAGTTTGCGGTGTTTGCCAAGGTCGAGATCGCCGAGTACACGGGGACTGTGGTCGGCGTCGCTGGCCAGGGCACGGATGCCTGGATCGCCCAGCACTTCGCTCTGAGCGGAACCGGCCTTGTCGAGGGCGGCATGGCTGTCAAGGTGGAAGCGGATCGCTGGCTGCTGGTCAGTGAAGCGCCCCAGGCCCTGAGCCTGCCTGCCGGCCAGGAATCCCTCTGGTGGGGGCTGGAGATCAAGGCGGGCATCCCCCATCTGGAGGCGGTGCACCAGGGGGAGTACATTCCCCAGATGCTGAACCTGCAGGCGCTCGACGGCATCAGCTTCACCAAGGGTTGCTACATGGGTCAGGAGATAGTGGCCCGTGCCAAGTATCGCGGTGCCAACAACCGCGCCCTGTTCGTGCTGGCGGGTCAGGCCAGCGGCCCCGTCGCCAGCGGCGACCCCCTGGAGATCCAGCTCGGTGACAACTGGCGCCGCAGCGGCCTGGTGCTCAACGCCTGGCAGCAGGATGGCCAGGTGTGGCTCACCGCCGTGCTGCCCAAGGACACCGAAGCCGACGCCCGCTTCCGCCTCAAGCAGGAGGAGGGTTCCAGCCTGGCCCTGCAACCCCTGCCCTACGAGCTCACCGAGTAAGTTCTCCCTGGGGAGGCACCCGCGCCAGCAGAGCCTCCTTCAGCCAGCGCCCCGCCTGCCCCAGCGGGCGGGCGCGATACCACTGCAACTCCAGCTCCAGCTCGGCCTGGGCGATGAAGTCCGGCTTGAGCACCACCAGCTCCCCCCGTGCCAGCGGCCGGTGCAGCAGAAACTCGGGCACCGCCGCCCAGCCCAACCCCAGTTTGACCAGCTCCAGAATGCCGAGATCTCCCTCGACCCACCACACCTGGGCCGAGAGGCGAAAGCGGTGGCGCTCCGTTCCCTCCCGTCGCCCGGTCACCATCAGCTGGCGCGCCCCCTGCAGGTCGCTCTCCCGCAGCGGCACCTTGCGAGCCAGCGGGTGATCCGGGGAGACCACCAGCGGCATGGCGACGGCGCCCAGCGAGCGGGAGACCAGCTCCCGCTCGGGCTCCGCCTTCTGGTAACTGATACCGAGCTGGGCCCGGCCGCTCTTGAGCAGCTCGGTCACATCCTCCATCAGCGGGAACAGCAGCTCCAGCTCCACCGTCGGATAGCGGCTGGCAAACGCCTCCAGCAGGGAGCCGAGCCAGGGCAGGTGGGAGTCATCGTCGATGGCCAGGGTCAGGCGAGACTCGATGCCGCTGGCCAGCTCGCCGGCGATGGCCTGCAGGCGCTCGCTCTGGGCCAGCAGCACGCCCGCCTCCTGACAAATGCGGGCCCCCGCCTCGGTCAGCACAGGGTAGCGGCCGCGGCGATCGAACAGCTCGAGACCGAGGTCGATCTCCAGATTGGCGATGGCGGTGCTCACCACCGACTGCGCCTTGCCCAGCCTGCGTGCCGCCGCCGAGAAGGATCCTGTCTCGGCGGTCGCCAGCAAGGCCCTGAATTGTTCCAGTGAGGAGGTCATGGTCTGCTCCGGCGCTCCAGTGGCTGCATAGATGTATCTATTTTAACGATGGATACCAACGTGAACCCATCTGTTTTTAGCGATAAATTTGCCGCAGTTCATCTTCACAGACGAGAGAGACCATCATGCGTACTACCCGTGACCGCCTGCGCCACGCCATCGGCTTCGAATTGATTGGCCTGCTCATCGCCGCCCCGCTGGCCAGCTGGGTCACCGGCGTCGGTCTGAACCACATGGGCCCGCTGGCCCTGTTCTTCTCGGTAGTCGCCACCGTCTGGAACTATGTCTACAACATCGGGGTGGACAAGCTGCTGCTGCGCTATCAGGGCCACACCCACAAGGCGCTGTGGCAGCGGGTACTGCACACGCTGGGGTTCGAGGGGGGTCTGCTGGTCGTCGCCCTGCCGGTGATGTCCTGGTGGCTCGACATCGGTCTGCTGGAGGCGCTGGTGCTGGATCTGGGCTTCGTGCTGTTCTACCTGGTCTATGCCTTCGTCTACAACTGGAGCTATGACAAGGTGTTCCCCATCCCGATGGTGCAGCAGAAGGTAGCGGGGTAAATGACGAATAAACGGCGGGTCAGGACGAGGCACCATCATGCGACAGGCATGATGGTGCTGGAGGAAGGATTGCCTCGTCGGGATCAGGCCTGGGCCTGGATCTCTTCCGGGGGCGTGTCGTCCTGCTTGCCCTCCTGCTGCAGCATGGCTTCGAGGTCGCTCTGATACTGGTTCAGCATGCGCTGGGCCGCGACCATGTCACCCTTGTGCAGACGCTCGAACAGATGGTGCTGCACCACGCCGTTGAGATACTCCACCGTGATCGGTTGCTCCAACGCAGACAACAGCTCCTCTTTTTCCAGCTCCGCATTGATCTCGTCGACACTGGTACGCAGCAGACCGGCCAGTTGCACCAGCATGCGTCGCTCGCCTTCGCGCAACAGGCTCAACATGCGGTTTCTCTGCTGCTCATTCTGTTGGGTCATACATTTCCTTACGTTGTGTGGGAACAAGCCCGCTCATTCTGCCCTGTCCTTTTCACAGCGTCTATCTCGGACGCATGACTTATTCCGGGTCGGGAGGCCGGGTGCTATTTGCCCCCCGGCCCGGTATAGTAACGGCTGATCCAGAGGGCCAGTACGCCCCACGTTGCCGAGACCGTCCATCCCATGACCGACGCCATCCTGGTGCTCTGCACCTGCCCCGACGAGGCCAGTGCCGACCTCCTCTGCGAGCAGCTGCTCAGTCAGCGCCTCGCCGCCTGCATCAATCAACTGCCCGGGCTCACCTCCGTCTATCGCTGGCAGGGAAAAACCGAGCGGGCGCGGGAAATCCAGCTCATCATCAAGAGTCGGGCCAGCCTGTTCGAGCCCCTGCGCCAGTGCATCCTCACCCATCACCCCTACGAGGTCCCGGAGATCCTGGCGCTCCCGGCAAACCAGGGTCATCAACCCTACCTCGACTGGTTGAAAGAGGAGACATCATGAGACCCCTTCCCCTGTTTTTCCCTCTGCTGCTCCTGCTGAGCCTGTTTTGCACCCTGCCGGTTTACGCCCAGACGAGCGGCCAGGATCTGCTGAGCAGCCTCGGCATCGAGACCCAAACCCAGCCCAAGTTTTTGAAAGTGGACGAGGCCTTCGTCCTCGAGAGCGAGCAGCAGGGCGACCGGATCACTCTCACCCTGCGCATCGCCGACGACTATTACCTCTATCGCCACAGCATACGCGTCAAGGGAGAGAATCTCGCCTTCGACGAGCCCGTCCTGCCTCCGGGCACCGAGCACGAGGATGACTTCTTCGGCAAGAGCCGGGTCTACTATCAGGAGCTGTCGATCCCCGTCACCCTGACCCAGGCCGGCCAGGGGGCCAGCCTCACCCTGAGCTATCAGGGCTGCACCGAGGGCCTCTGCTACCCGCCGACCACCAAGGTCGTCCAGGTGCAGCCGCTGGCGCCCAAGCCCGATGCTGCGGCACCGGCCACCGCTTCCACCTCGTCCAGCCAGCAAGACAGGCTGGCCGCCGCCCTCGGTAGCCAGGGATTCTGGCTCAGCGTCGCCGCCTTCTTCGCACTCGGCCTCGGGCTCGCCTTTACCCCCTGTGTCTTCCCCATGTATCCCATCCTGACCGGGATCATCGCGGGCGCGGGGCAGCACCTCTCCACCCGGCGCGCCTTCCTGCTCTCCTTCGTCTATGTGCAGGGGATGGCGCTCACCTACACCCTGCTCGGCCTGGTGGTGGCCTCGGCCGGCCTGCAATTCCAGGCGGCGCTACAGCACCCCTATGTGCTGATCGGGCTCTCCGTCATGTTCGTGCTGCTGGCCCTCTCCATGTTCGGGCTCTACACCCTGCAGCTACCGAGCGGCCTGCAAACCCGGCTCTCCGGCCTCTCCAACCGCCAGCAGGGCGGCTCGGTGGCCGGGGTCGCGGTCATGGGCATGATTTCGGGGCTGGTCTGCTCCCCCTGCACCACGGCACCGCTCTCCGGCGCCCTCATCTACGTGGCCCAGAGTGGCGACCTCTGGCTCGGCGGTGCGGCCCTCTACGCCCTGTCGCTGGGGATGGGACTGCCGCTGCTGCTGCTCGGCACCTCGGGGGGCAAGCTGCTGCCCAGGGCCGGTGCCTGGATGGATGTGATCAAGCAACTCTTTGGTTTTGCACTGCTGGCGGTGCCCATCCTGCTGCTCTCCAGGCTCTGGAGCGAGCAGACCACCTCCCTGGCCTGGCTCGGCTGGGCGCTGGCCCTGTGCGCCTACCTCTATCACCACAACCAGCACCGCACCCATTCGGTCGGCAAGAGCCTAGGCGGCTTCGCCTTGTTGCTGGCCATGATGAGCCTGGTGCTCATGGGCAAGGATCTGCTGCATCCCTCCCCCGGCGTCCAGGCCAGCGCCGAGAACCGGGCGCCTGCTTTCATCCGCATCAAGACCCTGGAGGATCTCAAGACCCGGCTCGCTGCCGCCCACGGCAAGCCGGTGCTGCTCGACCTCTACGCCGACTGGTGCGTGGCCTGCAAGGAGTTCGAGCACAAGACCTTCAGCGACCCGGATGTACGGGCACGCTTCGATGACATGGTGCTGCTGCAGGCGGACGTCACCGCCAATGACGACGCCGACGTCGAGCTGCTCAACGGTCTCAACGTGCTGGGTCTGCCGACCCTGATCTTCTTCGACAGCGCAGGCAATGAAATCAGCGGCCAGCGAGTGACCGGCTTTATGGGCCCCGAGGAGTTCGCGGGACATCTCGACAGGGTGATCGATGCCAACTGAACTGCGTCACCTCCGGGCTGCCGATACCCCGGCCTTGCAGCGCCTGTTCGAACTGGCCCCTGCCTATCAGGCGGCCATCAGTCATGAGCCTCTCTGCGCGCAAGCGGCGCAAGAGGCACTCACTGAATGCCCGCCCGATCTGCCGCTCTCTGCCAAGCATGTGATCGGGCGCTGGGAGGAGGGAGAGCTCACCGCCGTGCTCGATCTGCTGCGCGCTTACCCCGACCCGACCACCGCCTATCTGGGCCTGTTGCTGGTGGGAGAACCCTGGCAAGGGGCCGGCCGGGGTCAGGCGCTCTATCTCCACGCCTGCACGCTGGCCCGCTCATGGGGAGCCACCCGGCTTCGCTTGTCGGTGATTGCCAGCAATGAATCTGCATTATCTTTTTGGCTTCGCAGAGGGTTTACCGAGTGTTATCGCCGCGATCTCGCCGGTTATCGGGCCGAGGCGATCGTGCTGGAATGCAGCATAGGCCCCGCGCCTCCTGCGCAAGCCCTCGCCATCTCATCCCTTGCTGACTGATTTTTCCGGCCATCCCTTGTATATGACCGGCACCATGGCAGAATTTGCCCTTTCCCGTCTCGTTCGTCCGGAGTTTTGATGAAAAAGTGGTTCATCCCCCTGTTGGCCCTCTGGCTCTATGGCTGCAACTCGGGTCCCGGTGAAGAGGCCATCCAGAGCCAGGTGACCGCGAAGTTGCAGGCGGCCACCGACGCCAGCCTGTTCGACATCAGCGACTTCACCATCCTCGGCAAGGAGGAGCGGATGGAGGGGATCTATCTGGTCAAGGTGAGCTACCGGCTCCACTTCAAGCAGGGGCTGGATCAGTTGCAGGTCCTGCACGACGAAGATCTCGTCTACGACAGGGTCGGCCCCTTCCAGCAGGAGATGGGGCTGATGGAGCTGGAGCGCAAGTACGGCGACTTCGAAGCGGGGCAGGTGCTGCCCCAGGAGAGCCAGGTCTGGATGATGAAGACCGAGCAGGGCTGGCGATTGGCGGAACCCGAACCTGCGCAGCAGGGATAATCCCCTGCCTCCCTCCGGCCTAGAGCAGATCCTTCATCCTGTGCCAGAGCATCCCGAGCGCCAGCAGCGGTGAGCGCAGCGCCGGGCCGCCCGGGAAGGTGATATGGGGCACACCGGCGAAGAGATCGAAGCCCCGGCTCTCGCCGCGGATCGCTTCCGCCACCAGCTTGCCCGCCATGTGGGTGGCATTGACCCCATGCCCCGAATAAGCCTGGGCGTAGAAGACATTGGGATGCTGCTTGAGGCGGCCGATTTGCGGCAAGCGGTTGGCGCCTATGCCTATCATCCCTCCCCACTGGAACTCGATGGCGGTGCCCGCGAGCTCGGGGAAGACCCGCAGCAGCTTGGGCAGCATGAAGGCCTTGATATCGCGAGGGTCTCGGCCGGAATAGTTGCAGGCCCCGCCAAACAGCAAACGGCCATCCGCCGACAGGCGATAGTAATCCAGCGCCACGTTCTGATCGCACACAGCCATGTTCTGCGGCAACAGGCGCTGACGCAGCCGTTTCTCCAGCACCTGGGTGGCGAGGATGTAGGAGCCTGCCGGCAACACCCTGCCGCCAAGCTCGGGGTTGAGGTCGTTGAGATAGGCGTTGCAGCCGATCACCAGATAGTCGCTGCTCACCCGGCCGTGAGCCGTGGTCACCTCGACCCGCTTGCCGTAGTCGATGTGGGTGACTCTGGAGTGTTCGAACAGGGAGACGCCCAGACTCTGGGCTGCGCGCGCCTCGCCGAGCGCCAGATTGAGGGGATGCAGATGACCGGAGCCCATGTCGACCATGCCGCCGATGTAGCGATCCGACCCCACCACGGTGCGGATCTCCTCTCTGGGAACCATCCTGATCTCGTGCCGGTAGCCGAGGCTCGCCAGATGCTCTGCATCCTCCTCGAACCCCTTCAGGTGACGCGCCTTGGTGGCGAGATCGCAGTACCCCCAGGTGAGATCGCACGCGATGTTGAAGCGCTCGACCCGCTCGCGCACCAGCTGCACCGCCGCCAGCCCCATCAGATCCAGCTCGCGCACGCCTTCTTCACCAATCCAGCGGGCAAACTGGCTAGTGTCGTGACCGATACCGCGAATGAGCTGGCCGCCGTTGCGCCCTGAGGCCCCCCAGCCGATGCGGTTCGCCTCCAGCAGCACCACCTTGTAACCAGCGTCAGCCAGGTTGATGGCGGTATTGAGGCCGGTGAAACCCCCGCCGATGATGCAGACGTCGGCCTCCAGCTCACCGCTGAGCTCGGGCCACTGCCGATGGTCGTTGCGGGTCGCGGCGTAGTAGGAGGCCACGTGCTCCTGATGTGTGTTGTGCTTTCCCTGCATGTTCAGCATCCTGCCCTGGTTGCATTCGTTTACTAAATTAAACGGATGTCATCGATAATACCCAGCCCCAGGGTAGCGATCCAGCCTGTCAGGATCACAGAAATGCAAAAGGTGCCCCAAAGGGCACCTGTCCGTAACGACCGCGTCATCAATGCAAAAGGCGCCCCGCAGGGCGCCTTTTCATGCAATCAAGGTGCTGTAACGAATTACAGTACGTTGATGGCGTTCAGGTCGGAGAAAGCCTGCTCCAGACGCTTGATCATGGAAGTCTGACCGGCACGCAGCCATACGCGCGGATCGTAGAACTTCTTGTTCGGCTTGTCGGCGCCTTCCGGGTTGCCCAGCTGGCCTTGCAGGTAGGCTTCGTTGGTCTTGTAGAAGTCCAGGATGCCTTCCCAGGTCGCCCACTGGGTGTCGGTGTCGATGTTCATCTTCACTACGCCGTAGGAGATGGACTCGCGGATCTCTTCCAGAGTGGAACCGGAACCGCCGTGGAATACGAAGTCCAGAGACTTGGCCGGGATGCCGAACTTCTCGGAAACGTACTTCTGGGAAGCGTCCAGGATGGACGGGGTCAGCTTGACGTTACCCGGCTTGTAGACACCGTGCACGTTGCCGAAGGAGGCAGCGATGGTGAAGCGCGGGCTGATCTTGGACAGACGCTCGTAGGCGTAGGCCACGTCTTCCGGCTGGGTGTACAGAGCGGACTGATCCATGTGGCTGTTGTCGACGCCGTCTTCTTCGCCGCCGGTGCAACCCAGTTCCAGTTCCAGAGTCATGTTCATCTTGGCCATGCGGGTCAGGTACTCGCAGCAGATGTCGATGTTCTCTTCCAGAGACTCTTCGGACAGATCCAGCATGTGGGAGGAGAACAGCGGCTTGCCGGTTTCAGCGAAGTGCTTCTCGCCCGCTTCCAGCAGACCGTCGATCCACGGCAGCAGCTTCTTGGCGGCGTGGTCGGTGTGCAGGATGACCGGTACACCGTAAGCTTCGGCAACGGCGTGCACGTGCTTGGCACCGGAGATGGCACCGATAATGGCAGCTTGCTGGCCTTCCAGCTTCAGACCCTTACCGGCGGTGAATGCAGCACCACCGTTGGAGAACTGCACGATAACCGGGGCTTTCACCTTGGCGGCAGCTTCCAGCACGGCGTTGACGGAGTCGGTACCGACGCAGTTGACGGCCGGCAGAGCGAAGCCGTTTTCCTTGGCGATGGCGAACACTTTCTGAACGTCATCACCAGTGATCACGCCGGGTTTTACGAAGTCGAAAATTTTCTTAGACATGTTTAATCGTCCTGTCTCGTATGCCGTTAATAAAAAGTGGGGGGTTCATCATGAACCGGCACAGCGGCCACATGATAAACGAAACGGGAGGCTTTTGCCCCCCGTCCCGGGTCAATTAGGCCTTGGCGCGCTCTTCGAGAATCGCGACGGCCGGCAGTACCTTGCCTTCTACGAACTCCAGGAAGGCGCCGCCGCCGGTGGAGATGTAGGAGACCTTGTCGGCGATGCCGAACTTGTCGATGGCGGCCAGGGTGTCACCACCGCCAGCGATGGAGAAGGCCGGGGACTCGGCAATGGCGCGCGCGATCACTTCGGTACCCTTGGCGAACTGGTCGAACTCGAACACGCCGACCGGGCCGTTCCACAGGATGGTCTTGGCGTTCATGATGATGTCGGCCAGGGCCTTGGCGGAATCCGGACCGATGTCGAAGATCATGTCACCGTCGGTCACGTCGGACACGGACTTGATGGTGGCCGGGGTGGATTCGGAGAACTCGGCACCCACGACCACGTCGGTGGTCACCGGGATATTGGTTTCGGCAGCCAGCTTCTTGGCGGTGTCGATCAGGTCGTGCTCGCACAGGGACTTGCCGACGTTGTGACCGGCAGCGGCGATGAAGGTGTTGGCTATGCCACCACCGACCACCAGCTGGTCAGCGATCTTGGAGAGGGATTCCAGTACGGTCAGCTTGGTGGAGACCTTGGAGCCGCCAACGATGGCAACCATGGGGCGCTCGGGCTTCAGCATGGCCTTGCCCAGGGCTTCCAGTTCACCAGCCAGCAGGGGGCCAGCACAGGCAACCGGTGCGAACTGGGCCACACCGTAGGTGGAGCCTTCGGCGCGGTGAGCGGTACCGAACGCATCCATTACAAAGACGTCACACAGGGCGGCGTATTTTTTGGCCAGCTCTTCGGTGTTCTTCTTCTCGCCCTTGTTGAAGCGGCAGTTTTCCAGCACGACCAGCTCACCGGCGGCGACGTCTACGCCGTCCAGGTAATCCTTGGCCAGACGAACCGGGCAGGACAGTGCGTCTTTCAGATAGTTGACAACCGGAGCCAGGGAGAATTCTTCGTTGTATTCACCCTCGGTCGGACGACCCAGGTGGGAGGTGATCATCAGCTTGGCGCCCTTTTCCAGAGCCAGCTTGATGGTCGGCAGGGTGGCGACGATACGTGCATCGGAAGTGACCTTGCCGTCTTTTACCGGCACGTTCAGGTCAGCACGGATCAGAACGCGTTTGCCCGCCAGATCCAGGTCGGTCATCTTGATAACAGACATATTCAGTCCTCTATATTTTCAGGTAATGTTAAAAAAACAGTAACCTTGCACCCGTGCAGGCTCTCAGCCTGCGGCCATCATGGCCCGGGTGGTATCCAGCATCCGGTTGGCGAAGCCCCATTCGTTATCGCACCACATCAACATCTTGACGAGGTTGGCATCGCTGACCCGGGTCTGGGTACCATCAATGATGCAGGAGTGTGCATCATGATTAAAGTCTACGGAGACCAGTGGCTCTTCCGTGTAGTCCAGAATACCGTGTAATGTACCTCTGGATGCCCGTTGCAGGGCTTGATTTACGTCACTAACTGTCACTTTTTTACGAACAGTAATGCTCAGATCCATGGCGGTTACATTGATGGTAGGTACCCGCACCGCGATCGCCTCGAACTTGC
The DNA here is from genome assembly GCF_017939565.1 of Aeromonas sp. SrichE-2G. Lineage (NCBI taxonomy): Bacteria > Pseudomonadati > Pseudomonadota > Gammaproteobacteria > Aeromonadales > Aeromonadaceae > Aeromonas > Aeromonas sp. SrichE-2G. The sequence goes on from NZ_JAGKRG010000003.1 coordinate 110,916, forward strand.
CGGCAAAGTGCGGCAGAATCCGCTCCAACCCCTTGGCCAGCTTGGTATCCACCGGGATGATGGACTGGCTGGCGGCCCGGGTTCGACGCAAGTCGCCGTGATAGGCATCGATGACTTGCTGGTCATGCATGGCCGAATGAATTGTCGTAATAGTACCACAATTTATTTCGAATTCTCGATGCAATGTTTCTATGACGGGGACCACGCAGTTGGTGGTACAGGAGGCGTTCGAGACGATCCGCTCCCGTCCCGTCAGCACCTGATGATTGACCCCGTAGACGATGGTGGCGTCCACGTCCGCATCCGCCGGATGGGAAAAGAGCACCTTGCCCGCCCCCGCTCCCAGATGTAGCTCTGCATCGGCCCGCGAACCGAACACGCCGGTGCAATCCAGCACCACGTCCACCCCCAGCGCCCGCCAGGGCAGCCTGGACGGATCCTTCTCGGCAAACAGGGCGATGAGGTCCTCCCCCACCAGCATGCTGTTGCCTGCCAGTTGCACCGGGTAGCGGAAGCGACCGTGACTGGTGTCGAAGCGGGTGAGGTGCACCATGGCCTCCGGCGCCGCCAGCTCGTTGATGGCGACTATCTTGATCTGTTTGTCGCGTCCGCTCTCGTAGAGGGCCCGCAGCACGTTGCGGCCGATGCGGCCGTACCCGTTGATGGCAATCTTGATCATGAAAGTTCTGTATCCTTACCTGCGACTGAGGGATGAACGGATGGGCGGCTCACGAGAGCAGCGCTTCCCGGAAGACGCCGCGTGCCAGCAGCGCGGCCCCGAACACCCCGGCACTGTCCCCCAGCGCAGGCGCGATGAGGGGGGTGGCGAAACGGGGATTGAAGAGAAATGGCAGCACGGTCTGGCGGCCGGCGCTGTAGAGGCTCTGCACATTGCCCACCCCACCGCCGATGACGATGACGTCCGGGTCGAGGATGTTGACCACGTTCGCGAGCGCCTGGCCGAACAGCAGGTGCAGCCTGTCTATGGTGAGCCTGGCGACGTGATCGTGGGCCGTGGCTGCCGCAATCTGGGCGAGTGAGAGGCGGTGCTTGGCCTTGGCCTCGTACCAGGCCTCCAGGGCCGGGCCGCTGATCATGGTCTCGACACAACCGCGCTTGCCGCAGTAGCACTCGGGACCGTCCGGTGAGAGCACATTGTGGCCCCACTCCCCGGCGATGCCGTGGTGGCCGTTGAGGATCTGGCCGTTGATGACGATGCCGGCCCCCACCCCGGTGCCCATGATGATGCCGAATACCACTTTCGCATCAGGGTGGTGCTGGCGCACCGCACCGAGGTGGGTTTCCGCCAGCGCGAAGCAGTTGGCGTCGTTGGCGATGAGCACGGGCACGCCGAGCCGGCGCTCCAGATCTTCCTTGAGCGGCTTGCCGTTGAGCTCGGTGGTGTTGCAGTTCTTCATCAGGCCGGTTTGCGGATCCCGCGCCCCCGGCGTCCCCATGCCGATGACGGCAGGGCGCTGGCCGAGCCGTGCGGCGCACTCGTCCACCAGTCTGGCAATCTGGCCGATGATGTGGTCATAACCGCCGGCACGTTCGGTCGGGATGCGATGGCGCAGCAACACCTCGTCGCCGTCCAGCACCACACACTCGCACTTGGTCCCGCCAAGGTCGATGCCCCAATCCCACGCACTCTTGCCCATCCTGCCTCCTGCCCTGTTCAGCGACGCCATCATCCGGTGGGCAGGCGCGCTCGCCCAGCCCGTCCGTGACGGTGTTCCATGGTGGTGCAGTGTAACCCGAGCGATGGCCGGGATGCAGCCCCGCCAGCAACGAAACGGGGCCCGAAGGCCCCGTTCATTGCACTGTTAGCCGCGCTCAGCGACCGTGATACTGCACCGACAGCTCGTGCACCGCATTGACGAAGACGCCGGCGTGCTCCGGGTTCACATCCTGATGGATGCCGTGACCCAGGTTGAAGACGTGACCGTTGCCATGACCGAACCCGGCCAGGATGGAGGCGACCTCCTCCCGGATACGCTCGGGGGCGGCGTAGAGCATGGAAGGATCCATGTTGCCCTGCAGCGCCACCTTGTCGCCGACCCGGCGCTTGGCGTCCGCGATGTCGGTGGTCCAGTCCAGACCCAGGGCGTCGCAGCCGGTGGCGGCGATCTGTTCGAGCCACTGGCCGCCGTTCTTGGTGAACAGGGTGACCGGCACGCGGCGACCGTCATGCTCGCGGATGAGTCCGTCGACGATCTTGTGCATGTACTGCAGGGAGAAGTCGCGGTAGTCACGCGGGGTGAGCACGCCGCCCCAGGTGTCGAACACCATGACGGCCTGGGCACCCGCCTTGATCTGGGCGTTGAGATAGGCGATGACGCTGTCCGCCAGCTTGTCGAGCAGCAGGTGCAGGGTCATGGGCTCGGCGTACATCATCTGCTTGATCTTGGTGAACGCCTTGGAGCTGCCCCCCTCCACCATGTAGGTGGCCAGGGTCCAGGGACTGCCTGAGAAACCGATGAGCGGCACTTCCCCCTTGAGCTCGCGGCGGATGGTGCGCACCGCGTTCATCACGTAGCCGAGCTCGTCTTCCGGATCCGGCACAGGCAGGGCCTGCACGTCGGCCATGGACTGGATGGGGCGCTCGAAGCGCGGGCCTTCCCCGTGCTCGAAGTAGAGGCCCAGGCCCATGGCATCGGGCACGGTGAGGATGTCGGAGAAGAGAATGGCGGCATCGAGCGGGTAGCGGCGCAGGGGCTGCAGGGTGACTTCACAGGCCAGCTCGGCGTTGCGGCACAGGGACATGAAGTCCCCCGCGACGGCACGGGTCGCCTTGTATTCCGGCAGGTAGCGGCCAGCCTGACGCATCATCCACACCGGGGTCATGTCCACATCCTGGCGCAGCAGGGCGCGCAGGTATCGATCGTTCTTCAGCTCTTTCATCCCAGTTCCTGACTCATCTCACGCATAAAATGGCGGACATGATACCACTTTGTGCAAGGCTGAGGGCGGCCCAAACGCACCGTGGGGCTGTCTGAGTGCAAAGATGTGAGGGGGCGCAAACAAGCGCCCCGCTTTTCCTGCAGGACCAGGGGCCGTCAGCCCACGTCAGCGAGACACTGCTCGATAAGCCGGCGCGCTATGGTGCCGTGGGGGGGCAACCGCGGCAGCGCATCGGCCTCGAAGAAGCCTGCGGCCACCAGCTCCTCGTCCTGCACGCGGATCTCGCCGCTCTCGTAGTCGGCGGTGAAGCCCATCATCAGGCTGTGGGGGAAGGGCCAGGGCTGGCTCGCCACGTAACGCACGTTGTGCACCCGGATGCCGCTCTCCTCGAACACCTCCCGCACCACGCACTGCTCCAGGTTTTCCCCCGCCTCCACGAAGCCGGCCAGCACGGTATACATGGGATCCTCGGCCTGATAGTGACGGCGATGGGCGGCCAGCAGGATGGCCGGCCCCTTGCGCACCGCGACTATGATGCAGGGGGAGATGCGCGGATAGACCAGGTGGCCATGGCGGCACCCTTGCGCCCACTCCCCCGCCTTCGGGGTCATGGGGGCCCCGCACTCGCCGCAGAAGCGATGGGTGCGACGGAAGGTGGCGAGCTGCCAGGCGCGGCCGGCGAGGCGAAAGCCCTCTTCATCCCCCGCCACCATCAGCTGGCGCAGGGGCGACGTGGCCACGGTGTCGGCGCCCTCCCCCAGATCCAGCAGGTAGCAGGGCAGATCGCCCCACTGGTCGAAATGTTCGAATGCAGTGGCGTGAAGCTGGGCTGGCAGGCAGGCCTTGGGGCCCTGTGGAATGCGCCCCTGTTCATCCAGCAGGACGAGGTGATCGCCCCCCAGCACGAACCAGCAGGCCTGTTCGGTCGATGACATAAGATGAGAGCTCTTGTTGAGAAGACGTGCCAGGCACGGACAAGTGAGCCCATCTTACACCGATGAGGCGCCATGGCGACCCCCGACATGGTCGAGCCGGGTTCATGAAAAAAGGCCGCCATTGGCGACCCTTTTCGTTGTGACCGCCGGGGCGATCAGTTCATCCAGCGCTCGCTGCTCTTGCGGCGACGGGGCAGCATCGGCAACAGGATACCGAGCAGGATGCCGCCACCCACCATGGCACCACCACGGATGAACCAGTCCATCTGCATGTCGTGCTCCCGGTTGTCGTAGCTCTGGGTCAGGGCGTCGTTCTGCTCTTTCAGGTTGCCCATCTCCTCGCTCTGGCTGGCCAGCTGAGCCTTCAGGTTGGTAATCTCCTGGCTCTGTTCGGCGATCTTGCCATCCTTCTCGGCGAAACGGCGCTCGTTGTCACCGTTGAGGTTCAGCAACCTGGCCTTGGCCTCCTCCAGCTCCTTCTCGATCTGGGGCAGGCGCTCGCGCAGGCTGATATCCCCCTGCAGCTCGCTGTTCTTGATCCAGCCTTCACGGCCACGACCGTCCACCACCTGGGTGAAGCCGGCCTCCTGGTTCACCGCCTTGACCTCCAGCGGCTCGCCGGCCTTGACGCTGCCGAGGATCCGGTACTGGGTGCCAGGACCGTTGTGGATATAGGTAAAGATGTTGTCTGAGACATAACGGGTATCGGCCAGTGCCTGTTGGGCACACAGACAGATGAGGATCCCGAGAAGGGCGCGCATGGTCGGTCGATTCTCTTCGTTGGATGAGGTTGCAGGCCGAATGTTAAGCCGCCAGCGGGTCAAAGGACAAGCAAAGAAAAACGCCATCCCCCCGAGTGAGAGCCCGCTCGCAGCATCGCCCGTCAGCCACGCGACCATTCCAGACGCCGCAGGCTACTTCTGTTGCAGCGCCTTCACCTCGGCCCGCAGGGCCTTCAGCTCCGCCAGCAGCTGGGCCTGCTGTTCGCTCTGCTGGCGTCGCCACATGGCGGTGTCGTCGTTGGTCTTGCCGGGATGCACGAACAGGCTGGCCATGAAACCGCTGAGGGCGCCGAACAACCCCACCCCGAACAGGATCAGCAGGCTGGCCACGAAGCGCCCCTCCTCGGTCTTGGGGACCAGGTCCCCGTAACCCACGGTGGAGAGGGTCACGAGTGTCCACCAGAACGCATCGTAGGGGGTCTGGATCTGGCTGCCGGGCTGGCCGGTCTCGAGCCAGTACATGACACCCGAACCCACCCCCAGCAACAGGAAGAACAGGAAGAGGATGCCGGAGAGGGTCGTCTCGTTGCGTTCCCGACGGAACATGCCGAGCAGATCCGGCCGATCCCGCAGCAGCTGGTAGACCCGCCACAGCTGGATGAGCCGCGCCCATCGCAGGGGCTCCACCATGGGCAGGCTGCCCGGCAGATAAAACCAGTTCGATTTGAGGAAGGCCATCTTGTTGGTGGCCCGCACCCAGCCGTAGGCGAAATGGGCCAGGAAGAAGTAGCAGATCAGACTGTCGACGTCATAGAAGAGTTGCAGGGTCTGCGGGCTCAGCTCACCGTGCCCCAGCCAGCGGGCTGCCACCAGGCCGACGGAGATGACCGACAGGAAGGCCATCAGCAGATCCATGGTACGCAAATGCGTTAAGTGATGTCGCATACATTTTCCAACTTTGAACACGGTTCCAATTAATAAAAGGGAAGATAATGCCGATAGCCATGACGACAAAGGAAAAATGGACGTTGAAAGGAGAGAGATTATGCAGTTGAACTCGCTGGAACGGCATATGAGCAACATCCGGCTGGTGCCCAAGGTGGTGCTGCTCATGGTGTTCAGCACCCTGCTGTTGCTGGCCAAACTCTGGTTCGATGCGAGCAATCTGGAGGCCACCCTGCTCAGCGAGGGCATAGACGCCACCATGGCCAACGCCATCGCCGATCGCCTGCTCTGGACCGGCCTGATGGAGACGGCCCTGATGGGGGTCATCTTCGTGGTGCTGCTGCTCACCGGCTCCCGTCTCATGGTCAAGCAGGTGCACTACCTGGTGGGGCTGCTTGAGCGCTTCGCCCGCAAGGATCTCAGCCACAGCGTGCTGCTCAAGTCCCGGGACGAATTCGGCGACATCGCCAAGGCGGTCGCCCACTCCCAGGAGAACCTCAAGGAGGTGTTCGGCACCCAGCGCGTCGCCTGCAAGGAGCTCAACGACATCGCCTCTCAGGTGACCCTCTGCATGGAGGAGGCGAACGAGGCGATCAACGAGGAGTTCACCCAGATTGAACAGCTCGCCAGCGCCATGAGCCAGATGGTGGGCGCCATTCGCGAGGTAGCCGCCCACGCGGAGCAGGCCTCCCACGCCACCGCCGACGCCAGCGCCCTGGCCGAGGAGGGGAGCCGCTGCGTCGCCGCCACCGTCAACACCATCGATACCCTCTCCGGCAACATCCAGCGCTCCTCCACCGTGGTCAACGAGGTGGAGCACGGGGTCGATCGCATCGGCTCCGTGGTGGACACCATCCGCAGCATCTCCGAGCAGACCAACCTGCTGGCCCTGAACGCCGCCATCGAGGCCGCCCGCGCCGGCGAGGCGGGCCGCGGCTTCGCCGTGGTGGCCTCCGAGGTGCGCGAACTCGCGAACCGCGCCCAGGCCGCCACCGTCGAGATCCAGAAGATGATCGAGCAGCTGCAGGGCAACGCCCGCCAGGCCGTCGGCCTGATGGCCGAAAGTGTGCAGCAGGCGGACAAGGGGGTGGAGCAGGTGACCCAGGCCGGGGATCAGCTCGCCACCATAGTCCAGCGCGTCCAGGGGGTGGCCGACATGAACCGCCAGATCGCCGCCGCCTCCGAGCAGCAGAGCTCGGTCGCCGAGGAGATGAACGCCAACCTGGAGCAGGTCAAGCAGGTGGTGGAAGGCTCAGTGGTGGTGCTGCGCGAGCTCAAGGATGCTTCCGAACTGGTGGAGCGCCACAGCCAGACCCTGGACGAGCATATCCAGGCTTTCAAGCTGGCCTGACTTTCACCTGGCAATCCGATTAGACTGGAAGGCCCCGCAAGGGGCCTTTCTCATTTTCATGCCACGGCAAGGAGCCAGGATGCAGCGCACAGAACCCGGGCTGGACATCAGCGACGACAAGGGACGCCTCGACGTCCCCCTCATTCACAATTTCCTCAGCAAAGAGGCTTACTGGTGCCTCGGCATCCCCCTCTCTACGGTGCAGAGGGCCATCAACCATTCCCTCTGCTTCGGCGGCTACCTCGACGGCCAGCAGGTGGCCTTCGCCCGGGTCATCACCGACAAGGCCACTTTCGGCTATCTCGCCGACGTCTTCGTGCTGCCCGAACATCGCGGCCAGGGATACAGCAAGGCCCTGGTGGCGGCCATCCTGGCCCATCCCGAGCTGCAGGGGCTGCGCCGCCTCTCCCTCGCCACCTCGGATGCCCATGGCCTCTATGCCGGCTTAGGCTTCGTGCCGCCCCGCAGCCCCGCCAGCCTGATGGAGATCTACGACCCCGAGATCTACCTGCGCCCCTGATCCCGACCCGGATCTCGAATCCGGATCACCTCCCGGACACCCGTGCTGTGACGCCGGTGCCCGGGAGTGCTAGATTGGCAACCGGCTTTTTATTCACTCTGCAGACCGTCAACCACAAGGATGGCAATCGTGGCCCAGCACTCTCCCTCTTTCTCCGCCCTTTCCCCCTTGCTGCAGGAGCAGGCCCAACGTCACTGGCAGCGACTGCTCGACCTGGCCCCCGACTATGGGGAGCTGCCGGAGGCGACCAGACAGACCCTGATGACCCTGCTCGCCCTCTCCGACTTCGTTGCCGATTCCCTTATCAAGCAGCCCGAGTTGCTGGGACCGTTGCTCGCCTCCGGCGATCTGGATCAACCCGAGCGCTGGCCCGCCTACGAGCCGGATCTGGCAGCCCTGCTCGCCGGGGTGGCGGATGAAGAGGCGCTCAAGCGCCACCTGCGCCAGTTCAGGCGCAGTCGCATGCTGGTGATCGCCTGGCGCGAGCTGCTGGGTCATGCGGACGTGGAAGAGAGCTTTATCCATCTCACCAGGCTGGCAGATGCCCTGATCTGCGGTGCCCGCGACTGGCTCTACGCCAGACAGTGCAACGAGCTCGGCACCCCGGTGGATGGCGACGGCAACCCCCAGCCTCTGCTCATCCTCGGCATGGGCAAGCTCGGCGGCGGCGAGCTCAACTTCTCATCGGACATCGACCTCATCTTCACCTTCCCCGAGAACGGCTACACGGTCGGGGGGCGGCGGGAGCTTGCGAACCAGCAGTTCTTCATCAAGCTGGGGCAGCGCCTCATCAACGCCCTGCACCAGAGCACGGTCGACGGCCAGGTGTTCCGGGTCGACATGCGGCTGCGCCCCTTCGGCGACGCCGGGCCGCTCGCCATCTCCTTCGCCGCCATGGAGGATTACTACCAGCACCACGGCCGCAACTGGGAGCGCTACGCCATGGTCAAGGCCCGGGTGCTGGGGCCCCAGTGCGAGCATGCCCAGGCCCTCACCGAACTGCTGCGCCCCTTCGTATTTCGCCGCTACATCGACTTCGGGGTCATCGACGGTCTGCGCCAGATGAAGGCGATGATCGCCGCCGAGGTACGGCGCAAGGGGCTGGAGGGCAACATCAAGCTGGGGGCGGGCGGCATTCGCGAGGTGGAGTTCATCGCCCAGGCGCTGCAGCTCATCCGCGGCGGCCGCGAGCCCGCCCTGCGGGTGCGCCACCTGCCCGAGGCACTCGGCGCCATCACCCAGAGCGGCGACCTCGACACCGAGCGCAGTGCCCGCCTGCTGGCGGCCTACCGTTTCCTGCGCCGGGTCGAGAATATCCTGCAGGAGATAGGCGATCAGCAGACCCAGACCCTGCCCACCGAGGAGCGGGATCGTCAGCGGCTGATCGCGTCCCTCGGCTTCGATGACTGGGCCGCCTTCATGGCCCACCTGGACGAGGAGATGGCCGCCGTCCACCGGGAGTTTGTCGCCGTGGTGGGGGAGGAAAAAGAGGCCCCCGCCCATCTGGAGCAGCTCTGGCTCGATCTCTGGCGCACCGAGCTCGACGCCGCCGAACTGGCGCAACTGCTGACCGCGCAGGGGGTGGCCGAGCCCGTTCCGCTCTGCGGTGCCCTGCTGCGCTTCAAGGAGGAGTACAAGCGCCGTCAGGTGGGCCCCCAGGGGCGGATCGCCCTGGACTGGCTGATGCCGGAACTGCTGCGCCTGGTGGTGGCGAGCCGCGAGCCCGCCCGTCTGTTCGAGCGGGTCTGCACCCTGCTGACCCGCATCTTCACCCGCAGCGCCTACCTGCAACTGCTGGCGGAAAACCCCGCCGCCCTGCGCCAGCTGGTGCTATTGTGTGACGAGAGCAACCTGGTGAGTGAGCAGCTCGCCCGCTACCCCATCTTGCTGGACGAGCTGCTGGATCCCCAGCACCTCTACCACCCCACCCCGCTGGATCAGTACAAGCCCCAGTTGCGCCAGTTCCTGCTGCGCATCCCCGAGGAGGATGTGGAGCAGCAGATGGAGGCGCTGCGCCAGTTCAAGCAGGTGCAGCTCTTGCGCATCGTCGCCGCCGACATCGCCGGCGCCCTGCCGCTGATGAAGGTGAGCGACCACCTCACCTGGCTGGCGGAGGCGATCACCGAAGAGGTGGTCAACCAGGCCTGGGCCCAGATGAGCGAGCGCTACGGCGTTCCCCCCGAGGTGGCAACGAGCGGCCAGCGCGGCTTTGCGGTGGTGGCCTATGGCAAGCTCGGCGGCATCGAGCTCGGCTACGGCTCGGATCTCGACCTCGTCTTCCTGCACGGCGGCGATCCCAACGGGGTCACCGATGGGCGCAAGCCCATCGACAGCCGCCAGTTCTACCTGCGCCTGGCCCAGCGGATCCTGCACCTGTTCAGCACCCGCACCCCGTCCGGGATCCTCTACGAAATCGACATGCGGCTGCGCCCCTCCGGCGATTCGGGGCTCCTGGTCTCGTCCCTGTCGGCCTACGAGCAGTACCAGCAAAACGAGGCCTGGACCTGGGAGCATCAGGCCCTGGTGCGGGCGCGCCCCATCTACGGGGACGAGGCGGTCATCGCCGACTTTGCCCGCATCCGCCGCGACGTGCTGGCCAAGGAGCGGGATCTGCCGACCCTGGCCCGGGAGGTGCGCGAGATGCGCCAGAAGATGCGGGATCACCTGCTCAAAGCTGGCGAAGGGGAGTTCGATCTCAAGCAGTCCCCCGGCGGCATGGTGGACATCGAGTTCATCGCCCAGTACCTGGTGCTGGCCCATGCCTGCGGCGAGCCGGATGCCCTCACCCGCTGGTCCGATAACGTGCGCATCTTCGACGAGTGCGTGCTGGCGGGGGTGCTGACCCTGGAGCAGGCGGAGGGGCTCAAGCACGCCTATCTGGAGATCCGCAACCTCGGCCATCGCCTCAACCTCTCGGAGGTCTCCCGCAAGGTGGGAGACGACCAGCTGCCGCGCGAGCGGGGCCATGTGCAGGCAGTCTGGCAGCAGTTGCTGGGGGAATAAACGAAAGGGGCGCCATGGCGCCCCTTGTCATTGAAAGGAAAGGGAACTGTTTCTCTAGCGCCCGCCGGCCACGTCGATAAAGGTGCCGGTGACGTAAGAAGCCTCGTCAGACAGCAGCCAGGCGATAGCCGCCGCCACCTCATAGGGTTCTCCGCCCCGTTGCAACGGGATCTGCCCCTTCACCCGGTCAACCCGGCCGGGCTCGCCGCCATCGGCGTGCATCTCGGTGTAGATAAAACCGGGGCGCACCCCGTTGACCCGGATCCCCTGGGCCGCCACTTCCAGCGACAGTCCCCTGGTCAGCACGTCGACGGCCCCCTTGGCGGCGGCGTAGTCCACGTACTCCCCGGGGGAGCCCAGGCGCGCCGCAGCGGAAGAGACGTTGACGATGGCCCCGCCGTCCGTCATGCGCCGTACCGCCTCCCGGCAGCAGAGAAAACAGCCGGTGACATTGGTGATCAGGGTTTTGTTGATGCGCTCGGCGCCCATCTCCAGCACCCGCATCTGCGGCTGCAGCCTGCCGGCGTTGTTCACCAGGTGGGTGACGGGCCCGAGCCGGGCGTCCATCTCCTCGAACAGGCGCACCACCTCGGCCTCCTCGCCGACATCCGCCTGCACCGCGATACACTCGACCGGATACCCCGCCCGGATCTCGGCCACCAGCGCCTCGGCCGCCGCCCTGTCCTGACGATAGTTGAGACAGAGATGGTACCCCTGCGCCGCCAGATGGCGGGCGGTGGCGGCCCCTATGCCCCGGCTGCCACCGGTGATCAGCACCCGTTTGTTCGTGAACCCTCCTGGTTCCCGCTTATGATGACTGCCCCGGATAGTATCCCATGTGCCTGGGCAAACCTGACGCCATGGCGCCATGTTCCACAACAAAGAGCCCGCACTGGGCGGGCTCTTGTGGCAATACAGAGGAGGCAGACTACTTGAACAGCCCCTTGAGCAGCTGATCCGCCGCCCCCTTGATCCCCTCGTCATCGGCCTTGTCGCCCAGCAATTTCTTGAGGCCGCGCTCGGCCTCCTTGCGGGCCTTCTCCTCCAGCACCTTGTTGTTGCTGAGCAGCGCCTTCACGTCGAGGCGGTAGCTCGGTGCCTGCCAGTGACCGCCGATGCGCACCGGTATGGTGATGTCCTTGAGCTCGTCCACCGTCTTGCCCCCCTGCCCCTTGCTGCTCTCCACCACGGAGGTGAGGAACAGGAAGTCCAGGGTCTCCGGCACCAGGGCGGTCTGGCCCTGCCCCTTAACCCGCAGGGCGGGGGCGAACAGCTGGATGTCGTCGCTTCGGGCCACGCCGTCGGCGACCTGGAAGCTGGCGGTGAGGGCGCTGAAGTCGGTCTTGCGCACCTCCTTCACCTGGTCCGCCCCCTTGCCGGTCAGGGTGGCCCGCGCCTCGCGGATCATCTCCGCCAGGTTGATGCCGTGCAGGGCGCCGTCATGCACGGCCAGGCTGATCTTGCCCTGCATCCGGCTGAGCAGGGCCTGCTCGGAGAGACCGGTACCCTGCACCTGCACCTCCAGATCCCCCTTGCCCTCCAGCAGATCGGTCTGGGCCAGGGTCTGCAGCAGCGGCCGCACATCCACCCCCTGCACCCGCTTGTGGACCTGATAGCGAGCCGGCTGCTGGCGGGCATCGAGCACGCCGTTTGCCGTCACCTTGCCCCCTAGCACCCCGGCGCTGAACTGCTTGAGGGTGAGCTGGCCATCCGCCAGCGCCAGTTGCAGATCGACGGCGCGAAGATCCATCCCCTTCGCCTTCAGGTTGCCCAGTTGCAGCCGGCCGGCCAGATCCATCCGTTTGAGGGCGGCCAGATCCGGCTCGACCGTGGAGGGTGCCTGGGTGGCGGGAACTTGGGCCTTGGTTCCGGCCGGTGCAGCAGCCCCCGAGGCCGCAGCAGCCGGGGCGTCCTTGGCCGGTTGACCAAGCCAGGCATCGAGATCCAGCGCCTCCCCCTTGAGGTCGAACTCCACCCTGGGCACAGCCCCCAGCCGCACCGTCCCGTTGCCGCTCAGCAGGGCGTCGTCAGCCCCCATCACCAGATTGCTCAGGGTGACGGTCTGCTTGTCCAGCTCGGCGCGGGCAAAGCCAGCGAGCTTGAGCTGCATCTGCGGGCGCGGCAGGGCATCACCGCTGAGCTTGGCGGCCAGCACGGCGTCAGACACCTCCAGCAGCTGTTGCTCCCGATCGAAACGCGCCTTGAGGGTCCCCTCCAGGGTACCGGCCAGGGTCGGCTTGGCCGCCGCCCCCTGCGCCCCCTGCAGACTCAGGGTCAGGCTGCTCCACTCCCCGAGCGCCAGCCGATCGGCCTTGAGGGAGAAGGCGTCGAGCCGCTGGGCCGGATCACTCAGACTGCCGCTGAGGCCGAGATCCTTGAGCTCGCTCTTGATGGCCTCCCGGGCCAGCTTGAGCTGGGCATGACCCTTGAGATCAAAGGCCAGATCCCCCTGGGCCCCCTTGGCGGCCAGGGTCACGGGCACCCACTCCCCCGGGGTCAGCTGCCCCAGATCGAGGTCCAACCGGTCGAGCCGGGAGACGGCACCGCTGCGGTCATCCCGCACCAGGGCGCTGGCTTCCACCAGCGCAATGCCTTGCAGGCTGATCTGCCAGGGCTTTTCGTCACGGGCGGTTGTGGCTGGCTGGCCCTCGCCGGAGGGCTGGGCATCAGCACCCTTGGGCTCGGCAGAGGCGGTGAGCAGGTCGCTCAGGTTGGAGCTGCCATCGGCTCTGGTCTGGACAAACAGGTGGGCGCCGTTCAGGGTCACCTTGCCTATCTCAAGCCGGTGGGAGAGCAGCGGCAGCAGGCCCACCGAGGCCTCACCCTGCTCGAAGCGCACCAGATCGGGTTCGGCAAAACCGGCGGGGTTGCGTAGCGCCACCTTCTCGAGGGAGAGACCGAGGCTTGGCCAGAAGCGCCAGCCGATCGCCCCCTCCATCACCAGCTCGCGGCCGGTGCTCTTGCGCACCTGTTCCGCCAGCTGGGGTTTGAACTGATTGGGATCGATGAGGGATACCAGGGCGGCGATGGCCACCACGGCGGCCAGCGCCAACCCCAGCAGGATATAGATGATCTTCTTCACGACGGACTCCTTGAATGCGGATCTTGTGGCTGACTATACCACCGGGGGGATAACAGATGGGGCCCTTCTCCCAAAACAGGCATCCGGCGAGACAGGGATGGTCGCGGTCGGCCATGAAAAAGGGCCCCGAAGGGCCCTGATGTCACTGGACGGTCGGCAGTTGCCGATAGCCCATCTCGTACAGGGTGAAGGCATAGATGTCCGCACTCTGCTCGATCAGCTTGGCCACCGGCGTACCCGCACCGTGCCCGGCATTGGTCTCGATGCGGATGAGCTGGGGGTGGGGGCCGGCATCGTCGGCCTGCAGGGTGGCGGCGAACTTGAAGGAGTGGGCCGGCACCACCCGATCGTCGTGATCCGCCGTGGTCACCATAGTCGAAGGGTAGCTGACCCCGGGCCGGACGTTGTGCAGGGGGGAATAGCCCTTCAGGTAGTCGAACATGGCCTCGCTGTCGGCGCTGGTGCCGTAGTCATAGGCCCAGCCCGCCCCGGCGGTGAAAGTGTGGTAGCGCAGCATGTCGAGCACCCCCACCGCCGGCAGGGCGACCCGCATCAGGTCCGGACGCTGGGTCATCACGGCCCCCACCAGCAGACCGCCGTTGGAGCCACCGCGGATCGCCAGCCGGTCGGTGCGGGTGTAGCCCTCGGCCTTGAGGTACTCGGCCGCCGCGATGAAGTCGTCGAACACGTTCTGCTTGTTCTGCTGGGTACCCGCCAGGTGCCAGGCCTGGCCGTACTCGCCGCCCCCGCGCAGGTTGGCCACCGCATAGACGCCCCCCAGATCCAGCCAGTTGGCCACCGACACGCTGAAGCTCGGGGTCAGGCTCACGTCGAAACCGCCGTAGCCGTAGAGGATGGTCGGGTTGCTGCCATCGCGTTTCAGCCCCTTGCGGTAGCTGATGATGAGCGGCACCCGGGTGCCGTCCTTGCTCTGGTAGAAGCGCTTCTCGGAGACGTAATCCTCAGGCTTGAACGGCGCCGCCGAGGCGCGATAGAGGCTGATGGCGCCGCTCTTTGGCTCGAACCGGTAGAGAGTGGGCGGCTGGGCATAGTTCTCGAAACCGAAGTAGAGGGCGGGATCGTCGTGCTTGCCGTTGAAGCCGCTGACGCTGCCAAGGCCGGGCAGCGTCACCTCGCGCACCCGCTTGCCCTCGTAGTCGAACTGCTCGACCCGGGCGGTGGCATCCACCATGTACTCGGCGAACAGATAGCCGCTGCCGCTGTGCACCGTCAGCACCTGCTGACGCTCGGGGATAAGGTCGCGCCAGTGGCTCGGCCCCGGGTTGGCGGCATCCACCGTCACCAGCCGGCGGTTGGGGGCGTCCCGGTTGGTCAGCAGGTAAAGGGTGCTGCCCTTGTTGTCCACCAGGCTCACGTCCGCATCCAGATCCCCCTGCACCGTCAACAGCGGCGCGTTCTCCTGGCTCAGATCCTTCACATAGAGGCGGTTGCCGGAGGTGGAGTTCGCCGCCGAGATAAGCAGGAAGCGGTCATCCTCGGTGACGGTCGCCCCCACGTAGCGATGGTGCTGGGCAGGGATGGCGCCAAACACCAGCCGGTCATCCTCCTGCGCCGTGCCGAGCCGGTGGAAATAGACCTTGTGCTGATCGGTCCTGGCCGACAGCTCGCTGCCATCGGGCTTGTCGTAGCTCGAGTAGAAGAAGCCCTCGTTGCCAAGCCAGCTGATGCCGCTGAATTTCACGTCCTTGAGGGGCGCCTCCAGCGGCTGCTTGCTCTGTACGTCCATCAGGTGGATCTCGCGCCAGTCGCTACCCGCCAGCGACAAGGAGTAGGCCAGGATGCGGCCATCGCGGGAGAAGCTCAGCTGATCCAGCGCCGTGGTGCCGTCGGGGCTGAGGGTATTGGGATCGAGGAACACCTCGGCCGGCTTGCCCTCCTGCTGGCGCCACAGCACGTTCTGGTTCTGCAGGCCGTCGTTCTTGAAGAAGTAGTGGTAGCGCCCCTCGCGAAACGGCGCTCCCTCCTTGGCGTAGTTCCAGGAAGCGGCCAGCTTCTCCTTGATGGCGGCGCGATACGGGATCTGCGCCAGATAACCCTGAGTCACCCGGTTCTGGGCCTTGACCCAGGCCTCCGTCTCGGGGCTGCGATCATCCTCCAGCCAGCGATAGGGGTCGGCCACGGCCTGACCGAAGTAGTGATCCACCTGCTCACCCTGGCGGGTGACGGGGTAGTGAAGGCGCGTATTCCCTGACATGGCATCCTCTTGAGTTGACTGGCCACTGCACGCACAGAGCAGTGACAGGGCCAGCAGGCTGACAATGGCTCGCATCGAGGCGGCTCCCTGCGGTTTCGGTGAAGCGGGCAGGGTAACAAAGAGTGCCGTATGGCCCAACCCCCCGACCGGTGGCAGAGGGCAGTGCCACGCCGGAGCAGATGGGGATTCATATGAATTTTTTCGCTTAAGTTTGCCGCTTTATTTTGTTTGTTATCCGGCCCTTGGGTCACAGGATGGAATAAGACACCAGCCAACGTGAGCCATTCAGGATAACGCATGCCGTACAGCTATCTATCACATCTGCGTTGCAGCAAGACCGGCGAGGTTGTGGATGCCGACCAGCCCCAGCAGCTGAGCCCGGTCGGCGCCCCCTTGCTGGCCAGCTACGACCTCGAGGCCTTGAAGAAGGCCTGGCATCCGGCCGCCCTGCTGGGCCGCCCCGCCAGCCTGTGGCGCTACCACGAGCTGCTGCCGGTGCGCGACCCCGCCCAGGTGGTCACCCTGGGGGAAGGCTTCAGCCCGC
The DNA here is from genome assembly GCF_017939565.1 of Aeromonas sp. SrichE-2G. NCBI lineage: Bacteria > Pseudomonadati > Pseudomonadota > Gammaproteobacteria > Aeromonadales > Aeromonadaceae > Aeromonas > Aeromonas sp. SrichE-2G. The sequence continues at coordinate 127,134 of NZ_JAGKRG010000003.1, forward strand.
TGTTGCCGCTGCCACGCCTCGGCAAGCAAATAGGCATTCCGGATCTCTGGATGAAGGATGAGAGCGTCATCCCCACCGGCTCCTTCAAGGCCCGCGGTGCCGCGGTTGGCGTCTCCCGCGCCCGGGAGCTCGGCATTTCCCACTTCGCCATGCCCACCAACGGCAACGCCGGGGCAGCCTGGGCACTCTACGGCGCCCGCGCCGGCATGCGCAGCACCATAGTCATGCCCCAGGCGGCCCCCGCCATCACGAGGCTGGAGACCTCGCTGGCCGGCGCCCGCCTCTATCTGGTGGACGGTCTCATCAGCGACGCCGGTCGTCAGGTGGCCGAGGCGGTGGCCGAGCAGGGGCTGTTCGATGCCTCCACTCTCAAGGAGCCCTATCGCATCGAGGGCAAGAAGACCATGGGGCTGGAGATCGCCGAGCAGCTCGGCTGGACCCTGCCGGACGTGATCCTCTACCCCACCGGCGGCGGAGTCGGCCTCATCGGCATCTACAAGGCGCTGCGGGAATTGCAGGAGCTGGGCTGGGTCCAGGGCCCGCTGCCGCGACTGGTGGCGGTGCAGGCGAGCGGCTGCGCGCCCATCGTCCAGGCCTGGCAGCAGGGGGAGCGCGAGTCGCGCTTCTGGCCCGACTCCCAGACCCTGGCCTTCGGCATCAACGTGCCCAAGGCGCTGGGGGACTTTCTGGTGCTGGACGCCCTCTATCGCACCGAGGGCTGCGCCGTTGCGGTGGACGATAGCGCCATCCAGCGCGAGATCCGCCAGCTCGCCTCCCTGGAGGGCTGCTTCGTCTGTCCCGAAGGGGCGGCCGCCTTCGCCGCTGCCCGTCAGCTGCGGGAAGCGGGCTGGATCCAGGGAGGCGAGCGGGTGGTGGTGCTCAACACCGGCGCCGGCATCAAGTACCCGGATGCCATCACGGTCGTACCCCAGCGGCTGCGCCGCGACGGGAGGATCCCGGCATGAGCTTCGACTGGTCTTTTGTTCTCAGCACCCTGCCGGCGTTCGGCCAATCGGTCTGGGTCACCTTGCAGCTCGGCGCCATCGTGATCCTCACCTCGCTCGTCGTGGCGCTGCTCAATGTGACCCTGCAAAGCCTGCACACGCCCTGGCTGAACGGAGTGATCCGCGCCTATGTGGAGCTGGCCCGTAACACGCCGCTCTTGATCCAGCTGTTCTTTCTCTACTTCGGGCTGCCGGCACTCGGCCTGTCGCTCTCCGGTTTTGCCACGGCGGTGATCGCCATGACCTTCCTCGGCGGCGGCTACCTGACCGAGGCGCTGCGAGCGGGCATTCAGGCTGTCCCCAACAGCCAGCTGGAAGCGGGCCGGGCCATCGGCCTCTCCCGCTGGCAGTTGCTGCGCCACGTCCAGCTGCCCCAGGCCTGGCTCGCCAGCCTGCCGGCGCTGTTTGCCAACTTCATCTTTCTGCTCAAAGAGACCACGGTGGCCTCGGCGGTGGCGGTGCCCGAGCTGCTCTACACCACCAAGAACTACATCGCCCTCTACTACAAGACCTACGAGATGCTGGCGGTGCTGACCTTGATGTGCGTGCTGATCTTTCTGCCGCTGTCCCTTGCCCTGCGCGTCATTGAAAGGAGGCTGCAACATGGTCAGTTCGGTCACTGAATCGCTGATGCAGGCGAGGATCTCGATATGGGCACTTATCTTACTGTTGCCACCAATCGCCACCCATGCAGAAGACAGGAGGGATCAATATGGTCAGTTCGGTCACTGAATCGCTGATGCAGGCGAGGATCCCGATGTGGGCACTTATCTTCCTGCTGCCACCGTCACTCGCCAGCTATGCAGAAGAAGGAGGGGTCGCTATGGCCAGTCTGGTCACTGAGCAGCTGACACAGGCGCTGCCGCTGCTGGCGGTGGGCGCGGGTCAGACCCTCGCCATCTCGCTGCTCGCCATCCTATTCGCCACCCTGGGCGGGGTCGGTTACGGCGTGCTGGCCCAGCAGGGGGGAAAACTGACCCGGGGAGTGCTGCGGGTATATCTGGAGCTGTTTCGGGTGGTACCCGTGCTGGTCTGGCTCTACCTCTTCTTCTTCGGGCTGCCGATCTTCTTTGGCGTAGACATCCCGGCCTTCTGGTGCGCCGTGCTGGTGCTGGCCCTGTGGGGTGCCAGCGAGGTGGGGGAAGTGGTACGCGGCGGGCTCACATCCCTCGCTCGCGGCCAACAGGAGGCCGGCCTGGCGCTCGGGCTCTCCCGCTGGCAGCTCTATCGCCACGTGCTGCTGCCCCAGGCGCTGCAACGGCTGACGCCGCCGACCATCAACATCTACACCCGCATCATCAAGACCAGCTCGCTGGCGGTGCTGATCGGGGTGGTGGAGGTGATCAAGGTGGGCCAGCAGATCATCGAGCGCACCTATGGCTCGCTGCTTATCTACGGCCTGCTGTTCCTGTTCTTTTTTCTGGTCTGTTATCCGCTCTCGCTCGCCTCGCGCCGGCTGGAGCAACAATGGGGTAATGCGGTATGACACCTCTGCTTGAGCTCAATGCTGTCAGCAAACAATTCGGCCAACACCGGGTACTGGACGAGGTCAGCCTCACGGTGAACGCCGGGGAAGTGATCGTCATCCTGGGGCCGAGCGGCTGCGGCAAGAGCACATTGCTGCGCACCCTCAACGGGCTCGAACCCATTCAGGGGGGCGACATTCGCTTCGATGGGGAGCCGCTGGATGCCAGCACCGACTGGCAGCGGCTGCGCCAGCGCATCGGCATGGTATTCCAGAGCTATCACCTCTTCCCCAACCTGACGGTGCTGGAGAACGTGCTGCTCGGCCCTTTGCAAGTCCAGAAGCGGGAGCGGGCCGAGGCCCTGCTGCAGGCGGAACAGCTGCTGACCCGCATCGGCCTGTGGGAGCGGCGCCACGACTATCCGCGCCAGCTCTCCGGCGGCCAGCAGCAGCGCATCGCCATCGTGCGGGCCCTGTGCATGAACCCCCAGGTAATGCTGTTTGACGAGGTGACCGCAGCCCTCGACCCCGAGATGGTGCAGGAGGTGCTGGAGGTGATCCGCGATCTCGCTGGCAGCGGCATGACCCTGCTCATCGTCACCCACGAGCTGGCCTTCGCCCAGGCGGTGGCCGATCGCATCGTCTTCATGGAGGGCGGCCACATCCTGGAGCAGGCCGCGCCCCGGCCATTTTTCGAGCACCCGCGCAGCCAGCGTGCCCGCCAGTTCCTCGCCAAGTTTTCTTATACAACTGTCATCAAACGAAAGGAGTCAGCATGAAAAAAATCACCTCGGTTCTGTTTAGCGCCCTGATCGGCCTGGGCCTCGCCAGCGGCGCCGCCCAGGCGGCGGACGGTTCCCTCGCCAAGATCAAGGAACGTGACAAGCTCATCGTCGGCGTCTTCACCGACAAGCCCCCCTTCGGCTATGTGGACGAGAAGGGCAACTACGTCGGTTTTGACACCGACCTCGGTCGCCGTTTCGCCAAGGATCTGCTGGGGGACGAGAACAAGGTCGAGTTCGTGGCGGTCGAGCCCGCCAGCCGCATCCCCTTCCTGCAGAGCGACAAGGTGGATCTCATCCTCGCCAACATGACGGTGACGCCGGAGCGGCGCCAGGTGGTGGACTTCACCAACCCCAACCTCAAGGTCGCGGTGCAGGTGCTGGTGCCGGAGAAGAGCGCCGCCAAGGGGCTGGACGATCTCGCGGACAAGACCCTGATCGTCACTACCGGCACCACGGCCGACATCTGGCTGACCCGCAACCACCCGGACTGGAAGGTACTCAAGTTCGAGAAGAACTCCGAATCCCTGCAGGCCCTGGCCCAGGGCCGTGGCGATGCCTATGCCCAGGACAACCTGGTCCTGTTCAGTTGGGCCAAGGAGAATCCGGGCTACCGGGTGCTGCCCGAGAAGCTGGGCTCGGAAGACCCCATCGCGCCGGCGGTGAAGAAAGGCAATATCGAGCTGCGTGACTGGGTCAACGACCGTCTCGCCAAGCTGGGGGAAGAGCAGTACCTGCTGAAACTCTACGACCAATATGTGCGCGATCGCTTAAGCGCCGACACAAATCCCAACGACGTGATAGTGGAAGGAGGCAAGTGGCAGGGTTGATCCCTGCCGTCCCGAAGAAGTGCTGAGTGTGAGTGATCTTTGGTTCCGTTGGTCCGTAAACCGCAAAGTTTGACCTTTCAGGCGTCCCCTCCGGGTGGCGCCTTTTTTTGTTTGCCAGACGAGGGGCCGACGGGTCGCCCGCTCTGTGAGCCAGCTCCCCCTGCCCAGGGTCTGTCTGTGCCATCCTCACAGAAACGGCAATGGGAGGAGAAACCCATGTGGATAGAGGCGGAGCCCGTCTACGGCGCCCTGGTGTCCCTGGCCATCGGTCTCATCATCGGGCTGGAGCGGGGCTGGCAGGTGCGCCAGCTGGGGGACAACCAGCGCATCGCCGGGATGCGGACCTACGGTCTTATCGGCCTGCTCGGCGGGGTCTGCGCCCTGCTGCTCCCGACCCTGGGCTCCTGGCTGCCTCTGCTTGGCCTGCTGGCGGTGGTGGCAGGCTGCGGCCTCTCGGTCTGGCTGGCCCAGCGCTGGCAGGGGGAGTTCGGCCTCACCAGCTCGGTGGCCATGGTGCTCACCTATTTGCTGGGGTTGATGTCGGTGTTGCAGAGCCCGAGCGAGGCAGTGGCCTGCGCCGTGCTGGCGGCGCTCTTGATGGGGCTCAAGGGCAAGATCCAGCAGGGCATGCTGTTTCTGAGCGAGACGGAATTTCACGCCACCCTGCGTTTTCTGCTCATCTCCCTGGTGCTGCTCCCCGTGCTGCCCGATGCGGAGATGGGCCCCCTCGACGCCTTCAACCCCTTCAAGATCTGGCTCATGGTGGTGATCATCGCGGGGATCTCGTTCTGTGGCCACTTCGCGGTGAGGCTGCTCGGCACCCGTGCCGGACTGGTGCTCACCAGCATGCTGGCGGGGCTCGCCTCCTCCACCGCTCTCACCCTGCAGTTTGCCCGCCTCAACAAGGAGCAGGGCGGGCTGGAGCGGCTGCTCGCCACCGGCATCCTGCTGGCGGGAGCCACCATGTGGCTGCGGCTGCTGATGCTGGTGCTGCTGATCCATAGCGAGCTGGCGATGCGCCTAGCCGTCCCCCTGCTGCTGCTGGCGGCCATCGTCTATGGCTTCGCCTTCTGGTTCTGGCGCCAGCGGGAAGAGCTCGCCGACAACCCGGTGCAGCCAGAAACCCGCAACCCGCTCGATCTCGCCACCGCCATCAAGTTCGGCCTGCTGCTGGCCCTCATCGGCTTCATGGCTACCCTGCTGCAGAGCAAGGTGGGCAACTCCGGGGTCTATCTGCTGGCACTGGTCTCCGGCATCACGGACGTGGACGCCATCACCCTCTCCCTCTCCCAGCTCGCCCAGAAGGAGCTGGCTCTGGAGGTGGCGGCCAGGGGCATACTGCTCGCCGGCCTGGTCAACTCCCTGGTCAAGGGGATGCTGGCACTGGTGATCGGTGGACGCAGGCTGGGGCTGCGGGTGCTGCTGCCCTACCTCCTCTCCGTCCTGCTGATCCTGCCCCTGGTCTGGCCAACGGGATGACGAGGATCACCTCCCCGGGATGGCGGACTGACGCCCCTCCCCCTTGTCACGTATACTGCCTCCTCTTGCAGCATGAGGAGGTAGCAATGGCAAGCGATTGGGACAAGATTCTGGCGGGTGGCCCCCTCACCCAGACCGAGGAGATCGCGAACGACAGGATCCGCGGCCAGGCGCTGCTGGCCGAGCTCAATGCCTCCCCGTCCGGCGATCACCCCCTGCGCCAGCGCCTCTGCGCCGAGCTGTTCGGCCACTGCCCGGACTCGTGCTGGATCAGCACCCCCTTCACCTGCGAATTTGGCCGCAACATCCACCTCGGCGAGAAGACCTTCTTCAACTTCAACGTCACCATTCTCGACGTGGGCGAAGTGCACATCGGCAGCCATGTGCTGCTGGCCCCCAACGTGCAGATCTACACCGCCACCCACAGCCTGGATCACCGGGAGCGCCGCAACTGGACCGCCTACAACAAGCCGGTACGCATCTGCGATGACTGCTGGATCGGCGGCGGCGCCATCATCTGCCCCGGCGTCACCATAGGGCCGCGCACCATCATAGGCGCCGGGGCCGTGGTGACCCGCGACATACCGGCAGACTCCGTCGCTGTCGGCAACCCGGCTCGCGTGATCCGCACGTTAAATTCGGACGAGCCCCGGGATCCGGAGTGGCTGTCATGATGGTGCTGGCCCTGCTGCCCCTGGGGTGGGCCGGCTGGCTCGGAGTGCACGATGCGAACTGGTGGCCGCTGGCCCTGATCCTGCTGATGAGCCTGCTGACCCTGGCCGCCTACTCCTGGGACAAGCGCCAGGCCATCCGTGGCGGCTGGCGCGTGCCCGAGGCGCGTCTGCACCTGCTGGAGCTGTGCGGCGGCTGGCCCGGCGCCCTGGTGGCCCGTCAGTGGCTGCGCCACAAGACCCAGAAAGGGAGCTACCGCCTGCGGTTCTGGGCCATCGTCTGGGGGCAATTACTGCTGCTCGGGCTCTGGCTCGGCCGCCCGCTCTGGCAGGGGTTCTGAACCACCAAGGCGGGCATTGCCGCCCATGGCCGGGTATGAGACAACGGAAGTTAGGGAGCTGATCTCTCCCGTTCAGGCACAGACAAGGAGTCACCCATGACCATGTGGACAGGTATCGTCCTGATCGTCTTTATCAGCGTGTTTTTCGGCTATCTCGGCAAGCGTGCCCGCTACCAGATGGGGGATGCCCGCATCACGGACCGTCTCGGCAAGCAGGATATGATCATCAAGGAGTTGCAGGAGCGGGTCACCAATCTGGAGGCCATCATGATCGAGGAAGAGAAGCGCAAACCCTTCCGGGATCTGTGAGACAGAGCCCGGCGGTGCGGCAAACGAGACGGCAACCCGGGTTGCCGTTTCTGTTGGGCTGCCCCTGCGCCGCTCCCGGGATTCATGTCGTCGGAGGCAGCCCGGCTCCCGCCATGGCGCTCGCCAGCGCCTCCCCACCCCGCCCACGCACCCCGTCGATGGCCCCCTGCCGGTCGGCCTCCTCCTTGTTCTGGCTCAGCTTGAACTTGCCCACCAGACGGTCGATCTCGATTTCGATGCCCACCACGGCCGCCACCATGGCCTCCAGATAGTCTCGCGGCGCGTCCGCCATCTTCCAGGGTGTCGGCTCGGCAGCCTCCTGGGTGCGGGTCAGGGTGGCGAGCAGGCGGCGCACGAAGCGTGCATCGTCCCGCACCCGGATACGGCCGTGGGCGTGCACCACCGCATAGTTCCAGGTCGGCACCTGCTTGTGGTGCGCCTGCTTGCTCGGGTACCAGTTCGGTGAGACATAGCCGTCGGCGGCCCTGAAGATCACCAGCACCTCGTCGCCGTCTTTCACCTCCTGCCAGAGCGGGTTGTTGCGGGCCACGTGGGCGCGCAGAACCCCGTGGGCCCCCTCCCCGGCATCGAACTCAAATGGCAGATGGTTGGCATCGAGCCCCGACTTGCCATGGGTGATCAGGGCCCCCAGGGGATGGGCCCGGATCAGCTGATGCTGCGCCTCGGGGTCGGTGACGGCGAAATGGGGTGGCAGGTACATGCGAACTCCTTGTCCTGAGGACGACGTGAGGGGGCGTCCAGGCGCCCCGTGATAGGCCCATTTTCACCCGTTACGGGGAGACTGACGAGCAGACAACACAAAATAAAAGAGAGGGCCTGGGCCCTCTCTTGTCATCCATGCCGACCTCAGCCGCGCTTGGCCAGCCAGGCCTCGGCGGCGGTGAGGGCTGCCTCTATCTGCTCGCGGGCGACGCCGCCCTTGGCGACCCGCTTGGCCAGGGTCGCTTCCAGCTCCAGATTCGGGTAGACATCCTCCCCCACCACGGGGCTGAAGCGCTGGAACTCGGGGAGGGAGAGCTCCTCCAGGGGTTTCTTCACGCCGATCGCGTAGACCACGGTCTCGCCGACGATGTGGTGCGCCTCGCGGAACGGAATGCCCTTGGCCACCAGGTAGTCCGCCAGCTCGGTGGCGTTGGCATAGCCGCCCTGGGCGGCGGTCTTGGTGCGCTCGCCATTGACCTTCAGATCGATCAGCACCAGGGCCGCCATGTCGAGACAATCGTGCCAGGTATCCAGGGCGTCAAACAGCCCCTCCTTGTCTTCCTGCATGTCCTTGTTGTAGGCCAGGGGCAGCGCCTTGAGGCTCATCAGCATGCCCATCTGGGCGCCGACCACCCGGCCGGTCTTGCCGCGAATGAGCTCCAGCGCGTCCGGGTTTTTCTTCTGGGGCATCAGGGAGGAACCTGAGGTCACCGCGTCGGAGAGCTCCACAAAGCCCGCCTCCCCGGTGTTGTAGAAGATAAGATCTTCGGCAAACCGCGACAGGTGCGCCATGGACAGCGACGCCACGTGCATCAGCTCCACCACGTGATCCCGATCGGAGACCGAATCCAGGCTGTTGCGGGTGGCGCCGGCAAAGCCCATGTCCAGCGCCAAGGCTTCGCGGTCGATGGCGTAGGCGGTGCCCGCCAGGGCGCCGCAGCCGAGCGGGCTGGTGTCGAGGCGCTTGAGGGCATCCTGCAGCCGGGAGTGATCCCGCTCCAGCATCTCCACATAGGCCAGCGCCCAGTGGGCGTAGGTGACCGGCTGGGCCCGCTGCAAATGGGTGTAGCCCGGCAGTACCGCGGCCTGATTGGCGCGGGCGGAGGCGACCAGCCCCTGTTGCAGGGCGGTGATGGAGGTGGCCAGCAGCTCACCCTGGGCCTTGCACCAGAGTTTGAGGTCGGTGGCGACCTGATCGTTGCGCGAACGGCCGGTGTGCAGCTTCTTGCCGAGCGCGCCGACGGCGTCGATAAGCTTCCCTTCGACCCAGGAGTGGATGTCTTCGGCGTCCGAGCTCAGGATCTGCTGGGGATCCTGCTGCACGGAGGCGAGCAGCACCTCCATCGCCTGTTGCAGCTGCGCCTGTTCGCCGGCGGTCAACACACCCACCTTGACCAGGGCGCGGGCCCAGGCCATGGAGCCCTGTATATCCTGCTCCGCCAGACGGTAATCGAACCGCAGGGAATCGTTGAACTGCTTGAACCGGCTATCGGCTCCCTGACTGAAGCGTCCACCCCAAAGTGCCATACTGCTCTCCTTGAATGCGTTGTCGGCGGCGTCTTGCGCCGTCGAGCTTGAAATCTTGCCTTGTTTTCCTGCGAGCCTGTTATCTCACAGAAGCGGCCGAGGCGCAGCCGCTCTTGTCACACCCGATGAGGATGGCAGAGGGGCTCTCTGCCTGTAAAAGAGGGGGCCATGCCCCCTCGAATCAACGGGTGATCGCGCTTGCTTAACCGTGGGTATGATCGCCACCGATGGCCTGGTGCTGCTCCTTCATGGCGCGGATCCGGCTGGCCAGGGTGTAGAGACGGATGAAGCCTTCAGCGTGGCTCTGGTCGTACACCTCGTCGGCGCCGAAGGTGGCGAAGTCTTCGGAATAGAGGCTGTTCGGCGACTTCTTCTGCACCGCGGTGACCTGACCCTTGTACATCTTCAGGATCACTTCGCCGTCCAGGTCCTCGGCAATGGCGTTGGCGGAGGCGACGATGGCCTTGCACAGCGGGGTAAACCAGCGACCGTCATAGACCAGGTGGGAGAACTCGGCACCCAGCTTCTCGCGCCAGGCGCGGGTCGGTCTGTCCAGCACCAGCTCTTCCACGGCGCGCAGTGCGGCGACCATCACGGTACCACCCGGGGTCTCGTAGCAGCCACGGGACTTCATGCCCACCATCCGGTTCTCGGTGATGTCGACCCGACCCACGCCGTGCTTGCCGGCACGCTCGTTCAGGGTGGTCAGGATCTGGTGCGGGCTGAGCGGCTGGTCATCCACGGCGACCACTTCGCCCTGGGCCACGGTCAGCTTAACGTATTCCGGCTCGTTCGGTGCCTGCTCCGCGGAAACGGTCCACTGCCACACGGCTTCGGACGGTTCGTTCCAGGTGCTCTCCAGCTCGCCACCCTCGGTGGAAATGTGCCAGGCGTTGGCGTCGCGGCTGTAGATCTTCTTCAGGGTCGCCTTGCAGGGGATGTTGCGGGCTTCCAGATAGGCCAGCAGATCTTCCCGGGAACGCATGTCCCAGATCCGCCAGGGAGCGATGACTTTCAGCTGGGGAGCCAGGGCGGCCACCGCGCCTTCGAACCGCACCTGGTCGTTGCCCTTGCCGGTGCAACCGTGGGAGATGGCATCAGCCCCTTCCGCCAGCGCCGCCTCGACCATCGCCTTGGCGATCACCGGACGGGCCATGGAGGTCCCCAGCAGGTAGGTGCCTTCATAGACGGCGCCGGTCTTCAGGGTCGGGTAGACGTACTCCTTGACGAACTCTTCCCGCAGATCCTTGACGATGCACTTGACCGCGCCGGAGGCGATGGCCTTCTGCTCGATCCCTTCCAGATCGTCACGCTCCTGGCCCACATCGGCGACGAAGGCGATGATCTCTGCGTCATAGTGCTCCTTCAGCCAGGGAATGATGGCCGAGGTATCCAGTCCGCCCGAGTAAGCCAGTACGATCTTGTTGATTCCGCTCATTTACTTCTCTCCGTGATGATTCGATAAAAGGTTGTGATTCTGGGTCGGTTGCCGCGTTACTTGTGCCCGAGCAGGGTCAGCAGCACGGCATTCTGGATATGCATCCGGTTTTCTGCCTCATCCATGATGAGGGAGGCTGGGCCGTCCATGACCTCCGAGGTGATCTCCAGTTCCCGGTGCGCCGGCTGGCAATGCAGCACGTGCTGGATGCCGGTGCGGTCGAGCAGGGCCTGGTTGATCTGGTAAGGCATAAAGATATCTTTTACCTGCTCCATTGGTGTGTTGTCACCCATGGAAACCCAGGTATCGGTATACACCACGTCAAACCCTTCGATGTCCGCCACGTCGTCGCTGATGTGGATGGTGGCGCCGGATTGAGCCGCCAGCGCCTGGGCCTGCAGGAAGATCTGGGTGTCCGGGCCGTGGCCTTTCGGGCAGATCAGAGTCACGTCTGTGCCAAGCGTCGCCCCCAAGAGCAGCAATGAGTGGCTGACGTTGTTGCCATCACCCAGATACGCCAGCTTCACCTTGGACAGATCCGCGTAGTGCTCGCTGATGGTCATGAAGTCCGCCAGCCCCTGGCAGGGGTGGTAGAGGTTGCACAGGCTGTTCACCACCGGCACGGTGCCGTGTTCGGCCAGCTCGACCAGGGTCTGGTGGTCGAACACCCGGGCGACGATGGCGTCGCACCAGCGGGACAGGTTGCTGGCGAAGTCCTTCACCGATTCCCGCTTGCCGAGCGCCCCGTTCTGCTGATCCAGATAGACGCTGTGGCCGCCCAGTTTGGCGATGCCGATGTCGAAGGTGACCCGGGTGCGCAGGGAGGGTTTCTCGAACAGGGTGACCACACTCTTGCCCGCCAGGGCCTGGCTGTATTTCTTCGGATCGGCCTTGACCGATTTGCCCAGGGCGATCAGCGCCTCGATCTGGGCCTTGCTCAAGTCGCTGTCTTTCAGAAGATGTTGCATCGGATGTTCCTTGTTCCGGTGGAGATCAGAGAGAGACCTGGGTGCCAACCGCACCGCCGGCCAGCAGTTTGAGCAGCTGATCCGGGTAGCGCCAGCTGGCGACACACACCGGCTTGCCCAGGGTCTCGGCGGCATGCAGGGCCGCCTTCACCTTGACCGCCATGCCATCGCTAATCACACCCTTCTCCATCAGATCCAGGGCGGTCTGCTTGTCCAGCTGCGGTACCAGCTTGCCCTTGCCATCCAGGATGCCGCTCACATCGGACAGCATCACCAGATCCGCGCCCAGCGCCTCGGCGATGGCGGTGGCCGCCTGATCCGCGTTGACGTTCATCAGCTGACCTTCGGCAGTGATACCGATGGAGCTCACCACAGGCAGCAGGCCCTGGCCCAGGATGCCGGCCACCAGCGCCGGGTTGCCCGGCTTGCAGTCACCGACCGCGCCGAGCTCCGGATCGAGCTGGGTCACCTGACACAGACCGCCGTCGGCGAGGCAGAGCCCCACCGCCGGAATGCCGGTGGCGATGGCCTTGGCCATCATCATCTTGTTCGCGGTCCCCGCCAGGGCACCGGCAATCACGGGGATCTGCTCGAACGGGGTCACCCGCAGGCCGTGCTTCTTGGTGGAGGTCATCCCCAGCCCCTTGAGCAGGTCATCCACCAGGCAGCCACCGCCGTGCACCAGCACCAGGGGACGGTGTTGTTCGTCCAGGAAGGTTTTCAGGGTGGCGAACAGGGCGGTCAGGGCCTCGTCGTTCTCGATCAGGGCACCACCCAACTTGATTACCAGCGTCTGCTTGTCCATCTTCTCGATCCTTTCCTAAAGCGTTAAATCAGGCCGGTGGCCGGTTCAAAACCAAATTTGATATTTATGCACTGCATCGCCTGGGAGGCCGCGCCCTTGAGCAGGTTGTCGATGGCGGAGACCACCACCAGCATGTTGCCCTGCTGCTGCCAGGCAAGGTCGCAGTAAGGGGTGTTCGCCACGCCGCGGATGGAGGGCATCTGGCCGGTGAGGCGCACCAGGGGCTTGCCTTCGTAGGCCTTGAGATAGGCCTGGTCTACCTGGGTCTGCGTCACGCCGTCCGCCAGCTGCACATAGATGGTGGCCAGGATGCCCCGCACATAGTTGCCAAGGTGGGGCTGGAACAGCACCTGCTTGCCGAGGTGGTGGCTGATCTCCGGCTGGTGTCTGTGATTGAAGGTGCCGTAGGGGTTCAGGCTCACCTCGCAGAAGCTGGTATTGATGGCCGCCTTGCGGCCGGCCCCGGAGACGCCGGAGACCGCGTTGATGATGGGCTGCCACCCTTCGGCAATCAGGCCTGCCTGCTGCAGCGGCTTGAGGGCGCACAGGGAGGCGGTCGGGTAGCATCCCGGCACCGCGATCAGCTGGGCGGCCTGGATGGCCTCGGCGTTCCATTCGGCCAGGCCGTAGGCGGCCTGCTCCAGCCACTGCTCGCTGTCGTGGGTGAAGCCGTAGAAGGAGGAGTAGAACCCTTGATCCTTGACCCGGAAGGCTCCGGAGAGATCGAACACCGGCAACCCCTTGGCCAGGAACTTGGGTGCGAGCTCGGCACTCACCTCGTGGGCGGTGGCCAGCAGCACTAGATCGGCCTGGGTCAGGATCCGGGTCATGCCGTCTTCGTCCAGGGGCAGCAGCGGCTGATCCAGCTCACCAACCCACTGGGGATGCAGGGAAGAGAAACGCTTGTGGGCGTCCTGGCTGCCGGCGGAGACATAGAGGCCGAACAGCTTGAGTTGTGGATGGTTCTGGACCAGTGCGGCCAGTTCGGCCCCCGCGTAGCCACTGGCACCGACGATAACGGTATTGAGCATGTTTGAGTATTCCAAGTCTGGGTTCGAAATTCGCAGCATGGTGCCGCGGTGCAAGGGGTCGGCTATCGCCCCTTCGATGCAACGAGTGCGGAGGGGCAATTCAGGCGGATATGCGTCGTCGGTTACAGATCAGGTGACAGAACATTAACTTTCCCTTACAACTAGAGGCCTTGTCGATGAGCACCTGAACAGAATATTCATGCACTCACTTTGCATTTGTATTTTCTAACAGAAAGATTCCGGGGACGCAAGGAGGAGCTGATGGCCAATCTGGATTTTTTTTCACTTTATAAGAATATTATTGCGATTCCCTCGATCAGCAGCACGGATCCCCGCTGGGATCAGAGCAACGAGGCGGTGATCCGGCTGCTGGCTGACTGGTTCGGCCAGCTGGGCTTCCACTGCGAGGTGACGGCGCTGCCGGATCTGCCGGGCAAGTTCAACCTGGTGGCGACCTATGGTCAGGGCGAGGGGGGGCTGCTGCTGGCGGGCCACACCGATACGGTGCCATTCGATGAGGGCGCCTGGAACAAGGATCCCTTCAAGGTGACCGAGGAGGGGGATCGCCTCTACGGCCTCGGCACCATCGACATGAAGGGCTTCTTCGCCTTCATCGTGGAGGCGCTCAAGGAGATAGACCTCAAGACCCTCCACAAGCCGCTGCGCATCCTGGCGACCGCCGACGAGGAGACCACCATGGCCGGGGCCCGCGCCATCGCGGCTGCCGCCGAGCTCAAGCCCGACTACGCGGTGATCGGCGAGCCCACCGGGCTGGTGCCCGTGGTGGCCCACAAGGGGCACATGTCGGAGGCCATCCGCATCACGGGCCGAAGCGGCCACAGCTCGGATCCCGCCAACGGCGTCAACGCCATGGAGATCATGCACAAGGCCATGGGTCAGGTGCTCAGGCTCCAGCAGGATCTGAAGGAGAAGTACGCGGATCACCGCTTCGCGGTGCCCCAGCCCACCCTGAACCTCGGCTACATCCAGGGGGGTGACAGCCCGAACCGCATCTGCGGCTGCTGCGAGCTGCACATCGACATGAGACCCACCCCGCAAGTCGGCCCCGACGAGCTGATGGGCATGCTCAAAGAAGCGCTCTCCCCCATCGAGATCCACCAGCCCGGCTGCCTGCACCTGCAGCACCTGCACGAGCCCATCCCGGCCTATGCCTGTGCGGACGACTCGGATCTGGTGCGCGAGGCCGAGCAGGCGAGCGGCCAGGCCGCACAATCCGTGAACTATTGCACCGAGGCCCCCTTTATCCAGCAGTTGGGATGCCAGACAATAGTGCTGGGCCCTGGCCACATCGCCCAGGCCCACCAGCCCGATGAATACCTGGATCTGTCGTTTGTCAAACCGACCACGGCGGTGCTGCAGCACCTGATCCGGCGCTTCTGCCTCTGACCAGGGGGAATGTAAGTAAGTTACATAACAAGCCGTCCCCGGAGAGGTGAGGGAAATACATGTTCTGAATCGGCTTGTTATTTGACCTTGCGCAGACAATCTGGGTAGATTGTCCCCCTAAGATGACGGAGCATATGTTGTAATCGCACAACAATAAGTGAGGTCGCCTCCCGTCCCCGGAAGGTCAGGAGGCACCAACAAAATAAGGATGTGGAATGAACGAAAAGTACGCCGCACTACGGGCCAACGTAGGCATGTTGGGCCAACTGCTGGGTAAATCCATCAAGGACCATCAGGGGCAACCCTTCCTCGACAAGATTGAGACCATTCGTCAACTGGCCAAGTCCTCCCGCAAGGGGAACGAGGCGGACAGAGAGCGCCTGCTCGAGACCCTGCGCACCCTCTCCGACGACGAGTTGCTGCCCGTGGCCCGCGCCTTCAGCCAGTTCCTCAACCTTGCCAACGTGGCGGAGCAGTTCCACACCATCTCCCGCCGCTGCGAAGAGCAGGTCTGCACCCCGGATCCGCTGGAGCAGATGTTCGCCAAGCTGAAGTCTTCGAACCTCTCCCAGGAAGCCATCATCCAGGCCGTGCGCGAGCTGGACATCGATCTGGTGCTGACCGCCCACCCCACCGAGGTGACCCGTCGCACCCTGATCCACAAACACGTTCAGCTCAACGACTGCCTCGAGGCGCTGGAACTCTCCGATCTTCTGCCTCGCGAGCGGGACAAGATCCTCAATCGCATCGAGCAACTGGTCAACCAGGCCTGGCACACCAACGAGATCCGCGAACAGCGCCCGACCCCGGTGGACGAGGCCAAGTGGGGCTTCGCCGTGGTGGAAAACAGCCTGTGGCCGGCCATCCCCGAATTCATGCGCAACCTGGACGAGCGTCTGCAACACCACCTGGGTGTGCGTCTGCCCCTGGACGCCGCGCCGGTCAAGTTCACCTCCTGGATGGGCGGTGACCGCGACGGCAACCCCTTCGTCACCGCCAAGGTGACCGCCGAGGTGCTGGAGCTGGGCCGCTGGATGGCGGTGAGCCTGTTCTACAAGGACATCAAGGAGCTCACCTCCGAGCTCTCCATGGCCGACTGTACCGAGGCCGTGCGCGCCCGTGTCGGCGACAATCCCGAGCCCTACCGTGCCCTGGTGCGCGAGCTGCGCGAACAGCTGCGCGAGACCCAGGAATTCCTGACTGCCAAGGTGCAGGGCCAGGCGAGCGAGAGCCGGGATCTGGTCAAGAGCACCGCCCAGCTGCGCGAGCCGCTGGAGCTCTGCTACCACTCCCTGCACGCCTGCGGCATGGGCAACATCGCCGACGGCATGCTGCTGGACGTGCTGCGCAAGCTGGCCTGCTTCGGCATCCACCTGGTCAAGCTGGACATCCGTCAGGATGGCGAGCGCCACGGCCAGGTCTTCTCCGAGCTGACCCGCTACCTCGGCGTGGGCGACTACGCCGAGTGGAGCGAGGAGGACAAGCAGGCCTTCCTGCTGCGCGAGCTGAACTCCCGCCGCCCGCTGATCCCGACCGACTGGGAGCCAAGCGACGAGACCCGCGAGACCATCGACACCTGCCGGGTGATCGCCGGTCACGACCCGGATGCGTTCGGCATCTACATCATCTCCATGGCCGGCGCGCCGTCCGACGTGCTGGCGGTACAGCTGTTGCTGAAGGAAGCCGGCTGCAAGTTCCGCATGCCGGTCGCCCCGCTGTTCGAGACCCAGGAAGACCTGATGGCGGGCACCGCCGTGATGGAGCGCCTGCTGTCGGTGGACTGGTATCGCGGCTACATCCAGGGCCGTCAGTACGTGATGATCGGCTACTCCGACTCCGCCAAGGATGCGGGCATGATGGCCGCCGGCTGGGCCCAGTATGCCGCCATGGAGTCTCTGGTGGCGCTGGCTGAGGCCAATAATATCCGCCTCACCCTGTTCCATGGCCGTGGCGGTACCGTGGGTCGTGGTGGCGCCCCTGCCCATCAGGCGATCCTGTCCCAACCGCCGGGATCCCTGCGCGGCGGTCTGCGGGTCACCGAACAAGGGGAGATGATCCGCTTCAAGTTCGGCCTGCCGAAAGTGGCCATCCAGAGCCTGAACCTCTACACCAGCGCCGTGCTGGAGGGGAACCTGCTGCCGCCACCCAAGCCGAAGGAGAGCTGGCGCGCCGTGATGGAGCAGCTGGCCGCCGTCTCCTGCGATCACTATCGCAGCATAGTGCGCGGTCACCCGGACTTCGTGCCCTACTTCCGCGCCGCCACCCCGGAGATGGAGCTGGGCAAGCTGCCGCTCGGCTCCCGTCCCGCCAAGCGCAAGCCCAACGGCGGCGTCGAGAGCCTGCGCGCCATCCCGTGGATCTTCGCCTGGACCCAGAACCGGCTGATGCTGCCGGCCTGGCTCGGCGCCCACAAGGGGCTGCAGCAGGCCATCGATGACGGCCAGAAGGCGGTGCTGGACGAGATGAGCCGCCAGTGGCCCTTCTTCCGCACCCGTCTGGAGATGCTGGAGATGGTGTTCCTCAAGGCCGACCTCTGGCTCGCCGAGTACTACGACACCCGTCTGGTACCGGAAGAGCTGTGGGGCCTGGGCAAGCAGCTGCGTCAGGAGCTTTCCGACTCCATCCAGGTGGTGCTGAAACTGCGCCCTCAGGGCGACCTGCTGGACGATCAGCCTTGGATCAAGGAGTCCATCAAGCTGCGCAACCCCTACACAGACCCGCTCAACGTGCTGCAGGCCGAGCTGCTCAACCGCTCGCGCAACCACCCGGAGACCCTGCACCCCGAGCTGGATCAGGCCCTGATGGTCACCATCGCAGGCATCGCGGCAGGCATGCGCAACACCGGCTGACAGGCTGGCTATCCAGCCTCCTTCCAGCCAAAGGGCGCCAGCAAGGCGCCCTTTTTATATCTGCCATGCTGTGCCCCTGCCCGCCTGGGGCGCGACCAGGGTGCGATACATTCCCCCTCATATCCCCCGAGGGAGTAACCACCAGGGCGTAAAAAGAACTCAATTGAAAACCAAAATAATATCGCCATGTCACAGTGATATTCAGTCTCGAATTAAGCCTTGTCAGCCTTCTTCGGGCTGGGATACTCTCGTCACTTGGCAGGGGCGATGATGAGAACTTTGCATGTTGAAGTCTGTTGCTGGCAATCAACGCATTTATTTGGGCAGTTTTATTTCATTGCTTTTATTTTTGCTTGCCGGCCATTATTCCACCATGGCGTTTCAGAAAAACAAGCAACTCGCTTTCTCAAAAAGCATATTAATAAAATCGGATGAGGTCACGTTACAACTTGCAACCTCATTGCGTGACGTCAACCAGGCCGGCCTCATTGAATGCGACAAACCCTCCATAGATAAAATCAGAATCATCGCCTCCAATTATCCTTACGTTGATGATATCGGCCTCGCTGAGGGTGACAAGCTGATATGTACTGCCAACTGGGGGATCCTGGAGAAACAATCTCGGCTTCCCCGCCATGACTTCATCACGGCCTCCGGATTCGAAGTTTATCTCAAGCCTCGCGATCTCTTCCCCTCCCGGCTCATCAGAAATATGACTCGCCTCGGCAACGTCGTGGCGTTTTCTTCCCGTCTGAGAGCGGAGCAGATATACAAGGACACCACTGACTTTTCATATGAGCTCGTCACCAGGAACGGGGAGCACAAGTTCATCTCGTCGGCAGGCTCCCCCACTGCAAGCACTCCTCTTTCAACCTTGTCGACCCGGCTGTGCAGCGACGCCTTCGACTACTGCATCGTGACCTACAATGACAGGGCAGGCATCCTCGCCTATCACCCGCTGCTGATCACCTTGTATTGCATCATCGCAATCTGTTTCGGCGGCCTCATCGCCTTCTCGGTTACCAGCTATCAAGAGGAGAAGCGATCTCTCGAGTTTCGTTTGATACGTGCGATAAAAAGAGAAGAGCTCTACCTTGAATATCAACCCGTGGTGCATGCCGTGCAGCATCATATTGTCGGAGTGGAAGCGCTGCTGCGCTGGAAGGATGAGTTATATGGACAGGTCTCCCCCGAGCTTTTCATTCCCATCGCCACCAAACTCGCACTATATAAAAACATCTCCTTCTTTATTGCACATCGTGCCCTGGATGATTTGCAGCACCTGCTCAAGCAAGATAACAGCCTGATGATTTCATTGAATGTCAGCAACTATGAAATCAACAAACCGGAATATCTAGACTACCTGCACAAGCAAGTCATCCTGCACGATATAAAGCCTCATCAGATCAAGCTTGAAATAACAGAGAGGATCAACGAGTACCATCAAAAAATATCGGCGTTCGCCGCCGACGCACGCAAGAAGGGATTCAAGGTATCACTGGATGACTTTGGTACGGGCGCATCCAACATTGTCTGGCTGACATCCATCGATTTCGACGAGATAAAACTGGACAAGATATTTATCCATGGCCTGCATGAAGAGCTGAAGAGGGATCTCTTCATCTCCATGCTCAACGGCATCGCCAAGCTGAACAAGCAGCTCGTCTTCGAGGGGGTGGAGAGCCCGCACGAACTGAGATTGATCGAGTCGTTCGACAAGCACGCCTTCATCCAGGGCTGGTTGTTCTACAAGGCCCTGCCGGCCGCGAGGCTGACCCACATCATCACAGAGAAAAGAGCGTCCTCCCCGACCGCCCTTGCTGCCACATCGGATAGCACGCACCACGGGGCTGCAACAGGTTAGGGCTCGAGCTCATCGAGCTAGCCGCCCCTCAAACCAAGGGCGCCTTGATGGCGCCCTTCTTGTATCCAGTGTCCCAACCGCCTAGGCAACCCGGTTGCGCCCCCGGCGCTTGGCCTCGTAGAGGCGCTGATCCACGCACTGCAGCCAGTCATCCATGCGACGATAGCCCATCTGATAGGAGGTGAGTCCCACGCTGATGGTGACGGTGATCGCCTGCTGCTGATAGACGAAGTGGTGACGCTCCACCAGCTGGCGGGTGCGTTCCATGATGGCATGGGCCTCCTCCAGACCCACCCCCCGCAGCAACATGATGAACTCCTCCCCACCAAAGCGTGCCACCAGATCCTTGCTGCGCACCGCCTGCATCAGCAGGCTGGCCAGCTCTTCCAGCACCGCATCCCCGGCGAGGTGACCATGCTCGTCGTTGATCTGCTTGAAGAAGTCGATGTCTATCAGCGCCAGACAGCAGGCCTCTCCCCCGGCAGGATGGCGCTGGATGTGCTCCAGCACCACGTTGGCCTGGCTGAAGAAGCTGCTGCGGTTGGGCAGCTTGGTAAGAAAGTCGTGCTCGGCGTTGAAGCGCAGTACCCGCTCCATGCGACTGCGTTCATCCTCCAGGTTGCGGGCATGGATCAGGGTCCCCAGTGCCGTGGTCAGCGGCTCGAGCAGGGCCACCAGCGCATCGTCGAAGCCACCGGGGCGGTTGGCCAGGGCTATCATGCCGATGGCCTCCCCCTTGTGGCGGATGGGAATGCCGAGGAAGCTGTCCAGATGGGGATGACCGCGAGGGGAGACACCGCGGCTCGCCGGGTGGCTCGGCAGATCGTTGCAGCACACCAGGATATTGTGGGTGACCACGTGACCGAACAGGTTGTCGAGCTTGCTGAAGATGAGGCCGCCCCGGTTCTGGCGCTGCTGTTCGTACCAGGCATGGGTCTGCTCGTCCCAGGAGACGTTGGAGATGGAGGGAACGTAGAGGCTGGGGTTCCCCTCCTCGTACTGAAGGATGCCGATGAAGCCATAGGTGCTCTGGCTGACGCTCAGCAGCCGCTCAAAGACGGTGTCGCAGGCGGATGCGAGGTTGCGGTCGAGCAGAAAGCTCTGGTGGGCGGCCACGACGATGTCGAACAGCCGGCTCTGCAACTCGACCCGCTGCTTGGCCAGTACCCCGGAGGTGATGTCGTGAGCCAGCTTGATCACCCCGAGCAGGGTTCCCTTCTCGTCAGTGATGGGCATATAGGTCGCATGGATCCAGAGCGTGCCACCCTCTCGCGTGATCCGGCGAAATTCCCCCGAGTGGATTTCACCGTTCAGCACCCTCTGCCAGAAGAGGGCATGCTCGACGTGCTGCTCCCGTGGCAACAACAGCAGGTGGGATTGACCAACCAGCGCCTCGGGTTCGTACCCGAGCATATTGCAGAAGAGTGGATTGACCGACACGATATGCGCATCGAGATCGAACTCGACCATACCGTAGGCCCGCTCCAGCGCCGTCTGCCTGGCCAGGGATTCATAACGATCGAACGCCTCGATGTTTCGAGGATGAATTGCTGGGGTATTCATGGCTACGATTCCTTTCGCTCGCCGACGCCCCCCGCTGAAATGCGGGAACAAGAGTTCAGAGCATAGGCTCCAGCCTCCGGTTACGCGAACACAGGACCCGTTAGATACTGTCCGGGGCTTGCCACATCCGGCGCCCGGGCGCAGACTGTCTGGCCTTGCCCTGGCTCGAGGAGACCCCATGACACCCGCCATCAACCTGCTGAAGAAGCTGAAGATCCCCCACAAGCTCTATCCCTACGAATGCGAGGCCCACGACGATTTCGGCAAGCATGCCGCGACCCAGCTCGGCCTGCCCGAGGAACGCGTGTTCAAGACGCTGCTCGCCCATCACGACAAGCAGGCGGTGGTCGCCATAGTCCCCTCATCGGGCATGTGCAGCCTCAAACAACTCGCCAAGGCGACCGGGCTCAAGAAGGTGGAGATGATGAAGCCCCTCGACGCCGAGAAGCTGACCGGCTACAAGGTGGGCGGCATCAGTCCCCTGGCCCAGAAGAAGCCGTTGCCCACCGTGCTGGACGACTCCGCCATGGCCTTCGACGAGATCCTGGTCAGCGGCGGCAAGCGCGGCCTCTCGGTCGGGGTGGCGCCGGCAGACATGGTGCGCCTGATGAACTGGATTGCCGCCCCCATCGGCGATCACCACGACTGATCAGAACGAAGGGGCTCCGACATCGGAGCCCCTTCGCGGGTGACCAGAACACGGCGGGCGATAGAGTCCGCCTTCCCCTTCCCTATGACTCTGCCAGACGGCAGGCTGCGGTCAGCTCGGAGAGGCGCAGCCGCTGGCGCCCTGCCGCATCGAAGTTGCCTTCGTCCAGCCAGCGCGCGAAGCACGCCTTCAGGGCGGGCCACTCGCCGTCGATGACGGAGAACCAGGCCGTGTCCCGACTGTGCCCCTTGTCCACCCTGGCCTGACGGAAGGTCCCCTCATAATGGAAGCCGAGGCGCAGCGCCGCCTGCCAGGAGGGGCGGTTCAGCGCGTTGCATTTCCACTCGTAGCGGCGATAACCCAGGGCAAAGGCATTGTCCATCATCAGTGCCATGGCCGCCGTCGCCAACCGCGACTGCTGCAAGGCTGGCGAGAAGTGCAGCCAGCCCACTTCAATGCTGCCTGCCCGGGGGTCGATGCGCAGGTAGCTGGCAAGTCCCAGCGCCTTGCCGCTCGCCTCGTCTACGATGGCGTAGAACTGGGGATCTGCATTCAGGCTGATCCCACGCAGCCACTCCCCCATGGCCGCCTCGTCCGCGAAGGGGCCGCTGGTGAGATAGGTCCACATGGCCCCGTTGTCGGCGTCGAAGGCCTGCCACAGATCGGTACTGTGGCGCTCGGGATCGAGCGGCGCCAGGAGGCAGCCCCAGCCGCTCAGCTCCCGGTGAGGGGGAAATTCGGCGCCGCGCCACTCGGGCAGCGCCTGGCCCAGAGGCTGACCAAAGCGGTTGGTGAAGGGGGCCTCTTGCTTTGTCTGGCTATCAGCAGGCACAGGTGATCCCCCCTTCCAGCAGCACACCGGGTTCGATGCCGGTGGCGACCGCAAAACCGTCCTGGCGCCACCAGTGCAGGCCTCCTATCAGCTCCTTGACCTCGAAACCGAGCGCCGCCAGCTTGTAGGCACCCTGGGTCGAGCCGTTGCAGCCGATGCCGTCGCAATAACAGACATAGACCTTGTCCCGGGCCAGCCGCGCCGTTGTCTCCGGATTCATGGTGCGATGGGGGAAGGAGACGGCACCCGGAATGTGCCCCTCGGCGTAATGCTCGGGGGAGCGGGTGTCGATGATCACTATGCCCGCCTCCCCGGCCAGCAGATCCGCAGCCAGATCCGCCGGATCGGTACGAAACTTCAGCTGGGCTTCGAAGAAGGCGCTGGCTTCCACGGGGCTCGCCACCCCGGTACGCAATACATGACTCATCCTGAACACTCCTTGTGATTAGACGACTATTTCTGTGGTGACGACGGTGTTGACCGAATTGGCGATGAAGCACTCCTCGTGGGCCTGGTGGTGCAGTTGCGCCAGCGCGTCATAGGTTGGCTCGCGCTCGCCCCCGAAGACGACCCTGGGGCGCAGGGTGACTGCGGTCATGGCGAGGCGCCCCAGCCCGTTCTTCGCCATGATGCCGACGGCCTCGTCCCGGTAGCGTTCCACCAGATAGCCCGCCTTCGCCGCCAGCCAGAGGAAGGTGAGCATGTGGCAACTGGAGAGGGCTGCCACGAAGGCTTCCTCCGGATCCACATTCTCGGCCACCGAATAAGGCAGCGGCACCACATGGGGTGAGGAGGAGGCCGGCACCCTGACCCCGCCATCGAACGCCCACTCGTGGGCCCGGCTGTAGCGCTGATCGACGAAGGGCTCGTGGGCCCCCCGCTGCCAACTGATGGTGGCGTTGTATTCCGACATGCAGACTCCTTCTGTTGCCAATCGTGACGCCAATGGGCTGGCGTCACTGCCTGTCCAACAATGTAGCGATAAAATGGCCTTGCCACGCCGACCAATTTTGCCAATATGAGCAGACCACTTTCCCCAGAGAGAGCCAGCCATGACGGTCCTGCCCACACTCTTCGCCAGCCAGGCGCAGCACGATCTGCCGCTCCATGAGCAGCTGGTACGCACTCTCAGGGAGGTGATGTCCGAAGGGGGTCACCGTCTCCTGCTAAACCGGAGACAACCATGACGGTCCTGCCCACACTCTTTGCCAGCCAGGCGCAACACGATCTGCCGCTCCATGAACAGCTGGTGCGCACTCTTAGGGAGGCGATTCTGGCGGGTCACCTGCCCCTGCACAGTCGCCTGCCCGCCAGTCGCCCCCTGGCACGGGATCTCGGCGTTTCCCGCAGCACGGTGGAGCTGGCCTATGGCCGGCTCGAAGCGGAGGGATACCTGGTGCGCAAGATGGGGGCCGGCAGCTTCGTCGCCCTGGCGGCGGTACGCCCGGCGCCGCGCCCACCCCAGTCGGCGGCGGGCCTCTCCCGCCGTGGTCAGGAGATGGCCCTGAGCGGCGCCTGCCACGACGTGCCCGAAGTGGGGGCCTCTTTTGCCTCCAGCCAGCCGGATCCCCGCCTCTTCCCCCAGGCGCTTTGGGGGCGACTGATGCAGCAGCAGTGGCGCCAGCGCGCCGGCGACTGGATGAACTACGGGGATCCCCAGGGGCTGGGGGAGTTGCGGGCCGCCATCAGCAGCTATCTGGTGCAGTCCCGTGGCGTGGTGTGCGAGCCGGATCAGATCCTGATCCTCACCAGCTCCCAGCAGGGCATACTGCTCGCGACCCAGCTGCTCATCGATGCCGGGGACACAGTCTGGGTGGAGGATCCCGGCTATCCGGGGGCCCGCACCGCCATGGAGAGTGCTGGGGCCCGCGTGCACCCGGTGCCGGTGGACGAGGAGGGTCTCCAGCCGGCGGGGGCGTACCCCAGGCCCAGGCTCATCTACTGCACACCGGCCCACCAGTATCCCCTCGGCGTGCCCATGAGCCTGAGTCGGCGAATGGCGCTGCTGGCCGAAGCCGAGCGGCACGGCGCCTGGATCCTGGAGGATGACTACGACGGGGAGTACCAGTACGACCAGCGCCCGCTGCCCGCCCTGCAGGGGCTGGACGGCCAGGGGCGCGTCCTCTACGTGGGCACCTTCAGCAAAGTGCTGTTCGGCTCGCTGCGTCTCGCCTATCTGGTGCTGCCACGGCCGCTGATGACCGCCTTCAGCCGGGCCCGGGCCGCGGTCGATGGCCACAGCAACCAGTTCCAGCAGGCGGTGACGGCGGACTTCATTCGGGGCGGCCACTTCGCCACCCACCTGCGCCAGAGTCGCCTGGTCTATCAGAGCCGGCGGGATCTGCTGCTGGCGGAGCTGGCCGAGCACTGCCCCGCCCTCTCCCCCATCCACAGCGGTGCCGGTCTGCAGTGCGCCGTGCAGCTGCCCCCCGGCGGGGAGGCGCGCTGGACAGCGATCGCCAACGCCCGGGGGCTGGGGCTGCGTCCCCTGCACCAGTTCCACCTCGCCGTCCCCGAGCGGGAGGGCTGGCTGCTCGGCTTTGCCAGCCTCGACAACCAGACCCTGCGCCAGCTCTGCCGCCGCCTGGGGCAATTGATGCGCACCGTCTGACCGGCACGCCGACAGGTCAGAGGTGCCAGAGCCTGATAGCGCTGGGTCCAAGGGGGAAGGGCGCACTATACTGGGCGCAACGACGCAGCAGAACAGGGCCCAGATGCACCGACTCCTCTTTCTCCTCCTCGCGCTCATCCTCCCGTCCTCCCCGATGGCGGCCACCCGATTCACGCTGATCGGCCCGGAAAGCAGTGAAGACGCCCGCATGGACTACTACCGTGCGGCGATGCAGCTGGCGCTGGAGAAGACCCGCCCCGAATACGGTGACTACGAGCTGCTGGATGCGGTCAGGATGAACAAGGCCAGGATGCGGATCGAGGTGCAGAAGCCGGGCAAGAGCGCCCTCTTCATCATCGACAGCTGGCCCCAGGAGCGGCCTCATCCCGAGGTCAGCCTGCTCCCCTTCCCCATCGATCTCGGCATTCTCAGCTACCGGGTCTGCTTCGTCGGGCAGGACAGCGCGCAGGCGCTGGCCAGCGTCAACTCTCTTGCCCAGTTGCAGGGTTTCAGCCAGGGGGTGGGCAAGGGGTGGCGTGATGCGGAGATCCTGCGCTACAACGGCTTCAGGGTACATGAGGTGAGCAACTACGAGTCGCTGTTTCGCCTGGTGGCCCGTGGCCGGGTCGACCTCTTCTGCCGCGGGGCCAACGAGATACTGACGGAGTGGGAGCGCCACCACCCCGATCTGCCCGAGCTGGCGGTCGATAACCATCTGGTCCTCTTCTACCCGCTGCTCCACGCCTTCTACAGCCATGCGAACTACGGCAAGGAGCGCGAGCGCCTGCGGCTCGGTCTGCAACTGGCCTGGGAGGACGGTTCCCTCAAGCGGCTCTGGCGCCAGCACTTCCAGCCCTCCCTGGCCTTCACCCGGCTGGCGTCACGGCAGATGTTCAGCCTGGCCAATCCCCTGCTGCCCGGCTCCGGGGCCGACTACAAGGCCTACCTCTATGATCCTGCCCGGGACGACTTTGGCATTGATCGCCAGGGCAGCCAGAAGCACTGACCCCTAACCCTGTTCGCGGCAGAGGGCGAGCCAGGCCTCAGCGGTGCGGGAGAGGTAGCGATCCCTTGGCCAGATCACCCCGAGCCGCCAGCTCAGCTCCGGCACCAGGGGGCGCAGCACCAGGCCATCCGGCGTCAGTCGCCGGCAG
Organism: Aeromonas sp. SrichE-2G; assembly: GCF_017939565.1. Taxonomy (NCBI): domain Bacteria; kingdom Pseudomonadati; phylum Pseudomonadota; class Gammaproteobacteria; order Aeromonadales; family Aeromonadaceae; genus Aeromonas; species Aeromonas sp. SrichE-2G. Next base: position 153,436 of record NZ_JAGKRG010000003.1, read on the forward strand.
ATGGGCTCGGGCAGGAAGGCAACCCCCATGCCGCTGCGCACCATGGCGGTGAGAAAGTCCCACTGGCTGCTGCGCGCCGCCACCTGGGGCACGAAGCCCGCCTCCGCACACCCCTGCTCCAGCCGCTCGCTCAGGGTGAAGGCCTGGGTGTAGAGCAGAAAAGGTTCCTCTTTCAAGTCCTCCAGTCGGATCTCCCGGCTCTCCCGCCAGAGCGGCTGATCCGGCAGCACCACCCGGATGGGGTACTGGTCCAGCACCAGGGTGCAGATGGCACCCTCCTCCCGGGTCGGCAGCATGGTGATGGCGAGATCCAGCTCTCCCTCCAGCACCGCCTGCTCGATGCGCCGGCCACCGTACTCGACCAGGGAGAGCTCCACCTTCGGATAGCGGCTGCGATAGGCGCGGATCAGGTCCGCATAGACGTGGCCCACCATGGGGGGAATGCCGAGGGCCAGCCGGCCGAAGCGCAGGCTCTGCAGATCCGCCAGCTCCGCCTCCAGCTGCTGCATCTCCGCCAATATGGTCTGGGCCCGATTGAACAGCACCTGGCCGCTGTCGGTCAGGGTGAAGCGGCGCCCCGCGCGGTTCAGCAGGGGCTGGCCCAGCTCCTCCTCCATGTTGCGGATCATCTTGCTGATGGTGGGCTGGGTGACGAACAACTTCTCGGAGGCACGGGTGAAGCTCTGCTCCCGCACCAGCTCGACGAAGTAACGCAGGGCTCGGATATCCATGGCGATCTCCTGGCTGGCAAAGAGCCTTAATCATGCCTCTTTGGCATGAATTTGATAATTTAAATTCATTTTTTGCAGGTTTTGGCCATCTTTATACTGTGAGCAGGTTCACAGAAAGATGCCCGCCATGAAAACCCTCTGCCTTCGCTGGTTGCAAACCCCCTTCCAAATCGCCCTGCTGGCGGCCATCTGGCTGCTGGCCGACACAGCGGTACGCACCTTCCACTTGCCGCTGCCCGCCAACCTGACCGGCATGTTGCTGCTGCTCGTCTGCATCCTGCTCGGCGTGGTGAAAGCCCGGTGGTTCAGCGCCGGCGCCCGCTGGCTGCTGGCGGAGATGCTGCTCTTCTTCGTGCCCGCCGTGGTGGCCGTGGTCAACTATCAGGATCTGCTGTTGCAGGAGGGGTGGCGCATCATGGTGGTGCTGGTCGTCAGCACTGTGCTGGTGTTCGGCACCACGGCGCTGGTGGTGGACAGGGTCTATCGCCTCGAGCTGAAGCTGGCCCGCCGGAGTCGCCGCCATGTCTGACTCCCTGCTCGGCCTGCTCTGCTTCGCCCTCACCCTGCTCTTCTACTACGCCAGCAAGTGGCTCTATGGCAAGAAGCGCATCCTGCCCCTGATGCCCCTGCTGCTGGCCCCCACCCTGCTGGTGGCGGTGGTGATGCTGTTCCACATCCCCTATCAGGACTACATGGCGGAATCCCGCTGGCTGCTCTGGCTGCTGGGGCCCGCTACCGTCGCCTTCGCGGTGCCCGTCTACGAGAACCGTCAGCTGATGCGCCGCCACTGGCTCTCCCTGTCGGTGGGGGTGGTGGCGTCCGTGGTGATGGCGGTGGGCAGCACTGTGCTGCTGGCCCGCTGGCTGAACCTCTCCGAGCTGCTGCAGCGCAGCATGGCCATGCGCTCCATCACCACCCCCTTTGCGGTGGAGGCGACCCGCTCCGTGGGGGGCAACGCCGACCTCACCGCCCTGTTCGTGGTGCTGACCGGCGTCATCGGCATGGCGGTGGGGGAGAGCGTGCTGACCGTGCTCGCCATCCGCAGCCGCCTCGGCAAGGGGGCGGGGTTCGGCGCCTCGGCCCACGGGGCCGGGACAGCACGGGCCTATCAGATGGGCAACGAGGAGGGGGTGGTCTCCAGCATGGTGATGATGATCGCCGGCATGGCCACCGTGCTGCTCGCCCCCCTGCTGGGTCGGCTGTTCTGGTAACGCCCTCCCGCCAATCATCCAACAAAAAAGAGGCGCCCCAGGGCGCCTCTTCTCATTGCGTGGTGTCATGCAGCCTCAGAGGCTGGCGCAGATCTGCCACAGATCGTACTGGATGGCGGCCGCCGTCACCTCGCGACCCGCCCCCGGCCCCTGGATAACCAGAGGGTTGGTGCGATAGCTGTCGCTCTCGATGGCGAACACGTTGTCGCAGGGCAAGAGGTTCGCAAACGGGTGGTGGGGCTCCAGCGCCTCCAGCCCGACCCGCGCCTTGCCGTCGTGCTCGAAGCGGGCGACGTAGCGCAGTACCTTGCCGACCCGGCGCGCCCCCTCGAACGCGGTCAGGATGGGATCGTCCAGATCCTTGAGCCGGTCCATGAACTGATCCGTGCTCACCTTGCGCAGGGCCGGGGGCACCAGGTTCTCCAGCTCGATATCGGCGGAGTCGAGCTCGAAGCCCGCCTCCCGCGCCAGAATGAGCAGCTTGCGGCGCACGTCCTGGCCGGAGAGATCCTCCCGGGGATCCGGCTCCGTCAGGCCGTGCTGCCACGCCTCGTCCACCAGCTCGGAGAAGGGACGGGTGCCGTCATACTGCTGGAACAGCCAGGAGAGGGTGCCGGAGAAGATGCCGGAGACTCCCTGGATGCGGTCACCGCTCTGGCGCAGCATCTGGATGCTGGACTGGATGGGCAGCCCGGCCCCCACGGTGGCGTTGTAGCGCCACTGCACCTGATGGTCGCGGCAGGTCTGCTTGATGCGCTGGTAGAACTCGCTGTCGGCGGCACCGGCAAACTTGTTGGCGGCGATGATGTGGACGCCGAGCTGGGCGAAGTCCGGGTAATAACGGCTCACCGTCTCGCTCGCGGTCAGGTCCAGGGCGATGAGGGCGTCAAAGCCGTGCTGCTCCAGCTGGGAGAGCAGCTCGGGCCAGATGAGCGGCCTGGGATTGAAGCTGTCGCGCACCTTGAGCGGGTCCAGCCCCTCCTCGTCCAGCAACCCCCCTTCCGAGCTGAACACCCCGTAGAGGGTGAGTGCCAGATTGAGCTCGTGCTCGAGGCGCGCCTTCTCCCGGGCGTAGAGCCCCAGCCAGTGGCCGCCGATGTTGCCCTTGCCGAACACCACCAGGCCGACCCGGGTCGGGCGGCTGAACAGGGCGCTGTGCAGGGCGATGAGCAACGGCTCCAGCACCACCTGGCGCAGCACGGCCACCAGGCTCAGGCCGTCTTTGGCCACCTGGACGAACTCCAGGGGCTGATCCGCCAGCAACTGGTAGAAGCGGTGGCACTGCTCGGCGTTGTCGGTGACGCCGGCGCCCACCAGGGCGACCAGGCTGAACCCCTCCTTCTGGATGAGGCCGGTGAAGTTGCCCTGCAGCTGGAAGTCCCGCAGTACCTCGAAGGCCCCTTGTGCCACCTCCAGGGTGTAGGCAAGGCGCAGCACCCGGCGATCCGGCTGGCGCTGCAGGGTGAGCGGGTGGAGGCGATGACGGGCCAGGTGGGCCTCGATGGCTGCCACCGTCTGCTCAAAGTGGGTCTGCGGCAGCACCTTCAACTCGATGAGGGCTATCTGATCCACCGAGGAGACGATGCGGGCACCGCCGGAGCGCGGGGCGCGGCGCAGAATGTGGGTGCACCCCTCGTCCGGGTTGTAGCTGCAACGCAGGGTCAGGCGCTGGCGGCTGTCCGCCACCGGCTGCAGGGTGCGCGAATGGAGCACGGAGGATCCGAGACGGGCCAGTTCGTTGGCCTCGGCGAGGCTCAGACGCTCCAGCAGGCGCGCCTCCTTCACCCGACGCGGGTCGGCACTGTAGACCCCGGCCACGTCGCTCCAGATGGTGGTGGACTCGCCGTCCGCCAGGGCTGCCAGCAGGCTGGCGCTGTAGTCGGAACCGTTGCGCCCCAGCAGCAGGGAACGCCCTTCCATGTCGGCGGCGATGAAGCCGGTCACCACGATGCGGCCGGGATGCTCCGCCAGGCGGGCCTTGAGCAGTTCGCTGGAAAGGGCGGTATCCACCTTGACCAGGGCGCCATCCTCGGCGCGCAGGAAGCTGCGGGCATCGAGCCAGGCGGCAGGTTCGCCACGACTGGTGAGCAGGGCGGCCAGGAGGCGCGCCGACCACACTTCGCCAAAGGCGAGCAGGCCGTTGCGCTCGAAGCGGTCAAACTGTCCCTCCAGGGTCTTGGCGATGAGCTGCATGTCGTCCGCCAGTTGCTGGCTCAGGGAGAGCAACAGCTCCCCTTCCAGCAGGCCGTCGATCAGGCTCTGCTGGTAGGCGTGCAGGGCCGTGATGGCTTCCCCGGCGGCTTCGTCCCCCGCCTCGGCCAGCTCCACCAGCTGGATCAGCCGGTTGGTGGTCTTGCCAGCGGCGGAGACCACCACCAGTTCATGACCACCCGCCTGCTGCTCTATGATGGCGGCGACCCGGCGATAGCAGACCGGATCCGCCAGACTGCTGCCGCCGAACTTGTGCACATGGCGCCGCTTGAAGACTGCCTCTGTCACCACCACACACTCTCCTTGCTGTTGCTGTTCCATTACTTCACCTGTTCTGCCTGTTGTGCCAACTGCGCCTGTTCAAAACCTCTAGCCAGATCGGCCACCAGATCTTCACCGTGTTCGATGCCGACCGAGAGGCGCAGCAACTGGGCGCTGATGCCCGCCGCCTGCTGGGCCGCCGGTGTCATGGCCCTGTGGGTCATGCTGGCCGGGTGGGCCACCAGGCTCTCCACCCCGCCGAGGGACTCGGCCACCGAGAAGAAGGTAAGGCCCGCGAGGAAGGCGCGAATGCCCGACTCGTTGCAATCGAGCTCAAAACTTAGCATGGCGCCGAAGCCGGACTGTTGACGGCGCGCAATGTCGTGGCCCGGATGGCTCGGCAGGCTGGGGTGATAGATGCGCTTGACCAGCGGCTGGGTCTGCAGGAAGGCGAGGATGCGATCCGTGTTCTCCTGGTGGGCGCGCAGCCGTGGGGCCAGGGTGCGCAGGCCCCGCAGGGTGAGGTAGGAATCGAACGCACCTGAGGTCAGCCCCAGGCAGTTGGCCCACCACACCAGGGACTCGGCCAGCGCGGCCTCCTTGGCGATCGCGACCCCGCCCACCACGTCGGAGTGGCCGTTGATGTACTTGGTGGTGGAGTGGACCACCACGTCCGCCCCGAGCGCCAGCGGCTGCTGCAACAGGGGGGAGAGGAAGGTGTTGTCCACCACCACCCGGGCGCCCGCCGCGTGAGATGCCTCGGCGATGGCCGCGATGTCCACCACCCGCAGCAGCGGGTTGGAGGGGGTCTCTACCCACACCAGCGCCGGTTTTTGCGAGAGTGCCTCGGCCAGCGCCGCCTCGTCCCCCTGATCGACGAACTGCACCTGGTAGTGGCCCTTGGCCGCCAGGTACTCGAACAGGCGCCAGGTGCCGCCGTAGCAGTCGTGGGGAGCGATCAGCAGATCTCCCGCCTTGAGCAGGGCCGTGGTCACCAGGTGGACGGCCCCCATGCCGGTGCCTGTCACGACGGCACCGGCGCCCCCTTCCAGGGCTGCCAGAGCGTCCGCCAGGTTGGTGCGGGTCGGGTTGCCGGAGCGGGCATAGTCGTATTGACGGGGCTCGCCAAAGTCGGCGAAGGTGTAGTTGCTGGAGAGGTAGATGGGCGGCACCACGGCACCGTGCTGTGTGTCTGTCTCAATCCCGGTGCGTACCGCCAGGGTGGCCTTGTGGGTCATGTCACTCTCCTTGATGTCTCTTCGAACGCCGGTTCGCTGTTGCTGCCACGCGTCATCCCGCCATTGCAGGCTCATGGTGCACCACACTACGCCAGCTTAAAAAAGCCGTCAACACTTCCAGACGTCTAAATGGCTTTGCTGTTGGATTGCCATTGAAATCCTTAAGGGTTAAAATCCGCGCTCACGGCCAAACGAGAACAGGTGGAACATGGGTACAGAGTGGAACGGCGACTACGTCAGCCCCTATGCGGAGCACGGCAAGAAGAGCGAGCAGGTCAAGAAGATTACCGTCTCGATCCCGCTCAAGGTGCTCAAGGTGTTGACCGATGAGCGCACCCGTCGCCAGGTGAACAACCTGCGTCATGCGACCAACAGCGAGCTGCTCTGTGAGGCCTTCCTGCACGCATTTACCGGTCAGCCGCTGCCTTGCGACGACGATCTGCGCAAGGATCATCCGGACAGCGTGCCCGCCGAGGCGCGTGCCATCATGGAAGCGCTGGGCAAGGAAATCGAAGACTTCGACGCCGAGTGATCCGGCTGCCCATGGCAAACGACGCTTTCCCTTCGATGACGCGGCCCGGTGCCGCGTCATCGCTATCCGCCTCCCCCTTCAGCCTGCGCCGCTACCAGCACGACACACACAGTCACAGCCATGACCATGCCCAGCTGGTGATCCCCCTGGATGGCCCCCTCGAAATCGAGGTGCAGGGCCAGGGGCGCCGCCTCGCCCCGGGGTCGGTCTGCGTCATCCCGCCTGGCCTTCGCCACGACTACGCCGCCGATCCGGCGTTCTCGTTTCTGGTGCAGGAGAGCGACTGGCTGCCCCACTCCCTCGGTGAACGTCCCTTCCTCGAGCTGGACGACACTCAACGGCATTATCTCGCCTTTCTGCACCGCATGGTGGCAGAGGGGCGCCATCTGGCCGGCATGGATCAGGTATGGCTCGGGCTGCTGGCCGAGGGGCGCGGCATGCCCGCCATCGCCCCTCGTATCGCCAGGGTACAGCGCCATATCGAGGCCCACCTCGCCCAGCACCTCACCAACGAGCGACTCGCCGCCATCGCCTGCCTCGGCCAGAGCCAATTCAAGCATGCCTTTCGCCAGCAGGTGGGCATGAGCGTCTCCCGCTACATCCTGGCGCGGCGCCTGACGCTGGCCCGCACCCTGCTGGCCCGGACCGCCCTGCCCATCGGCGAGGTGGCCAGTCGCTGCGGCTACCAGAATCAAGGGGCCTTCGCCGAGCGCTTCCTGGCCGAGACCGGCCTCACCCCCACTCTCTGGCGCCGACAAAACGGCTCCCTGCCGTAACCGAACGGCCCCTCACCGAAGACAGCGCCCTCCTTTCACGGCATGCTGGAGCCCATGCAAGCCATGGCAGAGGAGGAGCCAAGATGCAGACCATAAGCTGGCAGGATTTCGAGATGGTGGAGCTCAGGGTCGGCACTCTGGTGCGGGTCGAGCCCTTCCCCGAGGCGCGCAAGCCCGCCTACAAGGTGTGGGCGGATTTTGGCCCCGAGCTCGGGGTGCGCAAGAGCAGCGCCCAGATCACCGACCTCTATCGACCGGAGGATCTGGTGGGCCGCCAGATCGTCGCCGTGGTCAACTTCCCCCCCAAGCAGATAGGGCCCATCCAGTCGGAGTTCCTGCTGACCGGCTTCTACCGCCCGGATGGCGCCGTGGTGATCGCCATCCCTGAGCAGGCGGTGGAGAACGGTGCCAGGCTGGGTTGACGCAGCAGGCCCCATGAAAAGAGAGAGGCGACCCCGGGGTCGCCTCTCTCTTTTTGCTGTTTGCGAAACGCGGTCACTTCATCAGGCTGAAGAGCAAGGCCGAGACAGCCAGGGCACCGGTCACCAGAATGAAGCCGTTCACCCAGCCGTGACGGAAGCGGGCCAGCGCCTCCACCTTGTAGATGGCCACCACCGGCATGATGAAGAGGATCATGGCGATGACAGGGCCTGAGAGGGTCTCCATCAGTCCCAGGATACCCGGGTTCATGACGGCCGCCCCCCAGATGGCGAAGAACATCAGGGCGATGCCGAGCTTGTCCGCCTTCGCCAGCGACAGGCCGGTGGGCTTGGCGAGCAGGCTTTTGAGGCTTTCGCGGGCACCCAGGAAGTGGCCGAGGAAGGAGGAGCTGATGGCGATGAAGGCGATGAGCGGCCCCAGGGTCACGATCACCGGGTTGTCGGTGATGTTGGCGAGATAGGAGAGCACGGAAACGTTCTGGGCCTTGGCCTCGGCCAGCTGGGCCGGGGAGAGGCTCAGCACGCAGGAGAAGACGAAGAAGAGCACGAAGCCCACCAGCATGACGGTGGTGTTGCGCAGGATCAGGCCGCTCTTGGCCTCCGCCTGCTCGCCGTATTCCCGACGCTGCACGTTGGCAAAGCCCGAGATGGCGGCGGCGTGGCTGAAGGCGAACACGGTGACCGGCAACGCCAGCCAGACGGTGTTGAGGAAGCTGACGCTTTCAAAGGCGGTCACTTCCGGCCACTGCCACTGGGGAATGAGGTAGCAGGAGAGCGCCAGCAGGATCGCCGCCAGCGGGTAAACCATGACGGCGAAGGCGCGCAGCATCGCCTTCTCCCCGGCCAGCATCACAGCGATCATGGCGAACACCAGCACACCGGAGAGCATCACCCGATCCGGCATGGCGGTGCCCAGCTGATTGACCATGAAGCTCTCCACCGTGTTGGTCAGCCCGACGCCATAGATGAGCAGGATCGGGAAGATGGAGAGGAAGTAGAGGGCCGAGATGAGGCGACCGGCCATCTTGCCGAAGTGTTCCTCGGCCACCTCGGTGAAGTCGGCGTGGGGACGGGAAGAGGAGAGCACGAAACGCGCCAGCCCGCGGTGGGCCAGGAAGGTCATGGGACCGGCCAGTACGGCGACCACCATGAGGGGCCAGATCCCCCCCAGCCCCAGGTTGATGGGCAGGAACAGGATGCCGGCACCGACAGCGGTGCCAAACAGGCTGATGACCCAATGGGTGTCGTGACGGCGCCAGCTGCTGGCAGTCGGGGTGGATTGGGAGGCGGACAGCTCCCGGGAGGCCTCTGCAGATAAACTCATCGGTAAACCACTTTTACATAGTATTAAAATCTAAAAACATTGTGCTACTTTAGAATTTAATTCTCAAAAATGGACAGTGGCAGATCTCACTGGCTGAACCGAGGTTTACCAGTGAGATTGGGCGAGTATTGGCAGGTGCGCTATTTATTTAATCCCAAAAAAATAAATAACACAAAATATAAAACCAAATTAGCATTCAGGTTTGATTTTTTATTTTGGTGAAATGAACCTTTTCAGAATTACATGAAAAGATGCACCAGTTAATCCTGCATGATTGAGACGATCCACTACCACAAGCTGATTAACCAGCGAATGAAACTGAATACTCCGTAAATAGACAGCAGAACGCACCAAGCAATCAGGCGACCCTGAAGCCGCCTGATGGTTGCATATGGTACTCACGCCAGGGCTCAGTGGGCCAGGATCCTGCCCCAGGCGAGCTCAGGATCCCCCATCACGATGAAGTCCGGGTTCTCCAGCGACTCCGTCTCGTTGTAGCGCAGCGGCTGCAGCGCCAGGCTGAGGATGCGGCCACCCGCCGCCTCGACGATGCACTGGGCGGCGGCGGTGTCCCACTCGCCGGTGGGGCCGAGCCGCACGTAGCAGTCGGCGACCCCCTCCGCCACCAGGCAGGACTTGAGGGAGCTGGAACCCAGCGGGATCAACTCGTAATGGATGGCAGGGTTGAGGCGACGGGTCAGGTTCTCCAGTTTCTGGCGACGGCTGATGGCCACCACCAGGGAGTCGGGCTGATCGTGCTCATGGTGAATGGCGCTGATGGGATGCACCTCGCCATTCGCCTCCTTGAAGGCGCCGTGACCGCGCACCGCCCAGTAGAGCAGGTCCGACTCGGGGGCATAGATGACCCCGAGCACCGGCACATTGTCCCGCACCAGGGCGATCAGGGTGGCGAAGTCACCGCTGCCGGCGATGAACTCGCCGGTGCCGTCAAGCGGGTCCACCAGCCAGTACTGGCGCCAGTTGGCACGCTGGCTGAAGGGGATGTCGGCCGCCTCTTCCGTCAGTACGGGCACATGGGGAGTGAGCGCCGACAGCGCCCGCTTGAGGTAGGCGTCGGCAGCAAGATCGGCACTGGTGACCGGGGTCGCATCCTCCTTCAACTGGCGCTCGAACTGACCGCCGCGATAGATCTCGTGAAGGATCCGCCCCGCTTCGCGGGCGATCTCCTTGACCTCCGGTATCCAGGCCAACAACTCCTGCATAGTCCTGCCCTCTGTCTCTGATTACCAAACAGCCCCGAACGGGCTAATCCTCCTGCTCCGCCAGCCACTTCTGGGCCAGCAGCAGGGCGCTGATGCTGCGCGACTCGGTGAAGTCGGGGCGCGCCAGCAAGTCATCGATGCGGTTGAGGGGCCAGGGGATCACCTCGAGGGGTTCGGGCTCGTCGCCGACCCGCTGCTCGGGGTAGAGATCCCGCGCCAGCAAGATGTCCATCCGGCTGGAGAAGTACCCCGGTGCCAGAGACACCTGCTTGAGCAGGGTCAGGCTGGCGGCCCCGAAGCCCGCCTCCTCCATCAGCTCCCGGTTGCCTGCCTCGAGGGCGCTCTCGCCCGGGTCGATCAGCCCCTTGGGAAAGCCCAGCTCGTAGGAGTGGGTACCCGCCGCGTACTCGCGCACCAACAGCAGGGTATGGGCATCGAACAGGGGCACCACCATGACGGCGCCCCGGTTGCCGCCACGCATCCGCTCGTAGACCCGCTCCTCGCCGTTGGAGAATTTCAGGTGCAGGGACTCCACCTTGAACAAGCGACTCTCGGCCACTATCTCGGCCTTGAGGATCTCTGGCTTGCTCTTGTCGTGGGCCATGGTCTCGGCACTGAGGTGCACGGGGTTGCGCTTGCGGGGATCGCTCATCGGGGCTGACTGCTCGTTAAAAAATCGTGTTTCAAGAGTAAACGACTACCAGGGCGAACACCACGGGGCAAGGGCGGTAAAGATGCCCGAAAAATCCGTTATAATGCGCCCCGTTTTCCCCACTCCCCATAGACATCGAGAGACCCCATGCCGACTCCCCTGCCCTGGCACCAGATAGATACCGTTTTGCTCGACATGGATGGCACCCTGATCGATCTCCATTTTGACAACCACCTGTGGCAGACCCTGGTGCCGGCGCGCTACGCCGAGCGACTCGGCCTGCCGCTCGCCGAGGCGAAGGCGCAGATAGATGCCCATTATCACGCCGTCAGCGGCACCCTCCACTGGTACTGCGTGGATTACTGGAGCCAGACTCTGGGGCTCGACATCCGCGCCCTCAAGCAGGAGATCCTCGAGAAGATCCAGTGGCGCCCCCACGTCCTCCCCTTCCTGGCCGCCCTGCGGGCGGCGGGCAAGCAGCTGGTGCTCTTCACCAATGCCCACCCCGCCAGCCTCTCGGTCAAGGATGCACACCTCGGCCTCGCCGAGCACCTCGATCTCATGGTTAGCACCCACGAGCTGGGCTGGTCGAAGGAGAGCCAGCACTGCTGGCAGGCGCTGGCCGGGCGGCTGGCGTTCGACCCGGCCCGCACCCTGTTCGTGGATGACAGCGAGCGGATCCTGCGCGCCGCCGCCGATTACGGCATCGGCTACCAGCTCGCCATCCAGAACCCGGACAGCCGGCAGCCCGAGCAGCGCATCACCGCATTCCCGGCGATCCGCGATTACGCCGAACTCCTGCCCCTCGGCGCCTGACACCCTCAAGGCCCTCCTCGCGAGGGCCTTGTCACATCAGGTCAGCAGCCAGTAGCCGGCGACCCCCATCATCAGCAGGGAAGAGACTCGCCCCAGCAGATCCCCGCGCCCCTGCCCCTGTAACAGCCGATTCGCCCGCTGCCCGCCGTAGGCGTAGAGCAGCAGGTTGACGTACTCGATCAGGATGACTAGGGCGACAAACAGCAGGGTCTGCAGCTCAGTCGAGAGAGTCGGGCTGATGAAGGGCGGCAGCAGGGTCATCATGAAGAGCCAGGATTTGGGATTGGAGATGGCGACGGTAAAGCCGCGCAGCACCAGTCCAAGGCGTCCGCTGTCCTCCTGGCGGGTCGCCCCCGGCTGCCCGCCGCCGCGCCAGCTTGCCACCCCCATCCACAACAGATAGAGGGCGCCGAGGTATTTGAACCCCTGCATCAGGGCCGGCTGCTCGGCCAGTACCCGGGTGTAGCCGAGCAAGGCGGTGAGGGCGATCAGCCCCACCCCGGCCAGCTCGCCGCCGATGACCCACAAGGTGCGACGTACTCCCAGGCTGGCGCCAAAGCTCATGGCCAGCATCATGCAAAGGCCGGGGGAGACCGAGATGAGAAAGAAGGTCGGGATAAACATCAGCAGCAGGGTCCACTCGCTCATGATGACCTCCTCACGCCGCATCACGGGGAGCCAGTACCCCCATGCCGGCCAGGTAGTCAAGGGCACTCGGGGTGAAGCCGATCTCCGCGAGGTGCGCCGCCGTGAAGGGGGCGCGGTGCAGGGGCAAGCCGCGGCTCACCCGTTCCATCCAGTCCGGATTGCCGATGGCCGCCGTGCCCACCGCCACCAGATCGGCGCCGCCCGCCAGGGCCAGCTCGGCCGAATCTGCGTCGTGGATCTTGCCCGCCACCATGAGCGGCACCCGCCCAGCCAACCCGACCCGCACCGCCTCCAGCAGGGCGCCGCCGTCGGGATCCCCCGCCACCGCCTTGAAGCTGTCCCCCATGGAGAAGTGCAGGTAGTCGATCCCCTCGTCCGCCAGCAGGTGCGCCACCGCCAGCTGGTGGGGCAGCTCTATGCCCTGGATATGGGCATAGCTCTCGGGGGAGAGGCGCACCCCGACCAGAAAGTCCCGGGGCAGGCGGGCGCGGATGCCACGCACTATCTCCACCAGGATCCGCGCCCGGTTGGCGATGCTGCCACCCCAGCGGTCGGTGCGCTGGTTGTGCAGGGGGTTGAGGAAATTGCAGAGCAGGAAGTTGTGGGCCCCGTGCAGCTCGACCCCGTGCAGGCCGGCGCCATGGGCCCGCTCGGCGGCGCCCACGAAGGCGTCGATGAGCGTCAGAATCTCCTCCTCGCTCAGCCCCTTGACCCCGAGGGGGTAGCGCCCGCCCGGCGCCAGCTCGCACGGGCCCACCGGCGCCCCGTCGTTTAGTTCGGGCAGGGCCCGCATCCCGCCGTGGTGCAGCTGCACCACCGCCAGCGCCCCGGCCTGCCGCGCACTGTCGGCCAGGGCCGTGAAGGCCTGCTGCTGGGTGTCGGTCATCAGGGCCGGCTGCCCCGCCCAGCAGCGTCCGCCGGGCTGCACCTGGGTTGCGGCGGCGATGAGCAGGCCGAAGCCGCCCCGGGCGCAGCGCGCCAGCCAGTCGAGCTCGGCCTGAGCGGGATCGCCGCCTGCGCCGCTCATGTTGTGGGTCAAAGGGGCCAGCACGGCCCGGTTCTTGAGCCGCAATCCGGCCCGCTCGAAGTGGAAGCTGTCGCCAAGTGCCTTGTTCATCGCCCTCTCCCGGGATCGCAATGGAATGCCGCCACTATAAACCCGGGCACTGAGGATATAATCAGGCACACAAGCAAGGTATTCATTCCCAACAAGATACAATAGGCCACCCATCATGCGTCACCACAAGTTCGACACCCTCTACCTGATGCGCCTACTGGTCGCCATCGTCCGCTGCGGATCCTTCGCCGCGGCCGCGGCCCAGCTTGGCATCACCCCGAGCAAGGCGTCAAAAGATCTGCGCCACCTGGAGCAGAGCCTCGGCAACACGCTCCTGAGCCGCACCACCCGCCGGGTACAGCTGACCGACGCGGGGGAGCTCGCCTACCGTCAGGCCGACCAGATGATCGCCCTGCACGAGCAGCTGCTGGACGGCCTGCAGCGCCGCCGCTCGGCCCTGTGCGGGGAGCTGCGCATCACGGCGCCGGATCTGTGGGGCGAGGTGGTGCTGACCCCGGTGCTACTGCGCTTTCGCGCCGACCACCCCGAGGTGCGGATCATCGCCGATTTCAGCAATACCCCGGCCGACCTGCTGCGCGACAACCTGCACGTGGCGTTTCGCAGCACCGAGCTTGGCACCCAGCCCTATCTGGCGCGCCCCATCGCGGTGGACGATCTGGTGCTCTGCGCCAGCGCCGGCTACCTGGACCGCCACCCGCCCTTGAGCGAGCCGCAGGATCTGCAGCAGCACCCCCTCATCACCCGCTGCCAGGAGTACAGCCGCCACGAGCGCTGGACCCTGCTTGCCCAGGGGCGCGAGATCCCGCTGGAAGTGGCGGGCGAGCTGGCCTTCAGCAGCAAGAAAGCAATCCACCAGGCGATGCGCCAGGGGCTGGGAATCGCCCGCTTGCCGCGCTACCTGGTGGCGGCCGAGCTGGCCGAGGGGGTGGTGCGCGAGGTGCTGCCCAACTACCGTCCCAAGGGGGCCGGCTTCTATGCCCTCTACACCCAGCGCCGGGCCGAGTCGGCCCTGGTCGGCCACTTCCTCGACTACGTCATCGAGGCGCTCACCCCCTCATGAGCGGATCACCAGGTGGTACTGCTTCTTGCCCCGGCGCAGCAGCAGGTAGCAGCCGAACAGCCAGTCGCCATCGGTCACTGGCTCATCCTGGCGGATCGCGCCGTTGAGGCTGATTGCCCCCGCCGCCAGCAGCTCGCGAGCGATGCGCCTGGAGTTCGCCAGGCTGCACTGCACCAGCAGAGTCACGAGATCCGTTTCCCCCTCGATACAGCTGCTCGGCAGGCCATCCTGGGCCAGCTGGGCCAGATCGCTCTCGCCAAGGCGAGTCACGTCACCGCTGAACAACTGCTCGCTGATGCGCCGCGCCGCCGCCAGCGCCCCCTTGCCGTGCACCAGCTCGGTCAGCTCGTCCGCCAGCACCTGCTGAGCCAGCTTGCGCCCCTGCCGCTTGGCGTCCTCCGCCTCCAGCGCCTCAATCTCGGCCAGCGGCATAAAGCTGTAGTAGCGCAGGAAGCGGTAGACATCCTCGTCCGCGGTGCCGAGCCAGAACTGGTAGAAGGCGTAGGGCGAGGTGAGCGCCGGATCGAGCCAGATTGCGCCCCCTTCCGTCTTGCCGAACTTGGTGCCGTCCGCCTTGGTGATGAGCGGCAGCGTCATGCCATAGACCTGGGCATGATGCAGCCGCCGGGTGAGATCCATGCCGCTGGTGATGTTGCCCCACTGGTCGTTGCCACCGATCTGCAGGGTGCAGCCGAGACGCTGGTTGAGCACCGCAAAGTCCTGGGATTGCAGCAGGGCGTAGGAGAACTCGGTGAACGAGATGCCCTGATCCGGGCGGGCGAGGCGCTGGCGCACCGATTCGCGGGCCAGCATGGCGTTGACCGAGAAGTGCTTGCCGATGTCCCGCAGAAAATCGAGGGCCGACATCTGCCCCATCCAGTCGGCGTTGTTGACCAGCAGCGGCGCCGCCAGCCCGTCGCTGGCTGGCAGCAGCGCACTTATCTGGGCCGACAGACTGGCCACCCAGCCCTGCACCGTCTCGGCACTGTTGAGGCTGCGCTCGGTCGCCTTGAAGCTGGGATCGCCGATAAGTCCGGTGGCACCGCCCACCAGCGCCACCGGGGTGTGACCCGCCAGCTGGAAGCGGCGCAGCATCAGCAGCGGCACCAGATGGCCGATGTGCAGGCTGCCGGCGGTGGGATCGAAGCCGCAGTAGACGGTGCGAGGGGTAGCAAGATGGTCGGCCAGCGCCGCCGGGTCGGAATTCTGGGCCACCAGGCCGCGCTCAGTCAGATCGAAGAGCAGATGGGGGTTGATCATGGGTTCTCCAACAGCAGGGGAAAAGCCCACATCCTCGCCGCTCCGGCCCGCACCGGATATGTCCCCCAGGGGACAGTTTTGCCATTCCCGTGCTAGCATCCTGTCATAGTGGGTAGCCAGCCCAGCCACCCGGAACTTATCGCCATGACCCAACGCCCATGATCCAGCCCCTTGCCACGGATGCCCTGACCCGCTGCATGACCGAGGTAATCGATGCCCTGCACGGCAGCGCCTTTGCGGCGGCCCTGGTACGCCTCATCCAGCAGCAGGTGGCGTTCGACTGCGCCCTGCTGCTCGGGGTGGGGCAGCGCCCCGTCTACCTCTACGACAACCTGCATCACCAACGGGCCCTGCTGTTCGACCGCTACCTCACCCGCCACTTCAGTCAGGATCCCTTCATGCAGGCGCTGGATCAGGGGATGGGTGCCGGGGTCTGGACCCTGGCGCAGGTGTCGCGGGGGCGACTCGACCCCGAGTATCGCCACCACTTCTATCAGGCCACCGGCTGGCAGGAGGAGGTGGGGCTGATCCTGCCGGTACGCGGCGGCCTCACCCTGATGCTGTTTCTGGGTCGGCTCGACAAGCGCAGCAGCCTCAGCCGTGACGAGCTGGCCCGGCTGGAGGCACTGTTTCCGCTGGTGCATTCGCTGTGCCGCCAGCACTGGCGGGAGGGAGCCGCGCTGCTGGCCCAGAGCCCGGCGCTGCCGGGGGGAGCCGATCTCAAGGCGACCGTGGAGCAGGCCATCGCCAGCGTGGGGGGCGCAAGCCTCACCCGACGCGAACGCCAGGTGGCGGGATTGCTGCTGCAAGGGCTGGATACCGAGGCCATTGCCGAAGCGCTTGGCATCGGCAGCGGCACGGTGAAGAATCATCGCAAGCACCTCTACGCCAAGCTGCACCTGCGCTCCAGGGCCGAGCTGTTCAACTTCTTTCTCAATCATCTCATCACGGCGCCGGTCGGCACGCCCCCATAACGACACCACCCCGCCGGGGCGGGGTGGTGTCGATGATTGCCAGCTCAGACAGCAAGGCCGTCAGATGCGGCCCTGGTAGCGCAGCGGGAAGCGCCCCTGGCCGTCGGGCTGGCCGAGGAAGGGCAGCCCCTGCTTCATCTGATCCGGCAGTTCGGGCCCGGGTTTCAGGGTCCCCTGGAACAGATACTGGCGATTGGCCTGCAGCTCCAGCTTGCCCAGCACCTGCACCGCCTCCGAGCCCTGCTTGATCTCGGCCACCAGCCGGGAGTCGAGGCAGGTCAGCTTGATTTCAGGATCCCCCAGCGCCAGCTTGCCCGCCGGGGTATCCGCCTCGGCGTCATACCAGTGAAGATCGCCATAGAGGTTGTCACACCAGGGATTGCCCTGGGCAAACTGGTCGATCTTGAGCTGCAGCTGGCCCGCTGCCATCAGGGGGAAGGGAGGTCTCATCGGCACCCGCTCCAGCACCCAGGGGGCAGGCGCATTCAGGGTGATGTCGCGACCGAAGGCCGCGCCGTTCCAGCCGACCACCCCCTGGCCGTTGAGGCCGCCGCGCTCGCCAAAGCGCAGAGACACCTCGGGCGCCAGGCGCAGCAGGGACCAGCCGTTGAGCTCCCAGCGCAGCTGGGTCAGCGACTCGCTGGCGTATTGCAGGCGGGCCACCTGGCCGCTCCAGAGGGTACCGCTCACACCCTCCATCCTCACCAGGTTGGGGGGCAGCGGCAGGTGGCGCACCACCAGGCTGGCCGGCAGCTGGGCCAGCAGGAAAACCAGATAGGCCGCCAGAAACAGCACGGCAATCAGCACTCTTTGCTTCATAGAAAACGACTCGACTGCAAACGCCCGATCAGGTGCGAGGCGAAGGCCGGATGACCGGCGGCCAAGGCCCTGATCGGGGCGGGTTGTTTCATTGGGGGCGACTCAGCTGCAAACGTCTGACCTTGACCAGGCCGGGCGCCAGCCCCTCGCGGGCCACCTCGATGATCTGCACCTGCACCCCGTACTGATCGGAGAGGGTCGCAAGCCAGATCAAGAGGTCATCGAACGGCACAGTGTCTATCCAGACCTGCAGCTCCTGGCCCTGGGGCTGCAGCCGGGCAATCTTGATCTTCTGGTTGAAGGCGGTGCGGTTCACCACCCCGTCCAGGGTGCCGCTGGTATCGATCTGGCGACCCTGACCACCCTGCATCGCCAGCACCTCCTGCCCCTTCTCCTTGAGCCAGGCCAGGGTCTGCTGCTGATTGACCACCTGGCGCTCGCGCTCGGCGATGCGATTGCTGATGGGTTGCCAGATGGCCCAGTAACAGATCCCGATCAGCAGGACGCTGCCCCCGACCGCGACCAGACGCTGCTCGCGAGCACTGATGCTCCGCCACCAGCCTTGCAGTTTGTCCATCATGACGACCTCCCCTTGAGCACCAGCGCCCCTTCGACCTTGCCTTCGGTGCTTCGCACCTCACCCTGCTGCACCTCGAAGCGCTTGCCCGCCAGCTCGCGGAAACGCTCTATCTCGGTGAACCCGGGGGCGGTCACCTGCAACCTGAGCTCGCCCCGGGCCGCGTCGAACCGCATCACCTCGGGCTTGAGGCCGGGCACTTCGGCAAACACGGGGGCCAGCTCGGTCAGCAACAGCAGGACGCCGTCCTGCGGGGCCTGCCCCAGGTTCTTGAGGTGCTGGGTCATCTGGCTGCGCACGTTGACGATGCGCGTCTCCCCCGGGAAGATCCGGGTGTAGACCTGCCGGATCTCCGCCTTGAGGGCCTTGTCCTGTTCTGCCAGCTGGTGCAGATGCACGCCGCGCTGGACCAGGGTCACCAGCAGCAGAATGCCCGCCAGCACGGCCACCTTGCGCCACTGCAACCAGTAGCGGGCGTATTCCGTCTGGGGACGATAGGGTCCCTGCAGCAGGTTGGCCTGGCTGGTGAGCGCGCCCTTGGCGAGAAGCAGCATGGGGAGCTCGGGATCCGCCCCCCGCCAGTTGCCCGCCGCCATGGCGGGGATGGGAGTATGGCTGTTGAGGATGACGGGCTCGGGCTGGGCCGCCAGCAGCATGGCCAGCAGGGACTCCTCCGCCACTATGCCCTGATGGGGCCCCTGGCGGACCAGCCACTCCTCCCCCAGTTGCAGGGCGGACCAGCCCTCGGCAGCCAGCGGCAGCGCCAGCACGTCCGGGAGCAGTTGCAGGGTCTTGAGCCCCGCCTGCTGCAACCAGCCGAGCCAGGTCTGCATCTTCTCCTTGTCCACCGCCATCAGATCCACGTCACGCCCCTGATGAGCGAGCACCACCAGGTGCAGCTCGTCCACGTCGGAGGCGATCTGCTCCTCCAGCAGATAGGGCAGCGCGGCCGCACTCTGGCGGCTGTATTTGCCCGGCAGGCTCACCCGCCGGAAGATCAGATCGCTGCCCGGCACCAGGGTCACCACGGGGCGACCGCCTGCACGTGCCTGCAGCTCGCAGAGGGCATCGGCCGAGGCCAGGATGCCGGAGGCGATGATCTCCTGCTCCTGCGCCGACCACACCAGCCAGTGCACCGGCTGCTGGGCATGGGTCCCCAGACGGATGACCAGACTCTCGCTCACAAATAATTCTCCTGCCATGCCCGCCAGCATATCGTCGATGGGCGGGGTCGCAGCCCTCGGCTGCAATCCGGATGAGGAGCGGGGCGGGCTGAACCCGGCCCCCGCCTTCTCCCTGTCATTCGGCACCGCCATTGAGGCGGCGCAACATCACCAGCTTGTTGTCCTTGCCACGCTGGAAGAAGGTCTCCAGTCTGGCCCGGGTATCCCCTACCTCCGCCAGCAGATGGGCCTCGAAGAAGCTGCTCTTGATATCCAGCGCGCCGTCGAGCCCGCTGACGGCTCCCGGCTGGACCGGCATCTGCTCCGTCATCTCCTGTTTGTTCTTCCACCCCTTGCTGGGTCGACTGGTCAGCACCTGCCTGGCGTCGTCCAGCCCTATCTTGCCCAGGTAGAGGCCGACCAGCAGGGCCGCCTGCTCCGGCTTGATGGTGTTGATGTTCACCACCAGCTTGTCGTTGGGCAGGGCGCACACATAGGGGGCGAGCCGGGCGTAGAGCTCGCCGCTCATCCCGCGCACCGCCCTGAGCTCGTCCGTGCCCAGCAGCCACTGGTTGCCCACCAGGTAGGGGGGTGTGAGCCCCTCGTAGTAGGCATCCTCCGCGCCGTTGCTGGAGAC
Organism: Aeromonas sp. SrichE-2G; assembly: GCF_017939565.1. NCBI lineage: Bacteria > Pseudomonadati > Pseudomonadota > Gammaproteobacteria > Aeromonadales > Aeromonadaceae > Aeromonas > Aeromonas sp. SrichE-2G. Next base: position 173,067 of record NZ_JAGKRG010000003.1, read on the forward strand.
CAGCTGGGTATCCTTGTCGGTCCAGTCACGGATGGCGTCGGTGAGCTGCACCGCCTCGTAGTCGTCCACCTCGAGCTCGGCGAGCAGAGCCCGGAACACCTTGAACTGGTAGGGCTGGGCCTCGAGATCGTCGCCGCTCTCCCCCTCCTTGAGCGCCACGCTCAGGCTGTTGAGGTTGAAACAGGACTGCAGATCCCGCACCCGGCCGGACAGGGTGCCATCCTCCACCGGGAAGACGCCATCCTCCCGCGCCCAGTTCTGCCCCAGACTCACCCGGTCGGGATCATCCTTGAAGTCCTGATTCAGCACCTTGATCACCAGGGCCTCCGCTGACATGGCGTACCACCAGGCCTGTTTGCCCAGGGTGAGGTTGGCGGTGCGCCGCAATTCCAGTTGCAACCTGCCGCTCATGTTGCTGGCGATGATCACCATGACCGACAGGATGAGCAGCACCACCAGCAGGGCCATGCCGCCCTGACGGCCCGATCCGGTGAGAGGCCGGCTCCGGCTGCGCTTAATTGCCATTTGCCGCCCTCTGGCCACCGGCTCCAATCAGGAACTGGCGACGTATGGTCCCGTAATCCTCCAGATCCAGCTCCACCGCCAGCCCGCTCGGCAACAGGTCGCGCTGGGTCCACTCTTCCTTCCACTGCTTGTCGTAGAAGTAGAGCCGCAGGGCCGTCACTCCGGTCAGCACCGGCTGAATGCGCGGCTCGGTGCCGATCGCGGGATCCGGGTAGAGATAGCTCAACCGCTCCAGAGTCTGCCCCTTGAGCCGCCACCCCACCCGCTGCAAGCCGGAGCGCGGCAGCATGCCGTCCGGGTTGAGCCAGCCGCCACGCATGAAGGCCATGCCCCAGTCGTCGCTCTGCTGGCCAAAGCGGGACGCCGCCAGCAGCACCTTGTTGTTTTCGCCGTCGATGCGGCCGCTGCGCGGCACCATCTGGGTGACATCCCGCTCCAGCAGGCTGAAGGCGAGCTGCAGTTCGGAGAGGCGTGCCTCCTTCTTCTTGGCCACCTCGTCGCTGTTGAGCACCCCCTGAAGCACCTGATAGGCCCCCAGGCTGAGCGTGGCGAAGATGGCGATGGCCACCAGCATCTCCAGCAGGGTAAACCCCGCCTGACGCTGGCTGCGGTGCCTGGGCAAAAGCGGATTCAGCGTCCTCGGCTGATGCCGGCTCCGGATCATGGAGACTCGTGGATGCAGGTTCATCGGCTGAGATAGGTCCGGATCATGGCCACCGGGCTCTCGGCCTTGGGGGCGGTGCGCACCTCCATGTCCAGCGCCCTGAAGTTGCTGTCGGCGGTGGCGACACCGCGATAGCGCCAGTACCAGGTCTGCCCGGCCATCTCTTCATCCCCTTCCACCCAGCTGTCTCCCGGCCACTTGGCCTCGAGCTTCTGCTGCACCAGCTGGTTTTCCACCACCCAGGTCGCCAGCGTCTTCTGCTCCAGATAGTTGAGGCCGGAGAGGTGCTCGCTGGCGGTCTTCATCACCGCCAGGCCCGCGATGGTGAACACCGCCAGGGCCACCATGACCTCCAGCAGCGTCATGCCCCGCGCCTTGGCAGACCCGCCGGCCAAGCGGGCGACACTCCCCCGCCCGGCCCCTGATCCCCTGGTGCCCGTCACTCTTCTTCCTCTTCGTCTTCTTGCAGGGATAGGCGACCGAATTCATCCCCCCTGACGGTACGCAGGTACTGCTGATCCTCGTCCTGCTGACGCAGGGTCAACACGAAGGGGGACTGCTCGCCCCCCGGGAAGATGAGGATCTGGGGCGTGCGCTCCTCCTCGTCCCGGGTCTGCTCACGCCGCTCGTCCGACTCCATATTCCAGCCAAAGCCCTCCAGCTCCACGGCCAGAGTCATGGCCTCCGGCAAGGTCACCGGCCCCAGCAACTTGTCGCCGGTCAGGGCCTGCCATTTTCTGTCCTTGGCCGAGCGGGACATAAACTGCCAGCCGTTGTCCTCGATCCTGAGCCCCAGCAGCCGGCCATCCATCACCGAATACTCCTGGGCCTGTTGCAGGGTCGCCATGAAGCGGCGCGCCTGCTTGTCGAGTTCCCTGTCTCCCCTGGCCCCCCCCATGCTGAGGGTGACGGCGGTGGCCACCAGCCCCATCAGCATGGCGACCAGCAACACCTCCAGCAGGGTAAAACCCGACTGGCGACAACGGCTCACAGCTCGGGCCCCATCGGCACGGCGGCGATCAACAGCGCCGCCCTCATGCAGGCAGCATCCTCGGGGCGAGACGGCCAGAGATCACTTATTGAAAGTCCTTCAGGTTCCAGTTGCCGATGTCGTCATCGGTCCCGGCTTCCCCGTCCATCCCCGAGCTGAAGATGTCGATCTTGCCAAACTGGCCCGGACTCAGCAGCTGGTAGGGGTTGCCCCAGGGATCCTGCGGCAGACGCTTGATGTAGCCCCCTTCACGGTAGCTGCGCGGCTCCGGGGATGCGGTCGGCTTGTTGACCAGGGCGTCCAGACCCTGCTCCGTGGTCGGATAGCGGTTGTTGTCCAGCTTGTACATGTCCAGGGCATTTTCCAGCGCCACTATGTCGGAGACGGCCTTCTGCTGATCCGCTTTCTCCTTGTTGCCCATCAGGTTGGGCACCACCAGACTGGCCAGGATCCCGAGGATCACGATGACCACCATGACTTCCAGCAGGGTGAAACCGGCTTGACGACGCTTCTGCATTACTATGACTCCCTAACGAAATGAGATGGCGCAGGCCATCAGAAAGTGATCTGTGGGTCGACGGGCCGCCGGGCGGCACCATCGAACACCGGAAACTTACAAATTCACCATGTTGTTGAGCTCCAGGATCGGCTGCAGGATCGACATCACGATAAACAGCACGACCCCGGCCATGGAGACCACCAGCATGGGTTCAAACACCCCGAGGGCGATGTTGACCTGGGTCTCGAACTCCCTGTCCTGGTTGTCTGCCGCCCGCTCCAGCATGCTGTCGAGCTCGCCGCTCTGCTCGCCGGAGGCGATCATGTGCAGCATCATGGGCGGGAAAATTTTGGTTTCGTCCAGCGCCTTGCGCAGACTGGTTCCCTCGCGCACCCGCTCGGTGGCCTCGCCGATGCGCAGGCGGGCGAAGTCGTTGGAGAGCACCTCCCCCGAGATCCGCATCCCCTCCAGCAGGGGCACGGCGCTGGCGTTGAGGATGCTCAGGGTACGGGCGAAGCGGGCGGTGTTGAGCCCCCGGCTGACCCGGCCGATGACCGGCAGACGCAAGATGACCTGATGCCAGTGACGGCGACGCTTGTCGTCGGTCAGCCACCAGCGCCACGCCAGGCCACCGATGGCGAGCAGCAGCAGGAACCAGAGGCCGTAGTGCTGCAGCAGCTCGCTCGTCCCGATGAGGAAGCGGGTGGTCCCCGGCAGCTGCTGGCCCATGTGTTCGAACTGGGCCACCACCTTGGGCACCACGGCAGTCAGCAGTATGGAGATGACGCCGACGGCCACCAGGGTGAGGACGATGGGATAGATCATCGCCTGCAGCAACTTGGTGCGCATGTGCTGGCGCTGTTCGGTGTAGTCGGCCAGGCGGTTCAGCACCTTCTCCAGGTGGCCCGACTTCTCGCCGGCCGCCACCATGGAGCGGAACAGCTGGTCGAACACGTGGGGGAAGGCCCCGAGCGAATCGGCCAATGAATAGCCCTCCACCACCTTGCTGCGCACCGTGGCCACTAGGCTGCGCAGGTGAGCCTTCTCGCACTGCTCGGCGACGGCCTTGAGCGCCTCTTCGATGGTGAGACCGGCCCCCACCAGGGTCGCCAGCTGACGGGTGATGAGGGCCAGCTCCGCCGTGCTGGCGCCGCGACGAAACAGCACGAAGCGGTTCGCCTCCCGCTTCGCCTTCTCGGTGGTCTCGTTCACCTCGAGAGGAGTGAGCCCCTGCTCGCGCAGCAGCTGGCGTACCTGGCGGGCGGAATCGCCCTCCATCACCCCGGATTTCTGTCTGCCCCTGGGATCGAGCGCCTTGTATTCGAACGCCGCCATCTCAATCTTCCCGGGTCACGCGCAGCACCTCTTCGAGGCTGGTCTGCCCCTGGAGGACCTTGTCGATGCCGTCACGGCGGATGCTGGGGGTATGGCCCCGGATCAACCGCTCGATGGCCAGCTCGCCGCTGGCACTGTGGATCGCCTCGCGCACCGCCTCGTCCACCACCACCAGTTCGTGGATGCCGGTCCGGCCGCGGTAGCCGGTGTAGTTGCATTGCTCGCATCCCACCGGACGCCAGATCTGCTGATCCGGCGCGAGTTCGATGCCCATGGCGAGGCGCTCCTGCTCGGTGACGGGGTGCGAGGTGCGGCAATCCGGACAGAGGGTGCGCACCAGACGCTGTGCCAGCACCGCCAGGAGCGACGAGGAGAGCAGGAAGGGCTCGATACCCATGTCCCGCATCCGGGTGATGGCGCCGATGGCGGTGTTGGTGTGCAGGGTCGACATCACCAGGTGACCGGTGAGGGACGCCTGCACCGCGATCTGGGCGGTCTCGAGGTCGCGGATCTCCCCCACCATCACCACGTCCGGATCCTGACGCAGGATGGCGCGCAGGCCGCGGGCAAAGGTCATGTCCACCTTGCTGTTGACCTGGGTCTGGCCCACCCCTTCGAGGTCATACTCGATGGGGTCTTCAACGGTCAGGATGTTGCGATCCCGCGAATTGATCTCGGACAGTGCCGCATAGAGGGTAGTGGACTTGCCCGAACCGGTCGGGCCCGTCACCAGAATGATGCCATGGGGCTTGCGGATGAGATCGCTGATGATGTTGCGGTTGGCGAGCGTCATGCCGAGCTGCTTGAGCTCGAGGCGCACGTTGTTCTTGTCCAAGAGACGCAGCACCACCCGCTCGCCGTAGCTGGACGGCATGGTGGAGACGCGCACGTCGACGGCGCGGCCGCCGATGCGCAATGAGATGCGGCCATCCTGGGGCACCCGCTTCTCGGCGATGTCCATGCGCGACATCACCTTGATGCGCGACACCAGGAGCGACGCCAGCTTGCGATGGGGGCGCAGGATCTCCCGCAGCACCCCATCGATGCGAAAACGAATGACCAGGGCCCGCTCGAAGGTCTCGATGTGGATGTCGGACGCCTCCTCCTTGATCGCCTCGCTCAGCATGGCGTTGATGAGGCGGATGATGGGGGCGTCGTCGTCGGCGTCCAGCAGATCCTCGCTCTGGGGCAGCTCCTCGGCCAGGGCGAAGAAGTCCATCTCGTTGCCAAGATCCTCCATCAGCTGGCGCGCCTCGGAGGAGTCGCGCTGGTAGTGGGCCATCAGCAGTGTCTCGAACTCGTCGTTGCCAAACTGTTCCACCGCGAAGGCGCAGCCCGCCACCCGCCGCACTTCCAGCAGGGTCTGCGGGGTCACCCCCTGGCGACAGAGCAGCACGGGGGCCCCCTGGCGTTCGGTCAGGATGGCCCCGAAGTTGCGGGCGAAGGCGAACGGCAGTTCCGGCAAAGCGGCCGGCAGCTCGCTGCCATCGAGCTGATACGCGGCCATCAGGGCTTGCTCTGCACGAAGGGTTGCTGCACCTGGGTGCGAACACCGGTGGCGGTGGCCTGCTGCTGGGCCTTCATCCGCTCGATCTGCTGCTGTACCTCGGGGGACATCATCACGTCCTGGCCGTAGGCGGGCAGCACCTGGCGGGGGGGCGAGGTGGCATAGCCCTCATCCGCGGCCCGGTTCAGCTGCTCGGCCCTGAACAGGGTGTACTTGTTGCTGGAGACCCCGGTGTAGACGTTGGCGTCACGCAGTATGGTCGGCCGGATGAACACCATGAGGTTGCGCTTGGAAGTGGTGTTGGACGTCGAGCGGAACAGATAGCCCAGTACAGGGATGTCGCCGAGCAAGGGAACCTTGGAGACCTGCTCCTTGGTCTGCTCGTCCATCAGACCGCCCAGCACCACGGTCTCGCCGCTCTTCACCAGCACGGCGTTCTTCACGGTGCGGGTGTCGAAGGTCGGGCCCAGGTTCGCGGTCCCGGTCGCCTGGGTCTGCGCCACGCTGGAGACCTCCTGCTCGATGTTGAGCAGCACCGAGTCTCCCTCGTTGATCTGGGGCGTCACCACCAGCTTGGTCCCCACCGTCTTGCGCTCTATGGTGTTGAACACCTGATCGCTGGTGGTGGAACTCTGGGAGCCGCTCTGCACCGGCACTTCCTGGCCGACGTTGAAGGAGGCTTCCTTGTTGTCCATGGTGACGATGCTCGGGGTCGAGAGGATGTCGTTCTTGGTGTTGGTGGAGAGCGCCGTCACCAGAGCGGCCCAGTCTCCCTTGTAGAAGCCCGCCGCCATGCCGCTGAAATCGCTGAGCAGGCTCTCCAGCCCGTCGGTGTTGCCGTTGTCGTCGTAATCCTTGCCCGCGATGATGGCGGGACCGATGGGCAGGCCGGTGTTGGTGAACTGGGTGCCACCGCCGTTGGCGTTGGCCCACTGCACCCCGAGGTTCAGGCCGTCACCATCCGACACCTCGACGATGATCGCCTCCACCAGTACCTGGGCACGGCGAATGTCGAGCTTGGCGATGACCTGCTCCAGTTCGGCCATGACGTCCGGCTGGGCGGTGATCACCAGGGCATTGGTGGTCTCGTCCGCAGAGATGGCGAGCTGGCCACCGCCTATGCTGGCACCACCGCCAGCGGCTGCGCCCCCTCCCTTCTTGTCCGCTTCTATGCTGGAGCTGACCCCCTTGAGCACGTCCACCAGATCCTTGGCCTTGCCGTATTTCAGGTAGAAGACCCGGGTGTTACCCTGACTCTGCAGATCCCGGTCGAGCTGGCGCACCATCTGGATGATGCGGGCACGGGCCTTGGGCTCACCGCTGATCACCACGGAGTTGGTGCGCTCGTCCGCCACCACCTTGGGGGAGAGCAGCAGGGAGGCATTGGCCCCCTGGTTGCTGCCATCCTTGTTGAGGTTGGTCACCAGCCGCACCATCTCGCCTGCGGAGGCGTACTTCAGCTTGATGACGTCCATATCCTGATCGCCCGCCTTGTCCACCCGGCGCACCACCTCCACCAGGCGATTCACCACGGCGGCACGGCCAGTGATCAGCAGCACGTTGGAAGGCTCGTAATGGACCACGTTGCCGCCACCGGCGTTGTCGTTGAGCTGGCGCAGCAAAGGGGCCAGCTCGCGCACCGAGACGTTGCGCACCGGGACCACCCGGGTCACCATCTCGTCCCCCACGCCGGGGTTGCGATCGTCCACCACGGGGATGGCCGAGGTCTTGGCATCCTTGGAACGCACCACCTTGAGCACGCCGTTGTTCATGGGCACCACGGCGAAGCCGTAGACGTCGAGCACGCTCAGGAAGAACTGGTAGTACTGCTCCTCATTGAGCAGGTCGTAGCTGCGCACGTTGATCTTGCCGCGCACAGAGGGCTCGATGATGATGGTCTTGTTGAGGTTCTTGCCGACCGTGTTGATGAACTCCTCGATGTCGGCATTCTTGAAACTCGCGGAATACTCGGTGGCCCAGGCAGAACCTGCCATCATCAAGGCCGTGGCCATGGTGGCAAGACCCCAGCTCTTCCCTTTATTTATCATTCTTGGTGTTACTCCGATTCATTATTCTGACAAGCCGACATACACGTCGTAGAGCTGTCCTTGCCGCTCGACGGTGACGGTCATTTCCGTGGCGCCCGCTACCTGCTGCATCGCCTGCATGGCCTGTGCGTTATCCCGCAGATCCAGGCCATTGATGCTGACCGCCAGATCGTTGGCGACCAGTCCGAGTTGATTGAACAGTTCCGGATTGCGGCCCGGGTTGAGTCGATAGCCGACCATGCGGCCATCCACCCGGACCGGGGAAATATTGAGATAATCGGTGATCTTGCCAGGATTGCTCAGCAGCTCGCTGCGCACCGCGGTGAGCCCCTCCCCCTGGCGGGCCGCCTTGGGCAGGGGTTTGCCGTACTCTTCCCCGTCCAGCATCAGGGTCTCGTCACGGCCGTCGCGGGCGATGATGACCCGGTCGGCGAACACCTGGCGGATCTTCGCCTGGGTGCCGTCGATGTAATCCCCGATGCCGTAAGAATTCTGTACCCCGTTATGGGCGATGATGGCGATGGATTTGGCCGGATCTGAGCTGGCCAGCACGCCGTTGAGCTGGGCGTTGAGCTGGGTCTTGGGGGCATCGGCTGCGACAGCCTCCGCCATTTTGTCGGCCTGAGGCTGCTGCGCCTTGCCAAACAGCGAGAGGCGGCTGAGGTTGGCAAGATCGAGGCGATCGCCGCCGCGACCCTGAGCCGAGGTGACGGATGGCTGCCAGGGTGCGCTGCCGGATGGCTGGGCCAGTTCAAACAGGCGCCAGGTGAGCACGGCGCACTGCTGCGCCAGCAACAAGAGCAGCAGCCAGAACAGGGGTTGGCTGAAACGGGAGAGTGGCACTGCCTTGCAGCGAGCCAGAAGGGAGTTCAACAAATCATCCCTGAACGGTAGCGTCATCTTTATCAAAATTGTCTGGCATCCTAGTCGGTTAGCTATTGTGTACGGCAATGGACCCAGAGACAACCGACCGGATGGGACCAAGGGGAGAAAATTCAGATTCCGTCACACCCGCCCCCAGTTTCTATCCCGGGGGTTGCCTCTGGTATAATCATGCACCCTTTCAGTCATCCCGGAGCCGAACCATGCCAAATACAGCACAGAGCAGCCCTCAGGTCCGTCTCGACAAGTGGCTGTGGGCCGCCCGCTTCTACAAGACCCGCAGTCTGGCACGGGATCAGATCGATGGCGGCAAGGTGCATTACAACGGCCAGCGCAGCAAACCTGGCAAGACCGTCGAGGTCGGCGCCCTCGTCCGTTTCTGGCAGGGCCAGGACGAGCGGGAGGTGCGGGTGCTCGAGGTGAGCGAACAGCGCAAGTCCGCCCCCCTGGCCCAGCAGCTCTATGAAGAGACCGAGGCCAGCCTGAAGAGGCGGGCAGAAAACAGCGAGGCCAGACGCTTCAACAGCCAGTTTGCCCCGAGCCCCGAACGCCGCCCCGACAAGCAGGAGCGACGCCAGCTGATCAAGGTCAAGCAATCCTAATCTGCCTGCGTGACCCCTTTATGACGGCAGGTGGAGGAAATAGTTCCTAACCACCTGTTTAACAATGTAATTATTCCCCCAAGCACATCCTAGGAAAACATGATGAGTAACCAAGACCTCCTGTATCGCTATCTGTTCGAAGAGTACGAAGTGCGGGGTGAGCTGGTCCAGCTGGATCATACCTATCGCCACATCATCGACGCCCAGAACTACCCGGTACAGGTGCAGCAACTGCTGGGTGAGCTGCTGGTCGCCACCAGCCTGCTGACCGCCACCCTCAAGTTCGAAGGCTCCATCACGGTGCAGCTGCAGGGGGACGGCCCGGTGCGCCTGGCGGTGATCAACGGCGACAACAACCAGCAACTGCGCGGCGTGGCCCGCTTCGAAGGGGAGCTGCCGAGCGATGGCAAGCTGCAGAGCCTGATCGGCAACGGCCAGCTGGTGATCACCATCACCCCGGAGCAGGGCGAGCGCTATCAGGGCATCATCGCCCTGGAAGCCGACACCCTGGCGGCTTGCCTGGAGCAGTATTTCGCCCAGTCCGAGCAGCTCGCCACCCGCCTCTGGATCCGCACCGGCCATCACGAAGGCCAGCCCCGCGCCGCCGGCATCCTGCTGCAGGAGCTGCCGGCCCAGAGCGAGGATCACAGCGAGGACTTCGATCACCTGGTCCAGCTCACTACCACCATCAAGGATGAGGAGCTGTTCGGTCTGGAAGCGGAAGAGATCCTCTACCGCCTCTACCACCAGGACAAGGTGCGAGTGTTCGATCCCCAGGCCATCGAGTTCCGCTGCACCTGTTCCCGCGCCCGCTGCGAAGGGGCTCTGCTGCAGATAGAGAAGCAGGAGGCGGTGGCCATGGTGCAGGAGCTCGGCAAGATCGACATGCACTGCGATTACTGCGGCGCCCACTACGAATTTGATGGGATCGACATCGAAACCCTGTTCAGCAGGGCTCCCGGTAATGATGCAAACAAGTTACACTAATCAAAGGCGGGCAAAACCCGCCTTTAACTTAAATAACAAAAAAATACCCTATTTTATAAAGTTTGATGGCGATCGCTAAAAACTACCACCTAGGTGGTAGCATGAACGTCAGATAGAACCCTACACACCTCTGAACCCAGGAGAATACAATGACAATCGTGGTAGAACCCACCCTGGCCCAACAACTGAAGCTGGACCAGTACGGTATCAAAAATAGCCAGGAAATCGTTCGCAACCCCTCCTATGAGCAGCTTTTCGCAGAAGAGACTCGCCCTGACCTGGAAGGTTTCGAACGGGGCGTCGTCACCGAGCTCGGCGCCGTCAATGTCAACACCGGCATCTTCACCGGCCGCTCCCCGAAAGATAAATATATCGTCAAAGATGCCACCACCCAGGATACCGTGTGGTGGTCTGACCAGGGCAAGAACGATAACAAGGCGATCACACCCGAAGTGTGGTCACATCTGAAATCCCTGGTGACCAAACAGCTCTCCGGCAAGCGCCTGTTCGTGGTGGACGGCTTCTGCGGCGCCAACCCGGACACCCGCCTGGCCGTACGCATCATCACCGAGGTGGCCTGGCAGGCGCACTTCGTGAAGAACATGTTCATCCGCCCGAGCGAGGAAGAGCTCAAGACCTTCACACCGGACTTCGTGGTGATGAACGGCGCCAAGTGCACCAACCCGGACTGGAAGGAGCAGGGTCTCAACTCCGAGAACTTCGTCGCCTTCAACATGACCGAGAAGATGCAGCTCATCGGTGGCACCTGGTACGGTGGCGAGATGAAGAAGGGCATGTTCTCCATGATGAACTACTTCCTGCCCCTGCGTGGCATCGCCTCCATGCACTGCTCCGCCAACGTGGGCAAGGATGGCGACGTGGCCGTCTTCTTCGGCCTCTCCGGCACCGGCAAGACCACCCTCTCCACCGATCCAAAGCGCCAGCTGATCGGTGACGACGAACACGGCTGGGACGACCACGGCGTGTTCAACTTCGAAGGGGGCTGCTACGCCAAGACCATCAAGCTCTCCGAAGAGGCCGAGCCGGACATCTACCACGCCATCCGTCGCGATGCGCTGCTGGAGAACGTGACCGTGGCCGCCGACGGTACAATCGACTTCGACGACGGTTCCCGCACCGAGAACACCCGGGTCTCCTACCCCATCTACCACATCGACAACATCGTCAAGCCGGTCTCCAAGGCGGGTCACGCCACCAAGGTGATCTTCCTGACTGCCGATGCCTTCGGTGTGCTGCCCCCGGTCGCTAAGCTGACCAAGGAGCAGACCAAGTACCACTTCCTGTCCGGCTTCACCGCCAAGCTGGCCGGTACCGAGCGCGGCATCACCGAGCCGACCCCGACCTTTTCCTCCTGCTTCGGCGCGGCCTTCCTCAGCCTGCATCCGACCAAGTACGGCCAGGAGCTGGTGAAACGGATGGAAGCGGCAGGGGCGGAAGCCTATCTGGTCAACACCGGCTGGAACGGCACCGGCAAACGCATCTCCATCAAGGATACCCGCGCCATCATCGACGCCATTCTGGATGGTTCCATCGAGCAGGCGCCGACCAAGGTACTGCCGGTGTTCAACCTGGAAGTGCCGACCGAGCTGCCGGGCGTCAATCCCGCCATCCTCGATCCGCGTGACACCTACGCCGACAAGGCCGAGTGGGATGCCAAGGCGGCCGACCTGGCCGGGCGCTTCATCAAGAACTTCGAGCGCTTCACCGACAACGACGAGGGCAAACGCCTGGTCGCGGCGGGTCCGCAGCTGTAATCACGGCCCCAACCAGCTTCAATCCCATACCGGTCAGCCCTGCTGGCCGGTATTTTTTTGGCCGATACGCGGCATATGACTCCCGCCAAGCCTTGCCTTGCGCGCCCTCGCGCGTTAGATTCAGCCAAACTTTATACAATATACAATTTTGCAACCTGCCCGTGACGCCAGCATGACCCCACCCTACAAGACCCGCACCCAGATGGTGATGGAGAACCTCCGTGGCCGGATACTGCGCGGGGAATTTCCCGCCGGGGCCCCCCTGCGCCAGGACGCCATCGCCAAGGAGCTGGCGGTGAGCCGCATCCCGGTGCGCGAGGCCCTGATGCAGCTGGAAGCCCAGGGGCTGGTGAAGTTCGAGGCCCATCGCGGCGCCGTCGTCACCATGCTGGACGCCTCCGCCGTCGAAGAGCTCTTTTATTTGCGGGCGCTGCTGGAAGCCGATACCCTGTTTCACGCCGTCGACAAGATGACGGAAGCCACCTTCGCCGAGGCGGAGGCCATCCTCGCCCAGTTTGATCTGGCGCTGGAGTCCGGCACCCAGATCGAACACTGGGCCGAATTGAACCACCGTTTTCACGCCACCCTCTATCAGGTTGCCAATCGCCCCCAGGCACTGGAGCTGATCGCCCAGATCAATCTGAGCTGCGACCGCTATGTGCGTTTCGAACTGCTGTTTGCCCAGGGCGGCGTAGACAAGGCCGAGCGCGAGCACGCCCGGCTGCTGGAGCTGTGCCGCGCCCGGCGCAAGCACGAGGCCGTGGTACTGCTCAAGCAACACATCGAGGCGGCAGGCCAGTCGGTCAGGCAGATCCTGGCGAACAGCCACCACCCATGAACACTCACATCATCACAATCTGGCAATAACGACATGAATCATTTCGAGATTATTGAAACCCGCGTCGCCCAGGTCAGGACCACTCTGGCCACGCTGGAACTGGACGCCTTCATCGTTCCCCACGACGACGAGCACCTGGGGGAATACATTCCCGCCTACGCAGAGCGGCTGGACTGGATCACGGGTTTCAACGGCTCCGCCGGCCTTGCCATCATACTGGCGCAGCGGGCGGCCCTGTTCATCGACGGTCGTTATACGGTGCAGGCCCGCATGCAGGCACCGGCCGAGCTCTTCGAGTTCCTTCATCTGGTGGAAAATCCCCACGTGCAGTGGCTGGCCGAACAGCTGCCGTCCGGTTCCCGGGTCGGCTTTGACCCCCGCCTCCACAGCCTGGCCTGGTACCAGAACGCCAGGGCCGTGCTGGCCGATCGCGGTATCGAGCTGATCCGGGTCGACGACAACCCCATCGATCTGCACTGGGTCGATCGCCCCGCCCCGACCAAGAGCCCTGTCATCCTCTACAGCGAGGAGCTGGCGGGCCAGTCCAGCCAGGCCAAGCGCGAGCTGCTGGCCAGCGATCTGCGCAAGCTCGGGCTGGATGCGGTGCTGCTGACCCAGGCCGAGCCCATCAACTGGCTGCTGAACCTGCGCGGTCGCGACGTGGAGCGTCTGCCCGTGGTGCTGGGCTTCGCGGTGCTGTACGCCAACACCACGGTGGACTTCTTCGTCGACACCGACAAGATCGACTGCTTCGCCTTCAGCCAGCACGTGGGTCAGGATGTCTCCGTCTACCCCATCGACAAGCTGGGTGACGTGCTCAAGCGCATCGGCGAGGATCACCAGAAGGTGCTGGCCGACCCCAACACCGCCAACGCCTGGACCCAGCTGGTCATGGAAGAGGCGGGCGCCATCCTGGTGGCAGGTCAGGACCCGACCATGCTGCCCAAGGCGTGCAAGAACGCCGTGGAGCTGGCCGGCATGCAGCGCGCACACCTGCGCGATGGCGTCGCCGTCACCCGCTTCCTCGCCTGGCTGGATCGCCTGATCGCCAGCGGCGAATTCGACGGTGTGGATGAAGGCACCCTGGCCGATCGGCTCGAGGCCTTCCGCCGCGAGCAGGATCACTATGTGGAGCCGAGCTTCGACACCATCTCCGCACTCGGTCCCAACGCCGCCATGTGCCACTACCGTCACACCAATGGCACCCCGCGCGCCTTCGGCCAGGACAGCATCTATCTGGTGGACTCCGGTGCCCAGTATCTGGACGGCACCACCGACATCACCCGAACCGTCAAGGTGGGTGAGGTGACCGACGAGCACAAGGCGATGTTCACCCGGGTGCTGCAGGGCCACATCGCCCTGGATCAGGCCCGCTTCCCGCGCGGCACCGCCGGCATCCAGCTCGACGTGCTGGCCCGCATGCCTCTGTGGCAGGCCGGCTACAACTACGACCACGGCACCGGCCACGGCGTTGGCCACTTCCTCAGCGTGCATGAAGGCCCGCAGCGCATCGCCCCCAAGGGCAGCCTGGTGGCCCTGCAGCCGGGCATGGTGCTCTCCAACGAGCCGGGCTACTACCGGGAGGATGGGTTCGGTATCCGCTGTGAAAACCTGGTGGTGGTGACCGAGCAGGAAGCCCGCGGCGAACTCGCCATGCTGGGCTTCGAACGGCTGACCTATGTACCGTTCGACACCCGCCTCATCGATCGCAGCCTGCTGAGCCCGGCCGAGTTCCGCTGGATCAACGAATACCACGCCGAAGTCTATCGCCGCCTGAGCCCGCTGCTGGCTGGCGAGGATCTCGCATGGCTGGAGCAGGCGACCAGCCTCCTCTGATGACACAGGGCCTGCGGGCCCTGTTTTTTTGCCTTCGGATCTCTCCTGCCTGCCCGGGCAGAAGAGACCCGCTTGCATCGCTTCGCCCGGCCTTCTACCCTGTGCCTCTTTTTTCGCTGCCCGCCGGCAGCAGAGACCCGTGACAGGAGCCCGGATGCACCCGCCCCCCGTTTTACGCATTGCCACCCACGCCGACATGCACGCCATAGGGCGGCTCGACGCCGACATCTTCGGTGAGGATGTCTATCCTCCCTTCTTCTTCCGTCAGGCCATGGATTTGTGGCCCGATATGCTGATCGTGGCGGAGCGGGAAGGCAGGCTGCTGGGCTATGCCCTGGGAGGGCTCGGTCAGGATCGGTCGCAGGGCTGGCTGCTTTCCCTGGCGGTGCGCCCCGAGGCGCGCGGCTTCGGCCTGGCCGAACGCATGATGCTGCAAGTGGAGCAGGGCCTGACGGCACTGCAGGTTGCAAGGGTCAGACTGACCGTGGATCCGGCCAATCCCGCCCGGCGCCTCTACCTGCGCCTCGGCTATGCCTTGCTGTCCGAAGAGGCGGGCTATTTCGGTGCGGGTGAGGATCGCCTGTTGCTGGAAAAGTCCCTGATCTGACGGTCATCAGGGGCGCCGGACGGCGTCCACACACATACCTGGTTACATTTTGCAGGTTTCATGAGCAACCTGGTTGGCGTAAAGTTGAATCCATCACCAGATTAATCCGATGCCCGCCCAGGAGGCACATCATGTTGAAACGTATTGCCCTCGTCACCCTGCTGGCCGCCACCACCGCCATCACGGGCTGTGCCAACAGCGACGTCTACTCCGGCGATGTCTACACCAAGGATCGCGCCAAGCAGGTGCAGACCGTCAGTTACGGCACCATCATCTCCACCCGCCCGGTCAAGATCCAGGCAGACGAAAACTCCCTGATCGGCACCATAGGCGGCGCCGTGGTGGGTGGCCTGCTCGGCAGCACCATAGGGGGCGGTCGCGGCAGTGACATCGCCGCCGCCGGGGGTGCCATCGCCGGTGCTGCCGCCGGCAAGGCCGCCGGTGACAAGCTCAATCAGGTGGATGGCGTGGAGCTCGAGATCAAGAAGGAGAGCGGTGAATCCATCGTGGTGGTGCAAAAAGCCAGCCCGACCTTCGTGCCGGGTGCCCGGGTCCGCATGACACAGGGCAACGGCACCATCAACGTGGCCGTGGTGAACTGATCCCGCCTGAGTGCCTGAAACAACGAGTGTCCAATAAAAAAGGTGAGCCCAGGCTCACCTTTTTGTTGTCTGTCGGGTTTGCTAGCCTGGCCCCCTGCTCGCCTCAGGCATTCAGATGCAGCCAGGCGGCGATGGCCAACTGCAGGCCGACCAGGTTGGCATCGTGGAGCCGGGCCTGGAGTGATGCCGCCTCCCCGGTCGCCTCGGCCAGCAGGCGCTGCTGCACCAGAAGCTCGGGCAGCCAGGCCGGCGCAGGGCTCAGGGCCGCTGCGGCACCGGCCACCAGGGCGCAGCCCTGCAGCATGCCTTGCAACGCCGGTGCCCGCACGGCATCGTCCCCCTCCAGCCAGAGCTGCTCGTGGTGTTGCCAATGCTGCAGGCCGGCCGTGATCCCAGCCTTGCCCTCCGACACCTCGGGCAAGGGCTGCACGGCCAGGGGCTTGCCGAGCCCGGCCAGCCGGTAGCCACGCTGCGCCTTGGACTGGGCCCCCAGCCGCAATCCTCCCAGCGCCGCCAGCTGCTCCGCCAGCCCGAACAGGGCGGCGGGCTCGCCAGATTTGATCTCCAGCTCCAGCTCGTCAATCTCGGTGCGCCCCAGGGCACCGACAATCTCCCCCCGATCCCAGGCCAGCTCGATCAGGGCGCCGTCGAAGGCAACCAGCCAGTGCCGACGCAGGAAGTCGGTGCTGAACTGCGCCACCAGACGGGACTGGATCTCGTCGCGCACCACCGGGCTCGGCCAGATCTCCGCCGGAAAGGCCGACAGGGTGGGCAGGGAACCGTCGATGGGAGCGTTGTATTCGGGTCTGGCATGCAGCCCCCCCACCACCTGACCCCGGCACTTGATGGTCTGTTCAGAAAAATGATCGCTGCGGCGGATGCGCAAGCCCATGTCGAGCCGGCGCAGATCCAGGGCGGGCGTGTCGAAGTAGACATTGCCGAGCCTCGCCTGATCGGAGGAGATAATCTCGAGTGAATTCAGAAAGTTGGATAGGGAATCTTGAATATCGCTGGTGACGAAAAACTTTATCTCGATCTCAGTTTGCATAGTCATTCCGGGCGGGCAGGCAACTTTGGGGGGCATGATCCGGGTCGCGAGGATATAATGCCAGCGACAGCTCAGGATTAATTCACGGTTTTATTGATGGCACAGTTCGGTTACCATGCGCCCCTCATAAAATCGTATCGAGTGTTTTTTCACCGACACAGGTTTGGCCATGCCAGTAAATACTATTTTGGGTCTTTTTGCCAAGTCCCCCATCAAGCCGCTGCAGAAGCATATCGTCAAGGTTCACGTGTGCTGCGAGCAGCTCATTCCCTTCTTTGATGCCGTTGCCGAAGACCGCTGGGAAGATGCCGAGAAAATCCGGCAACAGATCGCCCAACTGGAAAAAGAAGCGGACATCCTCAAACGCGAAATTCGCCTGAAACTCCCCCGCGGCCTGTTCCTGCCGGTCGCCCGTACCGATCTGCTGGAGCTCTTGACCCAGCAGGACAAGATAGCCAACCGTGCCAAGGATATTTCCGGCCGCATGCTTGGCCGCAAGATGGAATTCCCCACCGAGATGCGTGCCGATTTCATGGCCTATCTCAAACGCTGTATCGATGCGACCGCCCAGGCCGAAAAAGCCATCGAAGAACTCGATGAGCTGCTCGAAACCGGCTTTAAAGGACGTGAAGTTGAAATGGTTGCCGAGATGATCCACCAGCTGGATCTCATCGAGGACGATACTGACACCATGCAGATCGGGCTGCGCCAACAGCTGCAAGCCGTTGAGCACAAATACAATCCGATTGACGTTATGTTCCTCTACAAGATCCTCGAATGGGTAGGTGACCTGGCTGATCAGGCAGAGCGCGTTGGCGCCCGTCTGGAATTGATGCTGGCTCGTTCGTAATCGACTGACTGGGTAAACACTACTAATGGACATTATCGCAAATTACGGCACCACCCTGGTGCTCGTGGCGGCCTTGTTCGGCTTTTTGATGGCCTGGGGCATTGGTGCGAATGACGTCGCCAACGCCATGGGGACATCGGTCGGCACCAAATCCCTGACCATCCGTCAGGCGATCATCATCGCCATGATCTTCGAGTTCGCCGGTGCCTATCTGGCCGGTGGCGAGGTGACGGCCACCATTCGCAGCGGCATCATCGACAGCAACGCCTTCGCCGACACGCCGGATCTGCTGGTGCTCGGCATGATCGCCTCCCTGCTGGCGGCGGGTCTGTGGCTGATCCTGGCCTCCTATTTCGGCTGGCCCGTCTCCACCACCCACTCCATCATCGGCGCCATCGTCGGCTTTGCCGTGGTGAGCGTGGGCCCGGAAGCGGTGCAGTGGAGCAAGTTTGGCGGCATCGTCGGCTCCTGGGTGGTCACACCGGCCATCTCGGGCATCATCGCCTACTTCATGTTCATCAGCGTGCAGAAGCTCATCTTCAACACGGACAACCCCCTGGACAACGCCAAGCGTTATGTCCCCTTCTACATGTTCCTGACCGCGCTGGTCATCTGCCTGGTCACCATCAAGAAGGGGTTGACCCACGTCGGTCTGCACCTGAGCAATGGCGAAGGCGTCCTGCTCTCCGTTGCCCTCTCCATCGCAGTGGCCTTCGCGGGCTGGCTCTATATCCGCGGCCAGAAGTACAACCCGAAAGATGACAGCAAGATGCACTTCGCCAACGTGGAGAAGGTGTTCGGCATCCTGATGATCATCACCGCCTGTGCCATGGCCTTCGCCCACGGCTCCAATGACGTGGCCAACGCCATTGGCCCGCTCTCCGCAGTCGCCTCCATCGTGGCGGCCGGCGGCGAGATCGGCGGCAGCTCCCACATCGCCTGGTGGATCCTGCCCCTCGGCGGCATCGGTATCGTCATCGGTCTGGCCACCATGGGCGAGAAGGTGATGGCGACCGTCGGCACCGGCATCACCCATCTGACCCCGAGCCGTGGCTTCGCCGCCCAGCTGGCGACCGCCGCCACCGTGGTGATCGCCTCCGGTACCGGCCTGCCCATCTCCACCACCCAGACCCTGGTGGGTGCGGTCATGGGCGTGGGTCTGGCGCGGGGCATCGCGGCGCTCAATCTGGGTGTGCTGCGCAACATCGTGGTCTCCTGGGTCATCACTCTGCCCGCAGGCGCCATCCTGGCCATCGCCATCTTCTATGTGCTGCAGGCCTGCTTCTCTTAAGCAGTCCTGGCCGCACAACAAAAAGCCCGGGTCACAGACCCGGGCTTTTTTATGCTTCTCTGTTGTCTCAAACGGTCGATAGCGCATCGCCAATCGACCCTGCAGAGGCGCTTACTCCTCGATAAAGGTCCACTCGTCACGCACCCGGCTGATGGCATCGAGCCGGCGCTTGGCGAGTTGCTCGCGGATCGCCTCCCCCTTGAAGCCCGCCGCCACTATCTCCTTGACCGGCACCGCCAGGGCCGCGTCCAGGGCCTGGGCGACGTAGTCCGGCTGGCTGTAGACCTTCTCTTCGAAGCCGGTGCGACCGTGGAAATCGGCGCGGCAGGCATCCAGCAACTGAGCAAAACGCTCCGGCTTGCGCCAGGCATCCGCCTTGTCGAACACCTTCAACAAGGTCGCCGGCTTGAGCTCAAAGGCGATGTGAATGTGGGTATGCAGATCGCTCACCAGCAGCGCGAGATCGCGACACTCGTTCGGTACCCGGAAACGCTCGCAGAAGTCGCGAATGAGGGGCAGCCCCTTCTGGCCATGGCCGTGGTGACTGGGCCAGAACGCCGGCGGCGTCACCCCCTTGCCAAAGTCGTGGCACAGGGCGGCAAAACGCACCGCCAGTTCGGGGGAGAGGCGGCACGCCTGCCCCAGCACCATCATGGTGTGGATGCCGGTGTCGATCTCCGGGTGCCACCTGGCAGGGGCCGGCACGCCGAACAGGGCATCCAGTTCGGGGAAGAGCGCCTTGAGGGCGCCACATTCCCGCAGCACCTCGAAAAAGACCTGGGGAGTCGGACCAAGCAGCACCTTCTCGAGCTCCTTCCAGACCCGCTCCGGGGTCAGGTGGGCAAGCTCCCCAGCCTCCGTCATCTCGCGCATCAGCCCCAGCGTCTCGGGGGCCACCACGAAGCCCTGTGCATGGAAGCGAGCGGCGAAGCGGGCCACCCGCAGGATACGCAGGGGATCTTCTGCAAACGCCGGGGAGACGTGGCGCAGCACCCGCCGTTCCAGATCCTGGATGCCGCCGTAGGGGTCGTGCAGCTGTCCCTCTTCATCTTCGGCGATGGCATTGATGGTGAGATCCCGGCGCAGCAGGTCCTGCTCCAGCGTCACCTCGGGGGCAGCATGGCAGACGAAGCCGGTATAGCCCTGCCCCTGCTTGCGCTCGGTGCGGGCCAGGGCGTACTCCTGCTGGGTCTTGGGGTGCAGAAACACGGGGAAGTCGCGGCCGACCTGGGTAAAGCCCAGCGCCAGCATCTGTGCCACAGTGGCACCGACCACCAGGTGATCCCTGTCACCCTGCGGCAACCCCAACAGGCGATCCCGAACCGCCCCTCCGACCAGATAAATCTGCACGCACACTCTCCCTCGATAAACCTGTCGCCATGATACCGCTTTTGGCTGCCAGAGACGATGAAAGGCCGCCACGGCGTCGCCCGCCAACCCTGTACCATTGTTCTATGCTCCGGGTGCCATCCACCCGGAATTCGAGCCGGCCCCTCTTATGGTCCCCGGGTCTTTGACATCCCTCTGGGGAGGCTTTAACCTCCCGCCCATAACAATGGAATGGATCCTTATGTACACACAGTTCTTCGGTCTGTCGGAGCCCCCGTTCTCCATCTCGCCCAACCCCAAATACCTCTACATGAGCGAGCGTCACGGGGAGGCCCTCGCCCACCTCAGCTACGGGTTGCAGGACGGTGGCGGCTTCGTGCTGCTGACCGGGGAAGTGGGTACGGGCAAAACCACCGTCTCCCGCTGCCTGCTCCAGCAGCTGCCCCCCGAGACCGAGATCGCCTACATCCTCAATCCTTCCCTGACCGAGCGGGATCTGCTGGCCGCCATCTGCGACGAGTACCAGCTGCCCTACGCCGACGAGGCCAGCCTCAAGCAGCTGTTCGACCTCATTCGCGATCACCTGCTGGCCAACCTGGCGGCGGGCAAACGCAGCGTGGTCCTGGTGGATGAAGCACAGCACCTGCTGCCCGGCGTGCTGGAGCAGTTGCGCCTGCTCACCAACCTGGAAACCGACGACAAGAAGCTGCTGCAGGTGGTGCTCATCGGCCAGCCCGAGCTGCAACAGATGCTGCGCCAGCCCCTGCTGCGCCAGCTGGCCCAGCGCATCACGGCCCGCTACCACCTGCTGCCGCTCTCCCGCCAGGACGTGGATGCCTACGTGCGCTTCCGGCTGCAGGTGGCAGGTTGCATCCAGCCCCTCTTCACCCCGAGGGCCATCCAGACCCTGCACCGTCTCTCCGGCGGCATCCCGCGCCTCATCAACCTCATCTGCGATCGCGCCCTGATCGCCGCCTTCGCCCGCGGCAGTCACAAGATAGTGCACGGCGACATCAGCCAGTCCGCGTATGAGGTAAGCGGCATTCGTGACGAAGGAAGCTGGCAGTCCGGCCTTGCCGTCACCCTGGGCGGAGCCCTGCTGGTGGCCGCCGGTTGGTGGGGCTGGCAATTCTTTGGCATCTTCCCGGAGCGCCCCCTGATCAAGGTGGAAGTGCCGGTGAAGATAGACGACACCCTGGAGCAGCAGGAACAGCTGACCCGCGCCATCAATCAGGCGCTGGAGCCGGACGTCGCCATGCAGAATCTCTACAAGGTGTGGGGCTACCAGACCGAACTGGAAGAGGCGTCCTGTGACAATGCCCCCCGTGCAGGGCTGCGCTGTCAGGAAGGAGAAGCGACCCTGGCCCAGTTGCAGGCCCTGCAGTACCCGGCCCTCATCAGCCTCACCGACGAGACCGGCGGCATCTATTACGCCACCCTGGTGAGCCTGGGGGCGGACAAGGCCAGCCTGCTCATCGGCAACCAGAGCTGGCAGGTGGACAGACAATGGCTCTCCGATGCCTGGGGCGGCAGCTATACCCTGCTCTGGCGCATGCCCAAGGGCAACGTGACCCTGATCGGCAACAACGCCGGCGCCACCCAGGTGCAGTGGCTGGACAACGCGCTCAACCGCGCGATGCAGCAACCGGATCGCAAGGTGAGCCGCTTCGACGCAACCCTCAGAAACAAGCTGCTGCAGTTCCAGCGTGATCAGGGGCTGACCCCGGACGGCATTGCCGGCAGCAACACCCTGCTGCGCCTGAACGCGCTGTCGGGTGAACCCATGCCCAGGCTGGAGGATGAATCCCTGCGTGCCAGCACCCCGGTCGATCTCGACACCGTGGCGGATGACGCCATGGATCCCCAGGTAGAGGAGGCCTCCTGATGTCCACCTTGCTCAAGGCCCTGCGCCGGGCCGATCAACCCCAGTACACCGCCCACACGCCACTCATGGGCCTGCCCGTGACCCAGGAGGAAGAAGCCAACCGCAGCTGGATCTGGTGGGCCCTGGCCCCCCTGGCGCTGGCGATGGGTGCCGCCGCCAACTATGGCTGGCACCTCTATCACCTCAAACCCATCGAGCAGCAGGTCGAGATCAAGGAGGTGGTGACGCCACCCTTCGTGCGGGTCGAGCCCAGGCCGATGATCACCCGTCCGCTGCCACCGCCCCTGCCCGAACCCGTGGCCGCCCCCAGGCCCGCTGCCGCGCCGGCCACGGCCACCGCCAGCCAGGGCGAGAGCCTGGCCGAGCGCCTCATGGCCGCCCTCAACAACACCCCGCTGGTGGAAGAGACGGCGCCGCAAACCCAGGTTAGCGCCATGCCCCTCAGCGCCCTGACCCCCGCCCTGAAGCAGCAGATTCCCCCGCTGGCCTACGGTGCCCACAACTACTCCTCCGATCCGGCCAAGCGGGCCGTGGTGCTCAACGGGCGGGAGTGGCACGAGGGAAGCGAGATAGCCCCGGGCGTGCTGCTGGCGGCCATCGCTCAGGACTACATCATCCTGCAGGTCGGCGGCCAGCATGCCAGCCTCAAGGCGCTGCAGGACTGGCGCGGCTGACCCCTGGGCCGAGGGGCCGGCCAGACCGCCATCCATTCAGAGGGAGCCTAAGAGCTCCCCTTTTTAATCAATAACATGAGTGCAACGTGAGCAATTCGAACGACACCACCTTCGCCACCCGCATCCTGGACTGGTACCAGATCCACGGGCGCAAGACCCTGCCCTGGCAGCAGGACAAGACCCCCTACCGGGTCTGGATCTCCGAGATCATGCTGCAACAGACCCAGGTCGCCACCGTCATCCCCTACTACGAGCGGTTCATGGCCCGCTTCCCCGACGTGCTGGCACTGGCGAATGCCCCCATCGACGAGGTGCTTCACCACTGGACCGGGCTCGGCTACTACGCCCGTGCCCGCAACCTGCACAAGGCTGCCCAGCAGGTGCGCGATCTGCACGGCGGCCTCTTCCCGGAACGGCTGGAGGAGGTGATGGCCCTGCCCGGCATCGGCCGCTCCACCGCCGGCGCCGTGCTCTCCCTCTCCCTGGGCCAGCCCCACGCCATCCTGGATGGCAACGTGAAGCGGGTACTCACCCGCTGGCTGGCGCTACCCGGCTGGCCCGGCCAGAAACAGGTGGAGAACGATCTCTGGGAGCTGGCAACCCGCCTCACCCCGAGAGTCGGCGTCGCCCAGTACAACCAGGCCATGATGGACATGGGGGCCACCGTCTGCACCCGCAGCAAGCCCGCCTGCGAGCGCTGCCCGGTGCGGGACGATTGCCAGGGGCTGTCGCAGGGCAAGCCCACCGACTACCCCCACGGCAAACCGAAGAAGAGCATCCCGGCCCGCAGCGGCATCATGCTCATCATCCGCCAGGGGGAGCAACTGCTGTTGGAGAAACGCCCGCCGCAGGGGATCTGGGGCGGGCTCTACTGCTTCCCGCAGGTGGAGTCCCTCGCCGAGGTGGCAGGCCGCCTGCAAGATCTGGGGCTGGATGGCTCCGAGTATCGGGAACTCGCTGGATTCCGCCACACTTTCAGTCACTTCCACCTCGACATTCGTCCCTTGCTGATCGAAATGGCTGCGCCGCCGCCCCCCATGCTCATGGAAGCGGATACCCGACTCTGGTATAACTTACGCCATCCTGCCGAGGTGGGGTTGGCGGCCGCGACAGCCCGCCTGCTCGCCTATCCGGACTTACAACCCTGACTTGCAACCACAGAGGTCAACATGAGCCGTACCGTATTTTGCCAGCGTCTGAAGAAAGAGGCGCCGGGTCTCGATTTCCAACTCTACCCCGGTGAACTCGGCAAGCGGATCTTCGACAACATCAGCAAGGAAGCCTGGGCCGATTGGCAAAAGAAGCAGGTGATGCTGATCAACGAGAAGAAGCTGAACATGATGAACCTCGAGCACCGCCAGTTGCTGGAAAAAGAGATGATCAGCTATCTGTTTGATGCGGGTGAAGTCCAGATCGACGGTTATACCCCTCCCAGCCAGTGAATGGAGAGGGTGCCAGACGATGGCACCTCTCCTGGTTAAAGCCAATCAGTGACGGGTGGCCCGGCCGCCCGGTTTGAGGATCCCTATGGGCCGACTTTTCTGGCTGCTGTGCGCCTTGCTGTTTCTCTCTGCCTGCTCATCCTCTCCCCAGCCCAGCGGGAGCGACGATGATGACCTGGTCAACGGCAAGGACGTGCGCGGCTTCGAGCACATGATCAGTGCACTCTCCCACAACGTGAACGAGATCTGGGGGCGCGAGGCGCTGTTCGCAGGCAAGTTTGACTACGTCAAATACACGGATCAGTACAAGAGCCGTGCCCACATCGACTTCTCCAGTGGCCACATCATGGTGGAGACGGTCTCCGGCATCGAGCCCCGTGCCCACCTGCGCCGCGCCATCATCGAAACCCTGCTGACCCCGGACGATCCGGCGGAAGTGGATCTCTATTCGGACAGGGAGATCATGACAGGTGGCGAACCCTTCCTCTATGGCCAGGTGCTGGACAACCAGGGGCAACCCATCCGTTCCGGCTGGCGCGCGGAGCGCTATGCCGACTATCTGCTCGACACGGCGATGAAGAAGCGCACCCTGGGGATCCGCAACATCTTCTTCATCGACATCCCCATGGTGGCAAACCACGAGGACAGGCGGGGCTACAAGTACGCCAGCATCATCCGCGACGCCTCCCGCAAGTACGGGGTCGCCGAGAGCCTGATCTATGCGGTGATCAAGACGGAGAGCAGCTTCAACCCCTATGCGGTCAGCCATGCCAACGCCTATGGCCTGATGCAGGTGATCCCGGCCACCGCCGGGCGGGATGTCTATGTGCGGGTCAAGGGCAAGAATGGCCAGCCCACCCGCGAGGATCTGTTCAACCCGGCCTACAACATCGACGTGGGGACCGCCTATCTGCACCTGCTGCAGACCGTCTATCTGGCGGATATCCAGGATCCCCAGTCCCGTCGCTATGCGGTCATCTCCGCCTACAACGGTGGCGCCGGCGGGGTGCTCAACACCTTCTCCAGCAACCGCAAGGTGGCCCCCGACATGATCAACCGCCTCTCCCCCGAGGCGGTCTATCAGGTGCTGACCGAGCAGCACCCCAAGGCGGAGGCGCGCCGCTACCTCTACAAGGTCAATCAGGCCGAGAAGGGGTTCAAGCGTACCGTCGCCAGCCGGGCCGGCTGACGGCCTCCAAAGAAAGAGGGGCGCTGATAGCGCCCCTCTTTCTGCTGACTCTCTCACTTGGCGATAAAGCCGCCCTTGCTCCGGGGTGCCTCTCCCACCTTCTCCAGGTGCTCCACCTCGACTTCTGTCTTGTTCCAGCTGTGATCCACCTCGCCACGCACGCGGATCAGATCGTCCGGACCCACTTCGGTGCCGCGCCACACATCCTCGTCAACTTCCACTTCCACCTCTCCGCTGCCATCGCGGAAGAGATAGTTTTCACCGCCGAGATGCTTGACCAGCTTGCCTTCCAGGGTCACCCACTGGTCATCGGCCACGTCTTTCAACTGGGCGACAGACACCTTGTTCTGCTCCTTGGGGCCTGTGTAGGCCGCCATGGTGAAGGAAGAGACGGACATCAGTGCCACCAGGGCGATTGCCTTTGCTTTGTTCATTTCATGCTCCTGTCATTGGGGAATGCAGGCATCTTGCCCGGCTGTGCGTGAAACAAACGTGAAGCCTCCCCATCCAGGGGGGCTGATGTGACCGCAATCGCTTTAATGGTCCGGAACGGCTGCAAACATGTATCCGGGTGGATACCTTCCTGCCTGGTCAAGCGGGTTCCCAGCCCGCTGCCATCGAGGAACCGCCCGCAGGCCTCGCCTGCCTTCAACCCATGAGAACACCCAGATGAAAAAATGGCTTCTGTGTTTATTGGGGCTCGTCGCGCTGACGGCCCAGGCCACCGAGACGCGCCCCCCCTTCTCCCGCATCGTGATGTTTGGCGACAGCCTCTCCGACACCGGCAAGATGTACGGCAAGATGCGGGGTTATCTCCCCTCCAGCCCCCCCTACTACCAGGGGCGTTTCTCCAACGGCCCGGTCTGGCTGGAGCAACTGGCCCAGCAGTTTCCGGGGCTGATCATCGCCAACGAGGCGGAGGGGGGAGCCACCGCCGTGGCCTACAACAAGATCTCCTGGAATCCCAAGTATCAGGTCATCAACAACCTGGATTACGAAGTAACCCAGTTTCTGGAGAAGGGCAGCTTCAAACCGGATGATCTCGTGATCCTCTGGGTTGGGGCCAATGACTATCTGGCCTATGGCTGGAACACCGAACTGGATGCCAGGCGAGTGCGCGATGCCATCAGTGACGCGGCGAACCGCATGGTGATGCACGGGGCCAAGCAAATCCTGCTGTTCAACCTGCCTGATCTCGGCCAGAACCCCTCGGCCCGCAGCCAGCAGGTGGTGGAGGCAGCCAGCCATGTCTCCGCCTACCACAACCAGCTGCTGCTGAACCTGGCTCGCCAGCTCGCGCCCACCGGCATGGTGAAGCTGTTCGAGATCGACAAGCAGTTTGCCGAGATGCTGCGCGAGCCGCAAAATTTCGGCCTGAGCGACACAGAAAACGCCTGTTACGGCGGCGGCTACGTGTGGAAGCCATTCTCTTCCCGCAGCACCACCGACAGTCAGCTCGCCCCCTTCAATCCGCAGGAGCGCCTCGCTATCGCCGGCAACCCCTTGCTGGCCCAGGCCGTCGCCACGCCGCTGGCCCGCCGCAGCGCCGCAACCCTCGATTGCGAAGGCAAGATGTTCTGGGATCAAGTCCATCCGACCTCGGTCGTGCACGCCGCCCTGAGCGAGCGGGCCGGCGCCTTCATCGAAAAGGAGTACGAATTCCTCCCCCGGTGAGGCACAGCCCGGTGCGACAGGCCGACCCAACGTCGGCCTTTCCACCCGGAGCAGATAACAACATTCATATGACCCCCATCACAGATTTGTGCCACGCTCCCCCAGCCATGCCCCCGATTCCACCATGATGCAAATGGATACCACAATATGTTTTATATCAGTTGCTTGTGGATGCAGAAAAACGAGCTACGTTTAAACATGTTGTGGCCGAACACAAGGCCCAACCCATGAGGCGAGGCGACCCGGATTCGCGCTCCCTACAAACAAAATTGCAGAGGCATCTATGAACAAAACACTGATTACCTTGCTGGTTTCAGGCCTGCTTGCGGCCAACGCCCAGGCAGCCGGACAAGACAACACCTGGTATGGCGGTGCCAAACTGGGTTGGTCCAACTTCTACGGTGTCGATGAAAGCAACTCCATCACCATCGATGACAAAGACGACGATGAATTCGGTGCCGGTGCCTTCGCCGGCTACCAGATCAACCAGAATCTGGGGATCGAGCTCGGCTACGACTATCTGGGCAAGCTCAAGTACAGCGGCACCCACAACGGGGGCGCCTTCAATGATTCCGTCGAGGCCCAACTCGCACAGCTGACCCTGAAACTCGGCTTCCCGGTCGCGGACAACCTGGACCTCTATGGTCGCCTCGGTGGCGGCTACGGCTGGACAGACAGCGACAACATGGGCAGCGACGACCGCGCTGTCTTCGTCGGTGCGCTGGGCGCCGAGTACGCCTTCAATCTGGACTGGGCAGCCCGCCTCGAGTACCAATACAGCACCCCTTATGGCAGCAGGGATGACACCGGCCTGCGCATGGACAACGGCCTGCTCTCCCTGGCCGCCGTCTATCGCTTCGGCCAGGTCGCGCCCGTCGTAGCGGCCCCCGCACCAGCCCCGGCCCCCGAACCCGTGATGGTCGACAAACAGTTCACCCTGAGTTCGGATGTGCTGTTTGACTTCAACAAGGCCACCCTCAAGCCGGAAGCCGGGCAGGCTCTGGATACCCTCTACAGCCAGATCGAAGAGGCCAGACCCAAGGATGGCTCTGCCACTGTCATCGGCTATACCGACCGCCTCGGCTCCGAAGCCTATAACCAGAAGCTGTCCGAGCAACGTGCCCAGACTGTTGCAGACTATCTGATCGGCAAGGGGCTGCCTGCTGGCAAGGTCAATGTGGAAGGACAGGGTGAAAACTCCCCCGCCACGGGCGACAGCTGCACCAGCAAGTCCAAGCGTGAGCTGATCGTCTGCCTGGCCCCGGATCGCCGAGTCGAGGTCAGGGTACAGGGTGTGTCGGAAGTGCAGCAATAAGTTGCTGGCACCGTAAACCTCATAAAAAAACGGGAGGCCAATGCCTCCCGTTTTTTATTGTTCCTGCCACTCAACCTCGCGTGCGCACGTCCGCCGCGATCTGATCCAGCAACAGCTGCCAGCCCTGGCCCAGCTCGTCCACCAGGGTACCGTAGCCATCCGCCGGCAGGACACGCTCCTGCTGGAAGGGCACATCCCGCAATACGACCCCCTCCTCCGTCAGCAGACGCCAGCGACCGCTCAACAGGGCCCGGCCATCTTGGCGCCCCTGGAAGCGCTCGACAGTGATGCTCAGGACGGGCCCCTTGCGGGCACCGTCCTGGCGCACCACCCAGCCCGGCAGTCTGCTGGAGAGACCATTGAGGGTCAGCTGGTTCAGCTGGGCATCGAGTGAGCCCGCCCAGCGATGGTACTCGGCAAAGTGCAACTCATTGCCTTCCAGCTGATACACCAGGCTCATCCGGTCCAGCTGGCCGGAGAGCACAACGGGCCTCAACACCAGCTGGTGCTGAGGCTGCGCCATGACGCCCTGGGGATGCAGGCTCTGTGCATCAAGGGAGTAGTAGTGCAGCGTCTCAGGGGCGGCGCTGCAACCCGCCAGCAGGCCCAGCAAGGCCAGGGTCACCATCCGTTTTTTCATTGTGTTCCTCGCTTTGGCTCAAGATCCCGGGAAAATGGATGCGATCGAAGACCTGTGAGCTCGGCCTCTCGATCAAGGGTTGGCAACGTCAGGGACATCATCATTTTCCTCGCTTTGGCTCAGGATCCCGGGGGCGGGAGCGATCGAAGATCAGCGAACTCGGCTGTTCGTTCAACGAATGCACCAGGGGCTGCAACTCGCTCATCAGCTGGTTGAGGGACTGCACCGACTGGCGCAACTCCTGATTGGTCTGGGAGCTGGCATCATAGGCCTGCAGCGTCTCCTGCAACTGCTTGAGACTCTGGTTGAGGGAAGCCGGCAGCTGCTGGGTCGCCTCCTTGCTGGTCAACTTGTCCAGATTGGCGCTGACCGCGCTGATGTTCTTCAGAGTCCCATCCAGAGTGGAAAGGGAGGTGTTGACCTTGCCCAGGGTGGTCGCCATGTCCATGTCGACAAACTTGTCGAGGATGAGGTTCACCTTGCGTTCGATCTGATCCAGCCCCGCCTGCACGGTCGGGAATACCTGATAACCGGACAGTTTGGCCTGCTCGAAGCGGGGCGCATCCGGGTAGAAGTTGAGATCGATGAGCTTGCCACCGGTCAGCAGGCTGGAAGTCTTGAGACTGGCTCTGAGCCCCTCCTTGAACTGCTTGCTGAACAGGGCCCGCCACTGCTCCTTCTCCGCCTTGGCATAGCGGTGGGAGAGGCGCTGCACTTCGATGCGGGCCAGGACCGGGATCTGGCGATCCTGGAACAGGCGCACTCCCTTCTCTTCGATGAGATAGGGAGCCGAGATGACGGTACCGACACGGATGCCACGGTACTGCACTGCCGCCCCCGGATGCAGGCCGGCCACGTTGTCATCGAACAGGAAGACATAGTCGATGAACTGATCCAGGCTACCGGCCAGTACGCTCGCCTCATCCTGGAACAGGGTGAACTCGTCGCGCTGCTTGACCTGCTCGCCAGGGGACCAGCCAGGCGGCAGCCCCATGGTGATGCCGCCGTCTATCAAACTCTCGAGCGAGTCCATTTTGACCTTCATCCCCTCGCTGTTGACGGACAGCTCGAAGCCCGGGGTCAGCCAGAAGCGTGAGTTGCTGCTCACCAGGATGTCATAGGGGGCGTTGATGAAGATCTGGTACTGCATCTCGCTCTTTTCGGGCAGGAAGGTGGCTTCCTCCACCTGGCCTATGGTGAAGCCCTGGTAGTTGATGGGGGAGCCTTCCCCCAGCGCCCGCGTGTCGTGGCTCGAGAGGAACAGCCGCAACCCCTTGGCGTTCTGTGAAGCGAGCGGCGGCTTGTCGAGCATGGCGTACTCGTCACGCGCCTTGCCCTTCTTGCCGGGCATGAGTTCGATGTAGGCACCTGAGAGCAGGGTACCGAGGCCGGAGACTCCCTCCCGCCCGACCCTGGGCTTGACGACCCAGAACTGGCTGTCTCCCTTGAGCATGCCGGAGGCGGCATTGGTGAGACGGCCACGCAGCACGGCATGGCTGTAGTCATCGCTCAGCTCGACCGCCTCGATACGGCCGACATCGACCTCCCGGGAGCGGATCACCGTCTTGCCTGCCACTATGCCTTCGGCGGTAGCGACCGTCAGGGTGAAGCCGGGGCCTTGTGAATACCAGTGCTGGAACAGCATCCAGGCGCCGATGAACAGCGCCAGCAGCGGCACCATCCAGATAGCGGCAGCCGAACTCATGAAATCAGAGCCCGGTTTCCACCTTGTCTTACGCTCACTCACGTTCGCGTTCTCCTTGTTGTAAATCCCAGATCAGGCGGGAATCGAAACTCATGGCGGCCACCATGGTGATCAGCACGACCCCGGCAAAGGCAATGGCCGCGGGGCCGGGGTAGATGCTCATCAGATTGTCCAAGCGGATGAGGCCGGCCAGGATGGCCACCACGAAGACGTCGATCATCGACCAGCGCCCCACAAATTCGGTCATGCGATAGAGCTTGAGCTTGCGCAGCGGCGAGGCCGACTGGCCACTTTGCACCGCAAAGCAGAGCCACAACAGCGCCAGGATCTTCACCAGGGGCACCACCACGCTGGCGAAGAAGATGACGGCGGCGATGGGGTAGGACCCCATGGCCCACAGCAGTACCACCCCCCCCATGATGGTCGAGGGACTGTCATCCCCCAGAAAGACGGTATCCATGATGGGGTAAAGGTTGGCGGGAATATAGAGGATGATCGAGGTGACGAGCAGAGCCCAGGTGCGGTTCAGGCCACCCGGTTTGCGCTGGTGCAGGTGATCGCCGCAACGCACGCAGGTATGGGCATCCCCCTCATTCAGGGCGCCGCAGATGTGGCACCCCACCAGCCCGGACGCCAGGGCGCTGGCCTCGGGATCCACCTCTCGGACGGCGGTCGGTCCGAACAGCCGCTGCCACAGCCACATCCTGTCCAGGGACGAGATCATCTTGATGAGCAACAGGGTATAGCCGACGAAGGCCCAGAACGACAGCCCCATCTTGATGTCGGCCATGCCCATCAGCTTGACCAAAGAGATGAGCACCCCGATGAGGAAGACATCGACCATCAGCCAGGGCTTGATCCGGCACAGCAGGCGGCCGAGGGATCTCAGGGCATGGCTGTGCAGATCCTTGTCGAGGCGCCACAGCACCAGCATGATGGAACCGATGTAGACCAGCGGCAGGCCGATCAGGGTCAGGCTCAGCACCACTCCCAGGAACAGGTAGCCCTGATCCACCAGGGTGGTGATGCACTGCAGGAAGGTCATCTCCTGCCCCACCCCCTTGGCCGAGAACGACATGAAGGTGAAGGCGTTGGAGAGCACGAACATGATAAGGGCGGCAAAGCCGTAGGCCAGCGGCCTGCGCTCCTGCTCCGGCAGATGGCGGCTCAGGGTATGGCCGCAGCGTGGGCAGCCGCTCGACTCTCCCACGGCCAACGTCGTGGCCGGCACCAGCAGATCACACTCTTCGCACGCCGTTGCGTCATGGGTATAGGTGGTTGGATGTTGGTGTGAAACCGGATGCAAATTGAGACCCCAGCGTGAGGCCCGCCACGGGGCCAGAACCGCCAATTATTGCAGCTGTTGCCCACGCCCACCAGCCCTGTCGTTTTACCATCCGCGGCGGGGGTGAGAATGACTTTGACAAGGGAGTGACCATTTAGCACAATCAAACGCCACTTTTTTTCCGCGGGACAATAATTTATGACAACCGAATCCCCAAGCTACTCCACCATTGAGCAGGCCTTCTCCCTCGGGAACGGGCAAGATTCCGCCCTCAACTGGTTGCGCAAGAACCGCAGCCAGGTCGCCATCTTCCTGGTAAGCGGCATCAAGCTGGAGGGGACCATCAGCGGCTTCGATCAGTACAGCGTGCTGCTGACAGATGCACACGGCAACCAGCAACTGGTCTACAAGGCCAAGATTTCCACCATCGCCATGCACTCCGGCCGCCCTGCGGTCAGCATCCAGCGCGCCCGCAAACCGCGCGTCTCCATGGCGCCGCGCCCCCACGGTGCACCGAGCCGCTATGACGACAATCAGGGTGGCAGCAGCGAGCAGTAATGCTCGTCTTACTCCCCCACCGGGCGTGTCGCTGCGTCAGCCAGTGACCTCCCCAAGATCCCCACTCTCATGTTTTGCCTGTCCCGTATGAGAGTGGGTCTTCTCCTCCGCTTCGGCGCTCATGGCCGTCACGCCATGATCAGTAGGTCAGCCCGACCGGCAATCCCTCTCTGACCATGCAGACCTGCATGCCTGCGGCCTCACCGGCCTGCGCACCTATGCCCGTATCCTCGAACACCAGACATTGACCCGGCCCCACACCCAGGCGGCGTGCAACCAGCAGGAAAGTATCCGGGTGGGGTTTGTGCAGATCCACGTCGTCGGCGGTGACCACCACGGGGAAATAGCGATCGAGCCCGGTATTGCGCAGCACTGCCTCGGCATTGATGCGGGGGGAGCCGGTCCCGATCCCCATGGGAATGCGACCGTGATAGCGCTCGACCAGATCCAGCATGGCCGGGAAAGGGGTCGCCTTGTGCAGGTTGGCCACGTAGTGCTCCGTCTTGCAGCGGGTCACCACCAGCGGATCCAGCGCCACTTGCTGCACCTCGGCCACCAGCAGGGCTATCTTGCGGCTGGGCATGCCCCCCAGTTCATAGAACCAGTCGGCATCGAACTGAAAACCAAACTCGCGGGCGGTGTGCTCCCAGGCGGCCAGGTGCAACGGCATGGAATCCACCAGGGTACCGTCGAGGTCGAAAACCAGGCCTTGAAATCCGGATAGGGTCATGGTGCAGGATCTGTCTGTCGAAAATGGGCCTTCATTCTAGCCAGAGCCGGGGGGCATCGCCATGTGCCAGATGGCGATAAACGCTTGCTACCGCATTAATCTCGTCCCCCAGAGGGAGGGCCTTCGACATCGGGTCAGCCCGACAGATAGGCAAGGGTACGGGCCCGCCCCTGGGACTTGGCATGATAGAGCGCCTGATCCGCCTGCTCGGTGAGGGTCTGCCACCCCTTGTCCGATGACGGGACCAGATAGCTGAAGCCGATGCTGACCGTGAGCTGAGGTGCCACCCTGGAGGCGGGGTGCGGGATCTGCAGCGCAGACAAGCCCCGATGGATTTGCTCCGCCAGCCGCTCCGCCTCCCCCGGTTGCGGGGTACACAGCAGGATCACGAACTCCTCCCCGCCATAGCGGGCCACCAGGTTGGTGCGCCGCCGCTCCGTCTCCTGCAGCAGAGCAGCAACCCGTTGCAGGCACTGGTCCCCCTTGCTGTGGCCGAAGTGATCGTTGTACGACTTGAACTCGTCCACGTCGATCATCAGCACCGCCAAGACCCCCTGGTGGCGACGTGCCCGCTCCCACTCCCGCTCCATGGTAATGTCCCACTGGCGGCGGTTGGCGATCCCGGTCAGGGGATCTTCCAGAGACAACAGGGAGAGGCGCCGGTTGGCCTCTTCCAGCGCCCGGTTCGTGTCGGCCAGCTGCCGGGTCCGCTCCTGCACCCGCAACTCCAGATCCCGGTTGAAGCGCTCCAGCTTGGCCTGGGTACGCTGGCGGATCAGCAGCTGTGAAAGCACGGCGGCATACTGCTTGAAGATCTCGCTCTGGTACGTTTTGAGGGGACGCCGCCAGAGCAGGTTGTCGGCGGCGATCCAGCCGATGGGGGTACTCCCGTCCCAGAGCGACACCATGGCGTTCCAGCCGCGACCCACCTCCTGTTTCTCGTAATAGAGAGGCGTGTCCTCCAGCACCAGGACATAGTCTTTGCGTCGCAGCGCCTCCTGCACCGTGGGGTGATCCGGAATGGGGCTGATGAAATGGCGCTCGTCGATGAGCTCACCCGCCTCGTTGGTGCCCCAGGTGCCGTGCATGGTCTTGAATTCGCTGTCCGTCAGGAAGATGGCGATGCGGTCAAACTGCAACTCCTGGCGAGCCAGTGCCACTGCATCGTGCAGCAGACGATCCTCGCTCTCGCAGCGAGAGAGCTTGACCCCCACCTGATGCAGCGCCTGCAGCATGCTGAGGAAAGAGTCCTGCAGGGCCTGGCTGCGCACGAGGTCGGCCTGGGTGTGGAGCCGCTGATCCCGCTCCTGATCGACCTGCCCCGCGAGTCGCCGGCTCTCCAGCTCGGCGGCAAGATAGTGCATCAGCAACTGGATGCTCTGCTGCTGGCGCCGAGGCAGGCGATCGAGACGGCGCCGGGTCTCCAGATAGACCACGGCCTCCAATCCCTTGTGGCGTTTGAGGGGGAAACAGGCCCGCAGGCGCGGGAACTCCGGCTCCACGCTATCCCAGATGGCATGAGTCGGCGCGAGCGGCTCCACCAGCAGCTGGCCGAGTTCGAGGGACTGTTCGATAAAGAGGATGGGCAGTTCGAGGGAGGCCAGGTTGTCGGCGCTCAGGCAGAGCAACCCCTGTTCCGGGCGATAGTGATAGAGCTGGGCCGTCGGAGCCCGCAGCCACAGATAGATCTGTTCGGCCTCGGTCTTTTCTCTGACCGCAGACAGCGTCACTTCACAGAGATGTTCAAAACTGGTGAAGTGCTCCGGATCCCATTCTTTCATGCCAAATCATCCTTGGTTGTATCCAAGCGAGTATATCGGCAAAGCCCGGCCATTAATTGACCGGACAATCAAAAGCGAGATCCAGAGCTCAGTTTTTACAGCAGATTCAAGGCCTGCATGGCGCTGCGGATCCGCTCGCGGGTGGCATCCGACAGCGGCATCACCGGCAGGCGGCACTCCTCGCTACACAGCCCCAGCAGGGAGACCGCATACTTGGCACCCGCCGGGCTCGGCTCGGCAAACATGGCCTGGTGCAGCGGAATGAGCTTGTCCTGCAATTCGCGGGCGGCCTGCCACTCGCCGGCCAGGGCCAGGTTCTGGACTTCGGCCACCAGCTTGGGGGCCACGTTGGCAGTGACCGAGATACAACCCTGACCACCGCCGATGTTGTAGGCCACGGCGGTGGCATCTTCACCGGAGAGCCAGGCAAAGGGCTTCTTGATGAGCTGACGCTCCACCCAGGGGCGGGCCAGATCGCCGGTGGCGTCCTTCACGCCGGCGATGCGCGGCAGCTCGGCCAGACGGGCCAGGGTTGCCGGTTGCACGTCGACGATGGCACGGGGCGGAATGTTGTAGACGATGATGGGCTTGGTGGTGGCGTCATGCACCGCCTTGAAGTGGTGATAGAGCCCCTCCTGGTTGGGACGGTTGTAGTACCCCGCCACATGCAGGGTCGCATCCGCGCCCGCCTGTTCGGCGTAACGGGTATATTCAATGGCTTCGACCGGGTTGTTGGACCCGGCACCGGCGATGACGGGAATGCGCCCCGCCACCTGCTTGACCACCAGCTCGACCACGCGGCAATGCTCGTCGTGGGTCAGGGTCGGGCTCTCCCCCGTCGTGCCGACCGGCACTATGCCATGGGTCCCCTGCTCTATGTGCCACTCCACCAGGCGAGTCAGTGCGGCCTCGTCCAGCTGGCCCTGTCGAAATGGGGTGATCAGGGCGACTATCGAACCTTGAAACATGGGATTTCCTTCTCCTAAACAAATGAATTGGCCAATAAAAAGCCCCGGTACGGGGGTCGCTACCGGGGCTTGAATCGTCTCAGGGATGAGAGGTTACGCGCGCACGCCAGCAGGCCCGAATGTCAGGCTGTGTTTATGCTTTCGTTTCGATACGCATGACCGCATTGCATCATCTCTGGGTAAATAAGGTGTCTTGGCATATTTCGGGAACACGGCATAAATGTCAAGGCGAAAGCGGCCATGTATAATGGCCGCCCAAAAAAGCGTGGAGAGTCCCAATGAGCCGTCCTGTCAGTGCCGTCAGCCAGATGCTGGAACGTAACCAAGCCCTCTTTGTCGGCAAGCGGCTATTGGTCTGCGGCGCCCTGGAGGATGACTACCCCCGTCAACTGGCCGAACTGGCCGATTCCCTGACCGTCTTCACCACAGACTACTGCTACTACCGAAGCCAGCATAGCGTGCTGGGAGAGGCCATCCAGTTTGGTCACCAGATCGGCGGCGCCCCTCGCTTCGACGCCCTGCTGCTGCTGGTGCCCAAGGCCAAGGCCGAGGCGCAGTATCTGCTCGCCATGATGACGCCGCTGCTGGAGAGCGGTGCCGACCTGTTCCTGGCTGGCGAAAACCGGGGCGGCATCAACGGCGCCGACAAGCTGCTGGCCCCCTACGGGGAAAAACCGGTCAAGCGAGACTCGGCACGCCGCTGCTCCCTTTTCCACGGCGTGCTCGACAAGCCGGTCGCCCCGTTCGAGCTGGACGACTGGTTCAGCCGCTACGAGTGCCAGGCGGGCGACACCGCCCTGACCGTCATGGCCCTGCCAGGTGTCTTCAGCGCCGACGGCCTGGATCTCGGTACCCAGATGCTGCTGGCGAGCCTGCCCCCCATGGCGGGCAAGCTGCTCGACTTTGGCTGCGGCGCTGGCGTCATCGGCTCGGTCCTGGCCAGGCGCAATCCTGACCTGGCCATCAGCATGGTGGATATCAACGCCCTGGCGCTGGAGTCCAGCCGCCGCACCCTGGCGGTCAACGGCCTGACCGGGCGCGTCCATGCTTCCGACGTGTACTCCGATATTGACGAAAGATTCCAACACATCGTCTCGAATCCCCCCTTCCATGCCGGACTCAAGACCTTCTATGCCGCCACCGAAACCTTCCTGGCCAAGGCCCCCGACTATCTGACCCGCGACGGTGCACTGACCATAGTCGCCAACGCCTTCCTGAGATACCAGCCTATACTGGAAGCGCATTTCAGACAGACCGGGGTGATCGCGGGCGATGCCAAATTCAAGGTGTATCTGAGCAAAGCTTAAATAAGTGCAACGGTTGTAATAAAACAAGTAGAGAGTGCCAGAAGGGATCTGTTAAGGTACCAGGAAAACGTTTACCACCCCTTTAGGGGTGTTTTTTTCGCAGCAACATGAAAACCTTTTCAAGGCATGAATTCAGGGAGAGAAAGACGATGGCAGGCATACTCACCATGATACTGGCTGGCGGTGAAGGCACCCGGCTGCAGCCACTGACCACCACCCGCAGCAAACCCTCGGTCCCCTTCGGCGGCAGTTACCGCCTGATCGACTTCGTCCTCAACAACTTCGTCAACGCCGACTTCCTGCGCATCTACGTGCTGACCCAGTTCAAGTCCCAGTCTCTCTACCTGCATATGAAGAAAGGCTGGAACATCGTCGGCATCACCGACCGCTTCATCGACCCCATTCCGGCCCAGATGCGGATGGGCAAGCGCTGGTATGACGGCACCGCGGACGCCATCTACCAGAACCTGCGCTTCATCGAGATCTCCGATCCCGAGCACGTCTGCATCTTCGGCTCCGATCATATCTACAAGATGGACGTGAGCCAGATGGTGAGCTTCCACAAGCAGAAGGCCGCCGCCCTGACCGTCGCGGCACTGCGCATGCCCATCGAGGAAGCGAGCGCCTTCGGGGTGATCGAGGTGGATCAGGAAGGGCGCATGATCGGCTTCGAGGAGAAGCCGAAGCACCCGAAACACATCCCCGGCGATCCCACCCAGGCGCTGGTATCGATGGGCAACTACATCTTCGAGACCGAGGCTCTCTATCGCGAGCTCAAGCGGGATGCCGCCGAGGAGCACTCCAGCCACGATTTCGGCAAGGACATCATCCCCAGCCTGTTCCCCCGTGCCCCTGTCTATGTCTACGACTACAGCACCAACGTGATCCCGGGGGAGAAGCCCAACGTCTACTGGCGCGATGTGGGGACGCTCGACTCCTATTGGCAGGCGCACATGGACCTGGTGGCAGACGATGCCCCCTTCTCCCTCTACAACCGCAAATGGCCGCTGCACACCCACTATCCGCCTCTGCCCCCCGCCACCTTCATCGACACCGATGACTGCAAGGTCAAGATCGCCAACTCCCTGATCTCTGGCGGCTGTTTCATTCAGGGCAGCCAGATCCAGCGATCCATTCTGGGATTTCGCTGCAATATAGGCCCCTGCAGCCACATCAGCGAATCCGTGCTGCTCGGGGATGTGAAAATCGGTGAGGGCTGCTCAATTCGGCGCGCTATCATCGACAAAAACGTTGAAATTGCACCCGGCACCGTGATCGGTGAGAATCTGGACCATGACAGAGAGAGGTTTACCGTGTCCGAAGGCGGTATCGTCGTGGTACCTAAGGGAGCAAGAGTTGGCTATTAACCCACTGAAAATCCTGTTTGTGGCCTCGGAGGTCGAGGGGCTGGTGAAGACCGGGGGCCTGGCGGATGTCGCCAAGGCCCTACCTCTGCATCTCGCCCGGGAGGGCCACGATGTGCGCATCATTCTACCCTTCTACAAGACCATCAAACGCCGGGACGAAGCCACCCTGCTCGCCTCGCGATGGCTGCCCACTCCGCAGGACAGCAGCGACATCGATTATCGTATCCATCAGCTGGATCTGGACGGAATCTGTGTCTATCTGATCGATTGCCCGCAGTATTTCGACCGCCCTCAGCTCTACGCCGAGAACAATCAGGCCTATCCCGATAACGGCGAGCGTTTTGCCTTCCTGGCTGCAGCGGCCCTCCATGCCTGTGAACAGCTGGGTTTTGCTCCCGACATCGTCCACTGCAACGACTGGCATACCGGCCTACTGCCGCTGTTGCTCAAGACACGCCATGCCCACAACCCCTTCTTCCAGCGCACCCGATCGGTCATCAGCATCCACAACGCCGCCTTTCAGGGAGTGTTCGACCGCCAGCAATTCTGGGCCGTGCCGGAGATCAGCGACTACGAGCGGCGGATCAACTACGACTACGGTCACATCAACCTGCTCAAGTGCGGGGTGCTCTATGCGGACAAGATCAATGCGGTGAGCCCAAACTACGCCAGCGAGCTGCTGACCCACCTGGGGGCCCACGGCATGGCCAGCGTCTTCCAGCAGCGCGCAGCCGACCTGAGAGGCATCCTCAACGGGTGTGACTATCACGACTGGGATCCCTCAAGCGATCCCTTGCTGCCCGCTACCTATGACGCCGACAACCTGGCCGGAAAACACGTTTGCAAGCGCGTCTTGCAACAGGAGACGGGGCTGCCCGTCGACGACCTGCCCATCTACGGCATGGTATGCCGGCTGACCGAACAGAAGGGGGTTCACCTGCTGATCCCGACCCTGGACAAGTTCCTGCAACACCGGGTCCAGGTGGTGATAGTAGGCTCTGGCGATCCCTCTCTCGCCGCCCAGTTGCAGGCCATTGCCCAGCAGCATCCAGACAAGTTTGCCTTTATCAACGCCTATGACGACCGCCTGGCCCACCTGGTGGAGGCTGGCGCCGACTTCTTCCTGATGCCCTCGCTGTTCGAGCCGTGCGGACTCAACCAGATGTACAGTCTGGCCTATGGCACCCTGCCGCTGGTGCGGGCCGTCGGCGGTTTGAAAGACACTGTGGTGGACTGGGATGCCAACCCCGAACACGCGACCGGGTTCTGCTTCAACGATCCCACCGCCAGCACCCTGCTCGATGCCATGCGGCGCAGCCTGCTCCACTACCTGCAAGAGCCCGAGCATTTCGCCAGGATCCAGCACAACGCCATGAACACCCGCTTCGACTGGGCGGACTCCGTTCCCCTGTACGAGCAGATGTATCGCGATGCACTGGCCACGAACTGACCCCTATTGCTGAAGTTTTGTGCCCTTGATGCAGCTTTATCCGTCAACAGCGAAAAAAGTCCCTTTTGGCTGTTGACGCCCCCCCAAAACTCTATAGAATCCCCCACCGCAGTGATGCGAAGGTGGCGGAATTGGTAGACGCGCTAGCTTCAGGTGTTAGTGTCCCACGGATGTGAGGGTTCGAGTCCCTCTCTTCGCACCATACTGCAATATGCTTTTATCAGACGGCATATAAATCCAGACTGATAACCGGATGTGCGAAGGTGGCGGAATTGGTAGACGCGCTAGCTTCAGGTGTTAGTGCCCCCCGGGTGTGAGGGTTCGAGTCCCTCTCTTCGCACCATGCTTTTATCAGACAGCATGTAAATCCAGACTGATAACCCGATGTGC
>NZ_JAGKRG010000036.1:0-374 GCF_017939565.1 Aeromonas sp. SrichE-2G
ACCATCGGCCACGTTGACCACGGTAAAACCACCCTGACCGCCGCCATCACCAACGTGCTGGCCAAGCACTTCGGTGGTAAAGCTTTCGCCTTCGACCAGATCGACAAGGCACCGGAAGAGCGTGAGCGTGGTATCACCATCAACACCTCCCACGTAGAATACGACACCGCTACCCGCCACTACGCTCACGTAGATTGCCCGGGTCACGCCGACTACGTTAAAAACATGATCACCGGTGCTGCCCAGATGGACGGCGCAATCCTGGTAGTAGCAGCGACTGACGGCCCGATGCCGCAGACTCGTGAGCACATCCTGCTGGGTCGCCAGGTAGGCGTTCCGTACATCATCGTGTTCATGAACAAGTGCGACATGGT
>NZ_JAGKRG010000037.1:0-291 GCF_017939565.1 Aeromonas sp. SrichE-2G
CAGCCAGAGTGTCACTGTCGTGGCAGCCGGTGGGGCCACCACAACGGTCTATGAAACGGCATTAGCGGATGGGCGCAATGAGCTGTCAGACCCGGCCCTGAACAGTGACACCCGAGAGGCGGTGAGCGGCACCTTCACAGTGAGCGCAACCGATGGTGTGGCGAGCATCACCGTGCTGGGTCAAAACTTTGTACCGGGCGGCGTGTTGCCACAGGGCATCAATACCGGTAATGGGTTGCTGGATATCACCAGCGTGACGTTGAGCGCGGATGGCAAGAGTGCGACGGTTGG